>NZ_BAAAUS010000030.1:0-156243 GCF_039534065.1 Pseudonocardia yunnanensis | reverse complement strand
CTCCACGACGCCACGCCTCCGGTAGCTGATCCGCCGGTCCTCGGTAGTGGCTCCCGGGCCCATCCCGCACGCGGCCCGGGTGCTTCGATCGATGACCGGCTCGGCCGAGGGTCCTCCCGGTGTGGCGTGGGGTCTCCCCTCTGGAAGAGGAGATGTCCACTTCATGACAGATGCCCTGACAACCGATACGGCGGACAACGTCCACGAGACGACCGCCGTCATCGACAACGGGAGCTTCGGCTCCCGCACCGTCCGGTTCGAGACCGGGCGCCTCGCGCGCCAGGCCGCCGGTTCCGTCGTCGCCTACCTGGACGACGAGACGATGCTGCTGTCCGCCACCAC
Organism: Pseudonocardia yunnanensis; assembly: GCF_039534065.1. Taxonomy (NCBI): domain Bacteria; kingdom Bacillati; phylum Actinomycetota; class Actinomycetes; order Pseudonocardiales; family Pseudonocardiaceae; genus Pseudonocardia; species Pseudonocardia yunnanensis. The sequence continues at coordinate 155,901 of NZ_BAAAUS010000030.1, read as the reverse complement.
GGCGTCCAAGCAGCCCAAGGAGCACTTCGACTTCTTCCCGCTCACGGTGGACGTCGAGGAGCGGATGTACGCGATCGGCAAGATCCCGGGCTCGTTCTTCCGCCGCGAAGGGCGTCCGGGCACCGACGCGATCCTGACCTGCCGCCTGATCGACCGGCCGCTGCGCCCGTCGTTCGTCGACGGTCTGCGCAACGAGATCCAGATCGTCGTCACGGTCCTCTCGCTCGACCCGCAGGACCCCTACGACGCACTGGCGATCAACGCCGCCTCGGCGTCCACGCAGCTCGCCGGGCTGCCGTTCTCGGGCCCGATCGGCGGCGTCCGCGTGGCGCTGATCGACGGCCAGTGGGTGGCGTTCCCGCAGTACGAGGACCTGCAGCGGGCCGTGTTCGACATGGTCGTCGCAGGTCGGGTCGTCGGTGACGACGTCGCGATCATGATGGTCGAGGCCGAGGCCACCACCGAGACGATCGAGCTCGTGGCCGGTGGCGCGCAGGCGCCCACCGAGCAGGTCGTTGCGTCCGGGCTGGAGGCGGCGAAGCCGTTCATCCGCAGCCTGTGCATCGCGCAGCAGCAGCTGGCCGACGTCGCGGCGAAGCCCACCGGCAACTTCCCGACCTACCCCGCCTACCAGGACGACGTGTTCGAGGCCGTGGCCGCGAACGCCTCGGACGACCTGGCCCAGGCGCTCGCCATCGGCGGCAAGCAGGAGCGCGAGTCGCGCCTCGACGAGGTCAAGGCCGCGGTGCTCGACAAGGTCGGCCCGCAGTTCGAGGGTCGCGAGAAGGAGATCGGCGCGGCGTTCCGCGCGCTGAACAAGAAGCTGGTGCGCCAGCGCATCCTGCGCGACCAGGTCCGCATCGACGGCCGCGGCATCACCGACATCCGGCCGCTGTCGGCCGAGGTCGAGGTGATTCCGAGGGCCCACGGTTCGGCGCTGTTCGAGCGCGGTGAGACCCAGATCCTGGGGGTCACCACGCTGAACATGCTCCGCATGGAGCAGCAGATCGACTCGCTCGGCCCGGAGACGCACAAGCGTTACCTGCACCACTACAACTTCCCGCCGTACTCCACCGGTGAGACCGGTCGGGTCGGGTCGCCGAAGCGCCGCGAGATCGGCCACGGTGCGCTGGCGGAGCGGGCGCTGCTGCCGGTGCTGCCCACGCGCGAGGAGTTCCCCTACGCCATCCGGCAGGTGTCGGAGGCGCTGGGCTCCAACGGCTCCACGTCGATGGGCTCGGTCTGTGCGTCCACGATGGCGCTGTACAACGCCGGTGTGCCGCTGAAGGCACCGGTGGCGGGCATCGCGATGGGTCTGGTCAGCGACGAGGTCGACGGCCAGACGCGCTACGTCGCGCTCACCGACATCCTCGGTGCCGAGGACGCGTTCGGCGACATGGACTTCAAGGTCGCCGGCACCGCCGAGTTCGTCACGGCGCTGCAGCTCGACACCAAGCTCGACGGCATCCCGTCCGAGGTGCTGGCCGCGGCCCTCTCGCAGGCCAAGGACGCCCGGCTGACGATCCTCGAGGTCATCGGCGAGGCGATCGACCGCCCCGACGAGATGAGCCAGTTCGCGCCGCGCGTCACCGCCATCAAGGTGCCGGTGGACAAGATCGGCGAGGTCATCGGCCCGAAGGGCAAGATGATCAACTCGATCACCGAGCAGACCGGTGCCGACATCTCGATCGAGGACGACGGCACGATCTACGTCGGTGCGGCGGACGGCCCGTCGGCCGAGGCGGCGATCGGCATGATCAACGCGATCGCCAACCCGCAGCTGCCCAAGATCGGCGAGCGGTTCCTGGGCACGGTGGTCAAGACCGCCGCGTTCGGCGCCTTCGTCTCGCTGGTGCCGGGCAAGGACGGCCTGGTGCACATCTCGAAGCTGGGCCAGGGCAAGCGGATCGCCAAGGTGGAGGACGTCGTCAAGGTCGGCGACAAGATCCGCGTCGAGGTCACCGACATCGACAACCGCGGCAAGATCAGCCTGGTGCCGGTGGGCGAGGAGTCCGAGAACGGCAGCGCGCCCGCTGGTGACGCCGCCGCCACCGACGTCGCTGCCGGGGACACCGGCGCCGATGTCGAGGCCCCGGCCGCCGAGGTCTCGCCCAGTTGACCGACGTCCTTCTGACGCCGGGGGCGGGGGCTTCGGCCCCCGCCCCCGGCGGCGTCTCCCGCACCGTGCTCCCCGGTGGCCTGCGCGTGATCACCGAGAGCGTGCCCGGCGTCCGTTCGGTGTCGCTCGGGATCTGGATCGGCATCGGCTCGCGTGACGAGACGCCGCTGCAGGCCGGAGCCGCCCACTACCTCGAACACCTGCTGTTCAAGGGCACGAGCCGGCGTACCGCGGTGGAGATCGCCGAGCAGTTCGACGCCGTCGGCGGCGAGCTCAACGCGTTCACCGAGAAGGAGCACACCTGCTACTACGCGCAGGTGCTCGACACCGACCTGCCGCTCGCGGTGGACGTGCTCGCCGACGTCGTCACGGACGCGACGATGAATCCGCCCGACGTCGAGACCGAGCGGGGGGTGGTGCTCGAGGAGATCGCGATGCGCGACGACGACCCCGAGGATCTGCTCGCCGAGCTGTTCGACGAGGTTCTGTTCGGCGAGCACCCGCTGGGACGTCCGGTGATCGGCACCGAGGACTCGGTTCGGTCGATGAGCCGCGAGACCCTGCACGGCTTCTGGCGGGGGCAGTACACCACCCCGCGGATGGTGGTCGCCGCCGCCGGCAACCTCGTGCACGCCGACGTCGTGGAGCTCGTGGCCAACGCCCTCGGCAGGGCGGCAGGCGAGGCCGGGTCGACCGCGGTGCCCGTCGGGCCGCGCCGTCCGGAACCGGCGGTGCTGCCTCCGGGCCCACGGCTGGTGCTGCGCCCCGAGGACACCGAGCAGGCGCACGTCATGCTCGGTGTGCCGGGCCTGGCGCGCCACAACCCGCTCCGCACCGCGCTCACCGTGCTCAACACCGCGCTCGGTGGCGGCCCCAGCTCCCGGTTGTTCCAGCAGGTCCGTGAGCAGCGCGGACTGGCCTACTCCGTCTATTCGGCGGTCACCAGCTACTCCGACGCGGGCCACCTCGCCGTTTACGCCGGGTGCGCGCCCGAGCACCTCGACGAGGTCGTCACGGTGGTGCGTGGGGTGCTCGCCGAGGTGGCGGCAGGCGGCCTGACGCCTGCGGAGGTCGCCCGGGCCCAGGGCAACCTGCGCGGCGGGCTCGTCCTCGGGCTGGAGGACACACCGTCGCGGATGAACCGGCTCGGGCGGGGCGAGCTCGACCACGGCCGCCAGCGCGCGGTCTCCGAGAGCCTCGACCGCATCGCGGCCGTCACTCCGGAGCAGGTGGCCGACCTGGCTCGCACGTTGCTGGACGCGCCTCTCACAGCGGCGGTGGTCGGCCCGTACGACAAGGAGCGTGACCTCCCGCCGTCGCTGCGCTCGCTCGGCTAGTTCGTCCGGCATGCCAGTATCGGTCCGGTGTCCCCCGAGACCCTTGTCGCCGGGCTGCTGATCGTCGTCGGCATCGCCGGGGTCGTGGTGCCGGTACTGCCCGGGCTGGTCCTCGTGCTCGCCGGTGTGGCCGTCTGGGCGGTCCCGCGCGGGGACGCCCTCGGTTGGGCGGTGCTCGGCATCGCGACGGGGATCGTCGTGCTGGGCAGCGTGGCGAAGTACCTGTTGCCCGGTCGTCGGCTGCGCGACTCCGGTGTGCCCGGCCGCACGATCGCCGCGGGAGCGGTGCTGGGCGTGGTCGGGTTCTTCGTCGTGCCGGTGGTGGGTCTGTTCCTCGGGTTCGTGCTCGGGGTGTACCTCGCCGAGCTGGCCCGGCTCCGCGGGAACGGGCAGGCGTGGCCGTCCACCAGGCAGGCGCTCGCCGCGGTGGGCTGGAGCATCGTCATCGAGCTGTTCACCGGTCTGCTCGCCGCGGCGGCGTGGATAGGAGGGCTCGTTCTCAGCTGATGCCGGGGCTCTGATTAGTCTGCGGTCGTGGCGGAGAACGGGATCCGGGTCGGTGTGGTGGGCGCGCAGGGGCGGATGGGCGCGCAGGTGTGCGGCGCCGTCGAGGCAGCGCCGGACCTGGAGCTCGTCGCCCAGGTCGACGAGGGCGACCCACTCTCGCGGCTCGTGGACGCCGGCGTGCAGGTGGCCGTCGACTTCACCCATCCCGGCGTGGCGCTCGACAACGTGCTGTTCTGCATCGAGCACGACATCGCCGCGGTGGTCGGCACCAGCGGGTTCGACGAGACGAAGCTCGCCGCAGTGCGCGGGAAGCTCGCGCAGCACCCCGGACACGTGCTCATCGCCCCGAACTTCGGTATCGGCGCCGTGCTGTCGATGCAGTTCGCGCGGCAGGCCGCGCGGTTCTTCGAGTCCGTCGAGGTGATCGAGCTGCACCACGCCGGCAAGGTCGACGCCCCGTCCGGCACGGCGGTGCACACGGCCGCCCTGATCGCCGCCGCGCGGGCCGAGGCGGGCGCCGGACCGGTGCCGGACGTCACCACCACTGAGCTCCCGGGAGCCCGCGGCGCCGAGGTCGACGGCATCCGGGTGCACTCCGTCCGGCTCCCCGGGCTGGTGGCGCACCAGGAAGTCGTGCTCGGCACCACGGGGGAGACCCTCACGATCCGCCACGACTCCTTCGACCGGGCGTCGTTCATGCCGGGCGTGCTGATGGCGGTGCGGGCCGTGCGGGAGCGGCCCGGCCTGACGGTCGGCCTGGACGCGCTGCTCGACCTCGGCTGAGCACCAGGAGCGCCGACGCCCCTAGTGCTCCAGGTGCAGGTCGAGCGAACCGGTGATCCGCACCTCGCGCAGCTCGCCTGCGCCGGTGTCGAGCACGCGGACCGTGCCGTCAGGCTCCCAGCCGGCGTGGGCGTAGAACCGGCGGGACGCCTCGTCGGCCTCCGGCACCCAGGCCAGCCCGTACACCGCGCCCGCGTCGCGCAGGCCGGCGGCGGCCGTGGCCAGCAGCCGCCCGCCGTGCCCGCGCCTGCCCCACCGCGGCTCCACCAGCAAAGCGCTGACCTCGGCCCACGCCCCCGGCTCCAGCGTGGGCCCGGTGGGTGGGGCCGCCTGCTCCGGCGGCACGGCGATCGCGGCGGCGCAGAACCCGACCGTCCACTCACCTTCGGTGGCGACGAAAACCTGGCCGTGACCGGCCTCGACGGCCGCTGTCCAGGCCTTTCGCGCTTCCTCGCTGCGCAGCTGGGCGAGCGCCTCCGCCGGGACGAGCGTGGCGTACGCGGCTTCCCACGTGCCGGACTGGATGCGCACGATCTCGTCGACGTCGGCGGGGGTGGCGCGATGGACGGTGGCGGTGGCCATGCACGTCATTCAAGCCGACGGCCCCGTGGCGGTCGGTCCGGGGCGCAGATGTGTCCGCGGTGACCGCTACGTGTGCGTCGTCCCAACCGGAGGACAGCGAGTCCTTGGCTATGGCAACGTCAAGACGTGGACGCCGCTGTCGCTCCCCGCTCACCCGGCGCCCTCGCCTGGGTCGCCCTCGGCGTCGTCTACGTGCTCTGGGGTTCCACCTACCTCGGCAACCGGCTGATCATCGCCGACGTTCCGCCGCTGTTCGCGGGTGGTGCGCGGTTCCTGATCGGGGGAGCGCTCCTGGGGCTGGTGGTGCTGGCGGTCGCCGGACGTGCAGGGTTCCGGATGACGCGCAGCCAGCTCGCCACCACGGCACTGTCCGGTCTGCTGCTTCCCGCCTGGGGCAACGGGCTCGTGGCGCTGGCCCAACAGCAGGTGGCGTCCGGCCTGGCTGCCCTGCTCATCGCCGCGGTGCCGCTCTACATCGTCGTGCTGCGGGCGCTCACCGGGGACCGGCCGCGGCCCGCCACGCTCGTCGGCGTCGGGGTCGGGGTGGCCGGGCTCGCGATCCTTCTGCTCGCCGGACCGTCGGGTGGGTCCGGTGGTGTGCAGGGCAGCGCGTGGTGGGGGCCGTGGCTGGTGCTGCTCGCCGGGCTCGGCTGGGCCACGGGCACGTTCGCGACCACCCGGCTCCCCACACCGGCCAACCCCTTCGCGCTGGCCGCGGCGCAGATGTTCGTGGGCGGGGTCATCCTGATGACGGTCTCGCTGGCCTCCGGAGATCGGCTCGACATCGGGTCCGTGTCGGTCGTCGCCTGGTGGGCGTGGGCGTACATGGCCGTGGTGGTCTCGCTCGCGGCGTTCGGCGCCTACGCGTTCGCGCTGGCGTCGCTGCCGGTGTCGACGGTCGCCACCTACGCCTACGTCAACCCGGTGATCGCCGTGCTCCTCGGCGTCCTCGTGGCGAACGAGCGGTTCTCGACGATGCAGCTCGTCGGCGGTGCGGTGGTGCTCGTGGCGGTCGTCCTGGTCATCGCGGCGGAGCGGCCGCGGAAACGTCGGGGTGAACTGGCACCATCCGGAACGTGACGCCCCCGTCCTCCGTCGAGACGATCGGTGCTGCCGCGGCCCGCCGTGCCGCCCTCGCCGCCCAGGGATTCGCCGACCCGCGCCCCGCAGGCCCGATCACGCGCCGGCATCTCGTGCGCACCCTCGACCGGATCCGGCTGTTGCAGCTCGACTCGGTCAACGTGGCCGTCCGGGCCCACTACATGCCGCTCTACAGCCGGCTCGGGCCCTATCCGCGCGAGCTGGTCGACGATGCCGCCTGGTCCCACTCGGCGCGCCGCCCACGGCTGCTCGCCGAGTACTGGGCCCACGAGGCCAGCCTGCTCCCGGTGGAGGACTGGCCCCTCCTGCGCGCCGGGGCCAAGCGCGACGGCTGGTGGCGCCACTACGGAGCCCTGGTCGAGCGGCACCCCGGTCTCGTCGACGACGTACTCGCCGCGGTCAAGGAGCTGGGCCCGATCGGCGCGGGTGCGCTCGAGACGGCGGTCGGCGGGCCGGCGCGGCCGCGTCCGCCCGGCGCGTCGTGGTGGGAGCGCTCCGACGTCAAGCGCATCTGCGAGTACCTCTTCGGCATCGGCGCGCTCACCACGGGCACGCGGCGCCACTTCCAGCGGCTCTACGACCTTCCGGAGCGGGTTCTTCCGCCCCACGTGCTCGCGGCGCCTCCGCCCTCGCAGGAGGAGGCGGCCCGCGCGCTGGTCCTGCGCTCGGCGGCGGCGCTCGGCGTCGCCACCGAGACCGACCTGCGCGATTACTACCGGCTCGCACCCGCCACCCACCGCGCGGCGCTGCTCGCGCTGGTGAAGGCGGGGGAGCTGGAGCCGGTGGAGGTGCGCGGCTGGGCGCGTCCGGGCTACCGGGTGCCGGGCGCGCGTGTCCCGCGCCGGATCGCCGGGCGTGCGCTGCTCTGCCCGTTCGATCCGCTCATCTGGGAGCGCGCGCGCACCGAGCGGATCTTCGGGTTCCGCTACCGCATCGAGATCTACGTTCCGGAGCCGAAACGGGAGTACGGCTACTACGTGTTCCCGTTCCTGCTCGACGGCGAGCTGGTGGCCCGGGTCGACATCAAGGCCGACCGCCGGGCCGGGGTGCTGCGCGTGCCTGGGGCCTTCGCCGAGCCCGGGGCCGACCTGCCACGGGTCACCGCCGAGCTCGCGGGGGCACTGCGCGAGATGGCCGACTGGCTCGAGCTCGACGCCGTGGTGGCGGGCGAACGGGGCGACCTGGCCGCCCCGCTCGCCTCGGCCGTGCATGCAAGCCATTCACTGACGTAGGGCCTTGCGTCGGCGTACTCGTGCGCGGATACGAGCGCCCCCGCACCCGTATCCGCGCACGATCCCCCGCCCGTGACGCCGCAGGTCAGACGGCCACGGCCGCCCGTGTCACGAGCACGTCGCCGCTCCCGGTGCGGCCGCGCACCTGGAGCGCAGCGGGCTGCTCGGGTGCCACCCCGGTCACCTCCAGGTCGCTGCGGGCCTTTCCCGAGCCGGACGTCAGGTCCAGCTCGGCCCGGACGCCGGGGTGCACGCCGATCCGCAGGCCGCCGGAGCCGGTGGTCAGCTCCAGGCGTCCGCCGCGGGCGTCGGAGATCTCGACGTCGCCAGAGCCCGTGCGCACGCCGAGGTCGGCATCAACGGTGCCCACCGTGACGGTCCCGCTGCTGGCCCGCACCTCGGCGGGGCCCCCGGTGGAGGCCACCGACACCTTTCCCGACCCGGTGCGCACCCGCATGCGGCCGGCCACGGCCCCGACCTCGACGTCTCCGGATCCGGTGGTGACGTCGGCGTCGCCGTCCACGGCGGCAACGGAGATCCGGCCCGAGCCGGTGCGCACGCCCGCCCACCCGGCACGGCCGGTCACCCGGACGTCGCCGGCGCCTGCCCGCGCGGCCAGGCGCGAACCCGCGGGCGCCGACACGGTGATCGCCAGCGGCACCACGCGCAACGGCAGGTCCTGCGAGGACCGGACGACGAGCCGCCGTCCCGTCTCCGACCAGCTGATCTCCGCGGCCCGCACCGCTTCTGCCGCGAGCTGGTCGACGCTGCGCCCGATGCCGGGACCGTCGGGGCCGCCGAGCCAGTTGATGATGCCGCTGAGCCCCTGGGTCCAGGTGTTGCCGGCGGACGGGTCGTGTCGCACCTCCACGCGCACGTCACCCGCGCTGCCCTCGCCGGTGCCCCCGATCTGCTCGTCGAGATGCACGCGGATGCGGCCGACGTCCACCGTCAGCTCCATCTCGACGGTGCCGTCCACCGGCCAGCTCTGCCTGCGTACCAGCTCCTCCGAGCCGCTCGGCTCGTCCGTCCCGAAGTCCGTCGTGTCGTCCACGCCGCTCACCCCTCGACCCATCCGCGTAGGCGCCGCTCGTCACGGTCGCCCTGTGCCCAGTCCCGGCCCTTGTGCCGCCGTCCGCCCCCCGCCAGTGCCCCTTGGACGGCCTGCGCCACCCAAGAGTTGAGCGACACGCCCTGTGCGGCCGCGGCCTGCTCGGCCTGGTTCTTCATCTGCTCCATCAGCCGCAGCGTGATCCGGCTGATGTCCCCCGCGTCCGCGCCCGGTGGGAAGCCGCGGAACGGCGGCGGGTTCGGCTGCTCCGCCGGGGCGGGTTCGGCGGCGGAGTCGGCGCTGACCGCGACGCGAACGTCGCGGCCGTCGAGGCGTACCTCGACCACTCGGTCCGGCAACGCGGCGGTGACCTCGGCCGCGAGATCGGAGAGCGCGTTCATGAGAGCCAGCCGGGCGGCCGGCTCGATGGCGGCACCGAGCAGTGCAGCGGTGCGCTGTGTCTGCTCGTCACCCGCGGCCGCTGCGGAGGCGAGGTCCTCCCGCAGCTGCGTGACGTACTGGCTGAGATCCATGACATCACTGTGGCGTCATGGATGACGCCAGTCAAGAGGAATCTTGACGCCACCAGAGAAGCGGGCGTGGCGTCAGCCGGTGTCACGCGGAATCATCAGGGGGTCCGGCTACCCTTCGGACCCATGCCGCAGATCGTGCCGCTGGGCGTCCAGCTCGTCGCCAAGACCGAGTTCGTCGCACCCGAGGGCGTGCCGTGGAGCACCGACGCCGACGGGGGCCAGGCGCTCGCCGAGTTCGCGGGGCGTGCGTGCTACCAGTCCTGGGCCAAGCCCAATCCGGCCACTGCGACCAACGCGGGGTACCTGCGCCACATCCTTCAGGTCGGGCACCTGTCCGTGCTCGAGCACGGCACGGTCAGCTTCTACCTCACCGGTGTCTCGCGCTCGCTCACCCACGAGCTCATCCGCCACCGGCACTTCTCCTACAGCCAGCTGTCCCAGCGCTACGTGCCCGAGCGGGACGCCGCCATGGTCGAGCCCGACGTCATCGCGGGCGACCCGGAGCTCCACGAGCTGTTCACCGAGGCCACCAAGGCGTCGGTCACGGCCTACGAGCGGCTGCTCGAAGGGCTGGAGAAGCGCTTCGCCGACGTCCCCAACGCCACGCTGCGGCGCAAGCAGGCCCGGCAGGCGGCGCGTTCGGTGCTGCCGAACGCCACCGAGACCCGCATCGTCGTCACCGGCAACTACCGCGCGTGGCGCCACTTCATCGCCATGCGGGCCAGTGAGCACGCCGACGTCGAGATCCGCGAGCTCGCCATCGAGTGCCTGCGCCAGCTGCAGCGCGAGGTGCCCAACGTGTTCGGCGACTTCGAGATCGCGACGCTGGAGGACGGCACCGAGATCGCATCGAGCCCCTTCGTCACCGAGGGCTGAGCTCGCGGCACTAGGGTCTGCGCGGTGAGCCTGGCGAGCACCGAGCGTGCGGGGATCTGCGACGAGTTCGAGCGGGTCGGGCCCGAGCGGCCCACCTTGTGCGAGGGGTGGTCCACGCGCGACCTGCTCGCCCATCTCCTGGTGCGCGAGCGCCAGCCGTGGGCGGCGCCCGGGATCGTGGTGCCGGTGCTGGCCCCGGTCACCGAATGGGCGATGCGCGGCTTCGACAACGTGCCGTGGGGCGAGATGGTCGGCCAGCTGCGCTCCGGTCCACCGGCGTGGTCGCCGTTCCGCATCGGCAATTTCGATGAGCTGGCCAACGGCATCGAGCTCTTCGTCCACCACGAGGACGTGCGGCGGGGTGAACCTGGCTGGGAGCCACGTCAGCCCGACGCCGAGCGTGACGGCGCACTCTGGTCCTCCATCACCCGAATGGGGCGCAGGCTCTACCGGCACAGCCCAGTGGGTATCGCGCTGCGTCGGCCCTCCGGCGACCAGCACGTCATCAAAACCGGCTCCGGCCTCGTGACGATCGTGGGTGAGCCCGCGGAGCTCGTCCTGCACGCGTTCGGCCGCGACGCCGTGCGTGTCGAGCTCGAAGGTGACGCCGCGGCAGTGGCGGCGGTGGCCGCCACGCCCCGCGGAATCTGAGGGGCGGGCCGCCCCGCCGGGAGGGCATTTCGATGCACCCGGCTCCGGCGCTGGGGGTCACTCGATGTCTTCCGGGCGGTACCGTCACCCCATGAGCCCCACCCCTCCTGGAGCGCGCTCGGCAGGCCGGCCGTTCGGCCGGGTGCTGACCGCCATGGTCACGCCCTTCGACGCCGAAGGCCGCCTCGACCTGAACAAGGCCGAAGCGCTCGCCGCCCACCTTCTCGACCTGGGAAATGACGGATTGGTGGTGAACGGCACCACGGGGGAGGGGCCCACCACCAGCGACCAGGAGAAGTCCGACCTGGTGCGGGCCGTCGTGAGCGCGGTGGGGGACCGGGCCACCGTGGTGGCCGGGGCGGGCACGTACGACACCGCCCACAGCATCGAGCTGGCGCGCGCCGCGGAGAAGGCGGGCGCGCACGGGTTGCTCCTCGTCACGCCGTACTACTCGCGGCCGCCCCAGTCGGGCCTGCTGCTGCACTTCACGGCGATCGCCGATTCCACCGAGCTACCGGTGATGCTCTACGACATCCCGCCCCGCAGCGTCATCCCGATCGAGATGGAGACGCTCCAACGGCTCTCCGAGCACCCGCGGATCCTGGCGGTCAAGGACGCGCGCAACGACCTCCGTGTCGGCACCGAGGTGATCGCCACCACATCCCTGGCGTACTACTCCGGGGACGACCCGGTGAACCTGCCGTGGCTGTCGGTCGGCGCGGTCGGCTTCGTCAGCGTGATCGGGCACGTCGTGGCCGACCGCCTGCGGGAGATGCTCGACGCGTTCGAGGCCGGCGATGTGGAGCGCGCCCGTGCTGTGAACGCGAGCTGCCTGCCGATCACCCGCGCGATGGGGCGCGTCGGTGGGGCGGTGTTCTCGAAGGTAGGGCTTCAGCTGCGCGGCATCGACGTCGGCAACCCTCGTCTGCCGCTGCCCCCGGCCACCGACGAGCAGGTGGAGGCGGTGGCGGCCGACCTGCGTGCGGCCGGAGTGCCGCTCGGTCCCGACGCGTACCGATGTGCCGGTGAGGTGAGCGGCTTGTCCGCATCCAGCGGCAGAAGCCTTGAGGTCGGGGTCGCCTACCGCTGAGCGTCCTCCGGCACGTTCTTCACCACTATCACGAGGAAAACTACTTGAGTCGTCCCCCTGCACGGTCCGACCGCCCCCGGTCCGATCGCCGATCCCGCCCGCCCAGGCGCGAGCAGAGCCGCCCGGCTCCCCCAGAAGCGGTCAATCCTGTCGAGCTCCCGGCCGCGCCCCCGCCGCCGTTGCCGGACGGTGCCCTGCGCGTGGTCGCGCTGGGAGGCATCGGCGAGATCGGCCGCAACATGACCGTGTTCGAGTACGAGGGCAGACTGCTCGTCGTCGACTGTGGCGTGTTGTTCCCCGCCGAGGACTCCCCGGGCGTCGACCTGATCCTGCCCGACTTCCGGGCGATCGAGGAGCGCCTTGACGACATCGACGCTCTCGTGCTCACCCACGGCCACGAGGACCACATCGGTGCGGTGCCGTTCCTCCTGCGGCAGCGCCCTGACCTGCTGATCGTCGGCTCCCGATTCACGCTCGCACTCGTGGCGGAGAAGTGCAAGGAGCACCGCCTCACCCCCCATCTGCTGGAGGTGAAGGAAGGCGCCCGAATGCGGCACGGGGCGTGGGACTGCGAGTACTTCGCGGTCAACCACTCCATCCCGGACGCCCTGGCCGTCGCGATCCGCACGCCCGCGGGCCTGGTGCTGCACACCGGTGACATCAAGCTCGACCAGCTTCCGCTGGACGGCAGGCTCACCGACCTGGCGGGATTCTCGCGGCTCGGGGACGAGGGCGTGGACCTGTTCCTCGTCGACTCCACCAACGCCGACGTCCCCGGGTTCGTGATCGCCGAGCGCGAGATTGGCCCCGTACTCGACGGGGTCTTCCACAACTCGCCCGCGCGCATCATCGTGGCCTGTTTCGCGAGCCACGTGCACCGCGTGCAGCAGGTGCTCGCCGCGGCGGCCGAGCACAGGCGAAAGGTCTGCTTCGTCGGCCGGTCGATGCTCCGCAACATGGGACTGGCCGCCGAGCTCGGGTTCCTGGACGTGCCCGAGGGCCTGCTCGTCGAGCTCGACGAGGCGATGGATCTGCCCGACAACGAGCTGGTGATCGTCTCCACCGGATCCCAGGGCGAGCCGCTCTCGGCGCTCGCCCGGATGGCCCGCGGCGACCACCGCTCGGTGGCGATCAAGCCCGAGGACACGATCATCCTGGCCAGCTCGCTGATCCCGGGCAACGAGACGGCCGTGTTCGGCGTGATCAACGGGCTCACCCGGCTGGGCGCCACCGTCGTGCACCAGGGCAACGCGAAGGTGCACGTCTCCGGCCACTCGCCGGCGGGGGAGCTGCTGTTCCTCTACAACGCCGTGCGGCCGAGCAACGTCATGCCGGTGCACGGGGAGTGGCGCCACCTGCGGGCCAACGGCCGGCTCGCCGTGCAGACCGGGGTGCCGGAGAAGTCGGTGGTGCTGGCCGAGGACGGCGTCGTCGTCGACCTGGTGGACGGCAAGGCGTCGATCACCGGGCGCGTCGAGGTGGGTCGCGTGTACGTCGACGGGCTGGCCGTCGGTGACATCGGCGAGAGCACCCTCGGCGACCGCCTCGTGCTCGGCGAGGGCGGCTTCATCTCGATCACCGTGGCCGTCGACTCGAACACCGGCCGGGCCATGTCGCGCCCCACCCTGTCGGGCCGCGGGTTCTCCGACGACCCCAAGGCACTCGACGCGGTGCTGCCCCTCGTGGAGGACGAGCTGTCCCGCACCGAGGCCGAGGGCATCACCGACACCCACCGCATCGCCCAGGCGGTGCGCCGCGTGGTGGGGAAGTGGGTAGGGGAGACCTACCGCAGGCGCCCGATGATCGTGCCCACGGTGATCCCCGTCTGACCACCCCGCGTGCCGGGGCCGGCGGTCCGGCCCCGCACACGGAGGGTCACTCGGCCGGGTCCAGGCGCACCACGGGGAACGTGCGGGTCGTGTGGGTCTCGTACTCGCGCAGGTCGGGCCAGTAGTCCACGAGGGCCGCGTACAGCCGGTCCCGTTCGGGGCCCTCCCGCAACACCGTCGGCGTCGCCGTCAGCGTGCGCCCGCCGACCTCGATGGTCACCTCCTGCATCGCGGCGAGGTTGCCGACCCAGGCCGGCTCGTCAGGCGCGCCACCGGCCGAGCCGACGAGCAGGTAGCTGTCCTCGTGGGCCAGGTACAGCAACGGATGGACGAACTCCCGTCCGCTCTTGCGGCCGACGTCGTGCAGGAGGAGCAGCTCGACGTTCTTGAAGTGCCCGCCCATCGCCTCCTGTACGTCGCCGGCGTTGGCCCGGAAGGGGTGATGACCTCAGTGTTGATGTCGCTCACTCGTCGCCTCTCTGCGAACACGTCTGGTGGTTGCACCAGACACAATACGCTGAGATGCAGAACATCTCACGTACCGCGGATCTGCGAGGAAGAGGCGTCTTATCCGCCGTGTCGCGGCTCGTGGGGCTCCTGGCCGGGCGGCAGGTTGGAGCGGTCCGGGGCGATCACGGTGGACATGTCCCCGGAGTCCGGCAGCCGGACGTGCGGAGCGGAGTCGTCGGAGCCGATCAGCAGGTCGGCCGTGCCGGGGCGCAGCGTCTCCCCGCGGAAGAACGGCGGGGCGACGCGGCTGTAGACCAGCATCAGAATCGCACCCAGCACCAGTGCGCCGATGCCGATCAGGAAGACGCCGCCGACGCCGAACAGCGTGGTGGAGCCGGCCTCCGGCGAGGCGTAGTCGACGCTGGAGAGGACGAACGCGGCGAGGAGCATCAGCCCGCCGAGCCCGGGCAGCACGCCCTTCACCCACAGGTCACGCCCGCGTAGCTGCCGCCGGTAGAACCAGACGCAAGCGAAACCGGTGAGCCCGTAGTAGAACGCGATCAGCAGTCCGACCGCGGAGATCGAGTCGGCCAGCACGTTCCCGCTCACGAGCGTGAGCCCGAGATAGAACACGATCGACGCGATCCCCATGGCCCACGTGGAGAAGCCGGGCGTCAGGTAGCGCGGGTGGATCGACGCGAAACGCGCCGGTAGCGCGCGGTAGGCGCCCATCGACAGGGTGGCGCGTGCCGTCGGCAGGATCGTGGTCTGGGTGGAGGCGGCCGACGAGGTCAGCACGGAGATGATCAGCAGGATGACGAACGCCTGGCCGAGGCCGCTGTCACCGAACACGGCCGGGCCGATGGCGGCGAACACGTCGTCGGCGTTCTCCGGGTTGCCCAGACCGATGCCCGCTGTGCCGGTGCCGGCGAAGGCGACCGTGGAGAGCGACACCAGTGCATAGGTGGCGAGAAGCAGCAGCGTGGACAGCACGGCGGCGCGCCCGGGAGTGCGGCCCGGGTCGTCGCTCTCCTCGTTGACGGCCACGGCGGTGTCCCAGCCCCAGTACAGGAAGACGGCGATGAGCACCGCGTCGACGAGGTCGGAGAGCGAGAGGCCGCCCGGCCACAACCAGTCCAGGCTCGGGGTGATCGCACCCTCCGGGGCATCACCGCTGTAGACCTTCACCAGCGCAACCACGGCGAATGCGGCGAGCACCACGAGTTCGATGCCGAGCAGTGCGTATTGGAGCCGTGCGGAGACCTCGATGCCGCGATAGCAGATGTAGGTCATCACCGCGATCCACACCACGCCGGCGACGGTGGTCCACAAGGTGCTCGCGGCCAGCGAGTCGGCGCCCACCAGCAGGAACGAGTACTGGCCCGCGATCTGCGCGAGGTTGGCCATGACGATGATGTCGGCGGCGATGATGCCCCAGCCGCCCATCCAGCCCATCCACGGCCCGAAGGCTCGGCCTGCCCAGGTGAACGTGGTGCCGCAGTCGGGCTCGGCGCGGTTGAGCTCGCGGTAGGCCACGGCGATCAGGTACATCGGCACGAACGCCAGCAGCATGATCGAGGGCGCTTTCTCGCCCACCAGCACCACGATGAGCCCGAGGCTCGCCGCGAGGCTGTAGGCGGGGGCGGTGGACGCCAGTCCGATCACCACGCCGGAGACGAGCCCGAGGGCTCCGCCGTTCAGGCCCTTCGCACCGGGTGCCGCGCCGCTCGGTGCTGTGACCGGGGGCTTCGCCTCTGTGCTCACGGTTCCTCCCCCTGGCCACCCTGTCACCCGATGTGACGCACGCGCACCTTAGCGTCGCAGACGACGGAATTCGAGACCTACCTGTGTGATCACGGTAAAATCCGTGGCGTCTTGACGGATCGTCTACGGATTTCGTTTCGAAATTGTTGTCGAACGTCTATGGTCCAGACCGTGCTCGCCGCTCCGGAGCCGCATCCGGCCTCTCACGCGCTGCTCGACGATGTCGGCAAGGCCATCGTCGAGCAACTCCAGGAGGACGGGCGCAGGCCCTACGCCACCATCGGCCGCAGCGTGGGTCTCTCCGAGGCTGCGGTGCGCCAGCGCGTGGCGCGCCTGCAGGAGGCCGGGGTGATCCAGATCGTCGCGGTCACCGACCCCCTGCAGCTCGGGTTCCGTCGGCAGGCGATGGTCGGCGTTCGCGCCGACGGGGACGTGGTCGAGGTGGCCGACGCACTGGCCGAGATGCCCGAGGTCGACTACGTGGTGATCACGGCGGGCAGCTTCGACGTGCTCGTCGAAGCGGTCTGCGAGGACGACGAGCACCTCTTGGAGCTGGTCGGCAGGCGGATCCGGGCTCTTCCCGGCGTCCGCAGCACGGAGACGTTCGTGTACATGAAGCTGCGGAAGCAGCATTACAACTGGGGAACCCGGTGACCACGACACCCGAGACCGTCGCTGCGTCCGACCACACGACCGCTGCCGGCCGCACACCCCGCGGCACCGATCGCGGCACGGCCGCCCGCAACCACCTGTGGATGCACTTCACCCGCCACTCCACCTACGAGGACGGTGGGCAGGTCCCGATCATCGTGCGCGGCGAGGGCTGCCGGGTGTGGGACGCCGCGGGCCGCGAGTACATCGACGGCCTCGCGGGCCTCTTCGTCGTGCAGGCAGGCCACGGGCGCCGCGAGCTCGCCGACGTGGCAGCGCGGCAGGCGTCGGAGCTGGCGTACTTCCCGCTCTGGTCCTACGCCCACCCCGGCGCGATCGACCTGGCGGAGCGCCTGGCGTCGCACGCACCGGGCGATCTGAACAGGGTCTTCTTCACCACCGGCGGCGGAGAGGCCGTCGAGAGCGCGTGGAAGCTCGCGAAGCAGTACTTCAAGCTCGTCGGGAAGCCCACCAAGCACAAGGTGATCAGCCGCTCGGTCGCCTACCACGGCACCACGCAGGGGGCGCTCGCGATCACCGGCGTGCCCGACCTGCGCATCCCGTACGAGCCGCTCGTGGCCGGGGCCTTCAAGGTGCCCAACACCAACGCGTACCGCGCGCCGCACCACGTGAGCACCGACCTCAAGGCGTTCGGCCGCTGGGCCGCCGACCGCGTGGAGGAGGCGATCCTCGCCGAAGGGGCCGACACGGTCGCCGCGGTGTTCGTCGAGCCCGTGCAGAACGCGGGCGGCTGCTTCCCGCCGCCGCCCGGCTACTTCGAACGCCTGCGCGAGATCTGCGACGCCCACGACGTGCTGCTCGTGTCCGACGAGGTGATCTGTGCCTTCGGCCGGATCGGCAGCATGTTCGCCTGCGACGACTTCGGCTACGTCCCCGACATCATCACCTGCGCCAAGGGCATGACATCCGGGTACTCACCGATCGGCGCGATGATCGCCTCGGAGCGGCTGTTCGAGCCGTTCCGCTCGGGCGCCACCTCGTTCCTGCACGGCTACACGTTCGGCGGCCACCCCGTGTCGGCGGCGGTGGCCATGGCGAACCTCGACATCTTCGAGCGCGAGGGCCTCAACGACCACGTGCGCCGGGAGTCCCCGGTGTTCCGCGCGACGCTCGAGAAGCTCCTCGATCTGCCGATCGTCGGCGACGTGCGCGGCGAGGGGTTCTTCTTCGGGATCGAGCTCGTCAAGGACAAGGACACGAAGGAGACGTTCGACGCGGAGGAGAGCGAGCGCCTGCTGCGCGGGTTCCTCTCGAAGGCACTGTTCGAGGCCGGGCTCTACTGCCGGGCCGACGACCGCGGCGACCCCGTCATCCAGCTGGCCCCGCCGCTCATCGCGGGCCCGGCGGAGTTCGACGAGATCGAGGGGATCCTCCGGGGGGTGCTGACGGAGGCGTGGTCGCGACTCTGAGCAGTCTCTCCCTCTGGCACGAGCAGGTCGTCGCCGACGGGGATCCGCTCACGCCGCGGCCGCCCCTCGGCGGCGACATGGATGCCGACGTCTGCATCGTCGGGGCGGGCTACACCGGACTGTGGACGGCCTACCACCTGCTGCGCGGCGACCCCGGCCTGCGCGTCGTCGTGGTCGAGCGGGAGGTGGCGGGATTCGGGGCGAGCGGGCGCAACGGTGGCTGGTGCTCCGCGTTGTTCCCGGCGAGCACGGCGGCCCTCGCGCGGCGCCACGGCGAGGCCGCCGCGCTCGCGATGCGGTCTGCGATGCGCGCCGCCGTCGACGACGTGGGCGCGGTCGTGGCCGAGGAGGGGATCGCGTGTGACTGGCGCAAGGGCGGCACGGTGGCCCTGGCACGCACGCCCGCGCAGCTGATCAGGGCCCGGGCCGAGGCCGACGGCTCCGGCGCCGACGAGATCGCGCTGGTCGGACCCGAGGAGGCGGCAGCGCTGGTCGGGGCGTCCGGCGTGCTGGGAGCCACCGTCACCCCGCACTGTGCGCGTATCCAGCCCGCGCGCCTGGCCCGTGGGCTGGCCCGTGCGGTCGAGCGGCGAGGTGGACGCATCGCGGAAGCCACCACCGCGCGGTCGATCGGGGCGCGGCGGGTCGTGACCGACCGAGGGGTCGTGCGGGCCGGCGTCACCGTGCGGGCCACCGAGGCGTGGAGCGCGGGGCTCGCGCCGCGCTCCGTCGCCCCGGTGTACTCGCTGATCGTCGCCACGCGGCCGCTGCCGCCGTCGTTCTGGTGGGTGGCCGGGCTCGAGAACGGGCAGACGTTCACCGATCACCGCCACCTCATCGTCTACGGCCAGCGCACGGCCGACGATCGGCTCGTCTTCGGCGGCCGCGGCGCGCCCTACCACTGGCGCTCGCGGATCCGGCAGTCGTTCGACCGTGACCCTCGGGTGTTCGCCGGGCTACGCGCCGCCGCGATCGACCTGTTCCCCGCTCTGCGGCCCGCCGATTTCACCCATTCCTGGGGCGGACCCCTGGGCATCCCGCGCGACTGGCACGCGGGCGTCGGGCTCGGGCCGGACGGCGCGGGCTGGGCGGGGGGCTACGTCGGCGACGGCGTCGGGACCTCCCACCTCGCCGGCCGCACCCTCGCTGCCCTGATCCTCGGCCACGACGACCCCGTCACCGACTTGCCGTGGGTGGGCCACCGGTCGCGGCGGTGGGAGCCGGAGCCGTTGCGCTGGCTGCTGGTGAACGCCGGCCTGCGCCTGATGACCCTCGCGGACGCGGAGGAACGCCTGACGCGGCGCCCGAGCGTGGTCGCTGCGTCCCTCTCCCGCGCGCTGGGCGGGTGAGCGCCCCCGAAGTGGCGATAATCAGCGTGCGAAATGTAGCCACTAAGGGGCGGCGATGGAGATCGGGATCCGAGAGCTGCGCGACGGTCTGAGCAAGCACCTGGCCGATGTACGTCGAGGCGTCACGGTCACCGTGACCGACCACGGCCGGCCCATCGCTCGGATCGTGCCGATCGACCGGCCGAACCGTCTGGAACAGTTGCGCGCCGAAGGACGAGTCCGCCCGGCCGCTCGCCGGAAGCGACCCGCGCCCGAGCCGGTCGAAGCGTCCGGGACGGTCACCGATCTCATCGATGATCAGCGTCAGTGATCGGCTACCTCGACACCTCCGCTTTGTCCGCTTGCTCGTCGCGGAACCGGGAAGCGCGGCCTGCCGCCGGTTCTGGGGCGATTCCGACGCCGTGGTGTCCTGCCGGTTGCTCTACGTCGAGACGGCCGCGGCACTCGCCCAGGCGCTGCGGATGACCCGGCTCGACAAGGACCAGTACGAGCGGGCCCGGCACCTGCTGGATGCGCTGTGGGCCGAGGTCGAGGTGATCGAGCTCGACGAGCTTCTCGCTGTGGCCGCTGCGGAGGCAGCGCACGCCCTCGGTCTGCGCGGCTACGACGCCGTCCACTGCGCCGCAGCCGAGCAGCTGGCTGACGAGGACCTGGTCGCTGCGTCGGGGGACCGGCGGCTGTTGGAAGCCTGGAGCGAGCGCGGCCTCTCGACGTACGACACGAACGCCTGACGCCCCCGATGTGGTCGTCGCAGGGCCACTGACCCTGCGACGACCAGGCCCAGCTCCCGTACGCGGCCGCTATCCCTGTGCTCCGGGCAGGCGGAAGTCCACGTCGGCCGGGAGCTGCGCCGTGTCCATCTGCGCTTTCTGCAGCTTGCCTGCGTAGTCCCAGTTCATCGACTGCCAGCGGGTGAACTGGTCGAGCACCCACACTCCCGACTGGCGGCTCCCGTTCCCCGAACGCCCGTTGCCGCCGAACGGCAGGTGCGCCTCCGCGCCCGAGGTGGAGTTGTTGACGCTCACCATCCCGGCGCTCACCCGTTCCCGGAAGCGGAACGCGTACACCGGTGTGGAGGTGTAGATCGACGCCGAGAGCCCGTAGCCGTGCCCGTTCGCCAGCTCCACCGCTTCGTCGAACGTCCCGAACCGCGCCACGCCGACGATCGGCCCGAACGTCTCCGTCCGGTAGATCTCGTCCTCGGCCCGCACGCCGTCGACGATCGTCGGGTGGGCGTACAGGCCGGCCTCGGCGTCGCCGGCGAATCCCTCCCGCGGGTTCGCGGCGGTGATCCGGCCGGTGCCGGACGAGCCGTGCAGCGTGTGGTGTGGGCGCACGAGGTCGAGGTGGCGCTCGAAGTTCGCCAGGAACCGCGTGGAGATCATCGGCCCGTAGAGGACGTCGGCTCGCGCCGGGTCGCCGATCACGGCCGCGCGGACCGCGGCGTCGAAGCGGCGCAGGAACTCGTCGTGCACGCTCTCGTGCACCACGACCGTGCCCAGCGATGTGCAGCGCTGCCCGGCCGTGCCGAAGCCGGAGAACAGCGCGCCCTCGACGGCGAGGTCGAGGTCGGCGTCGGGCATCACGACCAGCGGGTTCTTCCCGCCCAGCTCCAGGCACGGGTTCTGCAGGTGCCGCCCGGCGAGCTCGCCGATCCGCACGCCGACTGCCGACGATCCGGTGAACCCGATCTTGTCCACCAGGCCGGCGTCGAGCGCGGCCGTGAGCCCGTCGAACGTGGCGGGTCCGTCGGTGAGCACGGTGTTCAGCACACCCTCGGGGAGCCCGCCGCGCACGAACAGCTCGGTGAACGCCTCGGCGATGGCCGGGGTGTACTCGGCGGGCTTCCACACCACGGCGTTGCCGCAGAGCAGCGCGGGCACCAGGTACCAGGAGGGCACCGCTACCGGGAAGTTCCCGGCCGTCACGATCGTGGCCACCCCGACGGGCACGCGGAACGTGAAGAGCTGCTTGTCCGGCATCTCGCTGGGCACGGTCTGCCCGTAGAGCCGCCTGCCCTCCCCGGCGAAGAACGTGCAGGTGTCGACCACCTCCTGCACCTCGCCACGGGACTCCGCGAGGGGCTTGCCGATCTCGCGCGTGACGAGCGCGGCGAGTGCCTCGGCGTTGGCCTCGACGAGCCTGCCGATCTGCTCGACCACGCGTCCCCGGACCGGAGCAGGGGTGGCGGCCCAGGCGCGTTGCGCGGCCCGCGCGGCCCGGCACGCCTCGACGAACGTGCCGGCGTCGCCGAGCAGGGCCTCCGCCACGGTCTCGCCGCGCGCCGGATCCACCGACGTGAGACGTCCGCCCGGAGCGTCCTCGCGCCACTTGCCGTCGATGAACGAACCGATCGTGCGCGGGACAGGCGCGCTCATACAGCCTCCTCGCTGACGCTCGTCAGCCGCATTCGCGGCGCTGCTGTGTTGAACGGTGAGCTCGCAAGCTCGCTCACGCTGCCACCGCCCGCGCGATCGCCGCGACCGCCAGGGCCAGATCGTCCTCGCCGATCGTCAGCGCAGGCCGCAGCCGGATCGACCGCTCACCACCGCCGAGCACGAGCACCTTCTCGTCGCGGTGCAACCGCTGCAGCGCGGCCGCCCGGGCGTGCGGCGAGGGCAGGTCGAAGGCGACGAACAGGCCGCGCCCACGGACGTTGTCGATCCCGTCGACCGCCCGCAGGTCCTCGAGCAGCCGCTTGCCGAGCGTGCCGGCCCGCTCCACAAGCCCCTCGGCCTCGATCACCTCGAGGTAGCGCCGTGAGCGCACCATGTCGGTGAGTCCCCCTCCCCACGTCGAGTTGATTCGCGAGGGCACACGGAACACGTTGTCGGGCACCTCGTCGACACGGCCACCCGCCATGATCCCGCACACCTGCACCTTCTTGCCGAACGCCACGATGTCCGGCTGGACGTCGAGCTGCTGGTAGGCCCACGCCGTGCCGGTCATCCCGCAGCCGGTCTGCACCTCGTCCAGCACGAAGAGGGCGTCGTTCTCGTGGCACAGGGCCTGCATCGCCTGCAGGAACTCGGGGCGCAGGTGGTTGTCCCCGCCCTCTCCCTGGATCGGCTCGGCGATGAAGCACGCGATGTCGTGCGGGTGCGCCTCGAACGCGGACCTGGCCTGCGCCAGCGCCCGGTCCTCGGCCGCCTGCACCTCGGTGACGTCCATCGGGAACCGGATCGCCGGAACGTCGATGCGCGGCCAGTCGAACGTGGGGAAGCGGGCCGTCTTCACCGGATCGGTGTTGGTGAGGGAGAGGGTGTAGCCGCTGCGGCCGTGGAAGGCCTTGCGCAGGTGCAGCACCTTCGTGCCACGCCCGCCGGGACGTCCGTGCAGGGCGTTGTGCTGCTGCTTCCAGTCGAACGCGGTCTTCAGCGCGTTCTCCACGGCCAGCGCGCCACCCTCGACGAAGAACAGATGCGGCAGCGCGGGGTCGCCGAGCACGCGGGCGAACGTCTCGACGAATGCGGCCATGTGGGTGGTGTAGATGTCGGAGTTGGACGGTTTGTTGACCGCCACCTCCGCCAGTTCGGCCATGAACGCCGGGTCCTCGGTGAGCGCCGGGTGGTTCATACCCAGCGGTGCCGAGGCGAAGAAGCTGAACAGGTCGAGGTGGCGCGTCCCGTTCCGTGCGTCGACGATCCAGGAGCCGCGGCTCTCATGGGTGTCCAGGACGAGGTCGAAGCCGTCCACCAGGAGGTGGCGACGAAGGCTGTCGTGCACGCGCTCGGGGGTGACGGTCTCGGGCATGCGTCCAGTGTCTTGACGCGATCCTGACGGCGCAGCCAGTCATCCGTCGGTGTTGACCGGCGAAGTGCCACCATGTCGCCCGTGACGCCGACGGATCGTCAGCTCGACGACCTGGACCGCCGATTGCTGATGCTGCTGGCCGCGGACGGGCGCGCCCCGATGGCGGAGCTGGGGCGCAGCATCGGGCTGTCCCGCACGGCCGTGCTCGCCCGGGTGCAGCGGCTCGAACGCGCCGGGGTGATCCGCGGATACCGCGCCGACGTCGTGCTGCCGGGGGAGGCCGCGGCGCACCGGGCCCGCGTCGGAATCGTGATCCGCACACCCGACGTGGCGGGGTACGTCGAGCGGCTCCGCGGGCTGTCGGGCGTGACCGAGATCGAGACGGTCACGGGGGAGTTCGACCTGATCGTGCTGGTGTCGGCCCCGAGCGCAGGCGAACTCGACGTGGTGCTGGACCGGATCTCGGGCTGGCGGGAGACCGTGCGCACCACGACCTGGGTGGTGCTCACCCGGTACGGCTGAGCCCGGGGCCTCGGATACCGCTCAGATGCCGCTGGGAACGCTTGCATGCCGGCTGAAGTCCATCAGCCAGTTGACCTTCCACGTGCGCCCGGCGTCGTAGGAGAAGGACTGCTGCCACCGGGGAGTCTTTCCCGCCAGCCACTCGAACCGCACCGTGACCGCGTAGCCGCCGATGACGTCGTCGGCGAGGAACACACCCTGGTCGCCGGTGAAGGAGCCGACCATCGGCGGATCGAGGTGGCCCGGGTTGCGGCTGGAGCTCCACCAGATGTTCCAGGTGCCGGCCGACGGATCGAACAGCCGCAGCGTGAAGCCCTCGAACGGGGCGCCGTCGGGCGGATCCGGGACGTCCATGCGGTCGACGTGCCCGACCCCCCGCAGGACCGGGAACACCTCACTGGTGGCGTCGAACTCCACCCATTCCTCGCAGCGCGGATCAGTGGTGTCGCGCAGCTTCCTGTTCTGCACCCGCCACGAGCCGTGGATGAAGTCGAAAGCGCGCGCCCCGTCGTCCGTCACGGCGATCACTCTCTCAGTGACCCCCGACACTCCCTGCACTGGCGTCCCGACGGACCACGACGGGCGGGTGTCGGTCACCGGACCGGGGCGCTGTCCCGGATACCGTGGGGGTCATGGCAGGACGATCGACCGCCGGCGGCAGCCGGAGCACCGCGGCGGCGGCGTCCCGCGGGACGAGTGGGCGCAAGCCCGCCGCTCGCAAACCCGCCGTGCGAGACTCCGCCCGGTCAGCGGCGCGCCGCTCGTCCGGCTCCGGCCGCCGTCCCGCGGCCCGCAAGCCACCGCCCCGCCGCGGGCCCGACCTGCTCGACCGCGGGCTCGACGCCGTCGGCCGCGGGATCGCCGGGCTCGGTCGTGCGGCGGGTCGCGGTCTCGGGCGCACCCGCGAGCTCGACCCCGCCCACCGTCGCGACGGGCTAGGCGTCGTGCTGCTCGTGCTGGCGGTCGTGAGCGCGGCCGGTATCTGGTGGGGAGCAGGCGGCCCGGTCGGCAGATGGCTGTCCGCCGCGGTCGGCTACGTCATCGGGCTCGGGTCCGCGGTGCTGCCGGTGGTGCTGGCGCTGACCGGTGCCGCCCTGATGGCCACGCGACCGCACCCGGAGGCCCGCCCGCGGGTGGCGGTCGGGTCCCTGCTGCTGACCCTCGGCGTGCTCGGGCTCGTGCACCTCGCCGCGGGGCGTCCTGACGCACCCGGCCTCTGGGTCGACGGCGGCGGCGCGCTCGGCTACCTGGCCGCCACCCCGCTCGCCACCGGCCTGACGGCGTGGGTGGCGGTGCCCGTGCTGGTGCTGCTGTCCGGGTACGCACTCCTGGTGCTCACCGGCACGCCGGTGCGCGAGGTCCCCGCCCGTTTCCAGCGGCTGCTCGGGCCGGGCGTCGGCGACGCGGCCCTTGCCGACGGCGACGGGGTCGAGCCCACGGCCGATCCCGTCACCGACACCCCACCCGTGGCGCTGCGGCGCCCGTCGCGGCGGCGGCAGGCGTCGCGGGTGGCGGACCCCGACCAGGACACCGGCAACGAGACCCCGGCGGCGCCGGAGGCCTCCGCGGCACCCGACGAGCCGCCTGCGGCGCGCCCGAGGCGCAAGCCGCCCGCCACCGTGCCGGCCACCCCGCCTGCCGAGCCCGAGCCCGACGGGGCCGTCGGCGAGCAGTTGCGCCTCACCGTCTCCCCGACGGAGGGGGATGGCACCTACATCCTCCCTCCCAGCGACCTGCTGCCCACCGGGCCGGTGGCCAAGCTCCGCAGCAGCGCCAACGACGCGATGATCGAGTCGATCACCGGCGTGCTCGACCAGTTCTCGGTGGACGCCCAGGTCACCGGCTTCACCCGTGGCCCGACGGTCACCCGCTACGAGATCGAGCTCGGCCCGGCGGTCAAGGTCGAGAAGATCACCCAGCTGACCAAGAACATCTCCTACGCGGTCGCCACCGACAACGTGCGGATCCTGGCGCCGATCCCCGGCAAGTCGGCCGTCGGCATCGAGGTGCCGAACACCGACCGGGAGATGGTCCGCCTCGGCGACGTGCTGCGCAGCAGCACCGCACGCGCCGAGCAGCACCCGCTGGTGATCGGCCTGGGCAAGGACATCGAGGGCCACTTCCTCACGGCCAACCTGGCGAAGATGCCGCACCTGCTGGTGGCGGGCTCCACCGGCTCCGGAAAGTCGAGCTTCGTCAACTCGATGCTCGTGTCACTGCTCTCGCGGGCCACGCCGGACGAGGTCCGGATGATCCTCATCGACCCCAAGATGGTGGAGCTCACCCCGTACGAGGGCATCCCGCACCTGATCACACCCATCATCACCCAGCCGAAGAAGGCGGCCTCCGCGCTCGCCTGGCTGGTGGAGGAGATGGAGCAGCGCTACCAGGACATGCAGGCCAACAAGGTCCGTCACGTCGACGACTTCAACCGCAAGGTGCGCTCCGGCGAGATCACCGCGCCGCTCGGCAGCGAGCGGGAGTACCGGCCCTACCCGTACATCCTCTGCATCGTCGACGAGTTGGCCGACCTCATGATGACCGCGCCGCGCGACGTCGAGGACGCGGTCGTGCGCATCACGCAGAAGGCCAGGGCGGCGGGCATCCACCTGGTGCTCGCCACGCAGCGGCCCTCGGTGGACGTCGTCACCGGCCTGATCAAGACCAACGTTCCGTCGCGGCTGGCGTTCGCCACGTCGTCGCTCACGGACTCGCGCGTCATCCTCGATCAGCCGGGCGCGGAGAAGCTCATCGGCATGGGTGACGGGCTCTACCTGCCGATGGGAGCCGGGAAGCCCACCCGCATGCAGGGCGCGTTCGTCGGCGACGAGGAGATCTCCTCGGTCGTCACGTTCGTCAAGGAGCAGGCCGAGCCCACCTACACGGAGGGGGTCACGGCCCAGAAAGCCGGGGAGGCCAAGGAGGTCGACCCCGACATCGGCGACGACCTCGACCTGCTCCTGCAGGCGGCCGAGTTGGTGGTCACCTCCCAGTTCGGGTCCACCTCCATGCTCCAGCGCAAGCTGCGTGTCGGATTCGCGAAGGCGGGCAGGCTGATGGACCTGCTCGAGTCGCGGGGTGTCGTCGGGCCGTCCGAGGGGTCGAAGGCCCGCGACGTTCTTATCAAGCCGGACGAGCTCGAGAGCGTCCTCTGGCTGATGAGGGGCGGCGGCGGGCCCGAGCCCGACTCCGACGACGCCGACGACTGACAGTCACCCTCTGTGCACGTACTGCTCCATATGGTGGTGCCGCCGCTCCGTCGAGTGACCCCATGAACCGGGGGCACTCCGTGACGTCGTCACGGAACGTGCCAGAGTGTGGTGACTCGGGTGGATCGCGCCCGATGCGTAGGACGTCGGGAAAGGTATTCGCGGCATGTTGTGGTCCGGTCGTCGCCGGAGCGGCAAGAAACAGAAGACGGGCGGACGACAAGCACTCATGTCGATTCCCCTCACCGGTGGGCTGGTCAGCGGCGATGTCCGCGACGGCGAGGGCAAACCCCTTGCGGGAGCCCATGTCGCGATCTTCGACCGCTCCAACAAATGCGTGGCCCGCTCGGAGACCGACCCCTACGGCTTCTTCGCGGCCGCTCTGATGCCAGGCGCTTACCGGGTCCGGGCGGAGGCGGGTGGCTACCAGAGCTTCCACGAGCGCACCGAGGTCGAGTGGGGCACCCACAGTTCGCTCGGGAGCCTCACCCTCATCCCGGACGCGACGCTCACCGTGCCCACGCCGGGGCTCTACGAGATCGACCCCGACCACTCGGCGATCCGGTTCGTGGCGCGCCACATCGCGATGTCACGGGTCTACGGGCAGTTCATGGAGTTCGCCGGGCAGATCTACATCGCCGAGCGCTTCGAGGACTCCCAGGTCGAGGTGCTGATCGACGCCGCGAGCGTCTTCACCAACGCCGAGAAGCGCGACGCCCACCTGCGTTCGGCCGACTTCCTCGACGTCGCCCGCTTCCCGAAGCTGCACTTCACGAGCCACCGCTTCAGCCGTCCCGGCGGCAACCGCTGGCTGATCGACGGCGAGCTCACCCTGCACGGGATGACCAGCGACGTGCAGCTCGACACCACATACCTCGGCATGCAGGAGTGGAACGGCATGCGTGCGGGCTGCACCGCCACCACGGAGCTGCACCGCGAGCACTTCACCGTGAACTGGCAGCAGATCCTCGCCCGTGGCGTGCCGGTGGTCGGATCGACGATCCAGATCACCCTCGACATCCAGGGCATCCTGCAGTCCGCGAAGTGATTCCGGGCGGTTCGCGGCGCGGGTCAGTGGGCCTGGCGTTCGGCGAGCCACGTGGTGGCGGTGGTGCCCGCGAGGTCGCGGAAGTCGCGGGAGAGGTGGGCCTGGTCGACGTAGCCGGCGTCGGCAGCGACGGCGGCCAGAGAGGGACGCCGGGGGCCGCGTAGCTGGTCGCACGCCCGCTCGAACCGGATCACGCGCGCGGCGGTCTTCGGGGAGAGGCCGGTCTCGACGCGGAACTTCTCACCGAGATACCGCCTGCTCCAGCCCACCTCGCGGGCCAGCTCCGAAATCCGCAGGTTGCCGCCCGTCTCCTCGAGGCGGTCCCAGGCGTAGCCCACCTCGGGGAGCACGCCCTTGTCGCCCGGTCCGCGCGCGGCGAGCGCCGCGAACTCGGTGTCGAGCAGTGCGAATCGCTCCGCCCAGCCGGGCGCCGCGGCCAGCCTGGCCAGCAGCGGTTCCGTGCGCCGTCCGAGCAGCGCATCGAGATCGACGACATCGCCCGCGAGTTCCCCGGCGGGCACTCCGAACAGCGCGCGGGTGCCGCGCCACGTGAGTCGCAGTTGCAGGCCCGTCTGCGGATCGCCGTGGGCGATCTCGGCAGGCGCCTGATGCAGCCCGGCGACCATCGCGACGAACGCGCCGGGCGGCTTGCTCCGGTCGGGGTTGGCGACCATCTCGACCTTGCCGTCGAGGCAGAGCACGAACGTGAGATGGGGTGATGCCACGCCCTGGTGGACCGAGCGCGGCGAGGCCTCGGTGCGGTAGCCGGCGTAGCCGCTGACGTGCGGGCGCACCGCAGCGGCCGGACGGCGCGCACACATCCGCCACGAGCCGGGAGCGGGCGCACGCTGCACATCGCCGACCGAAGCGCCGACCGAAGCCGCCATAACGGGCAGGCTACCGGCGAGGTCCGACAGGAAGGCGCCGGAAATCGTCGCGGGCGGACCAGGGCACCTCGGAGGCGAGCCGGCCTACCGGT
This sequence comes from Pseudonocardia yunnanensis, assembly GCF_039534065.1. Taxonomy (NCBI): domain Bacteria; kingdom Bacillati; phylum Actinomycetota; class Actinomycetes; order Pseudonocardiales; family Pseudonocardiaceae; genus Pseudonocardia; species Pseudonocardia yunnanensis. The sequence goes on along the minus strand of NZ_BAAAUS010000030.1, from coordinate 127,055 downwards.
GGCCGGTCGCCGCACCCGGCTCCACCGGCAGCTGCAGGAGCATCCGCACGTTGCCGAGGGTGTTCGGCTTGACGTGGGCGAGGTCGAGGAACTCGGCCACCCCGGCGTCGTACGAGCGCAGCATCGCGGCGAAGACGTCCGGCTCGACCGGGGTGCCGTCGATCTCGGCGAAGCCGTGGCGGGCGAAGAACTGCTTCTCGAAGGTCAGCACGAACAGCCGGCGCAGTCCCAGCTCGCGCGCACTGCCGATGAGTCCGGTGACGATCGCGTGGCCGACGCCGCGGCCCATCACCCGCGGGTGCACGACCACCGTGCGGATCTCGCCGAGGTCCTCCCACAGGACGTGCAGCGCGCCGCAGCCGACCACCTCGCCGTCGAGCTCGGCGACCAGGAACTCCTGTACCGACTCGTACAGGGTGACGATCTCCTTGGCCAGCAGCACGCGGCCCGCGTAAGCATCCACGAGCTGCTTGATCGTCCCTACGTCAGCGGTCCTCGCCCGCCGGACGGCCACCGTTGCCACGACGGGTCAGACTAGATCACGGGGGCACGGATACCCTGGTGCCCGTGCCAGAACCCCGCCCTGCCGTGCCCCACTCCGCTATCCCTCCACGCGGTGATGACGGCGCGCCACGGCGGGCCGCCCTCCTCACGCTCGGCTGCGCCCGCAACGAGGTCGACTCCGAGGAGCTCGCCGGCAGGCTGGAGGGTTCCGGCTGGGAGCTGGTCGATGCCGACGGCGAGGGCTCGGCCCCGGACGTGATCGTCGTGAACACCTGCGGGTTCGTCGAGCAGGCGAAGAAGGACTCGATCGACACGCTTCTCGCCGCGTCGGACGCCGCGAAGGCCACCGGCGCGAAGGTGGTGGCCGTCGGCTGCCTGGCCGAGCGCTACGGCGCCGAGCTGGCCGAGAGCCTGCCGGAGGCCGATGCCGTGCTCGGCTTCGACGCCTACCCCGACCTCGCCGAACGCCTCTCCGACGTCATCGGCGGCCACGCGCCCGCTCCGCACGTGCCGGTCGACCGCCGCACGTTGCTGCCGATCTCGCCGGTCGAGCGGCCGGCCGCGGCGCTGGACGTCGCGGTGCCGGGCCACGCCTGGGTGCCGAACCTCTCCCGCACGCGCCTCTCCGACGGCCCGGTCGCGCCGGTCAAGCTGGCGTCCGGGTGCGACCGCCGGTGCGCGTTCTGCGCCATCCCCTCCTTCCGCGGCTCGTTCGTCTCCCGCCCGCCGGACGACGTGGTGGCGGAGGCCGCCTGGCTCGGGATGCAGGGGGTGCGCGAGATCGTCCTGGTCAGCGAGAACTCCACGTCCTACGGAAAGGACCTGCCCGGCGGCACCCGCGCGCTGGTACAGCTCCTGCCCCGGCTGGGAAGCGTGCCGGGCGTCGACCGCGTCCGGCTCAGCTATCTGCAGCCCGCCGAGGTGCGACCCGACCTGATCCGGGCCATCGCGACGACGCCCGGTGTCGCGCCGTACTTCGACCTGTCGTTCCAGCACGCGAGCCCCGCGGTACTGAGGCGGATGCGCCGGTTCGGGTCGCGGGAGAACTTCCTCGACCTCTGCGAGCGCATCCGCGACCTCGCGCCCGAGGCCGGGATCCGCAGCAACGTGATCGTCGGGTTCCCCGGCGAGACGGAGGAGGACCTGCAGGAGCTGGAGCAGTTCCTCATCGGGGCGCGGCTCGACGCGGTCGGTGTCTTCGGCTACTCCGACGAGGACGGCACGGAGGCGGCGGGCTACGACGGCAAGTTGCCGCCCGAGGAGGTCACCGCGCGCGTCTCGCGGATCAGCGCGCTGGTCGACGAGCTCATGGCCCAGCGGGCGGAGGACCGTGTCGGTACGGAGGTCGAGGTCCTCGTCGAGGCGGAGGAGGACGAGGACTTCGAGTGCACCGGCCGTGCCGCGCACCAGGCGCCCGAGGTCGACGGCGAGTGTGTGTTCGAGCGGGGGTCCGGGCTCGAGGTCGGTGATCTGGTGCGGGCGGTCGTCGTCGGCACCGAGGGCACCGACCTCGTCGTCTCGCCGCGCGAGCTGCTGCCCCGCAGCGACCTGGACGCCGCTCCTCCCCGGAGCGCCGCCACGGCGGGCGCCGGGCGGGAGTCGGGGTGAGTTCTGTGCCCGCCGGCCCGCCGCCGCTGCTGAACATCGCCAACGTGCTCACCGGAGTCCGGTTGCTGTTGGTACCGGTGTTCGTTGCGGTGCTGTTCGTCCACGACGGCACGAACACGGGCTGGCGGCTCGCCGCGTTCGGTGTCTTCGCGCTCGCCGCGATCACCGACCGGTACGACGGCGAGCTGGCTCGCAAGCGAGGCCTGGTCACGGCGTTCGGCACGATCGCCGACCCGATCGCCGACAAGGCGCTCACCGGCGCGGCCCTGATCGGGCTGTCCGTGCTGGGGATGCTGCCCTGGTGGGTCACCATCGTGATCATGGTCAGGGAGATCGGCGTGACCGTGCTGCGCTTCTCGGTGCTCCGGCACGGGATCATCCCGGCCAGCCGCGGGGGCAAGGCGAAGACGCTCGCCCAGGCGCTGGCGATCGGGCTCTACCTGCTCCCGCTCACCGACCTGTTCGGCGCACCCGACGCCGTCGAAGCACTGAGGTGGGCGGTGCTCGCGGTGGCGCTCGCCCTCACCGTTGCCACGGGAATCGACTACGTCGTTCGGGCGGCGCGGCTGCGCTCCGCAGCCACCGCCCCGGTGCCCGACACGAGGTGAACCGGCGTGTTCGCCGTGGGCGGACGCGACCGTCTGCCGCGTCCGGAGACGCCACGCGGCAGGAATCGGTACGGTGATCTCACCGGCGCGGTGTCCACGTTGGCCGGCGGATCACGAGGAGGGTCGCATGGCGGTGCTGATGCGAGAGGCGATCGGCGGCACTTTGCGGCGTGCGCGCACGGAGCGCAGGCGCACCCTCCGCGAGGTCTCGCGGCGGGCACGGGTGAGTCTCGGATACCTGTCCGAGGTGGAGCGGGGCCGCAAGGAGCCCTCCAGCGAGCTCCTCGCAGCCATCTGCGAGGCACTCGACATCGCGCTGCACGAACTGCTCACCGAGGCTGCCGAGACGATCGCAGCCGAAGCGCTGGCCGCTGAGGCTGCCACCCTGCGTCGCCCGGTCGGGCTGCGGCACATGGACCTGCGGCTCGCCGGCGCGTCCGACGGTCCCGCGGCCCCGTCCACCCTGCCGTTGTCCCCGGTGTCCCCGGTGTCCCCGCGCCACCCGGTTCCGCAGCCGTCGCCGCAGCCCGTGGCGCTGCAGCCGGTCGGGGCGGTCTGCGCGGCCGCCTGACACGGCGGAGGTCCCCACTGCCGTCCTACGCTCACCGGCACCCGTCAGCCTTGTGCGGCGGGTGCCGGTGGTGTATTCGCACGTCGTGGGTCCCTCGGAGGCGTCCGGAGCGGTAGCCTGACCTCCGGGTCGCCCCGACGGTGGCCTCCGGATCATCCCCGATATCGTCGGCGCGCGGTGGAAGCCGGGCCTGTCCGATGCCACGATGGGAGCAGACGTACCGGCGACCCGTGCCGGAAGGCCCGGACAACGACATGCAGCGGCGAGCGGCGCCGCACTCGGAGGGCGGAGCAGATGGCCAACGGTTTCACGAAGGCCTGGAAGTACTTGATGGCGCTGTTCTCGTCCAAGGTCGACGAGTACGCCGACCCCAAGGTACAGATCCAGCAGGCGATCGAGGATGCCCAGCGGCAGCACCAGGCGTTGTCCCAGCAGGCGGCAGCGGTGATCGGCAACCAGCGTCAGCTCGAGATGAAGCTCAACCGGCAGCTCGGGGAGATCGAGAAGCTGCAGGCGTCGGCCCGGCAGGCGCTCGTGTTGGCCGACCAGGCCCGCGCCTCCGGCGACGAGACCAAGGCCGGGCAGTACGAGCAGTCCGCGCAGGCGTTCGCCACGCAGCTCGTCACCGCCGAGCAGTCGGTCGAGGACCTGAAGACGCTGCACGACCAGTCGATCCAGGCAGCGGGCCAGGCGAAGCAGGCCGTCGAGCGCAACTCGATGATGCTTCAGCAGAAGATCGCCGAGCGCACGAAGCTGCTGAGCCAGCTCGAGCAGGCGAAGATGCAGGAGCAGGCGGCTGCGTCGCTGCGGCAGATGTCCGAGCTCGCCGCGCCCGGCAACACGCCTTCCCTCGAGGAGGTCCGCGACAAGATCGAGCGGCGCTACGCCAACGCGATCGGTTCCGCGGAGCTGGCGCAGAACTCGGTGCAGGGCCGGATGCTGGAGGTGCAGCAGTCCACGGTCGACATGGCCGGGGCGAGCCGCCTCGAGCAGATCCGCGCCTCGCTGCACGGCACACCGGTTGCGGGCGAGGTCACGGCGGGCGACACCGCCGCCATTCCGGCCAACCCGCAGCTCAACAAGCAGCAGCAGCCTGGCACCGCCTGAGTAGGCCTTCTACCAGCGCTGACGCCGCTCGTCCCCCACCGGGGACGGGCGGCGTCGGTCGTTTCGCGGCGACGCCGGACGTGGGGAGGGGCCCGGCTGGCAGCGGGGGCACCAGTAGGCGATGCGGGCGTAGGGGCCGTCCCCCTGCTCGGCGGTGCGGATGCGGGTGCCGCAGCGCCGGCAGCGCTGCCCGCCCCGCTCGAACACCCAGGTCTGACGGCCGCGCGCCAGCTCACCGGTCGTGGACTGCTGCGGGCGGTCGGCATTGCGCAGCAGCAGCTCACGGGCCAGCGCGATCGCGGCCCCCGGGTCCCGCACGTCTCGAACGAGCGTCCACGGCGAGAGCCCGAGCAGGAAGCACACCTCGGTCTTGTAGAGGTTCCCGAGGCCCGCCATCACCCGCTGCTCGAGAAGCACGAGGCCGAGCTCCGAGGATCCCCGCACCGCGAACCGGCGTAGCGCTTCCGCGGCGTGCGTCTCGTCCCAGGTGGGGTCGAGCAGATCGGGCCCGAGATGCCCGACGAGCCGTTCCTCCTCGATGGTCGGCAGCAGCTCCATGTCGTGCAGCGAGAACCCGACGGCGGTGCGTTCGGCGGTCTCGAGCACGGCGCGGGCCTGGTGCGCGGGCCGTTGCCAGGACATTCCGGGGCGGTAGAGGTGCCACGACCCGTCCAACCGCAGGTGGCTGTGCAGGCTGCGGCCGTCGTCGAAGCGGGTGAACAGGTGCTTGCCGACGGTCGCGACGTCGAGCACGGTGCGTCCGGCGAGGTCGTGCTCCACGAGCCGCGGGTGCCGCAGCTCCCCCCGCACGAGTGACCGGCCGGAGAGCGCGGCTCGCAGGCGCTTACCGGTGAGGTAGACGGTGTCGCCCTCCGGCACGAGCCCGACGGTAGCGCGGGCCGCGCCGGTCCACCGATCGGTGGAGCCGGGGTCCACCGCGGGCGCCCGGGAGTCCGTCGCGACGGTCGATCTCCACGGGCGTGCGCGGCAGCACCATCATCGACATGCCCGTCATCGAGGTGGATCGGCTGCACAAGCGCTACCGCGACGAGATCGCGGTGCACGACGTCTCCCTCGCCGTGGAGGAGGGGGAGATCTTCGGGATCCTCGGTCGCAACGGCGCGGGCAAGACCACCACCGTGGAGTGCATCGAGGGGTTGCGCACCCAGGACGGCGGCACGATCTCGGTACTCGGTCTCGACCCGCAGCGTGACCGCACGGAGCTGCGCCGCGTGCTCGGCATCCAGCTACAGGCGAGCGAGCTGCCGGACAAGCTGCGTGTCGGGGAGGCCGTCGAGCTCTTCGCCTCGTTCTACCCGTCGCCTGCCGAGCCACGGGAGCTGCTCGAGCGCTGGGGCCTCGCAGCGAAGCGGAACACGGCGTTCGCGAACCTCTCGGGCGGCCAGAAGCAGCGCCTGTCGATCGTGCTCGCGTTGGTCGGGAACCCTCGCGTGGCCATCCTCGACGAGCTGACCACCGGGCTCGACCCGCAGGCTCGGCGCGACGCCTGGGAGTCGATCGAGCAGATCCGCCGCGGAGGCGTGACGGTCGTGCTGGTCACCCACTTCATGGAGGAGGCGGAGCGGCTCTGCGACCGCATTGCCGTGATCGACGCGGGCCGCGTGGTCGCAACCGACAGCCCGGCGGGGCTCGTGGCCCGGCTCGCGGGCGGTCAGCGGCTGCGGTTCCGTCCGTCGGCTCCGTTCCCCGACGCGGTGCTCACCGACCTCGCCGAGGTGGAGTCGATACGGAGGCTCGGTCCGCAGGTGGAGGTGTCGGGGAACGGCAACCTGCTGCACGCCGTCACGTCGACGCTGGCCCGCCACCAGGTCGTGTCCGCCGATCTGCGCCTGGAGCAGGCCACCCTCGACGACGCCTTCGTCGCCCTGACCGGCCGCGCGGCCGAGAACTGAGGAACCCGACCGATGAACGAGCTGTCGTCCGTTGCGCCTGCCTCGATCCGCGGACGACGTCGCGCGGTGAACCCGCTGCTCGCGCTGGCGGTGGCCGAGGCCCGGCTGTTCCTGCGTGACCCCGTGACCGTGCTGCTGGTGATCGCGCTGCCCACGCTCATCCTCGCGGGCCTCGCTGCCGTGCCCGCCCTGCGCGAGCCCGGCGAGGTCTTCGGGGGTCTGCGGTTCACCGACTACTTCGCGCCGGCCCTGCTGGCGATCAACATCGCCGTGCTCGGCCTCCAGAACCTGCCCACCGGGCTCGCGACCTACCGGGAGAAGGGCGTCCTGCGCCGGTTCTCGGCCACGCCGATGCGGCCGTCTGCGGTGCTGGTCGTGCAGCTGGTCATCAACCTCGTGACGGCGGCTGTCGGTACGGCGCTGATGCTGATGGTCGCCGTGCTCGTGCTCGACGTACCGGCGCCGCGGCATCCGATCGGGTTCGTCCTCACGTTCCTGCTGGGCACGTCCGCGGTGTTCGCGCTCGGGCTCGTGATCGCCGCACTGGCACCGCGCGCCCGGCTCGCCACCGGGATCGGCACCGTCGCGTTCATCCTGACGCAGTTCTTCTCGGGCGTGTACCTGCCCAAGTTCCTGCTCCCGGACGTCGTCGTGCGCATCGGTGAGTTCGTTCCGCCGGCAACAGGTGCCTTCCAGGCCGCCTGGCTGGGGGACGGGCCGGCACTGTCACAGCTCGTGGTCATGGCGGTCATTGCAGTGACCGCGACGGCGGTGGCCGCTAGATTCTTCCGGTGGGAGTGAGGCCGTGAACGGCACCGGTGCGGGTGCGGCGACCGTGGGGTCGTGCACGAGCGGCGGGGTCGGCCCCCTTCCCGGCAGCGACGAGAGACTCGATGCCAGGGAGCGCAAGCTCGACTCGCTCTTCGAGCGCTACTCGCCGTATTTCGGCCTGGTCGTCGGAACCGTGCTCACGCCATTCGTCCTTCCCTCCACACCGGGCTTCTGGCTCGTCACGGGGTCGCTCGTGATCCTCAACGCGGGCTGGACGTTCGTGTTCGCGTCCCGGCGGCCTGCTCGTGCGTCGGATCCGCTGCTGGGCTCGGTGTACGTGGGTGGCCTGCTTCTCCTGATGGCGGTGCTCGTCCATCTCTCGCCCTTCTACGGGTTTCAGGCCTTCGCCGGGTACTCGCACTCGTTCCAGTACCTGCGTGGTCTCTGGCGCTGGGCCGGCGTGGTGGCCACGGCGGTGCTCGCCGCGTACTCCCAGCTCGGCGGGGGACTGGTCGACGCGTTCACCCCCGCTGTCATCGCAGGGTGGGTGGCGCTCGCAGTGGTCAACGGCGGGATGGCGGGCGGGCTCACCTACTTCGGGGTGCTGTCGGCGCAGCAGTCCCAACGCAGGCAGGACATCATCGTCGAGCTCAACGAGGCCAACCGGCGCCTGTCGGAGACGCTGGAGGAGAACGCCGGCCTGCACGCCCGTCTACTGGTGCAAGCGCGGGAGGCCGGGGTGCTCGACGAGCGGGCGCGGCTGGCGCGCGAGATCCACGACACGATTGCGCAGGGCCTGACGGGGATCGTCACCCAACTCGAGGCGGCCGGCGCCGCCGATGACGACCCGGACGTCCGGCGCCGCCACATGGACACCGCGAGCGCGCTCGCCCGGGAGAGCCTCAGCGAGGCCCGCCGCTCCGTCGACGCGCTCGCGCCCGCACAGCTCGCCGAGACGCAACTGCCTGATGCCATCGCCCAGATGGGCAAGTCGTGGGCGGAGACCACGGGCGTCGAGCTGGTCGTCGAGACCACCGGCGATCCACGGCCGCTGCTGCCGGAGCTGGAGGTCGTGCTGTTCCGGGTGGCGCAGGAGGCGCTCGCGAATGTCGGGAAGCACGCGGAGGCCGGACGGGCCGGGCTGACTCTGTCCTACATGGACGACGTGGTGGTGCTCGACGTGCGCGACGACGGGCGTGGTTTCACACCCGGGTTCGGCGGCCGGCCGGACGCAGGCTCCGGCTTCGGCATCGGGGGGATGGAGCAGCGGGTGCGGCGAGTGGCGGGCACGCTGGCGGTGGAGAGCTCCCCCGGGGACGGGGCAGCGGTGAGTGCGACCGTCCCGGCGATCCCTGCGGAGGTACGGGCGTGACCGAGAAGATCAGGGTGCTGATCGTCGACGACCACCCGGTCGTCCGCGACGGGTTGCGTGGCGTGATCGACGGCCAGCCGGACATGCATGTGGTGGCGGAGGCCGGACACGGCGCCGAGGCACTCGCCCGCGTGGACGCCGAGCCGGTCGACGTCGTCCTGATGGACCTGCGGATGCCGACCATGGGCGGCGTCGAGGCCATCGGGCAGCTGCGCCGCACCGCACCGTCGGTGCGGGTGCTCGTGCTCACCACGTTCGACACCGACCGTGACGTGCTCCCGGCGATCGAGGCGGGCGCCACCGGCTATCTGCTCAAGGACACCCCACGCGACGAGTTGCTGCGGGCCGTCCGGGCCGCGCACCGCGGGGAGGCTGTGCTGTCGCCGGCTGTTGCCGGGCGCCTGATGGGGCAGGTCAGAACCCCGGCCCAGGACACTCTCAGCAGCCGGGAGCTGGAAGTGCTGCGATTGGTGGCTGCGGGCTTCACCAACCGCGAGGCCGCTCAGAAACTCTTCATCAGCGAGGCCACCGTGAAGACCCACCTGCTGCACATCTACGCGAAGCTCGGGGTGCGCGACCGGGCCTCCGCGGTGGCGGCCGGGTACCAGCGGGGCCTGCTGATACCCGAGTAGCGCCGACGCGGCTCAGACCGGGATCGGCGTGCGCACGGCGTAGAGGACGTCGTTCCGTACGTGCGTGAAGCCCAGCCGCGCGGCGACTGCGAGGCTCCCGGTGTTGTCGGGGGACGTCGTCCACGACGGGACGTGGCCGCGGGCCCTGATGTCCCTGACCACCGCTGCAGCGCTCGCGGTCGACAGGCCGCGGCGGCGATGGGCCTGCACCGTCACCACGCCGATGTCCTCGTACTCACCGCCCACGTAGAACGCCACGGCGATCGACACCGGCTCGCCGTCCGCGGTGGCGGCATAGGCGACACCCGCGGCGAGGAGTCCGGCCACACCGCCCCACGTCTCGTGGATCCACGCGTCCTCGACGCCGAGCGCGGCGAGCGCCGGTGCGTCGGCCGGGGTGAGCAGCCGGACGTGATCACCGGGTGGCGGTACGACCGCATCGTCCGGGAGCACGGCGACCAGCCGGTCCCACACACCTGCGGCCGGATCCAGGGTGCGCAGGGCGGGCAGCCACTCGGGCGGAGCATCGACGAACCCGGCCACGTCGTCGAGGTCGCCGTCCTTGCACTGCGCGGGGTCACCGCGCAGGGCGTAGTTCCCGGGCAACTCGGCCAGCACCACCTGCGGATGCGGCCAGCGGTTCACGCGGCACCGGCCATGGCCCGTACGGACGACGTGCTCGAAGATCAACGGTCCCGGCCGCTCCGGGGCGAACCACGGACGAAGCTGCGGGAGTGCGTCGGCCGGAACGGGGCGCATGGCTCGCCACCCTGGTGCGTAGCCGGGTCGGGCGCCACCGATAAAAGGTACGGTTGCGGCATGAGGACGGCGACGGCGCAGGCACTGGGCCTGCTGCTGCTCGGGTCCGTGCTCGTCGGCACCGCCGTGATCCTCGAGCAGTCGCTGCTCATGGGCGTGCTCGGAGCCCTGCTCTGCGCCTGGGGCCTGGCCCGGCGACCTGCCCTCGTGCTCCTCGCCGGTGCCGAGGCCCGTGTCGCCGTGGCGACGCGGGAGCACCATCGGGCGCTTGCGTCCCGCGCCGTGCCCCGCCAGCGCGACCCGGACGCCGACGGCCATACCCGGTCGCGCGCCCCGTCGGAGCTCCTCCCGGCGGTGTAGCGCTTCGCGTGGCGCCGCCGGACGAGTCCTGTTCCGGCTGCCCTGGAGTCCCGCCATGCCCGTTCTCGTCCCTGCCGTCCCCTGCCCGGGGGGCGCGTCGTGCTAGATCCCGTCTACTACGCCGTCTCCGCCGTCATGTGGTGCTGGCACCAGCTCTTCGGCCTGCTGCTCGGCCCGTCCAGTGGGGTCGCGTGGGCGCTGTCGGTCGTCTTCCTCGTGCTCACGCTGCGGGCCCTGCTGATCCGGCCGTTCATCGCGCAGGTGCGCTCCGCCCGGGCCATGCGCGTGATCGCGCCCCAGCTCACCGAGCTCCGCAAGCTCTACGCCGACGATCGTCCGCGGCTGATGAAGGAGACGAAGGCGCTCCAGAGCGCGCACGGGGTGAACCTCATGGGCGGCTGCCTACCCGCGCTGCTGCAGCTGCCCGTGTTCCTCGGGCTCTTGCACGTGCTGCGCTACTTCAACCGCCCCGGGCTGACGTTCGAGCAGAACGCCGCCCTCCCGAACTACGTCTTCGGCCCCGACCAGGTGCGCTCGTTCCTCGAGGCCCGGCTGTTCGGGGCGCCGCTGTCGGCATACCTGAGCATGCCCCAGCAGTTGCTGGATTCCTTCGGGGGTCACGTCGAGCGCTTCGACGTCGCTGTGGTGGCGTTGCCGTTGATGCTCGTCGCCGCCGTGGCCACCCACTTCAGTGCGCGGCACTCGGCGCAGCAGCAGCCGCCCGACAGCCCGACCGCGTCGGCCATGCGGTTCACCCCGTGGATCTTCCCGCTCGGTGCGCTGGTCGGCGGGCTGTTCTTCCCGTTCCCGATCGCGATCCTCATCTACTGGCTGACCAACAACGCCTGGACCCTCGTCCAGCAGCGGATCGTGTTCAGCCGCCTGCCCGCGATACCGCTCGCACCGGCGCCGCTGGTGACGGCCGTGCCGACCCCCGCACTCGTCCCGGCCGACCCGCCCGCCACTCCCACCGTGACCCCGGCCGGCGGTGGGGGAACGGGGAAGCGCAAACGGCACGCCTCGGGCCACCGTCCGAGCCGCCGTCGCCGCTGACCCCGCGGCGCGACTCGCGACGTTGGCGCGGGTGGCTCGTGAGCGTCAGCGGGCGGGTTCGGTGGTGAAGTCGTCCCAGTGGACGTGGCGCGTCATCGTCCAGTAGTCGACGATCCGCCACGGCAACGCGGAGACGACACGGCCGGCGCGGTTGCGGTACCAGTTGCCCATGCCGGGATGTGACCAGATCATCCGCGCGTGCGCCTCGTCGTGCCGACGGGCGTAGTCGGCGTAGACCTCGGGCCGCACCTCGAGCGCCCCGATCCCGCGTTCGGCCATCCCGGTCAGGGCCTCGACGGTGTAGCGGACCTCGCTCTCGGCGATCGTGATGTAGCTGCCGCCGTGGCCGAGCACGGTGCCGGGGCCGCCGATCAGGAAGAGGTTCGGGAAGCCGGGCACCGAGATGCCCAGGTAGGCGTCGGCGTTCTCGGGACCCCAGACCTCCTGGACGGACTGCCCGTCTCGTCCGCGCAGGTCAAGGGGGTGTAGGAACCTGTAGGTCTCGAAGCCGGTGCAGATCACCACGACGTCGGCGTCGACCTCCGTGCCGTCCACAGTCCGGACGCGGGTGGGGGTGATCGCCGCGACGGCCTCGGTGAGGAGATCGACGTCGTCGCGGCGCAGCGCGGCGAACCAGCCGTTGTCCAGCAACATCCGCTTACCGAACGGCGGGTAGTCCGGAAGCGCCTTCTTCACGAGGTCGTCGCGCCCGTCGAGCACCGTCATGAGGTAGCGGGTGAAGTAGCGCCGGTGCGAGTCGTTGATGGTGTTGACCGAACGCTCGGGGTGCTGCCATTCCGGGTCGATCTGCAGCGACGGGTGCACCTTGTCGTTCATGGTCCAGGCCAGCCGGGTGCGGTACCAGCGACGGTAGAAGGGCACGCGCTCCATCAGCAGCTGGACGCCGTCGGGGATGGGCTCGAAGTAGACGGCGTTCGGTGCGACCCACTGCGGCGAACGCTGGAACACCGTGACGTGGGCGGCCTGGCCGGCGATCGCCGGCACGATCTGCATCGCGCTCGCCCCCGTCCCGACGACGGCCACGCGCTTGCCGGTGATGTCGAGGTCGGCGGGCCAGCGGGCGGAGTGGAAGATCGGTCCTCGGAAGTCGCCGAGTCCGGGCAGGTCGGGGACCTTCGGACGGTTGAGCACACCCACCGCGGTGATCACGGCGTTCGCTTCGAGCTCCTCGCCGGCCGTGGTGCGCACTGTCCAGCGCTGCCTGCGGGCGTCGTAGGCGGCGCCGGCCGCTTCGGTGCCGAACCGGATCATCCCGCGCAGGTCGTAGCGATCGGCCACCTCGCGCAGATAGGCGAGCACCTCATCGCGCTTGCCGAAGTGGGTGGTCCACTGCTTCGGCGCGAACGAGAAGGAGTACAGGTGGCTCGGGGTGTCGACCCCGGCGCCGGGGTAGCGGTTCTCCAACCAGGTGCCGCCGACATCGTCGTTCTTCTCCAGGACGACGCAGCTGATCCCTGCCTCCCGGAGCCGGATCGCGGCGAGCAGACCGGACAGCCCGGCACCGATGACGACGACCCGGAACCCGGTGCCCGGCGCAACGGCCCGTACGGGTTTCGGCGTGCGGAAGCCCATGTCCTCGGCCGCCATGGCCTCGTACTCGGCGGGCACCGGCTCGCCCACCGCGAGGCTCATCAACTCGACGAGAAACGCGCCGGTCGGGGCGGGCACGGCGGGCTGCCTGCCCGCCGACCAGGCCAGCACGGCGTCGACCGCGGCGGCCCGGATCTCGGCCCGCACCGGCTCGGCGAACCCGCCGTCGTCGTTGTCGTCCATCCCGCGACCCCGGGTGGGTCGGTACGGGTCGGCGAGCCAGCGGGGATCGCCGGTGAGTTGGTGGAGCACCACGACGAGCGTGGGCAGGTTGGCGCTTTCCATGGCCGAGGTCAGCGACCCGCGGTCCAGCGGTTCGCCCGGTGCGGGCTCGGTGAGGGCGTCGCCGGCGGAGCTCATGCTGCGAGGCTAACCGCTGTTAGGTGAACACGAAAGGACGGCATCTTGACGTCTGTACCGTTGCCGACAACCGGCTGGTTCACTCCTAACCACAGACAGGAAGGCGAGACTGATGGAGATCACCCGGGTGATGCCCGGCACTAGTGCGCACCCCGCCGACACCGTCTCCGGGGCTGCAGCGACGATGGTGTTCGTGGAGAGGGACTGACCACCGTGTCCGACATCGCATGGCAGCACCGGGCCCCGGTCGGCCGGGCCACCATCGGCGACCAGCTGCGCCGCCACGCCCGCACCCAGCCGGACAAGACCGCGTTCGTCGCCTACGACGCCGTGGGGGCGCGCACCCGGATCACCTACGGGGAGCTCGACCGCCGCGCCAACCGGTTCGCACATCTCCTGCTCGGCCGCTCGGTCCGCCGGGGGGATGTCGTAGCCGTGGTTGCTCGCAACAGCGTGGACGTCGTCGCTCTCTACTACGGGACGCTCAAGATCGGCGCCGCGCTCAGCCCCGTCAACGTGATGTTCGGTAAGCGGGAGATCGGCGAGCAGCTCACGCATGCCGGGCCGGTGGTGGTGGTCGCCGACGAGGAGTTCACCGACCGCGTCTCGGCGGCCTACCCCGGTGCCCCGCTTCTGACGTTCGGCGAGCCCCTCGAGCGCGCGCTCGCCGAGCAACCCGACACCGAGCCCGTGGCCGACGTCGACGAGCTGGACGTCGCGATGCTCGTCTACACCAGCGGCACGGAGGCAGCGCCGAAGGGCGTGCTGATCCAGCACCGCAACTACCTGATTTCCACTGCACCTGCGTGGGGCTGGGGCCTTCAGACCGGCCCGGACGACACCTGGCTCTTCGTCATGCCCTTCCACACCATCTCAGGGCTCGGCTCGATGACCACGCTCACGCTGATGGGCGCCACCCTGGTGCTGCCCGCAGGCACGGACGCCGCGCGGTCGCTGGAGATCATCGCCCGCGAACGCGTCACGGTGATCGCGCAGACCCCGACGTTCTACCTCGGGCTCGCCGGGCAGGCGGGATTCGGACCCGCCGCCGTCAGCGCCGTCCGGCGCTGCCTGACGTACGGCGGGCAGGTCACGCCCGCGGTGATCGAGGCCTGGTCCGAGGCCGCCCCTGGCGTGCGGTGGGGCACCTACTGGGGGCAGTCCGAGCTGTCCCAGCTCGGCACGGTGGGCTGGTTCTCCACTCTGTCCGACGTACCCGGCGGCGATACGTCCTGGATCGGCAAGCCGGTGACCCACCTGGAGGTGCGGGTGGTCGACGCCGACGGCAACGACACCGAGCTCGGCGAGCTCGTCTGTCGATCGCCTTCGGTGATGCTCGGATACCATCGGGAACCCGCGAAGACAGAGAACGTGCTCCGCGGCGGCTGGTTGCACACCGGCGACATCGTGCGGATCGACGGCGAGGGCAATCTGTTCTTCCACGACCGGCTCACCGACGTGATCAAGTCGGGCGGGATGAACGTCTCGTCGCAGGAGGTGGAGCGGGTGCTGCAAGCACATCCCGCCGTTCTGCGCGCCGCGGTGGTCGGCCGGCCCGACCCGGTGTGGTCCGAGGCGGTCACCGCGTTCGTCGTGCCGCGGCCCGGCGCCACCCCCGAGCACCACGCGATCGTGGCGTTCTGCAGGGAGCAGCTCGCGGCGTTCAAGGTGCCCAAGGCCGTGCACGTCGTGGCGGAGCTGCCGGTGGACGCCCAGGGCAAGATCCTCAAGCGGGAGCTGCGCACGGTGGAGATTCCGCCGTGAGTGCCCCGAAGCGGATCGACGAGCCCTCCTCGGCCCAGCCCGTGCCTGCCGGCCGGAGGTCGGGGCGGGTTCGCCGCGAGGAGATCGTCGCCGCGGCTGCGCGGATCTTCGCCCGGCAGGGCTACGCGGCCGTGGGGATGCGCGACATCGCGGAGGCGGTCGGCATCCGAGGGGCCAGCCTCTACCACCACTTCCCGGCCAAGGAAGAGATCCTCTACGCGGTCTGCCTGACCGTCACCCGGGAGCTGAACGAGCAGAACCTCCCGTTTCTCGACGCACCGGGCACGCCCGCACAGCGCCTCGCCGCATTCGTGCGTGCGCACCTCGAGTTCCTGCACCCCCGCCGCGTCGAGCACATGGTGGGGCTGCACGAGCTCGCCGCGCTCACGCCGGCCCACCGTGCCGAGATCGACGAGTACCGGCGCTACTACCAGCGCCGCGTGCGGGACGTGATCGCTGCCGGGATGAGCACCGGGGAGTTCACCGCGATCGATGCCCGGCTCGCCGCGTTCGCGGCGTTCGGCGTGCTCAACGGGATCAGCACCTGGTTCCACGACGACGGTGAGCTGGGCCTCGAGGAGGTCGTTCGCGGCTACGTGGTGCTGATCGTCGGCAGGATGCTCGGAGCGCGGGAGTACGCCGACGACCAGGCAGGAGCCGTCCCGAACGTCCCGCAGGCCTGACGCGGTGCTGCGATCACGCCCGTAGGCGCAACCCCTTGGGCGTGACGCGGAAGCCGGCATCGGTGAGCACCTCGGCCAGCTCGGAGCCGAGCGAGCCGACCCCGTCGGCACGCTCGACGGCGAGGGAGCCGAGCCATCCCTCGTGGACCGCGCCGGCGAGCGCCTGAGCGCCGGCCGCGAGTCGCGAGCGGTCGACCGTGAACGACAACAGCGAACGCCCGCCCCGTTCGACGTACAACACAGGTGCGCCGTCGACCAGGACGACGAGCGCCCCGGCCTTGCGTCCCGGACGGTGCTTGGTGTCGCCCACGGTGGCGGACCAGGGAAGGGCCGCGCCGTAGGGCTGCGCCGGGTCGGCCGCCGCCAGGACGACGCGGGGGAGTCCGGCACCGTCGCTGCCTGCCGGCCCGGTGTACAGGCGATCGGCGCCGTACCCGTGCTCCTCGGGGCCGAAGCCGTGGTCGGGAGCGGGCGTCGGCACCGACCCGTCGGGCTGGGACAGGGAACGGAGCCGGTCGATCGCGCCCGGCACGGCGAACTGCGCCGCACCGAGACCCTCCACCACGTAGCCCCGGCGTGCGCGGCCGGAATCCTCCATCGCCCGCAGCACCTTGTAGACGGCCGCGAAGCCGCCGCTCATCCGCTCGGTGGCCAACGCGCCACGCGTTAGCACGCCGTGGCGTTCGAGGAGCGCCTCGGCGCGGGCGTGGGCGCGGCGCGTGGGGTCGGGCTCCCGCGCGGGGGCGAGCGCCCAGCGCCCGCCGACCGACGGTGGCCCGCTCCTGCTCGGCATCGCCGGACGCCCGGCGCGCAGCTGGGCGTACCGGCCCCGGGGCGCGGATCGCCGGGTGCGGTGCGCCGGGCCGCCACGGCTGCCCGTGCCCCCGAGCCGCGCCCGCAGCGGGGCGAGGGTGTCGTTGCTCAGCAGACCGGCCCACACGAGGTCCCAGATGGCAGTGACCACGGCCTCGTCGGACGGCCCCGACTCCCCGCTCTCGACGAGGGTGCGCCCCGCCCGGTCGGCCAGCTCGCGGAAGAAGAGCGCCCCGCCGGAGTCGCCGCCGCCGGGGCCGGACCAGCCCAGCGCAGCCAGCACGGCCCGATGCACGGGAGTGTCCGCGATGTCCGGCTCAGGCTCGGGCAACAGCAGATCGGCGACGTCGGCGGGGGCGACGGCGAGCCAGCCGTCGGTGCCGGCGAGCGGGCCGCACCCCGTCCAGGTGACGTCGCCCGCCGCGGTGAGCTCGTCGAGCAGCGCCGGGGTGTAGCCGGGCAACCGCGCGGGCAGGATCAGTGACTCCAGCGCGCTCGCCGGAAGGGGCGCGCCGGCAAGCTGCTCCACCACCCCGAGCACGTCCTCGGCACCGGGCGCCCGCCGCATCCGGCCGCGCCGCTCACCGCCTGCGCCCGCCTGAACCCCCTGCCAGGCCGGCAGGAACCGGCCCAGCGCCTGCTGCTCGACCGGCTCGACCTCGGCCCGCAGCCGGGCCAGCGAGGCCCGCCGCAACCGGCGCAGCACCTCGGCGTCGCAGTACTCCACGCTGCTCTGCCCGCCCATGGACGCGGGCCGCAGCTCCCCACGCACGAGCCGCCCCGACCCGACCAGCCGGTCGAGCACGCCTGCGACCACGGCGACACCCAGCCCGAACCGCGCGGCGCACTCTGCCGCCGGGAACGGCCCGTGGGTGCGCGCGTACCGCAGCACCAGGTCGGCGAGCGGATCGGCCACTGGCTCGGTGAACGTCTCCGGCACCCCGACGGGCAGCGCGGCGCCCAGTGCGTCGCGCACCCGGCCGGCGTCCTCGACGGGGAGCCAGCGCTCCTCCCCGGCGATCCGCACCCGGATGATCCGGCGGGCCGCTTCCAGCTCCGCGAGCCACTCCGCCCGGATCCCGCGCGCGGCCGCCTCGGCCGTGGTGAGGTCGCCGAGGAACCGCAGCGTGTCGGCCGCTCCCTCGGCATCGCGGGCCCGGCGTTCGTCGGTGAGCCGTTGCAGCGACGCCTCGACCTCGGCCAGCACCTCGGGATCGAGCAGCTCGCGGATCGCCTCGGAACCGAGCAGCTCGGCGAGCAGGGTGGAGTCGAGCGCCAGCGCGGCGGCCCGCCGCTCGGCCAGCGGTGCGTCGGACTCGTAGAGGAACATCCCGACGTAGCCGAACAGCAGGCTCCGCGCGAACGGCGACGGCGCGGGCGTGGCCACCTCGACGACCTTCACCTTGCGGGCCTGCACGTCGTTCATCAGCTCACGCAGCCCGGGCAGGTCGTAGACGTCCTGCACGCACTCGCGCATCGCTTCGAGGGTGATGGGGAACTGCTCGTAGCGCCCGGCCACCGCCAGCAGCTGGGCCGACTTCTGGCGCTGCTGCCAGAGCGGGCTGCGCCGCCGGGGATCGCGGCGGGGGAGCAGCAGCGAGCGAGCCGCGCACTCCCGGAACCGTGACGCGTAGAGCGACGAGCCACCCAGCTCCGCGACGACGATCTGCTCCACCTCGGCC
Source organism: Pseudonocardia yunnanensis (assembly GCF_039534065.1). Lineage (NCBI taxonomy): Bacteria > Bacillati > Actinomycetota > Actinomycetes > Pseudonocardiales > Pseudonocardiaceae > Pseudonocardia > Pseudonocardia yunnanensis. The sequence goes on along the minus strand of NZ_BAAAUS010000030.1, from coordinate 108,884 downwards.
GGGTCGAGCAGCACGTCCTCGGCCGAGGGCACGACCTCGGCGCCGGACTCGTCGACGGCGTCGGGCAGGCGCAGCACGATGCCGTCATCGGCGCTGGCGGCGTGGACCTCGACCCCCCGCCGCTCCCGCATTCGCGCCGCGATCGCGAGCCCCCACGGACCGTTGACCTGCGACCCGAACGGTGAGTGCACCACCATCCGCCAGTCGCCCAGCTCGTCGCGGAAGCGCTCGATCAGGATGGTGCGGTCGCTGGGCACGTGGCGTGTGGTTTCGCGCTGCTCGTGGAGGTAGGAGAGCAGGTTGTCGGTGGCCCACTCGTCGAGCCCGGCCGCGGTGGCGCGCTCCCGGGCGGCGTCGTCGGGCAGCGCCGACATCTCGCGCACGAACGCCCCGACCGCCCGGCCCAGCTCCAGTGGGCGGCCGATCGACTCGCCCTTCCAGAACGGCATGCGGGCGGGCTGGCCCGGGGCGGGCGTGACGATGACGCGGTCGTGGGTGATGTCCTCCACCCGCCAGCTCGACGTGCCGAGCAGGAACGTGTCGCCGACCCGCGACTCGTAGACCATCTCCTCGTCGAGCTCGCCCACCCGTGAGCCGCGGCCGTCGGCCCCGCCGGGTGTGGTGACCGTGAACAGCCCGCGGTCGGGGATCGTGCCCCCCGACGTGACGGCGAGCCGCTGGGCGCCGGGACGGCCCTGCAACTGGTCGGTGACGCGATCCCAGGTGATCCGTGCCCGCAGCTCCCCGAACTCCTCGGACGGGTAGCGCCCTGCGAGCATGTCGAGCACCGAATGCAGCGCGGAATCGGGCAGTGCGGCGAAGGGCGCGGCCCGGCGCACGACCTGCGCGAGCTGATCGAGCTGCCAGGGCTCCATCGCCACCATCGCCACGATCTGCTGCGCGAGGACGTCGAGCGGGTTGCGCGGGTAGCGCATCGACTCGATCGCGCCGGACGTCATCCGTTCGGCGACGACGGCGCAGGACACCAGATCGCCGCGGTACTTGGGGAAGACGACGCCACGGGACACGGCGCCCACCTGGTGGCCCGCACGCCCCACCCGCTGGAGGCCGGATGCGACGCTGGGCGGCGCCTCCACCTGCACGACGAGGTCGACCGCGCCCATGTCGATGCCCAGTTCGAGGCTGGACGTGGCCACGACGCAGGGCAGCAGGCCGCCCTTGAGCTCCTCCTCGACGAGGGTGCGTTGCTCGCGCGACATCGACCCGTGGTGGGCCTTCGCCACCGTGGCCGCGGCGCCACCCCCGACGCCGGACTGGCCGATCGCCTCGGCCGGGAAGGCGCTCGTGCCTGCTCCGTTGTCGCTGCGCAGGGCGTCGAGCTCCTGGATCTCGCCCTCCAGCTCCTCGGCCGCGAGCTCGTTGAGCCGTGCGGTGAGCCGCTCGGCCAGCCTGCGCGAGTTGGAGAACACGATCGTGGAGCGGTGGGCGCGGACGAGCTCGAGCAGCCGTCGCTCCACGGCAGGCCAGATGGACGGCCGCTCGGCCGTGCCTGCCGCCGATCCGATGACCTCCTCGTCGGAGCTGCCCGGCGCGGGACGCTCGTCGAGGGCCGCGAGATCGGGCACCGGCACCTCGACCGCGACCTCGATCGTCTTCGGGATGGGCGGCTGCACCACCTCGACCGGACGCGCGCCGGCGAGGAACGTGGATACCTCGTCGATGGGCCGCACGGTGGCCGAGAGCCCGATCCGCTGGGCGGGCTTCTCGAGCAGCTCATCGAGGCGCTCCAGCGAGAGCGCGAGGTGGGCGCCGCGCTTGGTGCCTGCCACGGCGTGCACCTCGTCGAGGATCACGGTCTCGACCCCGCGCAACGACTCGCGGGCCGCCGAGGTGAGGATCAGGAACAGCGACTCCGGAGTGGTGACCAGGACGTCGGGCGGGGTGCGGGCGAACTGGCGCCGCTCGTCGGCCGGGGTGTCGCCGGTGCGCATCCCGACGGCGATGTCCGGCACCGGGAGCCCGAGGCGCTGCGCCGCCTGCCGGATGCCGGCCAGCGGCGAGCGCAGGTTGCGCTGCACGTCGACGGCGAGGGCCTTGAGCGGGGAGACGTACAGGACGCGGCAGCGGTGCCTCGGCTCCTCCGGAGGCGGCCCGGTGGCCAGCCGGTCGAGCGCCCACAGGAAGGCCGCGAGCGTCTTGCCGGAACCAGTGGGCGCGACGACGAGGGCGTGCTTGCCTGCCTGAGCGGCACTCCACGCGCCCTCCTGCGCCGCAGTGGGCGCGACGAAGGCGCCGCCGAACCACTCACGGGTGGCGGCGGAGAAGCCGTCGAGTGCACTCACGCCACCCATGATGCGTCAGCCCCCCGACAATCCGGGCGCGCCGGACCGGCGACGGGAGGCGGGGCGGCTCACGCCGTCGCGCCGAGCTCCCGGGCGAGTTCGGCCACGCCCCGGTCGGCGCCGCTGCCCGGCTTCCAGGTGCAGGCCAGTCCGATGGCGACGACGTCGCAGGCGGCCAGGACGTGGCGGACCGCGGCTGCCACCGCGGGCAGGCGTGGTCCGTCCGGCACGGGGAACAGCAGGCCCGGAAGGTCGCGCGGATCGATCACGTCGACGTCGAGGTGCAGGTAGACCGGACCGGCCGGCACGGCTCCCGCGAGGTCTCCGACCGGTACTCGCCGGATCGCCGATCCGGCGAGGAACTCCGCTTCCGGCGGATCCAGATCGCGCGCGTCGACCAGCAGCACGTCCTGCTCGGGCACGTCGGCCAGCCCGAGGCGCTGCGCGACCGTCCGGTCCGCGCCGCCCACCAGCTGACGGACCGGCATGCCGCCGAGGTATCCGGACGTCGACGTCTCGGGCGTCTGGACGTCGCCGTGAGCGTCGAACCAGACGAGTGCCGGCCGGAGCCCCGCGCGTTGCAGACCTGCCACGACACCGAGCGAGGTGGTGCAGTCGCCGGAGACCACGAGGGGTGCCCGGCCTGCGGTGACGTCTGCTGCGACGGCCTCGGCGACCTCTTCGTAGAGCGCGGCCATCCGCTCCCAGGGCGATCCGGCAGGCAGGGCCGGGGCGATGCTGCGCCCCGGAGAGAGCGGCAGCTCCAGGTCGGGCAGATGCTCGTCGAGGTGGAACGGCACCGCGATCACGGTCATCGCCACATGCTGCCGGGCTGCGGCCGGTGGCGGAAACTGCTTTCCTGCGTCCGCCATGATCGTGAGTTGCCCCCGAGGAGGCCCCGGTGCCCGACGTCATCCGCCTGATCCTGGACGACCACGAGACGTTCCGGAGCCGGTTCGCCCGGCTCGCGGAGCTGCGCGAGGACCCGCAGGCCGCCGCAGAGCTGTGGCGCGAGCTCTCGGCCCACCTCGAGGTCCACGCCTCGGCGGAGGAGGAGCACTTCTATCCGGCCCTGCTGCAGAACGTCGAGGGCAGCGAGGACGAGACGAAGGACGCGATCAACGACCACGACGAGATCCGCGACGGCATCCGGCGGTCGGCTGCGGCCGAGGCAGGCAGTGACGAATGGTGGGCAGGCATCCAGGATGCGCGTGAGGCCAACGACGAGCACCTGGCCGAGGAGGAGCGCGACGACATCCCCGACTTCCTGCGTGCCGTGTCGGTCGAGCTGCGTCAGGAGCTCGGTGAACGGTTCGAGCGCTTCGTGGGTGAGCACCCCGGCGCGCGGGGCCTCTCGGGCGAGGACAAGGACCCCGACCGGTACGTGGCCGAGAACGGCTGAGCCGGGGATCGCGGTAATCGGACGCGGGCATGCCGTGTCCGAAGACCGCCAGAACGTCCGGTCGATCCCGCCGATGCTGTGATCATGGAACTGAACCTGCAGGGCAAGGTCGCGGTCGTCACCGGTGGCAGCAAGGGGATCGGGCTGGCCACCGCACGCACCTTGCTCGGGGAGGGTGCCCGCGTCGTGGTCGCCTCCCGCACGACCACTCCGGAGCTCGCCGCACTCGTCGGGCCCGACCTCGTCCACATCCCGGCCGACCTGACCGACCCCGAGGTGCCCGCGCGTGCGGTCCGCCACGCGGCGGACGTGTTCGGCGGGCTGGACATCCTCGTGAACAACGCCGGTGGACCGCCGCCCGGAGTGCGGCTGCCGCGCTTCTCCTTCCTCGCTCCCACCGACACCGACTGGCAGGTGATGTTCGAGTTCAACCTCTTCTCCGTGGTCCGCGCCGTGCGCGCCGCGATCCCGCTGATGCTGGAGCGAGGCGGTGGGGCGATCGTCAACGTGTCCTCGGGCAACGCGCGCCAGCCGGGGGCCATGAACGTCGACTACGCGGCGGCCAAGGCAGGTCTGAACAACCTCACCGTGGCGCTCTCGGAGGAGTTCGGCCCGCAAGGGATCCGGGTGAACACGGTGTCGCCCGGTCCGGTGCGTACGGCCTGGTGGACCGAGGAGGGCGGGGCCGCGGACATCCTCGCGGATGTGGCCGGCAGCAACCGGAACGACGTGATGGACAAGCTCGCCCCGGAGATGATGAACCTGACCACAGGGCGCCTCGTCGACCCCCAGGAGGTGGCCGACGTGATCACGCTCCTCGTCTCGCCACGGTCCGCGAGCACCACCGGGGCCGACTTCGTGGTGGACGGTGGGTTCCTGAAGGCGGTCTGACGGGAGTCGCTCGCGTCAGGCGTGCGCTGCGAGGAACCGCTGCAGGTGCGGGTTGACGGCCTCCGCGTGGGTCAGGCTCAGGAAATGCGCCCCGTCCTCGACCACGACCAGCTGCTCGGCGCCCGGAATCGCTGCTGCGAGTTCCTCGGCGTGTGCCACGGGGTAGGCGGCATCGGCCGAGCCGTGCAGGACGAGCGCCGCGCAGCGGACGTCGTCGAGCCGGCCGAGGACGCAGTCGCGTTCGACAAGGGGGGTCATGATGCGGAGCATCCGATCGCCGGGAACGCTCCGCCACGTCTCCTTCCACTCGTCCGCCGGCGTCGAGCCCAGGCAGATGCCGGCGACGGTGTCCAGCAGCTGTTCCGTCGGCCCGTTCGCCGCCCAGCTCTCGGCGAGCTGCCGGTACGCGGCGGCGACCTGTGGGTCCTCGGCCGCACCCGACGAGCCCATGACGGCGACGGCCGTGACGCGGTCCGGCGCCAGTAGTGCCATCCGGAGGGCGACGAAGCCGCCCTGGCTGGTGCCCACGACGGCGGCGCTGTCGACGCCGAGATGGTCGAGCAGGCCGAGCACGTCCCGAGCGATGTCCCAGTAGTCGAAGGGGGCGTCGGCGGGGGTCCCGCCGTGTCCCCGCTCGTCCACCGTGACGAGCCGGAACTCCGAGCGCAGCGCCGCGACCTGCGAGGCGAACATGCGCTCGTCCATCAGAAAGCTGTGCAGCAGGACGACGACGGGCCCGCTTCCGCCGTGGTCGGTGTAATTCAGGTGCTGGCCGTCGTTGACGATGACCGTGGATCCCATCGGGGAGCTCCTCCCTCGGGCGACACGATGATCGTTGCACCGGGGGCAAGGGGTGGCGTCACCGCTTGCGGTTCTGCCACCACCAGCGCAGCAGGAGCGTGAGCGACGCGAGCAGCCCGGCCAGCACGACGAGCCGGCCGAGTGGTGAGGACAGCCCGGTGGGGTCCTGCGCGAGAACGGACATCACGGACGTCACGGACACAACGCTACTCGTCGAGCCAGACCGGCGACGCGGTGCCGAAGGACGGAGCGGGTGGGCGCCATGCCAGACGTTCTCCGTCGACCGTGCCGGGTGGACGGGCGAGCGTGAACGCGTCGAGCTCCTGCAGGTAGGGGGCCGGGTCGACCTCCGCGCCCGCGTCCGCGCTCTGGCGCGGCAGGCCCTGCAGCCAGGCAGCCGTGGCCGCCAGCGCCAGCCGGATGTGGTGGCTGCCGCCGTCGCGGCGCTGCCGGGCGAGCGCCAGCAGGGCAGCCGCGGCGCCCAGGTAACCGGTGGCGTGGTCGAGCACCTGGGCGGGGAGCGCGCCTGGTGCGTCCGGTCCGCCCTCGGCCACCGCGATCCCGCACGCCGCCTGCACGATGCTGTCGAACCCGCGCCTGTGGGCCCACGGACCACGGTGTCCCCACGCCGACAGCGTGACGATCACCAGTCCCGGATGCCGCTGCGCCAGCTCCTCGGGCGCGAGCCCGAAGCGGTCGAGAGCGCCGGGGCGGTAACCGGTGACCACGACGTCCGCACCTCCCAACAGCCGCTCCAGCTCGTCCCGCCGAGAGCCGAGGTCGAGCAGCGCGCTGCGCTTGCCGGGCAGGGTGTCGGCGGACTGGAGGGGGATCTCCGGCCGGTCCGGTGCGTCGAGACGCAGCACGTCGGCGCCGTGGACGGCGAGCGTGCGGGTGGCGACCGGGCCCGCGATCACACGGGTCAGGTCCAGCACGCGGGGCCTGCGCCGGGGGCGGGCCGGGGCGTCGCCGACGGTGCGGTGTTCGACGGGCGCGGGCGGGGGGCCCGTCTCGGCCCGCCAGTCCTCCTCGGTGCGGACGGCCGCGCCGATGCCGCCGGCGTCGTGCAGCGCGTTCTCCAGCTTCACCCCGGCCCATCCGGCGATCGCCGCCGGTACCTCCGCCTCCGTACAGCCCAGCACCCGCAGGGCGGCCGCGCGGTGCCACGGGTAGTTGGCGTGCAGCCGAAGCCACCCGTCGGCGGTGCGGTGGAAGGCCGAGAGCGGGTCGAACGGGTTGCCGAGCGTCCGTCCGTCGCGGCGCACGTACCGCTCACTGCGCAGCGCGACGGCGAGCTCGCGCGTGTCGAGGTCCACCCGTAGGCCGGTGCCGAGCGTGGCGGCGAGCAGGCTCGCGCCGACCGCGGCTGCGCCGGCATCGGTGACCGGAAACGTCGACGTCAGGGTCGTCGGCGGCCCGGTGACGTGCAGGCGGTGGAGTTCCTCGGGTGACCCGCGGAGCGTGGCCCACAGCGGAGACAACAGATCCGTCACCCTCGCAGCGTCCCAGCTACCGTGGTCGGGGTGCGACTGACGTACTTCCGGGAGTTGATGGCGGGCGAGTTCGGGGCGGCCCGGGCTGCCGCGGTGTCCCACGATCACGTGTTCGCCGAGCTCGGTGGGCGCACCGTGGAGGAGGCGCTCGAAGCCGGTATCGATCCGCGCGACGTGTGGAGGGCCGTCTGCGAGGTCTACGAGGTGCCGCCGGCCCGTCGCTGAGCCCGCTCTCGCTCTGGGCCGCCGGGCGCGGGAGCTTAGCCGCCCGGCGTGTCGTTACCCCGATCGAACAGACGTTCGCTACGCTGCTGTCCACATGGCGGTGCGGCTGTCCACACATCCCGACCGCTCCCGCGAATCGTCGGTGGCGCCCTCTACCGTCGACGCCAGTACCGACAGACCGTCCGAGCACCGAGGTGGAGACCGGCGATGACCCCCGCACCCGACCGCGAGAAGGCTCTCGAACTCGCGCTCGCCCAGATCGAGAAGAACCACGGCAAGGGCTCGGTGATGCGCCTCGGTGATGACACCCGGCCGCCCATCGGGATCATCCCCACCGGGTCCATCGCCCTCGACGTCGCCCTCGGCGTCGGCGGCCTGCCCCGCGGCCGTGTCGTGGAGATCTACGGCCCTGAGTCCAGCGGAAAGACCACCGTCGCCTTGCACGCGGTGGCCAACGCACAGGCGGCGGGTGGCATCGCCGCGTTCATCGACGCGGAGCACGCGCTCGACCCGGAGTACGCCAAGGCTCTCGGCGTCGACACCGACGCCCTGCTCGTCTCCCAGCCCGACACGGGGGAGCAGGCCCTCGAGATCGCCGACATGCTGATCCGTTCCGGCGCGCTCGACATCATCGTCGTCGACTCGGTGGCCGCGCTCGTACCGCGTGCGGAGATCGAGGGCGAGATGGGCGACAGCCACGTCGGTCTGCAGGCCCGGCTCATGAGCCAGGCGTTGCGCAAGATCACCGGCGCCCTGAGCAACTCCGGCACCACGATGATCTTCATCAACCAGCTGCGCGAGAAGATCGGTGTCATGTTCGGCTCGCCGGAGACCACCACGGGTGGCAAGGCGCTCAAGTTCTACGCGTCGGTGAGGCTCGACATCCGCCGGATCGAGACGCTCAAGGACGGCTCCGACATGGTCGGCAACCGCACCCGGGTCAAGGTCGTCAAGAACAAGGTGGCGCCGCCGTTCAAGCAGGCCGAGTTCGACATCCTCTACGGCGTCGGCATCAGCCGCGAGGGATCGCTCGTCGACGTGGGGGTCGAGCAGGGCATCGTCCGTAAGTCCGGCGCCTGGTACACCTACGAGGGCGACCAGCTCGGTCAGGGCAAGGAGAACGCCCGCAAGTTCATGCGCGAGAACCCCGACGTCGCCACCGAGATCGAGAAGAAGATCAAGGAGAAGCTGGGCATCGGGGCTCAGCTCGACGCCGAGGCCGAGAAGCTGCCTGCCCCGGTCGACTTCTGAGCACGGTGCCGGAGCACTCGCCGCCGGAGCAGAGCGGGGCCCGAGTCGCCCGGCTCGACGGGCTCGGCATCGAGGAAGCCGGGCCTGCCCCGGTGGCCCGGCTGGATCTTCCGGATCCGGCCGAGCCGGCCCGTCCTGCGGCCGACCTCACCGACCTGCGCGGGCCCGACGCCACCGCTCCGGTCGCCTCATTCCCATCCCACGACGGATCGGCCGACGATCGATCCGACGAGGATGGAGCGGTCGAGGGTGTGCGGGAGTCCGGAGCGGCCCCCGTTGCCCTCTTCGACGCCGCGCAGCTTGCGGGCACCGGCCGCGAGGTGCCGGTGGCCGAGCTCGGCACTGCGGCTCGAGGCCGTGCGGCCGGTCGACGGGCTCGCACCACGAGCGCGGATGGCGGTCGCGGGCGGGAGCGGTGGCGCCGGAACGGCGATGGGGACCAGGCTGACCTGGCCGGTCCGGCCGATCGTGACAGCCGCGCTGCCCGAGCCGAGCGCGCCGATCGGGCTGCCCCGGCTGAGCGGGCCGATCGCGGCAACCGTGCCGCCCAGATCGACGGGGCCGGCCACGGTGACGGCGACGGGCACGGCGAGCAGGCCGGTCGCCGCAGGCGCTCGGGTCGTGGCGATCGGGCCGAGCGCAGGGGGAGGTCCGCCTCGGATTCCGGTGCTCGGGCTTCCGGTGTGGCCGGGCAGTCGGATCGCCGGGCCGGCGGTGAGCCCGACGCCGACCCTGTGAGCATGGCGCGGGAGATCTGTCTGCGGCTGCTCACCGACCGGGCGCGCACCCGCCAGGAGCTGGCGCAGGCGTTGCGACGCAAGGGCATTCCCGACGACGCCGCCGCCACGGTGCTCGAACGGTTCGACGAGGTGGGGTTGATCGACGACGCCGCCTTCGCAGGTCAGTGGGTCCGTTCCCGGCACGCTCACCGCGGCCTGGCACGGCGCGCGATCGCGGTGGAGCTGCGCCGCAAGGGGGTCGCCGACGAGGTCGCGGGGGAGGCGCTGGCCGAGGTCGACGGTGAGTCCGAGGAGCGGCGGGCGCGTGAGCTGGTCGACCGCAAGCTGCGGTCGATGAAGGTGGCGTCCGCCGAGCAGCAGACGGTGGCCGGGCGCCGGCTCGTCGGAATGCTCGCCCGCAAGGGCTACGGCGCCGCGGTGGCCTACCGGGTGGTGCGGGAGGCCCTCGCCGAGCACGGTGCCGATGTCGAGGAGCTCGACGGCGCGGAGCCCCCGGACGACTGATCCGTCGCCGTCGGCGCAGCGGGACGGGCCCATCAGGGGCGGGCACCGGGTTCTGCGCCGGACGAGCGGCACTCCGGCACCGACCTATCGGGCGAACGTGCCGCTCGTAGCCCCAGCCCCTGTGCCTACTTCTTCAGCCGGCGGCTTCCGCCGTGCCAGTCCTCCTGCTTGCCGGTTTCGTGCTCACGCACGCCGAAGGCGCGCAGCTGGGGCTGCTCGCGCAGGCTCCGCTTCAGCTCGGAGAACCCGGGGAACCGCGCCAGCGCGATCACGTGGTCCCACAGCTCGGCCGCCTGTTTCTCGTCCGGGAGCCGGCTGATCACCGGGCCGAAGAACGCAACGCCTTCCGGCGGCTCGAAGTGCAGGATCGGGGTGCCCACGTCCTTGCCGGTCAGCCGAAGGGCCTCGTCGGTCTCGGCCTGGATCTCGGCATCCCTGCCGGCGTCGTCGAGAGCGTCGGCCAGTGTGGCCGGCAGGTCGATCCCGGCGAGCACGGGCTCGACGAACGCCCTCGTGCCGCGGAGCTCGCGGTCGGCGGCCACCTCCTGCGAAACATCGCTGTCGAAGATCCGAGCGCCGAGGGCGGCGTAGAGGCGGCCGACGGCCGGGCGACCGAACTCGGCACGAGTGCGGGCCGCAACGCGGAGCAACCGCAGGCCCGCCGTGTGGCCGGCCTCGTACTCCGGCGGGAAGTGCGCGCCGTAGTCGATGTGGGAATTGAGCAGCCGTAGCGAGATGAACCGCCAGTCGACCGAGTAGTCCCGCTGGGCCTGCACGATCCGCACCCACTTGCTGGTCATCCAGGCGAACGGGCAGACGGGGTCGAAGTAGAAGTGGATGTCGGAGTCGGCCATGCCTCGCAGGCTAATCCGGGGGCGCCGCCGGGGCAGGTGTCAGAGCTTCGGGGCGCCGCAGCACCTGCACGTCGCCGGGGAACCCGTCGCCCGCCGACACCACGGCGAGGAAGGACAGCAGGGTCTCGCGGAACGCGCGCATGGCGTGGGTCGGCGCGAGATCGCCGCGGCGGGCCAGTGCGACGGTCCGGTACAGCGGGGGTGTGAGCACCGTGCGACGCAGTCGCGGCCTGCTCGAGAAGACGAGGTCCGGCACCACCGCCACGCCGGTGCCGGCCTCCACCATCCGGAGCACGGCGTCCATCTCCCCGCCCTCCACCGCGAACTGGGGGGTCTCACCGGCGTCGGCGTACGCCTTCAGCGTCGACTCCAGCAGGTCGTAGCCCTGTCGCGGCACCACCAGGTGCCGGCGGGCCAGCTCCTTCACCGTCATCGAACTGCGTGATGTCGGTGCACGTTCCGACGTGGGGGACGCCACCGATAGGCGCTCCCGCAACAAGGGCTCGGTGTCGAGTGCTGCGTCGATCCCTCGCGGCGGCACGATCACCATCGCCACGTCGAGCTCGCCGCGCACGAGTGAGCGCACCAGCGGCTGCGAGCCGCTCTCCACCAGCTCCAGCCGCACGTCGGGGTACTTCTCGTGGAAGACGCGCAGAACGTCGGCCAGCACGCCGATGCACAGCGACGGCGTCGCTCCGACCCGCACGCGCCCGCGGCGCAACCCGACGATCTCGGCCACGGCGGTGCGGGCGCCGTCGGCGTCGGCGAGCATGCGCCGGGCGAACGGCAGAACGGCCTCACCCGCGGGGGTCAGTGCGAGCCCGTCGCGGCTGCCACGGTCCACAAGGGGCGAACCGAGTTCGTCCTCCAGCGCCCTGAGCTGCCGGGACAGCGTGGGCTGGGCCACTCCGAGTGACTCCGCCGCACGAGTGAAGCTGCCCACGTCGGCTACGGCCACGAAGTACGCGAGCTGCTGAAGTGTCACGTATATAGCGTACGTCTATCGACGATCCCGTTTCGATGCATTGGACGTTAGGCCCACGGACTACGCACCCTGACCCCATGGTGACAGTGGGAGAGCGGCCGGCGGTGCGGGCGCGGCACACGCCGCGGCCCTCGTCGGTCCAGTTGAAGTTCGTGATGGCGGTGTCCGGCGCCCTCGCGCTGCTCTACCTGATCGCCCACATGATCGGAAACCTGAAGATCTTCCTGGGTGCCGACGCCATCAACACCTACGCAGCCTGGTTGCGCACCGTCGGCGAGCCGGCGTTGCCCATGCAGACGCTGCTGTGGATCGTGCGGGTGGTCCTCGTGGTCGCGATCGTGGCCCACATCGTCTCGGCCACGATCCTCGCGCGCCGCGCCCGCCGGGCCCGCCCGGTCAGGTACGCCCACCGCCAGCCGGTTCGGGGCAGCTACGCCGCGAGGACGATGCGCTGGGGTGGCGTGATCATCCTGCTGTTCATCATCTACCACCTCCTCGACCTCACCGCCGGCACGCTCAACCCGCAGTTCGTCGAGGGCGACGTCCACTCGAACCTCGTGGTCGACTTCGCGCCGAGCCACTGGTACGCGACGGTCGCCTACACGGTGGCGGTGATCGCGGTCGGGTTCCACGTCCGTCACGGCCTGTGGAGCGGCCTGCAGACGCTGGGCCGCTCCAGTGCCGCCGCCCAGAACACCATCAAGGGTGTCGCCCTCGTGGTCGCGGTCTTGCTGACCGTCGGCTTTCTCTCCGTCCCGTTCTCGATCCTGACCGGATTGGTGCGTTGATATGACCAGCAGCTACACGGACTACACGGTCGGCGACCCGGTGGCCGACACCGTCGCGCCCGCTGGGCCGATCGAGGATCGCTGGGAGAAGCGCCGCTTCGGCGTCAAGCTGGTGAACCCGGCGAACCGGCGCAAGATGAAGATCATCGTCGTCGGCACCGGTCTCGCCGGGGGGAGCGCCGCGGCGAGCCTGGCCGAGCTCGGCTACCACGTCAGCTCGTTCTGCTATCAGGACAGCCCGCGCAGGGCCCACAGCATCGCCGCGCAGGGCGGGATCAACGCGGCGAAGAACTACCGCAACGACGGCGACAGCGTCTACCGGCTGTTCTACGACACGGTCAAGGGCGGGGACTTCCGGTCCCGGGAGTCGAACGTGCACCGGCTGGCCGAGATCAGCGTGCAGATCATCGACCAGTGCGTGGCGCAGGGCGTGCCGTTCGCCCGTGAGTACGGCGGTCTGCTCGACACCCGCTCGTTCGGTGGCGCGCAGGTCTCCCGCACCTTCTACGCCCGCGGCCAGACGGGTCAGCAGCTGCTGCTGGGCGCCTACCAGGCTCTGGAGCGGCAGATCGACGCGGGCAACGTCGACATGTATTCGCGTCACGAGATGCTCGACCTGATCATGGTCGAGGGTCGCGCGCGCGGGATCGTCGCTCGCGACCTCGTGACGGGGGAGACACGCAGCCACCTCGCCGACGCCGTGGTGCTCGCCTCGGGCGGCTACGGCAACGTTTTCTACCTCTCCACCAACGCCAAGGGCTGCAACGTCACGGCGAGCTGGCGCGCGCACCGGCGAGGAGCGCTGTTCGCGAACCCTTGCTACACGCAGATCCACCCGACGTGCATCCCTGTGAGCGGCGATCACCAGTCGAAGCTCACGCTGATGAGCGAGTCGCTGCGCAACGACGGCCGCGTCTGGGTGCCGGAGAAGGCCGGTGACACGAGGGCTCCCGGCGACATCCCCGAGTCCGAGCGCGACTACTTCCTCGAGCGGCAGTACCCGAGCTTCGGCAACCTGGTGCCCCGCGACGTCGCCAGCCGTGCGGCCAAGAACGTCTGTGACGCCGGGCGTGGGGTCGGCCCCACCGGTCTCGGTGTCTACCTCGACTTCGCCGAGGCGATCAACCGGCTCGGGCGCCCGGCCGTGGCGGCCAAGTACGGGAACTTGTTCCAGATGTACCAGCGCATCACCGGCGAGGACCCCTACGTCGTGCCGATGCGGATCTTCCCGGCGGTCCACTACACGATGGGCGGCCTGTGGGTCGACTACGACCTGCAGAGCAGCATCCCCGGCCTGTTCGTCGTCGGCGAGGCGAACTTCTCCGACCACGGCGCCAACCGGCTCGGTGCCTCCGCCCTGATGCAGGGCCTGGCCGATGGCTACTTCGTCCTGCCCAACACGATCGGCAACTACCTGGCGGCGTCGCACCTCAGTCCGGTCGATCCCGGAGCGGACGAGGTGCGCGCTGCCGAGCAGGAGGTCAACGGCCGGATCGAGACGCTGCTCTCGATCGGCGGGAACCGCACGGTGGACTCGTTCCACCGCGAGCTGGGACACCTGATGTGGGACCACTGCGGCATGGAGCGCACCGACGCAGGCCTGCGCAAGGCCCTGGACCGCATCCCGGAGCTGCGCAGGGAGTTCTGGAGCAGCGTGAAGGTGCCCGGCACCGGCGCGCAACTGAACCAGTCGCTCGAGCGGGCCGGACGCGTCGCCGACTTCCTGGAGCTCGCCGAGCTGATGTGCCTCGACGCGCTGCACCGCACGGAGTCCTGCGGTGGGCACTTCCGTGCGGAGAGCCAGACCGAGGACGGCGAGGCGCTGCGCGACGACGAGCACTTCTCCTACGCCGCGGCCTGGGAGTACACGGGCCAGGGCGAGCCCCCGGTCCTCCACAAGGAGGACCTGCACTTCGAGTACGTCATTCCCAGCCAGCGGAGTTACAAGTGAAGCTCAATCTCAAGATCTGGCGTCAGAACGGCCCGGACGACCGCGGCCGGCTGGTCGGCTACCGCGTCGACGACGCCGACGAGGACATGTCGTTCCTCGAGCTGCTCGACGTGCTCAACGAGCGTCTCGTGCTCGACGGCGAGGAGCCGGTCGCATTCGACCACGACTGCCGTGAGGGGATCTGCGGCGCGTGCAGCATGGTGATCAACGGCGAGCCGCACGGTCCGCAGAAGGCGACGACGACCTGCCAGCTGCACCTGCGGCACTTCCGGGACGGCGAGTCGATCACCATCGAACCGTTCCGGGCGGCGGCGTTCCCGGTGGTGCGCGACCTCGTCGTCGATCGCAGCGCACTCGACAGAATCGTGGCCTCGGGCGGATACATCTCGGCCCCGACGGGCGCCGCACCGGAGGCGCACTCCACGCCCGTGCCGAAGGAGAACGCCGACCGTGCGTTCACCGCCGCCGCGTGCATCGGTTGCGGGGCGTGCGTCGCCGCGTGCCCCAACGGCAGTGCGTCGCTTTTCCTCGGCGCCAAGATCACTCACCTCGGCGAACTTCCCCAGGGGCAGCCGGAACGCTCCGACCGCGTGGTGCGCATGGTCGAGACGCACGACACAGAAGGCTTCGGGGGCTGCACGAACACCGGTGAATGCGCGGTGGCGTGCCCGAAGGAGATCCCACTCGATGTGATCTCCCAGCTGAACCGTGACTATCTGCACGCGACAGCGGGAGGGCGCCGCACGGCCTGACGATCTCGAAAGCGGATTCGCGCCGCGCATTGAGGACCACGTTCCTGCAGCTCAGAGCAGGATCGTGGTTCTTCTGCGTCCGCGTTTGGAATGCGCCGAGTGAATCGCATCACGATGGGGGAATTCGACCCATAGCCCGCCGAGCCCCGTTGGTCGGAAGGTCGTAGGCTCCCGCGAGATCCAGACGTCCCGGCGCCGCGGCTTCTGCGGCTGGCGTCGGTTCACCCGCAGAAGATGAGGACTTCTTGACGTGTCATCCACCACAGATGCGTCCACAGGCAGGGCGCAGATAGCGGAACGAACGCTCCGTACCGACCGGTGGTGGCTGCCGCCCCTGGCCAACTTCGTCGGCCTCGCCCTGTGGGTCGTCTACGCCACTGTGCGCGCCTTCATGCAGGAGTGGTACTTCGTACCGCAGTACAACTACCTCACCCCGTTCTACTCGCCGTGCGTGTCGAACGGCTGTGTGGAGCAGGCCGCTCACTTCGGACGCTTCCTGCCCGACGTGTGGTGGCTGCCCTACGCCGCTCTAACGTTGCCGTTCCTGCTCTTGTTCCGGCTCACCTGCTACTACTACCGCAAGGCGTACTACCGGGCGTTCTGGCTCTCGCCGCCCGCCTGCGCCGTGGCCGAGCCGCACGCGCGGTACACCGGGGAGACGCGCTTCCCTCTTCTCGGCCAGAACCTGCACCGCTACTTCTTCTACCTCGCCGCGATCATCTCCGTGATCAACACGTATGACGCGATCAAGGCCTTCATCAAGGAGGACGGAAGCTTCGGGCTCGGCCTGGGCAACATCATCCTTCTGATCAACGTCGTGCTGCTCTGGGCGTACACGGTGTCGTGCCATTCGTGTCGCAGCATCATCGGCGGCCGGCTGAACCATTTCTCGAAGCATCCGGTGCGCTACAAGCTGTGGGTCCAGGTTTCCCGGCTCAACGGCAAGCACATGCAGCTCGCCTGGACCACACTGGCCTCCCTGGCCATTACGGACTTCTACATCATGGCCGTCTCGGCCGGGTGGTTCTCCGACCTGCGGATCGTGGGGTGAACACTGTGACGACGGAACAGACCACCGGACAGGGTGGGAACGAGAGCATCGAGCGCCACGAGTACGACGTCGTCGTCATCGGTGCCGGTGGAGCGGGCCTCCGCGCCGCGATCGAGGCCCGAATGAAGGGCAAGCGCACCGCCATCATCTCCAAGTCGCTGTTCGGCAAGGCGCACACGGTGATGGCGGAGGGCGGTTGCGCGGCGTCGATGGGGAACGTGAACCCCAACGACAACTGGATGGTGCACTACCGCGACACCATGCGCGGCGGGAAGTTCCTCAACAACTGGCGGATGGCCGAGCTGCACGCCAAGGAGGCGCCCGACCGCGTCTGGGAGCTCGAGACCTACGGTGCGCTGTTCGACCGCACCAAGGACGGCAAGATCAGCCAGCGCAACTTCGGTGGCCACACCTACCCGCGCCTCGCGCACGTCGGTGACCGCACCGGGCTGGAGATGATCCGCACCCTGCAGCAGAAAGTGGTGTCGCTGCAGCAGGAGGACTACCGCGAGACCGGTGACTACGAGGCCAACATCCGCGTCTTCCACGAGACGACGATCACCGATCTGTTCAAGGCCGACGGGAAGATCGCGGGCTGCTTCGGCTACTACCGCAGCACCGGCAAGTTCGTCCGGTTCGACGCTCCGGCGATCGTGCTGGCCACGGGCGGGGTGGGCAAGAGCTACCAGGTGACCTCGAACTCCTGGGAGTACACCGGCGACGGCCACGCGCTGGCCCTGCGTGCGGGCGCCACCCTCATCAACATGGAGTTCCTGCAGTTCCACCCGACGGGCATGGTCTGGCCCCCGTCGGTGAAGGGAATCCTGGTCACGGAGTCGGTGCGCGGCGACGGCGGTGTGCTGCGCAACTCCGAGGGCGAGCGCTTCATGTTCAACTACGTCCCCGACGTCTTCAAGGACCAGTACGCCACCACAGAGGAGGAGGGCGACCGCTGGTACACCGACGCGGACAACAACCGCCGTCCCCCGGAGCTGCTGCCCCGTGACGAGGTGGCGCGCGCGATCAACTCCGAGGTGAAGGCCGGGCGGGGGAGCCCCCACGGCGGTGTTTTCCTCGACATCGCCTCGCGCCTGTCGCCGGAGGAGATCCAGAAGCGGCTCCCGTCGATGTACCACCAGTTCAAGGAGCTGGCGGACGTCGACATCACCAAGGAGCCGATGGAGGTCGGCCCCACCTGCCATTACGTGATGGGCGGAGTGGAGGTCGAGCCGGACACCACCATGTCCACGGTGCCGGGCCTGTTCGCGGCCGGCGAGGTTGCGGGCGGGATGCACGGCTCCAACCGGCTGGGCGGCAACTCGCTGTCGGACCTGCTCGTGTTCGGCCGCCGCGCCGGACTGGGCGCCTCGGAGTACGTCGACGGGCTCGCCGGGGTGCGCCCCGCCGTCCGTACGGACGACGTCGCCGCTGCCCAGGAGCGGGCGCTGCTGCCGTTCTCGTCGGCCACAGAGGGCGGGGAGAACCCGTTCGTGGTGCAGCTGGAGCTGCAGAAGACGATGCACGAGCTCGTCGGGATCATCCGCAAGGCCGACGAGATGGAGATGGCGCTCAAGAAGCTCCAGGACATCGCCACGCGCACCCGCACGGTGAGCGTCGAGGGCCACCGGGAGTTCAACCCGGGCTGGCATCTCGCGCTCGACCTGCGCAACATGCTGCTGGTCTCGCTGTGCGTGGCGAAGGCGGCCCTGGAGCGGCAGGAGAGCCGCGGCGGCCACACCCGGGACGACTACCCGGTGATGGACTCCGACTGGCGCCACGTGCTGCTGGTGCTGTCGGCCCTGGGCGAGGACAACGTCGAGCTGGTGCGCAAGGAGCAGGTGCCGATGCGGCCCGAGCTGCTGGACCTGTTCGAAATGGACGAGCTGAAGAAGTACTACACCGGCGAAGAGCTGGGCGGACACAGAGCTGGTGCTGCGAGCGCCGGGGAGGCTGCGAAATGAGCTATGACGCCCACTTCAGGGTGTGGCGGGGCGACGCAGAGAAGGGCGAGCTCGTCGACTACCCGGTGGAGGTGAACGAGGGCGAGGTCGTCCTCGACATCATCCACCGGCTGCAGCAGACCGAGGCGGGCGATCTCGCGGTCCGTTGGAACTGCAAGGCCGGCAAGTGCGGGTCGTGCAGCATGGAGATCAACGGCAAGCCGCGCCTGGCGTGCATGACCCGGATGTCGACCTTCACCGAGACCGAGACCATCACGGTCACACCGCTGCGGACGTTCCCGGTGATCCGCGACCTCGTCACCGACGTGTCGTTCAACTACACGAAGGCCCGCGAGGTGCCGAGCTTCGCGCCGCCGCCCGACCTGGAGCCCGGTGAGTACCGGATGCAGCAGGTGGACGTCGAGCGGAGCCAGGAGTTCCGCAAGTGCATCGAGTGCTACCTCTGCCAGAACACCTGTCACGTGGTGCGCGACCACGAGGAGAACAAGGAGAACTTCGCCGGCCCGCGTTATCTGATGCGGATCGCGGAGCTCGACATGCACCCCCTCGACGTCGCCGACCGCAAGCAGGAGGCGCAGGAGGAGCACGGTTTGGGCTTCTGCAACATCACCAAGTGCTGCACCGAGGTCTGCCCCGAGCACATCAAGATCACCGACAACGCGCTCATTCCGCTGAAGGAACGCGTGGTCGACCGCAAGTACGACCCGCTGGTCTGGCTGGGCAGCAAGATCTTCAAGCGCGCAGGCGCCTGATCCTCTGATCGCGGCAGAGCCACCCTCACGCACCCGCACCGCGTGAAGGTGGCTCTGCCGCATTCCGGGAAGGGCTCAGCGGCCCATGCTCCGGCGGATCTCCTCCAGCCTTGCCTTGGCCGCGCGCTCGCGTTCGGCCTCCTGCTCCTCGACGCTGCGGGCCTCGGGGGTGTTCTCTGCCAGTTCGGCCGCGCCGATCGAGGTGGCGTAGCGGGTCTCGATCTTCTCGCGGACGTAGTCCAGACTCGGGACGCCCCGATCGTCGTAGTCGGGCACGGGTGACGGTGGGGGCGGCGCCGTCGCGTCCTCCACGATCTCCGCGTCCAGCGGCTCGATGCCCCCGGATGGCCCTGTCGAATTCTGGCTTTTGGGCGATTCGGCGTTCTGATTAGAACTATCGGGCGAATCGTTCATGGCGCGCATCCCTCCGTTGGCCGGGTATAACCGCACAGTGCTCCGCCGACTTTCACCCGGATGCTTACGCTCTGCAGTCGGGCAATCGCGTATCGCGACGGTTGCGCTTTCGTTATCCGAGCGGGACGCCGCCTTGGCCGTTCCACCTTGGTACGTGGAGGAACAGGCATGACGGCAGCCCCGGCAGCGGGACCGGTGCAGTCCACCGGACAGACACGAGTCTCCCGAATCGCGCCCTCTGGCGCTCCTGTCGACCTGACCCTTCCGGCGGAGTTCGGCGAGTACCGCTGGTATGGCAACACACGCTTCAGCGGGCCCCGGATGGCCCGCCAGTTCTTCCTCGCCCCGGTGGGGGAGCACCGCGTGATCCCGCGCCGCGTGCTGCCGGGCGCACGGGAACGCAGACTGTCCATGCGCGGTTTCGACGCCGTCGTCTTCGAGGCGCCGAACCGCTCCGACTCCGCGCTCGTGCTCGCCGGGCCGTACCACGAGGCCACCACGTGGTTCGGCGGTCCTGCTCCCGACGACGCCGGTCTGGGCCGTTTGCTGAGCACGTTCCGGTTCGCCGACTCGCCGACCGGAGCGACCCTCACCCCCACCTCGGATCTGCTCGTCAGCCAGGGGGACGTGGCGCTGATCGGGCGTAGCGACCGCTCCACGCTGATCGTGCGGCGCTCCACCGACGTGCTGCCGACGTTGCCCGAGTGGGCCGGGCTCGCCCTGCCGGGCGGGGAGCTGTGGCGTGCGGGCCGGGAGCTCAACCCCCTCGACGCCGCCCGCGTCGTCGGCACCCCCCACCAATGGCGCTACCTGTTCGCGGGCGACAGCGCAGCCATGGACCTCGTCCTGCACGGACCGGAGTCGGGCCGCGCCGTCGCCCCCATGGCCGAGCAGCAGGTCGTCGGAGCGCTCGCCGCTCTGCGCGGCATCTGGAGGGGCTGAGCCGTGTCCATCGCACTGGCCGTGGCGCTGCTCGCGCTGCTCGTCTCGCTCTTCGTGCTGGTGGCGCTCGTCGCGGTGTACGCGCGGGTGCGTGCATTGGAGGCGGGCCGGGTAGCGGAGCTGTCCGGCTACGCACCGCTCGTCGGACGCCCGGCACCTGCCGCGGTGCGTCCGCGCTCCGGGCAGCGAGCGGCCGTCGTCGCCGTGCTCGACGCCGACTGCGCGCTCTGCCACAACATGTGGGACGCCATCACGGTGGCAGGCGAGCAGGACGAGCACATCCGCTTCGTCGCGCTGGTGGACCGGCCCGACGATTTCGCCGCACGCCCCGGCGGTCGCGCCGAGATGCTCGCCGACGTCGACGCCCGGGCCGACCTGTTCGAGGGGTACTCACCGACCCTGCTCGCCGTCGACGCCGCCGGCGTCGTCACCCACCGCAGCTTCGTCTACGCCGACACGGACCTGGGTGCGCTCGTCCGGGACCTGACGCAGACACACGACCCCGGGCGACAGCACCCAGGAGGACGAGAGGTGACCCGCGCATGACGCGCCTGGACGACATCCCCACGGCGTTCGCACCTCCGATGCAGGCTCGCCCGAGTGCTGTGGTGGCGCGCATCCGTGCCATCCGGCCCAGCCGACGCGCGGTGCTGCGCGGTCTGGTGATCGGCGCGGCCGCGGCGGCGCTGGTGCCCCTCGACTGGTACCTCAGCCGACGCCAGGCGTCCGCGGACCCGGAGGCGGAGGACGACGACAAGTCGGAGCACCTCGAGTGCACGCCGGAGTCCTACGACGAGGAGGCCAACAACTGGCCCGAGGACGGCAACGCGCTCTGCTACGGCGGTTGGCGCCGCGGGTCGTACCCGTGCTCCGAGGGTTACCACCGTGAGGGCACCTACGAGATCGACGGCGACTCCTACGAGTCGACGCGGCTCACCACGAGCTGCCACGGCAAGAACGGCTGGCGCTGGAAGGGCTACCGCTGCTCCGACGCGGTCACCGACGTGTACTACGCCGACGGCGACACCTACCGGGGCGTCACGATCGCTGCCTGCGAGCTGCCGCCGGACACCGAGGCAGCGGCGGGTGCCGCCGACACGACGGCCGCGCCGACCCCCGCGGCCACCGAGACCCCGGCGGCCACGGCCACACCGGCGAGTACGGTCGTCCCGGCAGGAGCGCCGATCACGTCGGGAACGCGTGGCCAGTCGGGCCCGGTCGGCGCGCTCGTGCGCCCGGGCATGAGGTCCGTCTGATGATCCCCGCCAGATCGCGTCCCCGGTGGTTGCTGCACCCGATCACCGCGGCGGTACTGCTGCTGCTCGTCGGCGTGTTCGCCGCGTTCGTCGCGGTCACCGCCGAACGGGAGCTCGCAGCTGCGGGCGCGTTGCTGCTGCTCGTCGCTGTGGCGGGCGCCGCGGCCGGGTTCGCCAACTCGGGCAGTACCTGAAGCCACAACTCAGCGTTCCTGCTGAGCGCGTCGGTCTGGCGCGACAAGCCCGTGATCCGGTTCTTCGGCACCGGCCTGCTGCTCGGTGCCGTGGTGGTGGCCTTCGCGGCCGCGGTGCTCGGTGCGCTGCCCCACGCGCTGCTGCCCGAGGTGGTCCGCGACGTCCTGTTCGGCCTGGCCGCTGTGCCGGTGCTGCTGCGGGAGTGTGGGCTGCTGCGGTTCCCGGTACCCCAGAACGCCCGGCTCGTCCCGGAGGACGTCCAGCACCTGCGGCAGTGGGGTGCGATGCAGTTCGGTTTCGAGATGGGCACCGGGATGCGCACGTACTCGCCCTCGGCGCTGCCGCACCTCGTGCTGGTCGCGATCGTGTTCATCGTGCCGTTCCCGGCCGCGTTCGCGCTGGCCGCGGGCTTCGCGCTCGGACGTCTCGCGATGCCGTTGCTGTCCAACGCCTGGAGCGACGACGGCGCATGGAGCGCGGTGTGGGCGCGGTCGGAGCCCCTGGTCCGGCCGGTGCTGGCCCTGACCTGCGTGGGCACGCTGGTCGCTGCGATGCTCGGGTGGTGAAGACCGCCGAGGTGGTCGTCGTCTACGACGTCTCCTGCCCTGCCTGCTCCCGGATCGCACGGGAGCTGCCCGACCTGCTGCGCGTTCCGGTGCGGGTGCGGTCCTGCCGCGATCCTCAGCTCGCCGCCATCCACCCCGGCCTTCCCGCGTCGGTGAGGGCCTGCGCGGCCCCCGCGTTGGGCACCGTGCGCCCGGACGGCTCGGTGCGCTGGTGGCCGGGCCTCTCGGGGGCGATCGCCGTGCTGCCCCTGGTGCGCCGGGGCGCGCTGTGGGAGGCCCTCGGGGTGCTGCGGACCGCGCTGCGGACTCGAGTGCGCTGAGCCATCACCGGCCGGCCCTGGCCATCCTGCGGTACCAGCCGTCGCCCGCCTGCGTGTTGCGGTGCACCCGGCGCCGCGTCTCCCGCTCGTCGTCCGTCTCCGGCCTGATCGAGGCCGTGAGGCCGGTGTCCCGGCGGAACGGGACGACCTGCACGAGCGGTGTCCCCTTCGGCAGTACGTGCACGCCGTCGGAGCCGGTCGCGATGAAGGGCAGGTTCACCGGGGCCGTGTAGACGTCGGTGTCGACGAGTCCCGCGAACAGCTGCACGACGTCGCTCGGGCGGTTCAGCGGCGGGAGGAACAGGCAGCTCCAGCCCGGCGCGGTCCGGATCGTCCAGTGGTTGTGGAACTTCATCGGTGGTCGTGGTTCGTACGGGTTGCCTGCGACCTGGAACGGAGCGTGGGTGCTCACCATCTCCCGGTCGAACTCCCAACCCGCGTTGACGGTGCGGCCGCCGTCGCTGATCTCCAGCCGGACAGTCGTGGCGAGCGGCAGGATCCAGCCGGCGCCCAGCGCGTCGAGGAACGGCATGCAGCGCTTGACGGTGAGCCCGTCGTTCGTGGCGCTGAGTCGTTCGGCGTCCATGCCGGGCAGGCGGCGCAGCCACGCCGGGAGCACCGTGCGGGCCGGGACGGGCTCGGCGATCACCCCGGCGTCCTCGGCACGGCAGCGGAACGCGATGGTCGCGGATCTGCGCTTCACCCTGACCTCCTGGTCGGGCCGGGCCGCGGCGACCCCGGCGAGGGCCGCCGCGGCGGGTGGTCAGTCGTCGTCGCTGGAGGAGTTGGAGCTGGAGTTGCTGGAGGAATTGGAGCTGGAGTTGTTCGAGGAGTTGGAACTGGAGTTGTTCGACGAGTTGGAGCTCGTGTTGCTGGAGGAGTCCGAGCTGCAGTTGTCGGAGGAGTTGCCGGAGGAGTTCGAGCTCGCCACCGGGAGGATCTCCGCAGGCGTCGTGCTCGCTCCGGCCGTGCCGGCGCCGATCGCTGCGGCGATGCCGACAACGCCGATGCCGACGGCAGCGGCCTTCCACGTCCTGCTCTTCGGTGTACGCATGATGGGCTCCGTCGCTCGGGTCCCGCGGCGCGGGACGACTCGTACGAGAGTCGGCGCCGGCGGTGAGCACGTGATGAGGGCCTCGTGACAGGTCTCTCATCCGGCGCCCTACTAGCGTGAGGGTCGTGCCGACGAACGAGCGTCCTTACGGTTCCTGGCCGACCCCCATCACCTCGGAGCAGGTCGTCGCCGCGTCGGTGCGGCTCTCCGGGCTCGCCGTCGACGGGGCCGACATCGTGTGGTCCGAAGGACGGCCCGCCGACGCAGGACGAACGCAGCTGGTGCGCCGCTCGGAGGACGGCACCACCGCCGACCTGCTGCCCGCCGGACGCGACGCCCGCACCGCGGTGCACGAGTACGGCGGCGCGGCCTGGTGGGTGCGCGACGGGATCGTGTGGTTCAGCGACTGGGCCGACCAGCGGCTGTACCGGATGGCCCCGGGGGCCGCGCCCGAACCGCTGACCCCGGAGCCGGTCTCGCCGCGCGCAGACCGCTACGCCGAGGGGGACGTCTCTCCCGACGGCACCTGGATCGCCTGCATCCGGGAGCACCACGCGGGCAGCTCGGCGCTCGACGTACGCAACGAGATCGTCCGGATCGCGGCCCACACCCCGTCCGAGCCGGAGGTGCTCGTCACCGGTCCGGACTTCGTCGCGTCGCCCCGGATCAGCCCCGACGGCCGCTCGCTCGCCTGGGTGCAGTGGGACCACCCGTCGATGCCGTGGGACGACACGCAGTTGCTGGTCCGCGATCTCCGTACGGGCGAGGAGACGGTGGTGGCAGGCGGTCACGGCGAGTCGGTGTTCGAGCCTCGGTGGAACGAGGACGGCTCACTGTGGTTCATCAGTGACCGCACCGACTGGTGGAACCTGTACCGCTGGGTGCCAGGGGCCGACATCCAGCCCGTGGTGCGCGAGGAGGCCGAGATCGGCTCGGTGGGGTTCGGCCTGGGTTCGGCGTACTACACGGTGCTCGCTGACGCCCGGGTGGTGTTCGTGCGCCGCCGCTCGGGTTTCGACGCCCTCGTCGTGCGCGAGCCCGACGGCTCGCTCGCCGAGCTGGACCTGCCGTTCTCGGTGATCACGGCGGTGCAGCCGGCCGGTCCCGGCACGGTGGCGGTCATCGCGGGCGGCCCCGTGGCCGAGCCGGGGGTGTACCTCGTGGACCTGGCCGCCGGCGCGCTGGAGGTGCTGCGCCCGCCGCGCGACCTGGGCATCGGGCCATCGATGTTGTCGGTGCCCGAGCCGGTCTCGTTCCCGTCGGCGGACGGAGCGGGGCTGCCGCGCACGGCGCACGCGCTCTTCTACCCGCCGGCGCACGAGCAGTACCACGGCCCGGAGGGCGAGCTGCCGCCGCTGATCGTGGTGATCCACGGCGGTCCGACGTCGGCGGCTGTGCCCGTGCTGAACCTCGCTCTCCAATACTGGACGAGCCGCGGGTTCGCCGTCGTCGACGTCAACTACGGCGGTTCCACCGGCTACGGACGCGCCTACCGGGAGCAGCTCCTCGGTGAGTGGGGCGTGATCGACGTCGCCGACTGCATCGCGGCCGCGCAGTGGCTCGCGGAGCGGGGACGTGTCGACCGCAACCGGCTGTGCATCCGCGGAGGCTCGGCCGGCGGGTACACGACGCTCGCGGCGCTGGCCCGCGAGGACACGCCGTTCGCGGCGGGCGCCGACCTCTTCGGCGTGGCCGACCTCGCGGCGCTGGCCGCCGACACCCACAAGTTCGAGAGCCGCTACCTCGACCGGCTCGTCGGTCCGTACCCGCAGGCTCGCAAGGTCTACGAGGAACGTTCGCCGATCCATCACGTCGACCGCTTCCACCGCCCGCTGATCGTCCTGCAGGGCAGCGAGGACGAGATCGTGCCGCCGAACCAGAGCGAGCTGATCGTCGAGGCGCTGCGCAAGCGCGGGCTCCCCGTCGCCTACCTGCTTTTCGACGGGGAGCAGCACGGCTTCCGGCGTGCGGAGAACATCCGCCGGGCGCTCGACGCCGAGCTGAGCTTCTACGCCCAGGTGCTCGGCTTCGAGCTGCCCGCGGATGAGGGGATCGAGCCGGTGGTAGTGGAGAACCTCTGAGCGTGCTCACACGCACCGCAGGGCGTCACGCTCCGCCGGTGGCGCCCCCGGTGTCCATCAGCGCCGGGTCGGCCGGTGCGGCGGCCGTGCGCCTCGCCCGGGAGAGCCTGCGCTCCACGTACTCCGCGAGCTTGCCGAGGGCGTAGTTGATGACGATGAAGATCAGAGCGACGATCGTGTAGATCTGGATGGGGTTGTGCAGCGTCTGGATGATGATGTTCGCCGTCCGGACGAACTCCTCGTAGCTGATGATGAAGCCCAGCGAGGTGTCCTTGACGATCACCACGAGCTGGCTGATCAGCGCAGGGAGCATCACCCGGAACGCCTGCGGCAGCAGGATCGAGGAGAGCACCTGGCCCCTGGTCAGCCCGAGGGAGTAGCCCGCCTCGGCCTGGCCCCGCGGCAGCGATGCCACGCCGGCCCGGATGATCTCCGCGATGATCACCGAGTTGTAGGCGGTCAGCCCGATGACCAGATACCACAGGACCGGCAGGTCGAGCCCCACCTCGGGCAGCACCCTGGCCGCGAAGAAGATCGCGATCACCACGGGCACGCCCCGCAGGAACTCGATCACCCCGACGACGAGCCAGCGGTAGTACCGGTTCGCCGTGATGCGGCTGACCGCGAACAGCGTGCCGATGACCAGCGAGAACACCAGCGTGAGCGCCGCAGCCACGAGCGTGGCGACCAGCGCCTGGCCGAGCAGCCGCCAGACCGCCGCGAAGTCGGAGTTGAACGGGTTGATCAGCGGACCCCACAGCTCACCGGAGAACTGGCCCTGGCCCGCCAGCCGGATGATCACGAGAGCGATCACGACCAGCACGATGACGCCGGCGACGCTGCTGGAGATCAGGGTGCGGCGCCGGGCGACGGGTCCCGGTGCGTCGTAGAGGACGGAGGTGGTCATCGGGCCACCGCAACCTTCCGCTCGAGTACGCCCAGCAGGATGCCGCCGGGGATGGTCAGGAGCAGGTAGCCCAGGAGCACACCGGCCAGGACGCCCGCAGCGGCGTAGCCCTGGGCCGAGGTGAGCTGGACGCCGTTGGCGAACAGGTCGCCGCCGACGCCGAACGCGCCGACGATGGCCGAGTTCTTGATCATTGCGATGATCACGCTGCCGAGCGGGGGCACGACGGTGCGCAGCGCCTGGGGAAGCACGATCAGTGAGAGCGACTGGCTGAACGTCAGGCCGATCGCACGGGCGGCCTCGGCCTGACCGGCCGACACCGAGTTGATGCCACTGCGGACGGCCTCGCAGACGAAGGCGGCCGTGTAGCAGGTCAGCCCGATGACGCCGAAGTAGAAGTAGGACCCGTTGATGCCCAGCTCGGGCAGTCCGAACGCCACGGCGAACAGGACCACGGCGAGCGGGGTGTTACGGAAGACCGTGACCCAGGCCGCGCCGACCATGCGCAGTGGTGGGACCGGCGAGACCCGGAAGCCGGCCAGGACCGTGCCCACGACGAGCGCACCGATCGCGGAGATCAGGCAGATGAGCAGCGTCTGGAGGAAACCCTGCACGTAGAGCGGGAACTGCTCGACGATGACGCCCACAACACCCCTTTCGCACCGAGGAACGGCACCGGGGTGCCGACCGGCCTGGTCGGCACCCCGGTTCCGGAGAGATCAGCTGCAGGCGTCGGCCGCAGGCAGCGGCGGGACCTCCGGGGTGACCTTCCCGACGGTCGAGTCCCAAGCGGCCTTGTAGCTGCCGTCGGCCTCCGCCTCCTTGAGCGTCTGGTCGATGAACTGGCAGAAGGCGACGTCGCCCTTCTTGATGCCGATGCCGTAGGGCTCCTCGGTGAACTTGTTGTTCACGAGCTTGAACGCCCCGTTCGACTGCTCGATGAGGCCGCTGAGGATGACGTTGTCGGTGGTCACGACGTCGACCTGGCCGGTGCGCAGCGCGTCGGCGCACTTCGAGTACACGTCGAACAGCGTGAGGTTCGCCGGGTCGATGTACTTCTTGATGTTCTCCGACGGGGTCGAGCCCGACACCGAGCAGACCTTGGCGTTCGCAGCACGTAGCGAGTCGGGACCGGTGATGGTGGTGTTGTCGCTCTTGACCATCAGGTCCTGGCCCGCGACGTAGTACGGACCAGCGAAGCTGATCCGCTCCTTGCGCTTGTCGTTGATCGTGTAGGTGGCGACGACGACGTCGACGCGGTTCTGCTCGATCACCTCCTCACGCACGGCGGACGGCGCCTCGGTGTAGGCGATCTTGTCGGCGGGGATGCCCAGCTTCCCGGCGATGATCTTGGCGATCTCGACGTCGAAGCCCGCGGGGTTGCCGTCGAGCCCCTTCAGGCCGAACAGCGGCTGGTCGTACTTGGTGCCGACACGGAGGGTCTGGGCCTTGTTGAGGGCTTCCATGGTGGAGCCGGCCGGGAAGGAGACGCCCTGGGCGACCGACGGCGCGGCACCGGAGGAACCGCCGAGTGATGACGACTGGTCACCGCAGGCGGTGGCGGCGACCACCAGGGCCGCCGCAACGGCGGCGATCCGGGTGAGATGAGCGAGACGCATGGTGGTGCAGGTCCTTCCGTCGGTGCGAGAAACGAGGCCGTGCGGGCCGGGCGAGCGGCCTGTCAGTGCGTGAGGATCTTGCCGAGGAAGTCCTTGGCGCGGTCGGAGGAGGGGTTGGAGAAGAAGGAATCGGGCGCCGCGTCCTCGACGATCTCGCCGTCGGACATGAACACGACCCGATGGGCGGCCCGGCGGGCGAAGCCCATCTCGTGGGTGACGACCAGCATCGTCATGCCGTCTGCTGCGAGCGTGGTCATCACGTCGAGTACCTCCTGGACCATCTCCGGGTCCAGGGCGGATGTCGGCTCGTCGAAGAGCATCACCTTGGGCTTCATGGCGAGCGCGCGGGCGATGGCCGCGCGCTGCTGCTGGCCGCCGGAGAGCTGGGCGGGGTACTTGTCCCGCTGGTTGGCGATGCCCACGCGTTCGAGCAGCGCGAGGCCGTCCTTCTCGGCGGCGGCCTTCGACACCCTCCGGACCTTGGTCGGCCCGAGGGTGACGTTCTCGAGGATCGTCTTGTGGGCGAACAGGTTGAAGCTCTGGAAGACCATGCCGACGTCGGCGCGCAACGCCGCGAGGGCCTTGCCCTCTTCAGGCAAGCGCTTACCATCGACCTCGATGATGCCGCTGTCGATCGGTTCGAGCCGGTTGATCGTCCGGCAGAGCGTGGACTTGCCGGATCCAGACGGGCCCAGCACCACCACGACCTGGCCGCTGTCGACCTCGAGGTTGATGTCGCGCAGGACGTGGAGCTCGCCGAAGTGCTTGTCGACGGACGCCATGCGGATCATGGCGGTGTTGGTCACTGTGGGCCTCCGGGCATGGCGGGACGCTAGGACGATGCGGTCGACTCAGTCCAGCACCTTGAGCAACCCATAGGGTTTCGCTCCGATAACGCTCGGCGAGAAGGTGTGGGGGATTTGCACATCCTGCTGGTGGAGGACGACGACCGGGTGGCGGCCGCACTGCGGCCCGCATTACACCGTAACGGGATGACGACCACGCGGCTGGCGCACGGCCGCGGGGTGGTCGACCATCTGGCCGGGGTCGACGTGGTGCTGCTCGACCTCGGTCTGCCCGACATCGACGGCGTGGATGTCTGCAGGGAGATCCGGGCGGTCAGCGAGGTGCCGGTGATCGTGGTGTCCGCCCGCGGCGAGGTCGACGACCGCATCCTCGGCCTGCACTCCGGCGCGGACGACTACCTCGTCAAGCCCTACGACATCGGCGAGCTCCTGGCACGGGTGCATGCTGTCTACCGTCGGCGCCGGGTCGTCCCGGCCGCGGGATCCGCGGGCCCGGACGACGTGGTGGTGATCGACGACGTCAGCGTCGACCTGCACCGCCACTCGGTCACGGTCGCAGGCAGGCCGGTCAACCTCACGCGCAAGGAGTTCCAGGTACTCGCGCTGCTCGCGAGCTCGGGCGGCGCCGTGTGCCCGCGCAGCAGGATCGTGGCCGAGGTGTGGGGCCGCTCCTGGGCCGGTGCCAACCGCACCCTCGACGTCCACGTGGCAACGCTGCGCACCAAGCTCGGCCGTGCCGACCTCGTGCAGACCGTGCGGGGCGTGGGCTACCGGCTGGGAGTGCCCGACAACGGCCCCTCCTTCACCGGCACGGAGTAGGGGTGCGCGCCCGGCTCCTGGTGATCGTGCTGTTCCTGGTCGGCCTGCTGGCCGTGGGGCTGGGCGTCCCGCTGGCCCTGACGAACGCCCAGGCGAACCAGCTCGAGCTCTTCACCGACCGGCTGACCGACACGATCTTCTACGCCTCGCTCGCGGAGCGCCCGATCACCGAGGCGGACACGTCGGGGCTGGAGGCCGACCTACGCCGCTACGACTCCGTCTACGGCGTCGCGGTGATGGTGGTGGATCGGAACGGCCGGGTGGTCGCCACGTCACGGCAGCCGCCGCCCGTGCTCGACGACGCCGGCCGCAGGCGTGTCG
Source organism: Pseudonocardia yunnanensis (assembly GCF_039534065.1). NCBI lineage: Bacteria > Bacillati > Actinomycetota > Actinomycetes > Pseudonocardiales > Pseudonocardiaceae > Pseudonocardia > Pseudonocardia yunnanensis. The sequence continues at coordinate 78,880 of NZ_BAAAUS010000030.1, read as the reverse complement.
AGCTCGCGCTGGCGAACCGGCGCTCGGAGTCGTACCCGCCGCTGCTGCCCTGGGACGACCGGCCGCTGGTGCTCGCCGAGCCGGTGCTGGTCGATGCCGAGGTCCGCGGGGCCGCTGTCACGGTCTCGCCGACCGACGCCCTACGCGCCGAGGAGGTGCGGGTGTGGTCGGTGGTGGCGGCAGCCGGGCTGCTCGCGCTCGTGCTGGCCGTGCTGGTCGCGCTGCCGATCGTCAGGTGGATCCTGCGTCCGGTCCGCAGGCTCGACGAGGGCACCGGACGGGTCGCAGCCGCGGTGCTCGCCGGGGCGGACGCCGAGCCGGTGGCCGACGGGTCGGGGCCTCCGGAGCTGCGCAGGCTGTCGGTCTCCTTCGACCGCATGGCCGAGACGGTGACCCAGGCGTACTCGGCGCAGCGGGCCTTCGTCGCCGACGCGAGCCACCAGTTGCGCAACCCCCTCACGGCTCTGCGCCTGCGGCTGTCCAACCTGGAGGGGCGGGTCGACGCGGCCGCCGTGGAGGACCACATCGCTGCGTTGGAGGAGGCCGAGCGGCTCTCGACACTGCTCGACGGGTTGCTCGCGCTGGCCCGGGCCGAACGCACAGCGCCCGTGGTGGTCGTCGAGGTCGACCCTGCCGTGGCGGACCGGATCGAGGCCTGGCGTCCGCTGGCGGAGCACACCGGCCTGCGGCTCCTCCGCTGCGGAGAGCACGGCCTGAGCGCGGCCGCGCCGGTCGGGGCGATCGAGACGGTGCTCGATGCCGTGCTGGACAACGCGGTGAAGTTCTCGCCGCCGGGTGGCGCGATCACCGTGCGCACCGGGGTGACCTCCTCCCACGTCGAGATCGCGGTGCGGGACACCGGCCCCGGCCTCGAACCGGACGAGCTGGAACGGGCGACCGACCGGTTCTGGCGCAGCCCGGGCCAGAGCAACGTCGAGGGCTCCGGGCTGGGGCTGGCGATCGCCGCCCGCACCGTCGAGCTGGCCGGGGGTGGGCTGGAATTGGAGCTCCCCGCGGGCGGTGGCCTGCAGGTGATCGCACGGTTGCGCCGGGTGCTCCCTGAGGAGCCCGGGGACCCCGTGGACTACGTCAGATGGTCTTCGTCATGCGGAAGAACCGCTCCGCGCCAGGGTGCAACGGCACCGGCTGGGTGCCGATGGCGGCGCGGGGATCGATGGTGAGAGCGGCCGGGCTCGCCACAGCGAGGTCCGGCTGTGCCTCGAACAGCCCTCTCACCAGCGCGTTCGCCAGGTCGTCCGGCATCGCGGCAGCCACCAGCAGGAAGTTGCGCACGAGCAGCGTGGTGACGGGCGCAGGAATGCCGTAGGTCGCGGCCGGGACGGTGCCGGGCGCGTACGCGGGGAAGGCCTCGCGCACCGGCGTGACCACGTCCTCGAGGTCGAGCAGCCGGATCGGCAGCGCCTGCGAGAGCCGGCTGATCCCGTCGGTGGGCACCCCACCCGACCAGAAGAACGCGTCGATCGCACCGCTCTCCAGCGCGGCCACCGACTCGTTGATCCCGAGCTGCTCGGCCTGCAGGTCCGTGTCGGGGTTCAGCCCGGCCACGCCCAGCAGCCGCGTGGCGATCACGTACACGCCCGAGTCACGGGCGCCGAGCGAGACCCTGGCTCCCCGCAGGCCGGCGAGCGTGGTGGCAGGCGAATCGGCCCTGACCACGACGTGCACGACGTCGTCGTAGATCCGGGCGAGCGCGCGTGGGGCACGCGGATCATCCGGTGCGGAGCGTTCCAGCTGGTCGGCGGCCGTGTCCACCTGGCTGAACACCACGTCGGCCGCCCCCGCGGCGAGGAGCCGCAGGTTGTCCACCGAACCGGCCGTCGAGAGCACAGCGGGCCGGACCGCGAGCCCCAGCTTCTGCTGCCACGCGTCTGCGAGTGCAGTGCCGAGCGCGAAATAGACGCCCTGGGTGCCGCCCGTGGCGAGGGTCAGCCGCGCACCGGCGTAGGGCGACGAGCAGGCGGGAAATGTGCTCAGCAGGCCGAGAGCGCCGAGCCAGCGCAGCACGGAACGCCGGTCCACCGCACGCCCCCCCGCCACGGGGGCATCCTGCCGTGCCCGGCCGATGCGGTCGACCGCCCGGCGGCGGCCTACCCTCAATCTGTGAGCCGTAGCTACGCCATCCGCACGTACGGGTGCCAGATGAACGTGCACGACTCCGAGCGGATGGCCGGGCTGCTCGAGGCGGCGGGGTACACGAAGTCCGACTCGGACGAGGCCGACGTCGTCGTGTTCAACACCTGCGCCGTCCGCGAGAACGCCGACAACCGGCTCTACGGCAACCTCGGCCACCTCCGCCCGGTGAAGGACGCCCGGCCCGGAATGCAGATCGCGGTCGGGGGCTGCCTCGCGCAGAAGGACCGCTCCGAGATCGTCCGGCGCGCTCCCTGGGTCGACGTCGTGTTCGGTACGCACAACGTGCACGCCCTGCCCGTCCTCCTGGAGCGGGCGCGGCACAACGCCATCGCACAGGTCGAGATCGCCGAGTCGCTCGAGGTCTTCCCGTCCACGTTGCCGAGCCGGCGGGAGTCCGCCTATGCCGGATGGGTGTCGATCTCGGTCGGCTGCAACAACACGTGCACGTTCTGCATCGTCCCGTCGCTGCGGGGCAAGGAGAAGGACCGCAGGCCGGGCGACGTGCTGGCCGAGGTCTCGGCGCTCGCGGCCGACGGCGTGCTCGAGGTGACCCTGCTCGGACAGAACGTCAACTCCTACGGAGCCGAGTTCGGCGACCGGGGCGCCTTCGCGAAGCTGTTGCGGGCCTGCGGCGAGGTGGACGGCCTCGAGCGGGTGCGGTTCACCTCCCCGCACCCCCGCGACTTCACCTCCGACGTGATCGCCGCGATGGCCGAGACGCCCAACGTGTGCCCACAGCTGCACATGCCCCTGCAGTCCGGCTCGGACGACGTGCTGCGACGGATGCGCCGCTCGTACCGGTCGGCGCGCTACCTCTCGATCCTCGACGAGGTGCGGGCCGCCATCCCGCACGCGGCGATCAGCACCGACATCATCGTCGGGTTCCCCGGTGAGACCGATGCCGACTTCGAGGCCACCCTCGACGTCGTTCGCGATGCCCGGTTCGCCAACGCCTTCACCTTCCAGTACTCGCCCCGGCCCGGCACACCGGCCGCCACGCTGCCCGACCAGCTGCCCAAGGCCGTCGTGCAGGAGCGGTACGAGCGGCTCGTCGCCGTGCAGGAGGAGATCTCCTGGGCGGCCAACCGGGCGTTCGAGGGTCAGATCGTCGAGGTTCTGGTGTCCAAGGGTGAGGGACGCAAGGACGGCGCGACCCGCCGGATGAGCGGCCGCGCCCGTGACGGACGGCTGGTGCACTTCGCCCCCGGCGAGGCGGGTTCCGCCGCGATCCGGCCCGGCGACGTCGTCGAGGTCGCCATCGGGTACGGAGCACCGCACCACCTGGTGGCGGACGGTCCTGTGCTGTCCCACCGCCGCACCCGTGCCGGCGACGCGCACGAGGCGGGCACCCGTCCGGGCGGCGCCCCCACGACGCTCGGCCTGCCGGTCTTCGGCGCCCCGGAACCGGTGGCGGCCGCACCCGGATGCGGTACCCGCACGTGAGCGACGCACGAGCTGATCGGGCGCGGCCATCGAGCGGCGAGGGAGGAAGAGCGATGAACGAGCGGAAGGTCCCCGAAGAGCTGGCGGCCCTCGACCAGGAGCTGGACCGGGCGGGCAGGCGCATCGAGCGTCAGATCGACCCCGGCCCCACCGCACTGGCCGTGTCGATCGCGATACTCGTGCTGATCGGGGCGCTGATGCTGCCGTGGACCGGGTCGATCCGTGGCTGGGAGGTGTTCGCCGGCCTCGAGCCTCGGCTCGGGGTGCTGCCGCGCCTGTTCACCTACACCTCGCTCGGCTTCGGCCTGGTCGTCTCGGCACTGGCGCTCGCCACCCGGTGGTGGGCACTGGCCTGGCTGGCCGCGGTGGGCTGCGGGATCTCCGTGGTCACCGGGGTGTGGGCGATCTGGTCCCGGCAGGTCGGGGCTCCGGTGGGCGCCACCGGGCCCGGCGTGGGGCTCGTGCTGGCGGTGCTCGCCGTGGTGACGCTCACCGTGTGCTGGGTGCGGATCGCCGGACGTCGCTGACCCACCGGCCGGCCCGGCGGCCCGGGGAGCGCACGGCCCCCCGGGTACCCGTCAGCGCTGCCGCACCGCCTGCTCCGCGGTGGTGAGCCACTCGCGCCACTGCTCGGCCTGACTCCGCGCCTGCTCGGCGCGCCGGGCGTCGCCGGCCGCCTGGGCCTTCTCCGCCTGCGCCTCGAACTGAGCCACCCGCTCACGGAACTGCGCCACCCGTGCCTCGGCCTCGGGGTCGGTGCGTCGCCACTGCCGCTCGGCGGCATCGCGCACCCTCTCCTCGACGGCCCGCAAGCCGGCCTCGAGCGGCCGGATGTCGTCGCGCGGGACCTTGCCGATCTCCTCCCAGCGCTCCTGGATACGGCGCAGGGCGGCGCGGGCTCCGCCCGGATCCGACACGTCGATCTTCTCGGCCTCAGCGAGCAGGGCCCGCTTCGCCTCCGCGTTGGCGGAGAACTCGGCGTCCCGCTCGGCGAAGGTGCCGGACCGGCGCGCGAAGAACGCGTCCTGTGCGGTGCGGAACCGCTGCCACAGCGCGTCGTCGGCGTCCTTCTGCGCGCGACCTGCGGCCTTCCACTCGGCCATGAGGTCGCGGTAGCGGGCCGCGGTGGGCCCCCAGTCGTCGGAGTCGGTGAGCTTCTCCGCCTCGACGACCAGCTCCTCCTTGCGGGCCTTCGCCGTGGCGCGCTGGCGGTCGAGGTCGGCGAAGTGCGAGCCGCGGCGACGGTTGAACGACTCACGGGCCTTCGAGAACCGCTTCCACAGCTGCTCGTCGGTCTTGCGGTCGATGCCGCGGATCGAGCGCCACTCGTCGAGGATCGCCTTGAAGCGGTCGCCGGCCTGCTTCCATTGCGTGGCCTCGGTGGCGAGCGTCTCGGCCTCCGCGGCGAGCTCCTCCTTGCGGGCCACGGAGGCGGCACGCTGGGCGTCGCGGGCCGACCTGGCCGCGTTCACGGCCTCCTCGGCCTGCGCCATCAGCTCGTCGAGCCGGTCGCGCAGCCCCACCAGGTCGCCGACCACGGTGGCCTCGTCCAGTCCGTCGCGCAGCGTCTTGGCGCTGCTCAGCGCGTGCTTCGGGTCGCCACCTCCGGCGGCGAGGCGCGCCGCGAGCAGCTCCGTCTCGGTAAGTAGGTCGTCGAACCGGCGGGCGAAGTGGGCGAGCCCCTCCTCGGGCGCCCCGGCCTGCCAGGACCCGACGACCCGTTCCCCGTCGGGCGTGCGGACGTAGATGGTGCCCTCCGCGTCCACTCGGCCCCAGCGGCCCGGGTCGACGCTCGCACTGGCGACGGGGGAGGGCTGGGCGACCGGCACCGGCGCGTCCGTGGCCGTGCCACCCGCGGCCGCCGGTGAGACGACCGGTGGCGGGTGCGGCGCGTTGGCGACGTCGGTGGGGCTCGGGTGCGGCGCGTGGGCGACATCGGCCGGGCTCGGGTGCGGCGCGTTCGCGACCGTGGCCGGGCTCGGGTGCGCCGCGTCGGCGACCGTGGCCGGGCTGGGCCGCGGCGGCGCGGGCGTCGCGGCAGGGCCCGGGCGCGGTGGCGCGGGCCGGGGCGGCTCGGGAGCCGCCGGGGCGGCGGCCACCGGACTTGCCGTCGGCTCGGACGCAGGCGTGGCGTCCTGCGTGGCTGCCGTGTCCGTCTGCTCGGCTGCCGGCACGGCCGCAGCCGCGGCCTCGGCGCCGGCTTCTGCCGAGGCGGGAGTTGCCTCGGCTGCTGGGGTGGCCGGCGGCGCGGGCACAGGCGTTGCGGTCGGTGCGGGCGTCGGCGCAGGAGTCGGCTCGGCCGGTGGCGTGGCCGCTGCCTCGGCGCCGGCTCCGGGTTCGGCCCCGGCGCCTGAGCCGCGACCGTGCCCGAACTCCAGCGGCGATGGCCGTGCTGCCGGAGGTTGGGCTGCCGAAGGTTGGGCTGCCGGAGGTTGTGCGGCCGGAGGTTGGGCCGGCGACGATTCGGCGGCTGAGGTCTGGGTGGCCGGGGATTGTGCGGCCGGGGTCTCGACGGCGTCAGCGCCGGTTGGATCAGCGTCCGCATCACCTGCCGGAACCGACTGCTCCTGGGCCGTCGGCTGCGCCGCTGCCGCCTGCTCGACCTCGGCTGCGGGCCCGGTGGCCTCGCCCTCTGTGGCCGTGTGTGGCGTTTCCGTCCCCTGCTGCTCCGACACCGTCGTCCTCCTTGCTCCGGCCCGCCGCGGACGGCGGGCGCCCCGCCCGTGGGCGGAGCCGTGCACAGCGACCGTTCCCGGTCCTCGTGACCGCTGGTCGTCCCGCGATTGAAACAGTTCGGCGGGCCGACCGGAACAACCCGCGCGGGCGCTGCGCAGCCAGCGGCCTGTACCGATCGGCGAGTCGCGCCCGAACGCGCTGGTCGAGAACTGCAGCCTAGGCTTCGATCGTGCTGTCGTTGGTCGCCGTGGTGCCCGAACCGCCCCTGCTCGTTCCCGAGCTGGCGACGGGCGCGGCGGCCGAGACCGCCGAGCTACGGGCGGCGTGCGTCGGCGCGGCAGTGTGTCTGGGGGCGGCCTCGCCGCGGTGGATCGTGGTGGGCGCCGATGGGCGTGGCAGGCGCACCGTCCGGGCGCCCGCCCGCGGCACCTTCGCCGGCTTCGGAGTCGACGTGACGGTGCAGCTCGATCCCGCCTCCGCCGCTGCGCCGATCGACCGGGAGCTCCCGCTGCCGCTGCTGATCGCCGGATGGATGGCGGCGGCCGCGGGTGTCCCGGCCAGCATCCGGGGTGAGCTCGTCGCCCCCGACGAAACCCCGGCCTCGTGTGCGGATCTCGGTACTGCGCTCGCCGCCGAGGCCGCGGCCGACCCGGAGCCGATCGGCCTGCTCGTCGTCGGGGACGGCGCCGCGACCCACAGCGAGACGCTTCCCGGCCTGCTCGACGAGCGCGCCGGTCCGTTCGACACGGCCGTCGCGACGGCGCTGCGGGACGCCGACACCGACGTGCTGGCGCACCTCGACGCCGGGCTCGCCACCGCGCTGCTCGCAGCGGGCCGCGCACCGTGGCAGGTGCTCGCCGCGGCGGCCGCCGGAGGCCGGTGGCGCGGGGAGCTGCTGCACTCGTCGATCCCGTACGGCGTGGCCTACCACGTGGCGGTCTGGGCGCCGTTGCGGTGAACGCGCCACCACTGGTCGCCGTCGTCGGGCCGACGGCGACGGGCAAGTCCGACCTTGGCCTCGCGCTGGCCGCGGAGCTGGGCGGCGAGGTCGTCAACGCCGACGCCATGCAGCTCTACCGCGGCCTCGACATCGGCACCGCGAAGCTCTCGCCCGCCGAACGCGCCGGCATCCCGCACCACCTGATCGACGTCCTCGACGTCACGCAGGTCGCGTCCGTCGCGGCCTATCAGCGCGCGGCGCGGGAGGTGGTGGAGCGGCTTCGCGCAGCCGGTCGCACCGCAGTGCTCGTCGGCGGCTCCGGTCTGTACGTGCAGGCCGTCGTCGACGAGCTGGAGTTCCCCGGCACCGATCCGGATCTGCGCGCCGCGCTGCAGGCCGAGCTGGACGAGCGCGGGCCCGAGGCGATGCACGCCCGGCTCGCCGAGGTCGACCCGGAGGCGGCCGCGGTCGTGCTGCCCACGAACGGCAGGCGGATCGTCCGGGCCCTCGAGGTGATCGCCCTGACCGGCCGCCCGTTCCCGGCGCGGCTGCCCGCCGGCGGCGCGCCCCGCTACGGCGCGGTGCTGCTCGGAGTGGAACGCGACACCGCGGACCTCGACGCACGCGTCGCCCGCAGGGTGGCGCGGATGTTCGCCGCCGGGCTGGTCGACGAGACCCGCGGGCTGCTCGACCACGGGCTGCGTGACGGGCTCACCGCGTCACGTGCGCTGGGCTACCAGCAGGTCATCGCCGCTCTCGACGGCGCGGGGGACCACTCCTGCGCCGCGGCGGAGACGGTTCGCGCCACCCGACGCTTCGTTCGCCGCCAGCGCTCCTGGTTCCGTCGCGATTCCCGCATCCACTGGCTCGACGCCGCCGCCCCCGGCCTCCTCGACCGCGCCATGGCCGCGCTGGCAGCCCAAGTAGGCTCATGACGTGCAGTTCAGCAAGGGCCACGGCACCGAGAACGACTTCATCGTGCTGCCCGACCCCGACGCCACCCTGGACCTCACCCCCACCAGGGTCGCCGCGCTCTGCGATCGCCGCCGCGGGCTCGGTGCCGACGGCGTGCTGCGCGTGGTGCGCTGGGCGGCGCTGACGGACGCACCCGCGCCGGTGCCGGGCGTCGAGTGGTTCATGGACTACCGCAACGCCGACGGCACGGTCGTCGAGATGTGCGGCAACGGCGTACGCGTCTTCGCCCGCTACCTCGCCCGCGCCGGCTGGCTCACCGGCAGCGAGACGCCGGTGGGCACCCGCAGCGGCGTGCGCGTCGTCCGGATGGATCCCACCAGCCCCGACGGTGAGATCTCGGTGGACATGGGGCCCGCGATCGTCGGGGAGCCCAGCACCGCGAGCGTCGACGGTGCGTTCTTCCCCGGCGTGGCCGTGGACGTCGGCAACCCCCACCTGGCGTGCGTCACCGGCCACGACATCGCAGCGCTCGATCTCACCGTCGCCCCCGGCCACGACCGGGCACTGTTCCCGCACGGGGTGAACGTCGAATTCGTCTCCCCGCTCGTCGCGACCGGCGCAGGTCCTGACGGAGAGGTGACGATGCGCGTCCACGAGCGGGGTGTGGGGGAGACGCGCTCCTGCGGCACCGGCACGGTCGCCGCGGTCGTGGCCGCGCTGCGCGACACCGGCCGCCACACCGGCACGGTGGCAGTGCACACCCTCGGCGGCCGCCTCAGGGTCACCGTCGAGGCAGCCACCACCGTGCTGCACGGACCCGCTGTTCTCGTGGCCCACGGCGAGCTGACCAGGTCCTGGTGGGAGGCCGCCGGTCGCGAACCCGCTCGGATGAGCAGCTGACCGCATCCGACACGCGATGTTCCGCGTAGAAACAAACCAGACAGGCGGGGCGTTGGCATGGGAGCATGAATCCCACGATGACTAAACCCGTCCTGTCCGCCACCACTGGTGAGCCGCGCCGTTACGGCGCCGATGCGCGTTCCGCCGACGCCACGCGAGGCGACCTCGATCTCGAGGAGCGCACGTCCCTCCGCCGCGTGGCGGGACTGTCCACCGAGCTCACCGACATCACCGAGGTCGAGTACCGGCAGCTGCGCCTCGAGCGCGTCGTGCTCGTCGGGGTCTGGACCGAAGGCAGCGCCGAGCAGGCCCAGGCCTCGCTCACCGAGTTGGCGCGCCTGGCCGAGACCGCCGGTTCGCAGGTGCTCGACGGCCTGATCCAGCGCCGCTCCAAGCCCGATCCGGCCACCTTCATCGGCACCGGGAAGGTCGACGAGCTACGCGACTCCGTGCTCTCCGCGGGCGCCGACACCGTGATCTGCGACGGCGAGCTCTCGCCAGGCCAGCTGCGTCAGCTGGAGGAGAAGCTCAAGGTCAAGGTGATCGATCGCACCGGCCTCATCCTCGACATCTTCGCCCAGCACGCCCGTTCCAAGGACGGCAAGGCGCAGGTGGAGCTCGCGCAGCTGTCCTACCTGCTCCCGCGCCTGCGTGGTTGGGGTGGGTCGCTGTCGCGCCAGGTCGGTGGCCGGGCCGCAGGCGGCGTCGGCATCGGTGGCCGTGGCCCCGGTGAGACCAAGATCGAGCTCGACCGTCGCCGCATCCGCCACCGCATGACGAAGCTCCGGCGCGAGATCGCCGGGATGCGGCAGGTGCGGGCCACCCAGCGCGGCTCCCGAAACCGCAACGAGATCCCGTCGGTGGCGATCGTCGGCTACACCAACGCCGGCAAGTCGAGCCTGCTCAACGCGCTCACGGGCGCCGGTGTGCTCGTCGAGGACGCGCTGTTCGCCACCCTCGACCCCACCACGCGCCGCACCTCCACCGCCGACGGACGCACCTACACGCTGACCGACACCGTCGGGTTCGTGCGGCACCTGCCGCACCAGCTCGTCGAGGCGTTCCGATCCACGCTGGAGGAGACGGCCGACGCCGACCTGCTCGTGCACGTGGTCGACGCGTCCGACCCGCTCCCGGAGGACCAGATCAAGGCGGTCCGCCAGGTGCTCGTCGAGATCGGCGAGGAGCACGCGGGCACGATGCCCAAGGAGCTGCTCGTCGTCAACAAGACGGACGCAGCAGGCGACCTGCAGCTCGCGCGGCTGCGCCACCTGCTCCCGGACGCCGTGTTCGTCTCGGCTCGTCGTGGCGACGGAGTGAACAAGCTCCGCGAGCGCCTCGCCGAGCTGCTGCCGCGACCCGAGGTCGACGTGGAGCTGCTGGTGCCCTACGTGCAGGGCTCGCTGGTGGCCCGGGTGCACTCGGAGGGCGAGGTGCTGGCCGAGGAGCACACCCCGCACGGCACCCGGCTGCGCGCCAGGGTCGGTGCCGACCTGGCCACGGCCGTGCTGCCCTTCGCGCTCGCGGGGGTCCCCCTCGAGGACGGCGCCGCACACTGATCCGACTGCTCATGGCCGGGGTCCTGACGATGGCCCTGGCCGGTCCACCAGCCGCTCCGCAGGTGAAGTGTGCCGTGGAGGATCCGCGGCTCGCCGAGCTCTCGGGGTTGGCGGTCGCCGGCAATGCGCTGTGGGCGATGAGCGACGGGGGCAGCCGCGTCGAGCTGCACCAGATCGACCCCGACACGTGCGCCGTGGTCGACTCGCAGAGCGCGGGGGTGAACCCTTTCGACCCCGAGGATCTCGCCGTCGGCCCGGACGAGTCCCTCTGGGTGGCCGACATCGGCGACAACGAGCTGCGCCGCGACACCGTCGCCGTGGTGGTGCTGCCGCCGCAAGGGGAGAGCCGGCTGCACCGGCTCACCTACCCCGACGGTCCGCACGATGCGGAGGCCCTGCTGATCGACGCGCGTGGCCGCCCGGTCGTGATCACCAAGGAGGTGGGGCGCCCGGCCGGTGTGTACCGCACTGCCCAGGTGCCCGAGGGAGTCGGCCCCACCCCGCTGGTACGGGTCGGCGAGGTGACGCTGCCGTCGTCGGACACGCCGGGCGGACCGATCGGAGAGATCGGATCGCGCGTGGTGACCGGGGCCGCGGTGAGCGTGGACGGCTCGGTGGTGGCCCTGCGCACCTACACCGACGCCTGGCTGTACCCCGTGTCCCGGGGCGACTTCGTCGGCGCGCTCAGCGGCACGCCCGTGCGCGTGCCGCTGCCTGACGAACCGCAAGGTGAGGCGCTGGCGTTCGACCGCGACGGCACGCTGCTGTCCGGGTCGGAGAGCCGCGGGGCCACCGGCGAGCTCCGCGCCGTGGCGGGAGCGGTGGCTCTCGCCGCCGCGCGCCCTGGGACCGACGGTGCCTCGGCGCCCGTACGGGCGCCGGAGGCGGCCGAACCCACCCCCCCGTGGCTGCCTGCCGCCCTCGGCGGAGGCGCCGTGGCAGGGGTCCTGCTGATGCTGGCGGGGGCGATCGCCCTGCGCCGTCGTTGACCCTGGAGCGGTAGCGCCTGCAGCCGTCCGGGCTGCTGTCAGAGCCTACGCAGCACCGCCACCACACGGCCGAGCACGGTGGCGTCATCGCCTGCGATCGGGTCGTACGCCGGGTTGGCCGGCATCAGCCACACGTGCCCGTCGCGCCGCTTGAACGTCTTGACCGTGGCTTCGCCGTCGATCATCGCGGCGACGATCTCGCCGTTCTCGGCCACGGGCTGCTGCCGGACGACCACCCAGTCGCCATCGGTGATCGCGGCCTCGATCATCGAGTCGCCACGGACGTTCAGCAGGAAGAGGGTGCCCTCGCCGACGATCTCGCGGGGGAGCGGGAACACGCTCTCGACGGCCTGCTCGGCGAGGATCGGCCCACCGGCCGCGATGTTGCCCAGGAGCGGCACGAAGGCGGGTGCCGGGCGGAGCTCGTCGGAGGTGGTGCTGTCGGTGGTGACCGTGCCCGCCGTGACGACGTCGTCGCTGACCGGCGTGTCGTCCGGCCCCCGCACGTCGACCGCGCGCGTGCGGTTGGGATCCCGGCGCAGGTAGCCCTTGCGCTCCAGGGTGCGCAGCTGGTGGTGCACCGAGGAGGTGGAGGTGAGGCCCACGGCGTCACCGATCTCCCGCACGCTCGGCGGGTAGCCGAACCGTTCGACCCAGTCGCGGATCACCTCGAGCACCTTGCGCTGGCGGGGGGTGAGCCCTGCCGGGTTGGTCGGGGGGTCGGGGAACGCGCTGACCTGTGCCGACCTGCCGTTCAGCGTCGCGTTGACGCCGCCGGGTGTGTCCGGGCCGGCCTCGCTACCGGCCCCGGTGCCGGGCTCGTCCCGTGCCATTCGTCGTGCCTCCTCCGTGGTCGCTGCCGGCGGCCTTCTCGCGCTGGCGTGGTGCGACGCGGTGTCCGTTGTGGTCGGCACGACGGTAGCCCCGATCCCGTCCTCCGCCAAACGCATGTTCGAACGACACGCCCACTTTTCTCGATTCTGTCGGTGCTCGGTGGTAGACATCGCACAGACGTTCGTTCGAACGGTTGTTTGAGTCGCGCGGGCGGCGGTGGGGCTGCTCGGTGAGCACGGCGTTGATTGGCACAACGTTGAGAGGCGAGGCGGCGATGAACGAGCACGACGAGATCGGGCGGCCGGCCGAGATTCGTTCCGGTGGGGGACGCCTTCAGACGTCGGGTCACGGGCGGGTGGCGACGTTGACGCCGCCGGGGGTGCAGTGGTCGCGCTCCCGCGTCGTCGCGCCGGAAGACGTGTCGGGCGGCCCGGGTGATGCCGCCGCTGCATGGGCCGGGCGGCGGTTTCGTGCCGGCGATCGGGGGAGGGTCGGCGGATCCGGATTGCACGGGCGGCGGCGGGGGTCGCGTGGCCCGCGCCCCGTGCGCCCGGTGGCGGTTCCGGTCGTCGTGCGCCCGGCCGCGCTGCCGCATCCCGCGTGGCCTGCGGTGCGGTTGCTCTCGTCGGGGCAGCGGATCCTGGCGCGGCGGGTCCGGGGTAGTGGTGCTGGGCTGCCGCTCCGGATCAGGGTTCGCCGCGCGCTGGCCGCCGCGGGTCTCACCGTGGTCGCCGCGGCGGTCGTGGTCGGCCTCGGACAGCTCGGCGGTGTCGTGGCCCAGTCCCGGGCCGATGTGGGTGGTGGCCCGGCCGTTGCGGTCGCCTCCACGGTCACGGTGGGGCCCGAGGCCACCGTCTGGGAGGTGGCTCGGGGCGTGGCGCCCACGGCGTCGGAGCCCCAGCTGGCGGCGCTCACGGAGCGCATCGTCACCACCAACTCCCTCACTTCGGTGCAGCTGCACCCCGGCCAGGTACTGCGCGTGCCACAGGGTTGACCCTCGGCGTCCGCCGCGCCGGGCCGAGTACTGCTCGTCCTCGTTAGGAGGACAGATGGCGGCACGTATGGGGCCTCCGGCTTCCCCCACCCCTACATGTTGTGGTTACACTCGTGTTGTTCGTTCACGGGGGTGGGTCTCACGGCGGTCACGCCGGGAGAACTGTGGGGAAGGGATCGGTCCGATGCGCTGCCCGTTCTGCCGGTACTCGGACTGTCGTGTGATCGACTCCCGTGAGGTCGACGACGGCCAGGCCACGCGGCGCAGGAGGTCCTGCGCGGCGTGCGGTCGTCGGTTCACCACGGTCGAGGAGGCCGTGCTCGCCGTCGTCAAGCGCAGCGGGGTCACCGAGCCGTTCAGCCGCGAGAAGGTCGTCAACGGAGTCCGCCGAGCCTGTCAGGGCCGCCCCGTCGACGAGGACGCGCTGCAGCAGCTCGCCCACCGCGTCGAGGAGGCCGTCCGTGCGGGCGGCACCGCCGAGATCCCGAGCCATGAGGTCGGGCTCGCCATCCTCGGTCCGCTGCGCGAGCTCGACGAGGTCGCCTACCTCCGGTTCGCGAGCGTGTACCGCTCCTTCTCGTCCATCGAGGACTTCGAGAAGGAGATCGCCGAGCTCCGCACGCCCGGCAGCGGGCAAGCCGCCGACTGAAGTCCCGCACCCCGGCGCCTCGCTCCATCCGAGTCGCCGCCGTCCGGGCACCGACCGAGAACACACCTGCACACACCGCACAGCAAGCCGAAGCATTCGCAAACGCGCGCCGGTGCACCCAGCCATCGGCAGCGCGCAGGAGAGGGAGAGCATGACCGAGACCGTCGGAACCGCGTCAGGGCGAGGGAAGAAAGCCCAGGGCAAGTCGGGCAGGGCGGCGGGCCTCACCGTCGAGCGGATCTACACCACGCCGGGTGTCCACCCCTACGACGAGGTCAGCTGGGAGCGCCGCGACGTCGTCATGACCAACTGGCGTGACGGCACGGTCAACTTCGAGCAGCGCGGCGTCGAGTTCCCCGACTTCTGGTCCGTCAACGCCACCAACATCGTCACCAGCAAGTACTTCCGTGGCGCTGCGGGCTCGCCCAAGCGCGAGTCGAGCCTGCGGCAGCTGATCGACCGGGTCGTCGGCGTCTACCACCGCTCGGGCCTGGAGCACGGCTACTTCGCCACCGAGGAGGACGCCGAGGTCTTCGCCCAGGAGCTCACCTGGATGCTGCTGCACCAGGTGTTCAGCTTCAACTCGCCCGTGTGGTTCAACGTTGGAACGTTGAGCCCTCAACAAGTATCGGCCTGTTTCATCCTCGCCGTCGACGACACGATGGAGTCGATCCTCAACTGGTACCGCGAGGAGGGGCTGATCTTCAAGGGCGGTTCCGGCGCGGGGCTCAACCTCTCGCGCATCCGCTCGTCCAAGGAACTGCTGTCCTCCGGCGGCACGGCCTCCGGCCCGGTGTCGTTCATGCGCGGTGCGGACGCCAGTGCGGGCACCATCAAGTCCGGTGGCGCCACGCGTCGGGCGGCGAAGATGGTGGTCCTCGACGTCGACCACCCCGACATCGAGGAGTTCGTCGCCACCAAGGCCAAGGAGGAGGCGAAGATCCGCGTGCTGCGCGACGCGGGCTTCGACATGGACCTCGGCGGCAGCGACATCGCGTCGGTGCAGTACCAGAACGCCAACAACTCGGTTCGTGTCACCGACGAGTTCATGCGCGCCGTCGAGGCCGACAGCGAGTTCGGGCTGCGTGCCCGCATGACCGGAGAGGTCATCGACCGGGTTCCCGCGAAGAAGCTCTTCCGCACCATCGCGCAGGCGGCGTGGGAGTGCGCCGACCCGGGCATCCAGTACGACGGCACGATCAACGACTGGCACACCTGTCCCGAGTCGGGCCGGATCTCCGCCTCCAACCCGTGCTCGGAGTACATGCACCTGGACAACTCCAGCTGCAACCTCGCCTCGCTGAACCTGCTCAAGTTCCTCGGCGACAACGGCCAGTTCGACGCGGCGCGGTTCCGGAAGGCCGTCGAGCTGATCATCACCGCGATGGACATCTCGATCTGCTTCGCCGACTTCCCCACCGAGCCGATCGCCGACACCACGCGCAAGTTCCGTCAGCTGGGCATCGGCTACGCCAACCTCGGCGCACTCCTGATGGCCACCGGCCACGCGTACGACTCCGAGGGCGGCCAGGCCCTCGCCGCGGCCATCACCTCGCTGATGACCGGCGCGGCGTACAAGCGCTCGGCCGAGCTCGCCGGCGTCGTCGGCACTTACGACGGCTACGCCCGCAATGCCGAGGCGCACCAGCGAGTGATCCGCAAGCACGCAGCGGCCAACGACGACGTCCGTACCTTCCCGGCGAGCAGCCCGGTCCACAAGCTCGCAACCAGCACCTGGAAGGAATGCCTCGCGGTCGGGGAGCGCAACGGCTGGCGCAACGCGCAGGCCTCGGTGCTCGCCCCCACCGGCACCATCGGCCTGATGATGGACTGCGACACCACCGGCATCGAGCCCGACCTGGCGCTGGTCAAGTTCAAGAAGCTGGTCGGCGGTGGCTCCATGCAGATCGTCAACCAGACCGTGCCGCGGGCGCTCGTGAAGCTGGGATACCAGCACGAGCAGGTCGAGGCGATCGTGGAGTACATCGGCGAGCACGGTCACGTCATCGACGCGCCCGGGCTGCGCCACGAGCACTACGAGGTGTTCGACTGCGCCATGGGCGAGCGGTCCATCGCGCCGATGGGTCACGTCCGGATGATGGCGGCGGTGCAGCCGTTCCTCTCCGGGGCGATCTCCAAGACGGTCAACATGCCCGAGGTGGCCACCGTCGAGGACGTCGAGAAGATCTACCTGGAGGGCTGGAAGCTCGGCCTGAAGGCGCTCGCGATCTACCGGGACAACTGCAAGGTCGGCCAGCCGCTCTCGGCCGGCAAGTCGGCCAAGGCCACCGAGAAGGCCGAGGCTCCCGCCCCGGTCGAGGCCCGTCCGGTGCGCCGCAGGCTGCCGAAGAAGCGCCCCAGCGAGACGGTCTCCTTCACCGTCGGCGGCGCCGAGGGCTACCTGACGGCGGGGTCCTACCCGGACAACGGGCTCGGCGAGATCTTCGTCAAGCTCGGCAAGCAGGGTTCCACCCTGGCCGGTGTCATGGACGCCTTCTCGATGTCGATCTCGGTGGGTCTGCAGTACGGCATCCCGCTCGAGTTCTACGTCTCGAAGTTCTCCAACCTGCGGTTCGAGCCCGCCGGGATGACCGATGACCCGGACGTCCGCATCGCCACGAGCGTGCTCGACTACCTGTTCCGGCGGCTGGCGCTGGACCACCTGCCCTACGAGAAGCGCGCGCAGCTCGGCATCTTCTCCGCCGACGAGCGCACCAAGCAGGTGGCGGGCACCGACTACTCCACGGGCTACGGCGAGGTCGACGTGGAGGGGCTGCGGTCCTCGGTCGACGCCGCACCGGCGGCCGAGGAGGCCGAGCGCACCCCGGGTGCCGCGCCGGCTCCGGTCGAGGTCGGCAGCTCCACCGAGCTCCTGGAGCTGCGCCTGGGTAAGGCCGCCGACGCGCCGTTGTGCATGACCTGCGGCACGAAGATGCGTCCGGCGGGCTCCTGCTACCTCTGCGAGGGCTGCGGCTCCACCAGCGGCTGCAGCTGACATCGGCCCACGAGAAGGAGTGCGAGCCCCGCTCAGGAGCGAGGCCCGCACTCCATCTCGTCCCGGGGCCGACCTGCTTTCACGCCGCCGGGGAGCCAGGACCGTGGCATGTCCCGAGTCCGCTTCGGCGGAAGCGCGGTACGAGGAATACGCTGTCGGCGTATCCGGGCACAGGGATCACCAATTTTAAGTGTCCCCCTTTGCACCTGTGAACACGCTGAAGATCAGTGGCTCTGATAGAGCGCAATAACGGTGTAGCTTGCAACAATATCGCCATGACGGGCCATCTACTCCTCGTTGAGGACGACCTGACAATCGGAGAGGTTCTGACCTCGAGTCTCCGTGTCCATGGTCATGAGGTGGTGTGGGAGCGGTTGGGGGAGAAAGGGCTCGCCCAGGCGTCGGCGACTCCATTCGACCTTGTGCTGCTGGACCTCGGCCTGCCGGACATCGACGGTATCGAGGTCTGCAGACAGCTGCGGCACGCTCAGCCTGCTTGCGTGATCGTCATGCTGACGGCCCGATCGGCTGAGATGGATGTCGTGGTCGGTCTCGATGCGGGGGCCGATGATTACTTGTTCAAGCCGGTCCGATTCAGCGAACTGCTTGCCCGTGTTCGTGCGCATCTGCGCCGCAACGAGGGGCCGGGTCGATCTGTGCGACCCGTGGGTGACCTGATCATCGACCTCTCCCGTCGTCGTGCGACGGTCGCTGGGCGGGAGCTGCAGCTGCGTCCCAAGGAGTTCGACCTGCTTGCCCGCCTGGCGGCGGAGCCCGAGGCGGCGTTGAGCCGGAGGACGTTGATGACGGATGTCTGGGACGAGCACTGGTTCGGCCCGACCAAAACTCTCGATGTCCACATCGCTGCGCTGCGCCGGAAGATGGGGAGAGTCGCATCTGCGGCAGGCCGTGTTCCGAAGATCGTCACCGTTCGGGGCCACGGATACATGCTGGAGATCAGTGCTTGTGAAGGGTGACCGCCACCGCGCCTGGTCCTGGCTGCTGATCGGCCCCGGCGGCCCGAGCTCGATCGTGGTCATCCAGATTTATTGCGGCCGGCAGCAGGAGAGTGAATGTGGGCGGGGTCCGCCTGGCCAGCAACAGCCGGCCGCCCTCTGCCTGGGCAAGACGGCGGGCCAATGGGAGACCGATTCCATTTCCGCTGTGCCGCTCCGCCCCGCGAGCGAACAACACATCCGTGGGCTCGCGGATACCTGGGCCCTCATCCGAGACGTCGATCGCCACGGCGTCAGGGGCTTCGCGCACCGTGACGTCGACGGTGCCCGCGCCGTGAGTCATCGCGTTGTCGATGAGGACTGCGAGTACTTGCCGGATCGCGGCCGTAGAGCCCACGGGCTCCTCCGTGGAGCCTTCGAAGCTGACGCGGAGATCTCGGTTCTGTAGCGCGAGCCGATCACGCCACTCCGGAGCCAGCTCTTCCAGTAGTGCGCTCAGATCGACAGGACCTGACTCGGTCCGGCGTGAGTCACGGGCAAGCGCGAGGAGTTCGTTGATGGTGGTCTCGAGCCGATCCGCATCCGTGAGACTCGCGGCGATGGCGGGCCAGGGGTCCTGGTTCGGCTGTTCGAGGGCGGCCTCGAGTCGTAGCCGAAGACCCGCGAGCGGGGTCCGCAACTGATGTGAGGTGTCCGTGGAGAACGCTTGTTCTCGGGCAAGGAGATCGTCCAGTCGGACAGCCGTGTCGTCGAGTGCTGCGCCGACCGCGTCGATCTCGTGGATCCCGCCTCGTCGCGTGCGCACGCTGAAGTCGCCGTCGCCCAGGGAACGGGCTGCGATGGCGAGTTCCTCGAGCGGGCGCGCCAGGCGGCGAGCTTGGCGGCGCCCGACGAGCCATGCCACAGCCACGGCCACCGCGGCGAGGGTCGCCATACCGCTCCACACCAGCGCGACCCTGGTCATCACGGCGTTCAGCGAGGTCGCGACGCGTACGGCCCCGAGCACGTCGTCCTCGTGCAGGACGGGTACGGCGGCGACCAGCTCGCCCTTGTCGGAACCCGTTGCCACCGCACCGGCGAGGGCCCGTGCCAACTCGGGCGACGGACCGGAGGAACGGGCGCCGCCGAGCCATCTGCCGTCCACGTCGTAGACCCCCACCTCGACCGACCCTGGTCCGGGGATCTCGCGGCGCGGAACGTGGTCAGGTACGTACGGCGACACAGCCGTGGCGATGGTGTCGGCCAGCAGGAGAAGCTCGTCCCGTTCCGCCTGCAGCGCGTACTGATGCACGGCCACGGCCAACGGCACCCCGAAGAGCCCGATCGCCAGCACCGAGACCCAGACCGCGAGGCCGACGATTCGAGTGCGCACGGACTCGACCTCCTTCGGCTCCTCGACCCGGCCGGCGAGGCCGTCGGCGTCACAGCTCGCGGCACCGAGCCCCTGTTCAGGTGCTGCGGTTCGACATCGTCACGGGCGATCACACCCGTGGGAGGTCCGAGGGGCGCTCCATCCGCTGCGTATGCGGCCGAGACCCTACGGCAGGAATCACCGTGATGTCGCCGTCGGACGCCCGGGCGGGTGACCTCGGCTGAGCTCATTACATGCAATCGAGGGACAGATCTCAGCGATCCTCCCTCTTCCCGGTCCACGTGTTCCGCCGTGACCCGAGCACCGGCTATGTGCTGCTGCACGGGAAATGCAACTGAGACACCCCAGCCGGGCCGCGAGCGCGCCATCGCTGTTCAGTGCTTTGTGGAATCTACCTGGTAGGTAAACGGATGTTTGTGATCGTTTTACCATACGCTTAACTGTTGAGCGTCACTCGAACCTACGGTGGGTAGAGCAAGCCTCTGTGCCACCTGCAGCAGCCTGTGCTGGTCGGCCCGGTCGGGCTGTGGGCTTCGTGAAGTGTGACGCTTCTGAGGCCAGGCGGAAGAGAGCGCTTATCGGATCCGTAACGCGGGGGCATTTCTCGATCTCGTCCAGAGGAGCTCATGCGGTGAAGAATCTTACCAAGGACTCGCCGGCCGGCCCGACTGCGTCGTCGGCCATTGGAAATGGGCAGCTCGATTCAAGAGTCGACATCGGCGAGGCTTTCGCTGAGAACTTGGCCGGTATCCTGGGTGTCGAGCGAGTGGCGGAGGATGCCAACTTCTTCGACGATCTCGGTGCCGACTCCATGGTGATGGCACGGTTCTGCGCGTGGGCAAGGAAGCGACACGACCTACCGAGCATTTCGATGAAGGAAATCTACCGCCATCCGACGGTACGTGATCTGGCAAGAGCGCTCGTCCCGCCTGTAGTTCCTCTTCTCGAAGACGACTTGGAGGGGAAGCTGGTGCAGGTTCTTGCCGAGGTCGTACACGTCGACGGTGTCACGGCTGACAGTCATTTCTTCGACGACCTCGGCGCCGACTCCATGGTCATGGCGCGGTTCTGCGCACGGGTCAGGAAGCGGCCGGACCTGCCGACCGTGTCGATGACCGACATCTACCAGCACTCGACTGTTCGGCTCCTGGCTGCGGCGCTGAGCGACGAGGAGGCGGCACCCGCTTTCGGGGTCGCACCTCCTTCGGTCTCCACAGCGGCACCCGCAAGCAAGGCGGAGTACATCCTGTGCGGAGCGCTTCAGTTGCTCGTCTTCCTCGGATACACCTACCTCGTCGGTGTCGTCGGCGATCTGGGATACAACTGGATCTCCGCCGCCACCGGTGCGGGAGAAATCTATCTGCGGTCGGTCCTGTTCGGTGGGGCGGTCTTTGTCGGGGTGTGCACGCTTCCGATCGTGGCGAAATGGATACTGATCGGGCGTTGGAAACCCCGGGAGATCCGCGTGTGGAGCCTGACCTACCTCCGATTCTGGATCGTCAAGACTCTGATCCGATCGAACCCGCTCCTCCTGGTCATCGGCGGCCGATCACGCTCGAGCACGGCGTCGCCACTGCTCAACCTCTACCTGAGGGCGCTGGGCGCGAAGATCGGCCGTGGTGTCGTAATCTTCTCCCGCAACCTCCCGGTCTGCACCGACCTGCTCACAATCGGAGCGGGCACGGTCGTCCGCAAGGACTCGTTCATCTCCTGCTATCGCGCCCACAACGGTGTGATTCAGGCCGGTGCGGTCACTCTTGGAAAGAACGTGTTCGTCGGTGAGATGACAGTGGTCGATATCGATGTGTCGATGGGCGACGGCTCTCAGCTCGGCCACTCCTCGTCGCTGCATCCTGGGCAAGCCGTGCCGGCCGGTGAGCGTTGGCACGGGTCTCCTGCGCATCCGACCGAGGTCGACTACCACACGGTCGCTCGTACCGACGGTGGCAGCTTGAGAGGCGCTCTGTACGGGTTCACGCAACTGTTGATCGCGTTGGCCGTGTACGTGCCGCTGGCCGTTGGTGGCTTGATCCTGCTGCTCGTCGAGGTTCCGCAGCTCAATGCGCTCCTCAACCCGGGGTCGGCAGCGTTCTCGGTGTGGACGCACTACATCGACGCCCTGATCGCCGGCTCGGTGCTCTTCTTCGGCTTCGTGATCTTCGGCCTCCTCGTCGTCGGCTCCGTGCCCCGCCTGCTGAATCTCGCGATCAAGCCCGATAAGGTTTACCCGCTCTACGGTTTCCACTACGGGATCCACAAGGCGATTGCGCGAATGACCAATGTCAGGTTCTTCACGTGGCTCTTCGGGGACAGCAACCTCGTCGTCCATTATCTGCGTTGGGTCGGGTATGATCTTTCGGCGGTAGTGCAGACCGGATCGAACTTCGGTATGGACGTGCGGCACGAGAGTCCGTATCTGGTCACTGTCGGCAGCGGCACGGTGGTCGCCGATGGACTGTCGATCATCAATGCGGAGTTCTCCAACACGTCCTTCCGTCTTTCCCGGGCGACGATCGGGTCGAACAGCTACCTGGGGAACAACATCCCGTACCCCGCGCAGAGCACGGTCGGCGACAACTGCCTCCTTGCCACGAAGGTGATGGTCCCCGTCGCCGGCGAGATTCGGAAGAACACCGGGCTTCTGGGATCGCCCAGCTTCGAGATCCCGCGCTCTGTCCAGCGGGACGGCATGTACGACGACATGGTCACGGATGGGCGGCTGCCTCGTCGGCTCGTCGCCAAGAGAAGACACAACGTCGTCACCATGGCGCTGTATCTGTTGGTCCGATGGATATACACGCTCGGACTCGCCCTTCTCGGTGCCGGCATCCTGGAGTTCTACGACGGCAGGAACGAGGTGGTCATCGGGGTGTTCGGTGCCGTCACACTTCTGTTCACCATCGGCTACTGGGTGCTGGTCGAGCGTATTGTCACGCACTTCCGCAACCTGCAGCCCCGGTTCTGCTCGATCTACGACTCCGTCTTCTGGCGCCATGAACGATTCTGGAAGGTGCCCTCGGTGACCTACATCCAGGTGCTCAACGGAACCCCGTTCAAGAACCTGGTGTGGCGCCTGCTCGGCGTCCGGATCGGTCGGAGGGTCTTCGACGACGGTGCCTTGATAACCGAGCGCACCCTCGTCACCATCGGCGATCACTGCACACTCAATGCGTCCAGCAAGATCCAATGCCACTCGCAGGAGGACGGCACCTTCAAGTCCGACCACATCGCGATCGGCGCCGGGTGCACGCTCGGGGTCGGTGCCTTCGTCCACTACGGCACGTCGATCGGCGACGGCGCAGTGCTCGCGACCGACTCGTTCCTCATGAAGGGCGAGGAGGTGCCGCAGAACTCGATGTGGGGCGGAAACCCGGCTCAGGAAATCCGAGACGTCCAGAGCGGATCCGCACCGGGGTCGGGGGCGCTTGCCCGAGCCGGATCCGGCGGTCGTCGCGCCCTACATCGAGAATGAGAATCAGAGGCGTTCTGTGGGCGCCGGAGAGCGGCGTGCAGCGATGAAGGACCGCACTCCCATGATGACGTAGACCACCAGCAGAACGAACATGATCGTACTGACGACAACCGCCGACGGGCGCTCGGCCGTGCCGGCGAATACATCGCCGAGCTTGACCACGTTCATGAGCGATCCCACTGCACCGAGCAGGGCGATGACCAGTGCTGCGTGGATGCTGTGGCGGTGCAGCGCCGGCCTGCGCGCGAGGGCGGCGCAAATCAGCAGGAGCAGGCCGACGAACGTCGGGATGAGCGCGGTGATGCTGGCGGCTCCGGTCACGACGTACGCGACGATTCCCAGCGCGGTGAGAATCCCGCCGATGGCGAAGGTGAGCCTCGTCATGCGCCACGCTCCTACGTGTTTCGTCCTGAATGTTCGATTCTACGCGCGGTGTCGGTGGCGCTCGGGGTCGGCCGTGCGGCGCGGTGGGCGACTACGGTGGGCGGTTGTCGTCCACGGCCTCGAGCACCGTGCCGTCTCTCTCAGCCGCTCACGTTCCGCTCGGAGACGCGAAGGGCAAGATGTCCGCTATGTCCGATCACCCTCCTCTGTCCGGCGGTGGCCGCAAAGTCGTCGCAGTCGTCTGGGCCGCAACCGGTGCGGTGCACCTCCTGCTGGCGCTGGAGGGCGCTGCCGGTCCTGCCGCGAACGCCGTGTCGTGGGTGCTTGCGGCTGCCGCTCTGGCCGGCGTCGTCGCGCTGCTCCTCAGTCCTCGCCGCGAGATCATGTTGGCGGCTGCAATCGCCGGGGCGATCGGAGTGGCGAGCTTCCTGGTGCCGTTGATCGGCCCGCTGGTGGGCTTCGGCGGCGCGCCCGGGAACGGGGTGGGTCTCTGGTCGTTCGCCGGGTTCGTGCTCGACGCGCTGACCGTCCGGCTCGCGGCGTTCACCCTGCGCCGTGCGGCCCGGACCGGAGGATGACGTCGGAAGTCACGAGACCAGCCCCACCCAGTACGACCAGAATCGGACTGCGATCAACGCGACGATCACGAGGAACCAAAGGCTGAGTATCGCGCTGTGGTAGCGCGCGATGTGCGCTGCTGCCTGGTGCCATCCCGCTCGGATCGGTAGGTGACCTGCAGTCAGGTTGTGCACTGTGACGTACCAGAACATCGTGATCGTCACGACCCATACGATCATGCAGTACGGACACAGGGTGCCGATGCTGTACAGGCTTTGGCCGATCAGCCAATGCACGAACAAGAGGCCGGCGGCAGTGCCCAACTGCAGTCCCAGCCACATCGATCGTGGAACGGTGCCGCCGGCGAGCGCGATAACGCCGACAGTGGTCACGATCGGGAACGTGACCAAGCCGATCAGTGGGTTGGGGAACCCGAGAACCTCGGCCTGTGGCGATGTCATGATCGAACCGCATGACAGCAGCGGGCTGATGCTGCAGCTGGGTACGAAGGCCGGGTCCTTCAGGAGCGAGATGCGGTCGAGGATGAGCGCGAAGGCGGCGACGGTGCCGAGCGCGCCGCCCACCGCCAGAATGCACGCGGTGGCGCGTGGCAGGAATGTGCCGAGTGCGGTGTCCCCGAGGTTTCTGTGACGCGGAGCCGTAGCGCTCGCATCGCGGGTGTCCGGGTCGGTGGAGGTCACGTCTCGACTCACCGCTACCGGCTGAGAGCAAGGTCGATCGCTGCACGTAGGTCGTCTCCGGAGCGCACTCTGAGTTGCACGCCGTTCAGGAAGAAGGTCGGCGTGCCCTGGACTCCGGCGACCTCCCCGTCGCGCTTGTCGGCGAGCACCCGGTCGAGAGTGGCCGGATCGGCGATCGCACGGTCATACGCAGCCATGTCCAATCCGAGGTCGGCAGCGAAGCCGCGGAAGAGTTCGGCCTTGGACTCCTGCTGCTCGCCCCACTGGGCCTGGGTCTCGAACATCCGCTGGTACATCGCCTCGAACCGACCTTGCCGGGCCGCTGCCTCCACTGCTACCGCCGCATTCTCGGCGTTCGCGTGGCTGGGGATGGGGAAGTACCGGGTGACGAAGGTGACTCGGCCTGCGTACTCGTTGCGGAGCTGTTCCACCATCGGGAAGGCGGCTCCACAGGCTTCACATTCGAAGTCGAGGAACTCCACGAGCGTCACTCTTCCGTCGGCCGCTGTGGAGAGCCGGTGGCTGTTCTCCCGAACCAGGACCTCGGACGAGACGGGGGAGCCTGCGGATGCGTCTGCGCTCTCCGGTGCTGGTGTGCTGGGCCGGCTCACGAGAAGAACGAGAGCGAGTACAGCCGCTGCAACGGCCGCGACAGTGATGGTGACCTTGAGGTTTGTGGTCATGGTTGGCCTCTCTGGAGGAAACGGGCAGCGCTCACGCGGTTCGGCGGCGACCCGTTGCACGACCGAGAGCAGTTCGGATGCCCGAACCGTCGTCAGGAAGACGGCGGCGACCCGATGGGACCGGTCGAGGACGAGCGTCGACGGAATGGTGTTGCGCGGGAAGCCGCGAAAAGCCTGCAGCGTGCGCCCCGGTTGGTCGAACAGCGAGGGGTAGGACAGGTTCCGATCACGCATGAAGCCGGCCGCTGCCTGCTGATCGTCGCGAACGGCGACGCCGAGAACGGTCACACCCGACGCCCGAGCGATGTCGTATACCTCTTGTAGCGCGGGCGCCTCCTCCCGGCACGGACCGCACCGATCGGCAAGAGGGCAGTCGCAACGTAGAGGCCGCCGCGGCGGGTGAGGGAGCTTCGACTCGGATCACATGAGTGCCGGTCACAGGCTTTCTTTCGATCAGCGGAAACGGCTGTAGAGCGTCTGGAGCGGGTCCATGAGGCGTCCCGTGAGACGCGGACCATGCGGAGTTCTCAGGCAGATGGTCTGATCAGACGCGGGTGATGCAGAGGGTCATGAGCCGGTGCCGACCTCGAAGCGTCCTTCGCGGTGCCCACTCCTGGGGGCCGGCGACGGCCAGGAATCGCGCCACCGCCGCGGCCGTGATCGTGACGAGAGCGACGAGCAACGCCACCTGGGTCCCGGGATCGTCGCGCCTGGTGTCGCGACCGATCGGGCCGGCGACAGCGGCAGAGCCGAATTCACAGACGACGTCGTGTTCGGTGTCGCTCTGGCACGAGATCGCGGCGGCGGGGACCGAAGGGGAGGCGAGGACGGCCTGGCAGGTAAAGGCGTGAGTCAGGATCACCAGCGCGATGACGGCAAGCAGGCTCCAATGCTTCGCCACGGAACTGGCGGTACTGGAGATCCGGCTGTGCATCACGATGGCCGGAGCGTAACAAGCACCGGTCCGTCCGATTTGCGAAGGTTCACCCTCGGCGACGACCGTGGCCGAGACGAGAGTGGGTCGGTTTCAGTCGGTTGAGTGCGCCAGTGGCTGGACGAGCCGGTACTTGCCGCCGGTCGCAGGCTGCGGGCCGTGGTTGGCGCGGCGAACGGTGACGTGCTGCAGCTCGCTGGTGGCGAGCAGATCTGCCAGCTCGTGGTGTGCGGCCCTCCAGGTCTGCTCGGGATCGGCGCCGGGCGTGGGTTGCAGGCGCAGCAGCAGTTCGGTCGGTGTGGTCTTCGATCTGGAAGAGGGCGATCCCGGGGAGCCGGTCGAGCCGGGTGGAGAGGGTCAGCGGGGTGAGCGTGATGGTTCCGCCGCTCGGGGTGGGGAAGGTGAGCAGGTCGGCTGTGCGGCCGTGGACCTGGATCGCGGGCAGCGGGTTGCCACACGAGCAGGGGTCGGGACGCTGCAGGACGCTGTCACCGAGGTCGTAGCGCAGGATCGGCTGGATCCGGTTGGCCAGGTTGGTGACCAGCACCGTGTGGGCGGGCTGCCCGGGCGGGACGGGTTGGTGGTCGGCGTCGACGGGCTCGAGGATGGTCCAGTCGGCGTTGACGTGCAGCCAACCCTCCCGGCAGCCGTAGGACAGGAACGGGCATTCGGTGGCTGCGTAGGAATTGCCCACGGTGGAGCCGAACGCTGCGGCGATCCGAGCGGGTTCGCCGTCGGGCAGGCCTTCGGCGGCCAGTGCGACCAGGGCGGGCCGGATGCGTAGCCGGCCGGCTCGTTGCTCGGTGGCCAGCAGCGCCGCGGTGGTGGCGTAAGGGGCGAGCACCGCGGGTTGGAAGGCGTTGAGCTGGGCGACGAGTTCGGGCAGCGGGGTGGCGACGTCGAACACCCGAGTCCGGCCACCTCCTGCCGCGCCACCGGCTGTGTCGGTGTGGGTGGCGCCGAGGCGGGCGGCCGCGGCGGCGGAGGCGAAGTGGCCGCCGGTCGCGACCACCAGCGCGACCCGGCCGCGGCCGGCGAGCAGGCGGGGCAGCGCGACGGGGCGTAGCCAGCTCGACAGCAGCCGGGCACCGATGGCGCTCGCGACGCGTAGGGCGTGGTCGTCGAGCAGGAACAGCCCGCGGGTGCCGGTGGTGCCGGAGGTGGTGGCCACCGCATACGTGGCGTGCGCGCCGGGGAAGGGCCGCCCGATCAGGGCGGGGTCGGCGACGAAGGCCTGCACCCGTTCGAGGGTCACGGCAGGGTCGGTGATCCAGTCGTCGAAGCGGCCCATCAGGGCTGCCTTGCCGGTGACGGGCAGCAGCGCCGGGTCCTCGACCCGCTCCGGCAAGCCGGCGTAGAGCTGCCGGTAGAACGGTGACCGCGTGCGGGCGTGGTCGACGAGGGCGGCCAGCCGGGCGCGCTGCCGGGCGGCGACGGCGGCGGGACCGCCACGGCGGGCGCGGCGGGCGTCCAGTGGCAGGCGAAGGGTTTCGGCGCGTGCCCGGGCTGCCGGCTCGATGGTGGCGCCCGGGACGTCGACCGGTGCCCCGATCACCGGGTCCCCCCGGGCTGCGACCGCCGCCGCGGCGGCGAGTTCACCACTGCCGTATCCACCCGGTTCGTCAGCACGATGCCCCCACATTCATCGGGGATGACGGTTGTCATCGCTTGGCAACGATGAATAGCACAGTCGGTTGCCTCACGTCGAGCGGCGCTGGGTCCGGAGTGGACGCGGCGGTGGCGCTGGTCGGCTGCTCGCACGAGCGGCGCGTTCGTCCCGACCTACCGGCCGAAGGGGCCCTTCGTACCCTCCTCGTTCCGCGACCTTGTGCCCGTGACCTTCCGATCGATCACCGGCTAGCGCTAGCATCGCCTCGTGGCGATGGATTGTTGCGGGCGAGACCTCGGGCCGGCGGTGGCGTTGTTCCGGTCGCTCGGTGACCCGACGCGGTTGGCGATCGTGCGGCGACTGGCCGAGGGTGAGGCCCGGGTGGTCGATCTGACTCGGGCGTTGGGGTTGGCGCAGTCGACGGTGTCGAAGCACCTGGCCTGTCTGCGGGACTGCCGGTTGATCGACTACCGCGCCGAGGGGCGGCAGTCGTTCTACTCGCTGACCCGGCCCGAGTTGATCGACCTGTTGCGCAGCGCGGAGGCGTTGCTGGTCGAGACGGGGGAGGCGGTCGCGCTCTGCCCCGTCTACGGCGAGCCCACCAGCGCCTCGGAGATCGCGGTGGCGGACACGGCTGAGGCGGTGTCGTGACCGTCCCGGCCGCGACGTCCGTCCGGAGGGACGTGCTGCGTCGACGGATCCGGTGGCTGGTCGCGGCAACGATCACCTACAACGTGATCGAGGCGGTCGTGGCGATCACCGCCGGGACGATCGCGGACTCCATCGCGCTGATCGGGTTCGGGCTGGACTCGGTGATCGAGGTCAGCTCCGCCGCGGCTGTGGCCTGGCAGTTCGCCGGCCCCGACCCGGAACGGCGGGAGAAAGTGGCGCTGCGGGTGATCGCGGGCTCGTTCTTCGCGCTCGCCGCCTACGTCACGGTCGAGGCGGTGCGCACCTTGATCGGTGCCGAGCGGCCCGAGCACTCGCTGGTGGGCATCGTGCTGGTCGCGATCAGTGTGGTCGTCATGCCGTTCCTGTCCTGGGCGCAACGCCGGGCCGGACGGGAGCTGGGCTCGGCCAGCGCGGTTGCGGACTCCAAGCAGACGCTGCTGTGCACCTATCTGTCCGCGGCGGTCCTGGTCGGGCTCGTGCTCAACTCCATGTTCGGCTGGTGGTGGGCCGACCCCGTGGTCGCGCTCGGCCTGGCCGTCGTGGCGGTCCGGGAAGGCCGCGAAGCACTGCGCGGCGAAACCTGCTGCTCGCCCGTCCGCCTCGATGAACGCGATGGCGGTGTGCGCAGCAATGGCGACTGCGGATGCCCTCCGGGCTGCACCGACACCTGCTGCACGGGGGAGACCCGATGAGCGCGGCGGGCTGGGCCTGGGTGGCCTTGTTGCTCTACCTGGCCGGCCTGGTGCTCGCGTTCGGGGTGCGGACCTGGCTGCAGATCCGCTGGACCGGCACGAGCGGGTTTCGGGGTATCTCCGGCCAGTCAGGATCGGCGGCCTGGTGGGGTGGCGTGCTGTTCCCCATCGCGCTCCTCCTCGGGCTCGCGGCACCCGTGCTGATGCTCACCGGCATCACCGCGCCGGTGCTGCCCGCGCACCCCGGGCTCGCCGCAGCCGGGATCATCGTGGGACTGGCCGGGCTGGTGGTCGTTCTGCTCGCCCAAGCCGCGATGGGCTCCTCCTGGCGGATCGGGGTCGACGACACCGAACGCACCGAGCTGATAACGAGCGGGTTGTTCCGCTCGATCCGCAACCCGATCTTCACCGGCATGGCCGCGGTCTGCGCCGGCGTCGCGCTGATGGCTCCCACCCTCGTCGCGGTGCTCGCCCTGGCCTGCCTCATCGCCGCGGTACAGATCCAGGTCCGTGTCGTCGAGGAGCCTTACCTGCGCCGCGTCCATGGCGACACCTACTCGCACTACGCGGCCGGGGCCGGCCGGTTCCTGCCCGGCCTGGGGCGTGCCCGGCCGGCCGACGCGAAGGCGCGAACAGACGCCGGTACGTGACGAGCACGGTGCCGTCGATCTCGGAACGGCGGCTCGTGCCGCCCAGCGGTCCGACGCAGCGGTGATTTGGAGGGGCGCGCCGCGTCACGGGGCCTGGTGGTGCACCGCCTCGACGTTGTTGCCGTCGAGATCCCTGACGAACACGCCGTAGTAGCCAGGGTGGTACTCCGGCCAGATCCTCGGCGCGTGCAGGATCTGGGCGCCGGCCGCCACAGCAGCCTGGTGCACGTCGTCGACCGCGTTGCGGCTGGGAGCGGTGAAGGCGAGATGCACCTCTCGGTCTGCGGAGGTGCCTGCGGGCCCGAGCCAGAACCGCGGCTGGCCGTCCGGTCCGCACAGCCCGACCACGGGCTGCCCCTCACGGTCGAACCGCATCGCCTCGCGGACGCCCACGGGTGCGAGAACCCGCAGGTAGAACGCCGCTGCGGCATTGACGTCGGTGACCTGGATCGAGACGTGGTCGAGCAACGGGGCCTCCCGGGAGTGAGTCACGAGGAGGGCACGGTAGCGACGGGCACCGACAAAAGCGCAGATCCGGCGATCGTGCCAGTCAGGTGGCGTTGCGCGCTCTGGCCGCGGCCCGGCCTCGGCTCCGCTGCGCGCACCAACCCGCGACACTGCGCCACGCCGCCGCGGCATCGCCTCGTGGGAGCGGCGGCCGTGAGCCGTCGCGCACCGAGCACGCCCCACCAGGTGCCGACGCCCGTGGTGCGGGTCGTGCGCAGAGAAACAGGCCCCGTGCCGGTCGGCCCGCGGAGCGTTCGAGCCGGACCTCAGTTCGCCCGGGCGGCGGCGGTGTGGGCGTCGACGGCGTCACGCCCGGCCTCGTAGCGCGCCGCGCGGATCAGCTCCTCCACAGCCGCCCGCTGCACGCGGAACGACCGGCCGAAACGTACGGCCGGTAGCTCTCCGCTGTGCACGAGCCGGTACACGGTCATCTTCGACACCCGCATGCGCTGGGCGATCTCGGCCACGGTGAGGAACGGCGCCCCCATCAGATCTGGGTGTCGCATTCCGTCAGCAGCCATCGTGCGCATCCTCCTTCGTGGCCCCCGAACGGGGGCAGTTGATCGCAATGAGATGGACACTAACGGACGGTTGCAACACTTTCGGGTACGTCGAGGTTCACTGAAGAGTGGTCTTGAAAAAGTGGGGCGCGCTCGCGGCGGGCATGTGGCCGGCCGGGCGTCGTCGCGCACCGTGACGCCAAGACGCCTATCGTCGCGGGCGTGATCCCCGACGATGAACCGGACGGTGACTGGACCGCTCCGGGAGTGTTCCGCTGCGCCCCCGGTGTCTACCGCATCCCGTTGCCGCTCCCGAACGACGGGCTCCGGGCCGTCAATATCTATGCCGTGGCGGACGGCGACGGGTGGACGCTCATCGACTCGGGATGGGCGCTGGCTCAGGCAGATGATCTTCTGCGGGGCGCGCTCGCCCAGCTGGGCTCCGGGCTGGGCGATGTCCGCCGGTTCCTGGTCACCCACGTCCACCGTGACCACTACACCCAGGCCGTCGTGCTGCGGCGGGAGTTCGGCATGCGGGTGGCGCTGGGGCGGGGGGAGCAGCCCGCCCTCGAGGTGATCAACGGGCCCGATCGGCAAGGCCCGGCCCACCTGGGGCGATTGCGTCGCGCCGGCGGCCAGGCCCTGCTCCCACGGATCGCCGCGCAGGGGGAGGCGCCCCACGACAGCACGGTGTGGGAGTTCCCCGACGACTGGATCGAGGACGGCGCGGAGTTCGTGCTGGACGCCGCCGCGGGCGGGGAACGGGTGCTGCAGGCGCTCGCGACTCCCGGGCACACGCAGGGTCACGTGGTCTTCGCGGACCAGGGTGGCGGTCTGCTGTTCTCCGGCGACCACGTGCTGCCGCGTATCACGCCCTCGATCGGGTTCGAGGCGGTGACCTCGCCCCGTCCGCTGGCCGACTTCATCGCCTCGCTCGAGCTCGTACGGGCCCGTCCGGATGCGGCGATGCTCCCGGCGCACGGTCCGGTCGGCATGCGCGTGCACGAGCGGGTCGACGAACTGCTCGCTCACCACGGCAAGCGACTCGACGCGACCCTCAGTGCCGTGCAGGACGGGCGCTCCACGGCGTACGAGGTGGCGGCGGCGCTGCCCTGGACCCGTCGTGACCGGCGCCTGGACGAGCTCGACCCGTTCAACGCCATGCTCGCGACGCTGGAGACCTCGGTCCACCTCGATCTGCTGGCCGAGCGCGGGCTTGTGACAGCCGGCGAGGAGAACGGCATCGCTCACTACACAACGTGATAACAATTCACTCTTTGTAGAACCCGGCGAGCACAGCGAAATGCGCCGGTCGTACGCTTCGCGCCGTGCAGGCGTTGGGTGGGCCGGGTCGGGGCCTCGTGCGTGCGGGGCTCGCCCTCGCTGCGTGTGTGCTCGCCGTGTCCGCCGTCGTCGTGGCCACCGAAGGGGGCACCTTCCCCGGTGGCCCCGGCCCCAGCGTCACGCTCGCCCCGACGGCTGCCGTCGGGTGCGATGCCGCCGGCCCCTACACCCCGCCGGAGCGGGGCAGTGTCGGTCTTCCCGCCGGGATCGGCGAACTCTGTTCGGGTGGTTCGATCACGCTGTCCGTCGCCGGTGCGGTGTTGGACGGATGGGACGTGCGCGGCGGGATCGTGGTGGACGCCCCCGACGTGGTGGTGCGCCGTAGTCGGGTTACCGGCGATGGCGCCACTCCCTACGGGATCGTCACCACGGCGGCGGGCTCGGTGCGTATCGAGGACGTGACGCTTACCGGTGACTTCCCCGAAGCGGCAATAGGCGGCGACCGGTGGAGCGGTGAACGGATCGAAATCGTCGGTGTAACGCATGACGGCGCCCGGCTCGGCGAAGGGGCGCGGCTACGCAATAGCAACGTGCACGACTTCGCGCCGGCAACCGGTGGCGACGCCCACGCGCTGGTGCTCCGGGGAACGGGCAGCAATGTCCTCGTCGAGGACAACAGGATCGAACTCGGTGATGGTCCCGGACGGGCGAGTGCGGTGCTGCTGGCGCCCGACAAGGCGGGTCCGCGTGCCGACGGCCCCGTGGTGATCAGGGGAAACGTCCTCGGTGGCGGCCGCTACACGGTGCAGCAGGATTCGCCGGCCGCGGTGATGACCGATGTGGTCATCACCGGCAATCGATTCCGCCGTGGAGCCGGCGACATTCCCCTTCGAGTGTCACGCCGAGCGGTTCTCGAGGACAACATGTACCTCGATGGTGGGCCTCTTCCGCAGCGATGAGTTACCACACGGGGGTAATTCGATAGCGCAGCGTCACGGATCTGTCGCTCGTCGCACGACACGCCCACCCGTCGCGGCGTGCTGGCCGTGTCGTCGCAGGTTCGTGCAGACTGATCACCACAACAAAACCGGGAACGATCCGGTTGTATGAGCGGGCTGCCACGGCGCGAGGACGTAGGGGAAGACGATCCTCGTCGACGTTGGAGGTCTGCAGTGAACGCACGCGGCGTGGTCTTCGTCCACTCGTCGCCGACTGCGGTTTGTCCGCACGTCGAGTGGGCGATATCAGGCGTGCTCGGGACGAAGGTGTCCCTGCAGTGGGCTACCCAACCGGCGGTGCCCGGTCAGATGCGGGCGGAATGCAGCTGGACGGGTCCGGCCGGCTGTGGTGGCGCGATTGCGGGCGCGTTGCGTGCCTGGCCGATGCTTCGGTTCGAGGTGACCGAGGAGCCGAGTCCCGGCGTGGACGGCGAACGGTTCTGTCATGTCCCCACGCTCGGTCTGTGGTCCGGGCGGACGAGCGCCAACGGCGACATCGTGGTGGCGGAGGACCGGCTGCGGGCCCTTCTCGCCGAGGTGCCGGCGAGCCAGCTGCCCACCCGGATGCACGACCTGCTCGGCTCGGCGTGGGACGACGCCCTGGAGCCGTTCCGGTTCGCCGGTGACGGCGCTCCGGTCACCTGGCTGCACCAGGTGGGGTGAAGCGGGAGAAGAGCGTTGCCGTCGCCTCGGGCGGGGCAACGCTCTCGCTCACGCTCCGGTGAAGACGACGGCGGCGTTGTGGCCGCCGAACCCGAACGAGTCGCACACGGCGGCTTCGAGTTCGACCTTGCGCGGCTCACCCGCCACGACGTCGAGCTCGACACCCGGGTCGAGATTCTCGAGGTTCAGCGTCGCAGGGATCACGCCTTCCTTGACCGAGAGCAGCGTGATGATGCTCTCCACGGCCCCGGCTGCACCCACCATGTGACCCAGCGCGGACTTCGGTGCGGTGAGCACCGGGTGGTCGCCCAGGGCCTTGCGCACCGCTCGCGTCTCACCCACGTCGCCGGCCACTGTGGACGTGGCGTGGCAGTTGACGTGGCCGACGTCGATCGCCTCCAGCCCGGCGTCGCGCACCGCCTTGGCGATGGCCCGCGACTGCCCGATGCCCTCCGGCTCCGGGCCGGTGATGTGGTAGGCGTCGGAGGTGAGTCCGGCACCGGCGAGCCTGCCGTGCACCGTGGCCCCGCGCGCCGCTGCGAAGTCGGCGCGTTCGAGCACCATGATCCCGGCGCCCTCGCCGAGCACGAACCCGTCGCGGTCGACGTCGAACGGGCGCGAGGCCCGCTCCGGCTCGTCGTTGCGCTGCGAGAGCGTGCGGGCCTGCACGAAGCCGGCCACGGTGATGCCGGTGATGCAGGCTTCCGCACCGCCGGCGATGACCACGTCGACCTCGCCGCCACGCAGCAGCCGCAGCGCCCACGCGAGTGCCTCGGCGCCGGAGGCGCACGCCGAGACGGGAGCGTGGACGCCGCCCTGTGCGCCGTACTCGATGCCGATCCAGGCCGCGGGGCCGTTCGGCATCAGCATCGGCACGGTGAGCGGTGAGACCTTGCGCAGCCCGCTGTTCTCCAGCAGGTCGTCCTGGTCGAGCAGCGTGACCGCGCCGCCGATGCCGGTGGCGACCACGACGGCGAGCCGCTCGGGGTCCACCTGCATGTTGTCGCGGTCGCCGAGACCGGCCTGGGCCCATGCCTCCTTGGCCGCGACCAGCGCGACCTGCTCGCACCGGTCGAGCCTGCGCGCCTGGACACGGGGGAGCACCTCGGTGGGTGCCACCGCCAGCGGCGCCGCGATCTTCACAGGCAGCTGGTGGCGCTCCACCCACTCGTGGTCGGCGTCGTCGATGCGCCGGACGCCGGACCGGCCGGCGAGCAGCGCCTCCCACGTCGACGCGACGTCACCGCCGAGCGGGGTCGTCGCGCCGAGCCCGGTGACGACGACGTCGGGACCTGTGCTCATGCTGCCTCCGCAGGAACGGCCGCGTACAGGTGCCTCACTGGTTCTTCGCGATGTAGTCCACCGCGTCGCCGACCGTCTTCAGCTCGGCCAGCTGGTCGTCGGGGATCTTCACGCCGAACTTGTCCTCGGCCTGCACCGCGATCTCGACCATCGACAGCGAGTCGATGTCGAGGTCGTCGACGAAGGACTTCTCGACGGTCACCTCGGCGGGGTCGATACCTGCGACCTCCTCGACGATCTCGGCGAAGCCGCTGAGGATCTCGGTGTTGTCAGCCACGGTGGTTCTCCTTCTGGTGGGAACTGGAGTCGTCGGATCGGAGGTCAGGGACAGACGACGACCTGGCCGGCGTAGGACAGGCCCGCGCCGAAGCCTACGAGGAGCACGGTGTCGCCCGAACGCAGCCGCCCGTCGGTGCGCATGTGGTCCAGCGCGAGAGGGATGGACGCCGACGAAGTATTGCCGGAGTACCGGATGTCGTCGGCCACCACCATGTCATCGCGGGCGCCCTTGGCGCGCAGCCGCTTGGCCACCGCGTCGACGATGCGGAGGTTGGCCTGGTGCGGCACGAAGACGTCGATGTCGGCCGGGGTGAGCCCCGCGAGCTCGATCGCCCGCAGCGCCACCGGTGCGATCTTGGTGGTTGCCCACCGGAAGACCGCCTGGCCCTCCTGGGCGAGCGCGTTGTTGTCCGGCCTGATGTGGATCGTCTGGGACATGTCACCGGCGCTGCCCCAGGCGAGCGGCCCGACGCCCACGGAGGCCTCGTCGGAGGCCGGTCCGAGGACCGCCGCGCCCGCCCCGTCGGCGAAGATGATCGCCGTCGAGCGGTCGGTCCAGTCGAGCCAGTCGGACAGCTTCTCCGCCCCGATCACGAGCACGTTGCGTGCGCTGCCGCCGCGCACGAGATCGGCCGCCGTGCCCATCCCGAAGCAGAACCCCGCACATGCGGCGTTGATGTCGAAGGCTCCCGGTGCAGGGATGCCGATGCGGTCGGCGGTCTGCGCGGCGGCGTTGGGGATCGGGGTGGGCATGGTGCAGGTGGCGACGATGACCGTGTCGATCTCGTTGGGCGTCAGCCCCGAGTCCTTGACGGCGCGGGCCCCGGCCTCGGCGGCCATGTCGACCAGGAGTGCGCCCTCTTCCGCGATGCGGCGGCTCTCGATGCCCACCCGCTCGCGGATCCACTGGTCGTTGGTGTCCATCCGCTGGGCCAGGTCGTCGTTGGTGACGACGTTGTCGGGCTGGACGCTGCCCAGCCCGAGGATCCGGGCGCCCGCTGTGGTGGATGCCAGTTTCAGCTTCGTCACTTTTCTGCCCCCGCGTGCTCGGTGATCAGGTCGACGGCCGCCTGGAGGTCGTCCGGAGTCTTGAGGGCCACGGTCGCGGTGCCCTTGAGGTCGCGCTTGACCAGCCCGACGAGCGCACCCGCCGGCGGCAGCTCGATCACGGCGGTGACGCCCAGCTCCTGCAAGGTGGTCATGCACGAATCCCAGCGCACCGGCCGCGTGACCTGGGCGACCAGCCTACGCAGCGCCTCTGCCCCGGTGGTGAGGACCGTGCCGTCGGCGTTGGACAGCAGGGGGCGGATGGGGTCGGCGGGGGAGACCTCGGCCGCGTGGGAGCGCATCGTCTCCTCGGCAGGCGCCATGAACCGGGTGTGGAAGGCCCCGGCCACGGCCAGGGGCTTCACGCGGGCCCGTTCCGGCGGGTTCTCGGCGAGCGCGGCCAGCGCTGCGACGGGGCCGGCCGCGACGATCTGCCCCGCGCCGTTGCGGTTGGCCGGGTCGAGGCCGAGCTCGTCGAGCAGGGCGAGCACCTCGTCGGGTTTCCCACCCAGCACCGCACTCATGCCCGTGGGTTCGAGCGCGCAGGCGGCGGCCATGGCGCGCCCGCGCACGGCGGCGAGCGCGACGGCGGCGTCCGCGGTGAGCACGCCGGCCACGGCGGCTGCGGCGAGCTCGCCGACGGAGTGACCGGCGGCGGGCGCGGCGGCGGGCAGGTCCGCGCGCCCGGCGAGCCGGGTGGCGGCGAGCAGCGCAGCGGCGACGACCAGCGGCTGGGTGACGGCCGTGTCCTTGATCTCCTCGGCGTCGGCGTCCGTGCCGAGATGGCCGAGGTCGAGGCCGGTGGTGGCGGACCATCCGGCGAGCGTCTCCGCTGCCGTTGGATCATCCAGCCAGGGGGCGAGCATGCCAGGAGTCTGGGACCCCTGACCAGGAGCGAGCAACGCGATCACGAGAACCAGAGAACACCGGAGGCGGACGCCGCGGGGATACCGGCACGCACCAACTCCGGCCCCGGGATTTGGAGGTTTCCTCCAAGGCAGCTCTGGTCACTCGTCGGGTAAGCCACCGCCCATGCCCTTTGCGTTGTAGGCGTTGCGCACCTCACGCCGATGCCCCCGGATCTCGCCCGAGGGTCAGCCTCGCCGCGATGACGGCAGTGCGCAGTACCAGTGCATCGCGCGGGTCGAACGGGCTGCGGCCGGTGAGGTCGCAGACGCGGCGCAGCCGGTAGCGCACGGTGTTGGGATGGACGAAAAGCGCTCTCGCGCAGGCCTCGAGCGCCCCGCCGCCCTCCAGGTAGGTGGCGAGCGTGTGCAGAAGCTCGCCGCCCGCCGTCTCGAGCGGGATGACGATCGACTCGACGAGCCTGCGGTGGGCCGCCGTGTCGCCTCCCAGCGCGCGCTCTGGCAGCAGATCGTCGGCGGCGACGGGGCGCGGGGCATCGGGCCATCCCGGTGCCGCGCGCAGCGCCGAGAGCGCGTCGCGGGCGCTGCAGTGGGCGGTGGCGAGCTCACCGGCCACCGGGCCGACCACCACCGGCCCCGCCCCGAAGGCGTCGACGAGGCCGCCGATGTCCTCGCCGGTGTCGCTTCCCGGTCCGCTCCCGGCGGGCGGCTCGGACAGCAGCAGGATCAACCTGCTGCCCTGCACCCCCACGAGCACCGAGCGGCCGGCCCTGGCTGCCTGACGGCGCAGCTCACCGAGGCGCTCGGCGGCCGTGTCGGGGGCCGGGCTGCCGGCCACCACCCGGACCGCTGCGTCCGGGTCCCAGCCCAGCGTGGAGGCCCGGGAGACGAGCGCGTCGTCCGCTCCGCCCTCGGCGTCGGGGCCGCGCACCACGGCGTCGACGACGAGCGCCTCGAGCCGGGCGTCCCATGCGCCGCGGGTCTCGGCCGCGCCCGCGTACACCGTTGCCGCGGCGAAGGCGATGTCGCGACCGAAGCGCAGGACGCCCTCGACGAGGGCGTGCCGTTCGTCCTCGTCGGCGGCGAGCGGCGGGAGGTGCCGCTCGAAGACATCCGTGGCGATGCGGACCAGGTCGACGGTCTGGCGCAGGCTCAGCCGCCGGGCGAGGTCTCGCGGGGCGATGCGGAAGGCTTCGGCGGTGAGCCGGATCGACTGCCCCCGCTCGCCGAGCCATGCGACGAAGTTGGCCACGCCGGTCTGGGTGACCAGTAGCACTGCCGAGCGCTGTTCGGCCGGCAGCCGGGCGAACCACGGCTGGTGCTCCTCCATCGCGACCAGGCACGCGAGCGCGAGGTCACCGGCGGCGAGTTCGAGTTTGCGCAGCGTGGCCGGGGAGACGGCGGCCGATCCGGACCGCGCCGCCTCCGTGCTCGCTCCGACGCGTGCCACGCTCGGCAGCATCGCACGCCGGCAGGAACACCGTGGGACCGACGGGCGTTGGCGCAGGCGTTCCGCGGACAGGAGGCTCGGATGGGCACGCCCCTCGCCCCGTCGGTGGAGGTGCGGCGGGCAGGTGACCGGATGCGCACCCGCACCGCGTGGCTCGACTCGCGCCACAGCTTCTCCTACGGCGCCCATTACGACCCGGCCAACACGCACTTCGGCCTGCTGATGGCGAACAACCAGGACGTGCTGGCGCCCGGCGGCGGTTTCGAGCCGCATCCGCACCGGGACATGGAGATCGTCACGTGGGTGCTCGAGGGCGCGCTCCTGCACGAGGACGACGCCGGGCACTCCGCGGTGATCCGTCCGGGCACGGCGCAGCGGATGAGTGCAGGTTCTGGGGTCGTCCACTCCGAGCGCAACGCCGAGGGATCCCACGAGGTGCACCTCGTGCAGATGTGGGTGCTCCCGGACTCTGCGGGCTCGCCGGGGTACGAACAGCTCGACATCGGCGCCGCGCTCGAGACGGGTGAGTTGCTCGTCGTGGCGTCGGGGATGCGGAAGCACGCGCGGGACCGCGCGGTCTCCCTCCGGCAGGAGCACGCGGCGCTCCATGCCGCCCGCCTGCGCCCGGGTGTGCTGGTGATGGTGCCGACAGCACCACTTGTGCATGTGTTCGTGACACGCGGAGTGGTCCAGCTGGAAGCAGCAGGCGAACTCTCGGCTGGGGACGCAGCGCGTATTACTGTCGGTGACGGGCAACATATTGTGGCTGGTCCGGGCGGGGCAGAGGTGCTCCTTTGGGAGATGCGCACAGGCTTGGGGTGACTGTCCGTATCACTTTTTCCGGCGCCGCGCACGGTTGTTCGACGCCCGTTCGGCGACGGTCCATTGCCGTGGCCAGACGTTCTCACAAGCATTAAGGATGTCCTCAGCTTCACCGACGTCGGATCGAGCACCCGGAGGAGGGTGACCGGATGACCGTTGGCAACGGCAGCCCGCGGCAGCGCTATCGAGACCAGGTGCGCGCCGAGATCAAGCAGGCCGCACTGGCCCAGATGTGCATCGGCGGGCCCGCAGCGCTCAGTCTCAACGCCGTTGCGAAGGAGCTGGGTGTCACCGGCCCTGCTCTCTACAAGTACTTCCGCAGCCGGGACGACCTGCTGACAGAACTGGTGTTCGACTGTTACGCCGAAGCTGCGGCCGCGGTGCACGCCGAGGCGGAGCTCATCACGGCGCTGCCCGCGCGGGAGCGTCTGCACCGCCTCGCCGAGGCCTACCGGAAGTGGGCCGTCGCCGCTCCGCACCTGTACCAGCTGCTGACGGTGATGCCCCGGCCCACGATCGATTCTCCTCCGGAGACGCTCGACCGGGCCAAGGCCGTGCTCGGCCCGTTCCTCCCCGCGCTCGGCGAGGGACAGACCTGGCCCGCCGCCACGGAGCTCAGGCAACAGGTGCAGGGCTGGGTCGACGGAAATGAGCAGGTGGGCGACTGGGTGCGGGCGTACGCGCCCGAAGCGGACCCCGCCACGGCGCTCACCGGGGCACTCATCGTGTGGGTGCGCCTGCACGGTGTTGTGAACCTGGAGGTCCAGGGCAAGTTCGTCGGCATGGGTCACCAGGCCTCCACGCTGCTGAGCGTGGAGATGGACGCGTTGGCCGACCTGATGGGGCTCCCCGCGTCCTGACCCTGCGTGAGCGACCCGTGCCGGCACGGCCGCTTGACCCCACCCGGTCGTGTAACCGCGTGGGCACACCGCTACCGTCTGACACGCAACGGCACGCGCGACAGCGGATCGTGACCCCCGTCCGGGGGAACACGGGCAGTCGCGTGCCCACGAAAGGCGCGCATGGCGCCGGATGTGGGGTGGGCCGAGATGCCGTGAACCCGATCGAGGGCGAGGCGATCCGCCGCAGGCCGTGCGATGGCCAACGGATGTCGGTCAACGCCTCCGGTCCG
The DNA here is from genome assembly GCF_039534065.1 of Pseudonocardia yunnanensis. Taxonomy (NCBI): domain Bacteria; kingdom Bacillati; phylum Actinomycetota; class Actinomycetes; order Pseudonocardiales; family Pseudonocardiaceae; genus Pseudonocardia; species Pseudonocardia yunnanensis. The sequence continues at coordinate 38,299 of NZ_BAAAUS010000030.1, read as the reverse complement.
ATGACGTGCTGTGGGCCGGAGCGCGTGGGGTGGGGCGCAGGAGCGCCGCGGGAGCTACCGGATCTGATCCGGCAGCTCGGTCTCAGCCGAGCGGAGTGACCTTGGTTGCCTGCGGACCCTTCTGGCCCTGCTCGATGTCGAACGACACCCGCTGGCCCTCGTCGAGGCTCTTGTAACCGTTGGTCTGGATCGCTGAGTAGTGCACGAACACGTCCGCGCCACCACCGTCAGGAGCGAGGAAGCCATAGCCCTTCTCGCTGTTGAACCACTTGACGGTGCCCTCTGCCATTCTTGCTCTCCTCGTACCTGGTGCTGGGGCACTCGCCCCCAGCATCGCGCCGCCTGGCCGCTACGGTCCGCGCCCGGGTCGGGACGCCGTTCCCGATCACGCGGGCTCGGCATCGCGCGGAGCGTATCGTGTTCCGGCCCCGCTGCCGAGAGCCAATGACCTGTGTGTTTGTCATGGCGCCGCAGGTGAGGCGCCGTCCGGGTGGTGCGTCGGGGGAGAGTGACGCAAGCGGGCGGCCGGCTCGCACGCCCTCGGCGACGGGCCGTTCACGCAGTGTCGACGGTGCCGCCGAGGGCGTCCTGCCCCGAGGCGTGCATCACACCTCGGGGCAGGACGTCGTTCAGGCGACGCCGCTGTCGGTGGTCTGCGGCCCCGCGGCCTGCGGGTCGTCGAGCCGGTACTTGGCCGCCGCCTCGGCCACCTGCCCGCGGTCGAACTCCCCGCGCTCGGCGAGTGCCTCGAGTGCGGCCACGGTGATCGACTCGGCGTCGACGTTGAAGTGCCGCCGCACCGCCGGACGGGTGTCGGACAGCCCGAACCCGTCGGTGCCGAGCGTGGTGAACGGCGCCGGTACCCACTGTCGGATCAGGTCGGGCACTGCCCGCATCCAGTCCGACACCGCCACCACGGGTGTGCCGCTGTCGCCGAGCGCCCGCGTGACGTACGGCACATGCTTCGTCTCCTCAGGGTTGACGAGGTTGTGCCGCTCGGCCTCGACCCCGTCGCGACGTAGCTCGCCCCATGAGGTGACCGACCAGACCTCGGCGCCGACTCCCCACTGCTCCGCGAGCATGTCGCGGGCCTGGAGAGCCCACGGCACGGCCACGCCGGACGCGAGCAGTCGCACCTGCGGACCCTCCGCCCGCGCGCTGCCCACGTAGCGGTAGATCCCACGCAGCACGCCGTCGACGTCCAGGTCCTGCGGCTCGGCCGGCTGCACGTAGGGCTCGTTGTAGACCGTCAGGTAGTAGATGACGTTCTCGCCCCCGAGGGTGGCCTCGTCGTCGGGGGCGCCCTCCCCGTACATGCGCCGGAGCCCGTCCTTGACGATGTGCGCCACCTCGTAGGAGAACGCCGGGTCGTACGCCAGGACGGCCGGGTTGGTGGCCGCGAGCAGCAGCGAGTGGCCGTCGTTGTGCTGCAGGCCCTCACCGGTCAGCGTGGTGCGTCCGGCCGTGGCCCCGACGAGGAACCCGCGGGCCATCTGGTCCGCCGCGGCCCAGATCGAGTCGCCGGTGCGCTGGAAGCCGAACATCGAGTAGAAGACGTAGATCGGGATCATCGGCTGCCCGTGCGTGGCGTACGACGTGCCGGCCGCCGTGAACGAGCCCACGGACCCCGCCTCGTTGATGCCCTCGTGCAGCAGTTGGCCCTGCTCGGACTCGCGGTAGGCGAGCATGAGCGAGGCGTCCACCGAGGTGTACTGCTGCCCGTTCGGGTTGTAGATCTTCTGCGTCGGGAACATCGAGTCCATCCCGAACGTGCGTGCCTCGTCGGGGATGATCGGGACGAACCGGGCGCCCATCTCCTTGTCCTTGACGAGCTCGCGTACCAGCCGGACGAACGCCATGGTGGTGGCGACCTCCTGCTTGCCCGAGCCCTTGCGGACCACGTCGTAGACCTTGTCGCCGGGCAGCACGAGCGGCTTCGCCGTGACGCGGCGCGACGGCAGGTTGCCGCCGAGCACCCGGCGGCGCTCACGCAGGTACTGGATGGCCGGGTCGTCGTCGCCGGGGTGGTAGTACGGCGGCAGGTACGGGTTCTGCTCCAGCGCCTTGTCCGAGATCGGGATGCGCTGGGAGTCGCGGAAGTTCTTCAGGTCGTCGAGCGAGAGCTTCTTCATCTGGTGCGTGGCGTTGCGCCCCGCGAAGTGCGAGCCCAGGCCGTAACCCTTGATCGTCTTCGCCAGGATGACCGTGGGCTGCCCGTTGTGCTCCAGCGCTGCCGCGTAGGCCGCGTACACCTTGCGGTAGTCGTGGCCGCCGCGCTTGAGGTTCCAGATCTCGGCGTCCGTCATGGGCTCGACCAGCGCCTTCGTGCGCGGGTCTCGGCCGAAGAAGTGGTCGCGGACGTACCCGCCGTCGTTGGCCTTGTAGGTCTGGTAATCCCCGTCCGGGGTGGTGTTCATCAGGTTGATGAGCGCGCCGTCACGGTCGGCGTGCAGCAGGGCGTCCCACTCACGACCCCAGATCACCTTGATGACGTTCCAGCCGGCGCCACGGAAGAACGACTCCAGCTCCTGGATGATCTTCCCGTTGCCCCGCACCGGCCCGTCGAGGCGCTGCAGGTTGGCGTTGACCACGAACGTCAGGTTGTCCAGGCCCTCGGTGGCGGCGATCTGGATGAGACCGCGTGACTCCGGCTCGTCCATCTCGCCGTCGCCGAGGAACGCCCAGACGTGCTGGTCGTCGGTGTTGGAGAAGCCGCGGTCGCCCAGGTAGCGGTTGAACCGCGCTTGCATGATCGCGTTCATCGGGCCGAGCCCCATCGAGACGGTGGGGAACTCCCAGAAGTCCGGCATCAGCCGGGGGTGCGGGTAGGACGGGAGGCCATGGCCCGGCCCGCCGTGCGACAGCTCCTGCCGGAACCCGTCGAGCCGATCCTCCGACAGCCGCCCCTCGAGGTACGCACGGGCATAGATACCGGGGGACGCATGGCCCTGGATGTAGATCTGGTCGCCCCCACCCGGGTGGTCTTTGCCACGGAAGAAGTGGTTGAAACCGACCTCGTAGAGCGTGGCCGAGGACGCGTAGGACGAGATGTGGCCGCCGACGGAGATGCCCGGCCGCTGCGCGCGGTGGACCGTCATGGCGGCGTTCCACCGGATCCAGCGCCGGTAGGTGCGCTCGACCTCCTCGTCGCCGGGGAACCACGGCTCGCGGTCGGTGGGGATCGTGTTGACGTAGTCGGTGCTGGTCAGCGAGGGGACGCCGACGTGGCGTTCCCGTGCTCGCTGGAGCATCCTGAGCATGAGGTAGCGCGCACGTTGCTGGCCCGCGGCATCAAGCACCGCGTCGAAGGAGTCCAGCCACTCCGCGGTCTCCTCGGGGTCGATGTCCGGCAGGTGCGCAGCGAGCCCATCGCGGATGACGTGGACCCGCCGCGGCTGCGTGGGATCATGGTTCGTGCTGTCGCTGGTCTGCCGGGTCAAGGGGTTCTCCCTGGTGGCTCGTGCCGAGTAGACGTCTGAGGTATCCCCTATCGTGCCCCTCGGCATGCGATCTCGTAACGAGTGGTTGCGCGTCGGTGAGTCGTCGTGTTCGGATTCCGCAACCCGATGAGCAGGCCCCGGGCTGTACGCCCGGGTGAGGCACGAGGAAAAGAGGTACACGCGTGGTCGCCGCGGATGATGCCGGACGTACGTCCGACATCGCGGGCAAGCTCGGCGTCGAGCCGGGCATGGTCGTCCAGGAACTCGGTTGGGACGAAGACGTCGACGAAGCGGTGCGTGATGCCGCCGAGGAGAGAGCCGGGGACGAACTGCTCGACGAGGACGCCGTCGAGGTGGTCGACCTCGTCCTCATGTGGTGGCGAGAGGGCGACGGCGACCTCGTCGACGCCCTGGTCGACGCCATCGGCCCCCTTGCCGACAACGGCGTGATCTGGGTGCTCACCCCGAAGACGGGGCGCCCCGGGCACGTCGATCCCAGCGAGATCGCCGAGGCTGCGCCCACGGCTGGGCTGGCGCAGACGTCCAACATCACGGTCAGCGAAGGCTGGACGGGCTCTCGGCTCGTGGCACCCAAGGCGGCGAAGACGCGGCGGTGACCCCACCGCGCAGACGTCTGCGGGCCGGTCACCACCGGTCATGCAGGCGGTCGCGCCACGAGCGCCCGTCCGGGTCGTAGACGAGGCGATAGACCGGCACGGCCCAGAGCTTCGTGCGGAGCGGCATGCGCTCGGGTTCGTGGCGGCGTAGGCGTCCGGGCGGGCGCGGTCCCACCCGCCCGTCCCTGTGCCATGCGTCCAGAGCGCCCGCAGCGGCGTTCACGGCGCGTACGGCGGCGTCGGGGTCCACGAGGTCCTCGTCGTCGCCTGGGGCGCGGTCGAGGTGCTCGCGCAGGAGCTCCAGCCGTAGGTTGCGGGCGAAGGCGCGAGCGCCGTCGCCGTGGCCACCCGGGTCGGTGGGCTCCCGCTCGTCGCGGGTCTCGTCGAGCACGGCCACGGAGAGTTCGCTGTCGTGGCTCCACGAGCGCCGGTTGAGGTTGGCGCTGCCCGCGCACGCCCAGGTGTCGTCGATGACGGCGACCTTGGCGTGGACGTACACGGGTGTGTCGTCGTGATTCTCGAGGTCGAACACGTGCACCCGGTCGGGGGCGGCCGCGCGGCAGACCTGGATCGCCTGGAGCCTGCCGACCAGGTTGGGCGGCAGCGCGAAGCGCCCGTCCACGTCCGGGTGGCGCGGCACGACCACCACGAGATGCAGCCCGGGACTGCGGCGCAGAGCGTCCGCGAGGAGCCGGGCGATGTGCGGGGACCACATGTACTGGTCCTCGAGGTAGACGAGCCGCTCCGCCCGTCTCAGGGCCTTTGCGTACCCCTGTGCCACCGACCGCTCCCCGCCGGGCGCGAACGGGTAGCGGGGGCGGCGCGCGGGGTAGGTCCGCAGGACCTGAACCAGCGCGTCCCCGGCAGGGTCGGGTGTGGGCGCCTCCCCGGGCAGGCGATCGGCCACCATGTCGGCCTTCGAGAGCGCGTCGCGCAGCCGGGCGGCGGGGTTGTGCGAGTCGAGCGGGGTCGGGTCCGTCCATCGTTCACGGAACAGCCCGTCGAGGGCCGCGACGGCCGGGCCGCGCACTTCGAACTGGACGTCGTGCCACGGCGGCCGCTCGCCGTAGGCGCGCGACATCGGAAGCGCCTGGGGGTCGCCGAGGTGGCGGGCGTCGTCGCGGCGGGAGTGGCAGAGGTCGATGCCGCCCGCGAACGCGACATCGCGCCCCGGGTCGTGCGGGTGGCGCAGCACCACGAGCTTCTGGTGGTGGGAGCCGGCGCGCCGCACCCGTTCGTCGAGCAGCACCTCACCGCCGGCGTCGTTCACCATGTCGCCGAGCCGGCGGTTCTCCTCCTCGCTGTAGGACAGGTCGTCGTTGTGCGAGCGCCACATCAGGCCCTTGACGACCACTCCTCGGCGCGCGGCGTCGCTGAAGAGCTCGCCGACCGTGGGATCGTCCAGGCAGAGACGCTCGTCGGCGTCGCCACGCCAGTCGGTGAAGAACAGGTGGTCGCCCCGCTGCATGGCGCGGACCTCGGCCACGAGACGGGCGAAGTACGCGGCACCGTGCACGAGCGGCACGACCCGGTTGCCGGCGGTCCACGCGGGCAACCGGTGGGCGGGATTGCCCCGCTCCGCGTCGGACAGGAACCAGTCCTCGGCGCGCACCGTCATCCCTGGACCGTCCGTACCGGGGAAGGCGCGGTCACGGCCGGGCGGGGCGGGACTAGGCTCGCCATGACCGCATCGTTCGAATCCGAGGAGACCAGCCCATGGCGCCCGAGGTCGGCACCGAGGCCCCTGACTTCAGCCTGAAGGACCAGAACAACCAGGAGGTCACGCTCTCGTCGTTCCGGGGGAAGCGCAACGTCCTGGTCGTCTTCTACCCCTTCGCGTTCTCCGGCATCTGCACGAGCGAGCTGTGCTCCGTCCGCGACGACCTCCCGAACTTCCAGAACGACGACGTGCAGATCCTGGCGATCTCCGTCGACCACCCGTTCACGCTCAAGGCGTGGTCGGATGCACAAGGTTACGACTTCCCGCTGCTGGCTGATTTCTGGCCGCACGGCGAGGTCGCCACGGCCTACGGCGTGTTCAACGACACGCGGGGGATGGCCCTGCGCGGCACGTTCCTCGTGGACAAGGACGGCATCGTCCGCTTCAGCGAGGTCAACCAGCCCGGTGACGCCCGCGACCAGGGGGGCTGGAAGAAGGCAGTGGCAGAGCTGGCCGCCTGACCTTCCCCGGTTCGATCAGCCCGGGTCACCCGGGCTCCCGGGCGCGTAGCTCAGCGGAAGAGCACTCGGCTTACACCCGAGCGGTCGCAGGTTCGAACCCTGCCGCGCCCACCAGCCTGACCAGGACGTCTGCAACCCGATCAAGGATGCCAGCGACGCGCTGACCGAGGGAGTTCCGTGGTGGATCTGCTTCCGGAATCCGAACGTCGCCGGTTCGCCACCGACGTCGTACGCGCCTTTGAGGCCTCTGCTGAGTCGGGCCGGTGGTCAGCGCTGGCGCAGGTGATCGTCGAGTGGAAGGCCACGGCCGCGATCTACGCCGATCCGGCGCTTGTCGAAGAGCTGAGCCGGCCACTCGACGGCGACTTCGGGCCGGTTCCGGCGCCGTAGAGATCCTGACGTTGCCATCGCCAGCGCGCTTGATCAGCCTCACGCTGCTGTGAGTCGCTCGGTGAGGCGGTCGACGCCTGCGCCTGTCACGTGCGCCAGGGCGGCGGATCGCCCGGCGGCCACCAGAAGCAGGTTCTCGGCTGTTCCCCGCACCTCTGGACCTTCGCCCGAGGACCACTCCGCGTCGGTGGCAACCAGTTCGAGCCCCGCCACGCGCTTGGGTCCGCCGAGGAAGCGGTTGGGCGCGACGTAAGCCAGCGCCGGTAGCGCGAGGTCCGGCCGCATCTCGTAGGGCCGGGCCAGCGGGCGGGCTATGTCCTGGCCGTGAACGAGCAGGTCCACCAGCGGGTCCATGGGACCGCTGCCGACGGTCCTGCGGGACGAATCGGCGCTTTCGCGCAGCTGCTCGACAAGCTCGGTGGTCGTGAACCGTGTTGCCCGGTCACGTGCCATCTTCTCTTCCATGCGGTCGAAGCTGCCCCGGGCCTTGATCGCGGACGTGATGATGAAGGGGATCGTCGCTCTGGTGGTGAGCGTCAGGTGCGCGACCACCTCGCGCACCGTCCATGCGGAGCACAGGGACTGAACCGTCCATTCGGAGTCGTCCAACCCGTCCAGGTAGTCGCTGAGATTCAGCCGTTGGGTGCGCACGGCGGATTCGATCTCGTCCGGCTCCAAGGCATGACCGTGGTTGGCGTCGTTCACAGCTCGTCCTCCGTTGCGCTCGGTCGCTTCGGAGGTGAGACCGTCGACGAACGCGAGATTCATCGGGGAAGCGACGACAGGATCTTGACGACCAGAGGCTCCGTCAGCTGTAGCCGCGGTGCGTTCTCGCGTGCCCGGGCGACGATCTGCCGCGGGCTCAGTCCCATGTCGTGATAGAGCCGGGTGATCTTCTCCTGCTCCGGGGTCCACGGCCGCCGCGGCGCCGGTTGCCCGCGCCGCTGCTGCGGTACCCGGGGACGCGGCGCGGCGGGAGCCCCGGTCGGGCGGTAGTCGAGCCCCACGCCGGAGTCCTTCTTCCTGAACTCCCCGGCCTCGCCTCGGCGCCGGATCTCGTCGGCGTCGGCGACCACGAATGTCTCGCCGCTCTTGTTCAGCCCGAAGGCTGTGACAGCCAGGCCGCGGTGGTACTGGGCCTGGCAGGAATCCTTGGTGCAGTAGCGGTAGCCGAGTTCTGCCCGCTCTTCGGGCATCTCCTCGCCGCAACCGATACAGATCATTTCCTCGGGAGTCGTTTCGCTCACCTCCGCAGGTAAAACGCCCTATCGGGGCGGGCTGTTCCGCATCGACAATTGATCACCGGCAAATGCCGCATCCCCCGTCGTGGGTGATGCGCATGCGGCGTGCGGGCGTAACAGTCGGCCCGCCTCACCGGGCACGTCTCCCGTGTCGGTATCGGGAGCCGGCCCGGGCGGGGCCATTCGCGCCATCAGCCGCTGGCGCCCGGAGGTGACACCGATGCGTCGTTTCGGCGTGGGATTGTTGGTACTCGTCAGCGCGCTACTGCTCGTGCTGTCCAGCACGTCGTTGTGGACGCGCCACAACGTGGTGAACACGGACGTCTTCGTGGCGAACGGTCAGAGGATCATCACCGATCCGACGGTGGAGGCCCGGGTGGAGTCCCAGGTCGTGGACACGATCATGGCCAAGCCCGACGTCCAACAGGCCATCGACCAGGCCGTCTCGGTGCTGCCGCCGAGGCTGCAGGCGTTCCGGCCCTCCGTGGAGGAGGGGACGAGGAACCTGCTGTCCAGGGGCGTGCAGCTGATCCTGACCTCACCCCAGTTCGCCGGGCTGACCGGCGCCGCCCTGCGTACCGCTCAGACGCAGATACTGAACGGCGAACCGGTCGGGCTCACGCTGGGGCAGGCCAAGGCACGGATACCGGCCCAGGACCGGACGGGCCTGGCCGGGCAGGTGATCAACCTGATCCCAGACGATGTGGGCTTCACCGTGCTCACCCCGCAGGACGCTCCTCGCGTCTACACGGCCATCGACGTGTTGAAGTCGCTGTGGCTGTGGGTCGGCCTGGTCGCGCTCGGCATTCTCGCCGGGGCCCTGGCGGTGTCGCGGCAGCGCATGCGGACGCTCCGCGCCTGGGCGGTGACCACCGGAGTCATCGCATTGCTGCTCGTCTTCTCCCTCGTCCTGATCCGCGGACCTCTGCTCGGTGACGTGAAGCCGGCCAACGTCGAGGTCGCCAACGCCGTCTATGACGGCGTCACCGCGAGCCTGCGCAGCTGGACGCTGTGGCTCGTGCTGATCATGGCCGGGATCACGGCTGTGACGCTGTTGTGGGGTCGGATCGGGCTCATCCCGGCCGTCCGGCGGGGCTATGAGGCCTCCCGCGCGCGCCGCGCAGAGGACCGTGCGGCCGCCGCGGCTCCGGGAGACGGGAGCCAGCCGGTCGGGCAGGAGCAGACACCGTCCTGGCCGCAGCGGATTGCGGACGAGACCAGGGCGTTCGTCGACGGGTTGAATCTCCCGGAGCGGCTCGCCGGGCTCGCGGCGTTCCTCCGGCGCAACCTGCGGGCGGTCCGGTGGGCCGGGATCGCGGTCGGAGCCCTGGTCCTGCTGCTGTGGCCCGCGCCGTCTCTGTCGGTGTTCATCTGGGTCGTGGCATGCGTCGCTCTGTACATCGGTCTGATCGAGCTCGTGCTGAACCTCGGCGCCCGCGCCGAGACCGTCGCCGACGAGGAGACGAGCCCGATTCCCGTCACCACGAACGGCGGCGTGACCGCGGGCGGCGACACCGATCCCTCAGCGGTGCTTCCGCCCTCGGCGGCCCGCGCGGGGGATGGCGCGAAGCATGACGGCGCGAAGAACGACGCCCCGCAGGAGGAGGATGGGGGAGCCGCTGCGGCGGCTGCTGCGACGCCCTCGGCCAACCAGCCGATGACGCCGGAGGGCATCTCGGCGATGAGCAGCAAGCTCGACCTGCTCATGCGCCTCGGTGACGCGCGAACCGCAGGCGTCCTGACCGACGAGGAGTTCACCTCGCAGAAGACCCAGCTCCTGACCTCCTGAGCAGGGAACAAGTCCATCGGCGGCCGCCGGGGGCGAGCGCTGTGCCCCCCTCGGCGAGCTTTCGTCGTCGTTCCCATTTCGCGGCCATCCACATTGAACCGGGCGGGCTGCCACGGCGTAGTGGGGGATGGCCGGATCGTCCGGCGAGACGAAGGGTGTACTGATGTCGCAGATCGAGACAGCTCGCAGAACCGGAGCCGGGGCGCGGACCGCACTACAGGTCACGGCAGCCCTGAGCACCATCGAGATCCTCTTCCAGGGTGCGACCGCCGGACAGATCTTCAGTGGCAACGGAGCTGCCGAGGGCATTCACGGTGCCGGTGCGATCGCGTTTCACGTTCTGTCGGCGCTCATGACGATCGCGGCGGCCATGCTGTGGCGGGCCACGCGCGGGTCGATCTGGCCCACCGTGATCAGCGCCCTGGTGTTCCTGATCGGCATCGTGCAGGCCTACCTCGGGGACACCGGGGTGCTCGCGGTGCACGTCCCGCTCGCCCTCGCTCTGACGCTCGGCACCGCCTGGGTGCTGACGTGGTCCTTCCTCGGCGGACGCACGATCCGGACCCGGCACAGCGCCTGAGAACGTGTGACCGCCCCGGTCTGGGTCAGATGCGGGACCGCGGCCGGCGACGTGCGATCGGCGGGCGCTGGAACGGAACGGCGCGGTCGGACGACCACGGCGCCGGCGGGGCCATGCACAGTGACGCGAAGCGCAACAGCAGCGCGTCGTAGTTCACCCGCCAGCCCACGAAGTCGCGCCATGCCCTGTCGAGGTCGGGCTTGAGGGTCGCACCGGCGTCGCTCAGTCGTCGGCATGCGGCGTCGTACTCGGCACGCGTGATCGAGATGGGGCTGTCCGGTGCCGGATCGGGGTCGTACGGCATCGCGAAGAAGTCGCCGATGTTCCGCATCGCCAGGTAGCCGGAACGGATGCAGAGCGCCGCGGACGGCTGATTGGGCACGTCCAGGGTGGACGACACGAGCGCCGCCGCGTCGAGCACCGTGCCGGCCGCGATCACCCACGACCGGTCGGGCTGCGGCGAGCGGAAGAACACCAGCGTCGGCGTCGACGTGTGCGTCTCCGCGATGTCGGCGAACCAGCGGGCCCACTCCTGCCAGAAGTCGTCGAGCTCGCCGATCCCGTCGATGCGTGCCAGTCGTTCCAGCAGCTCTGCCGCCGAAGGTGGGCTTCCGGCCTGGGTGTCGAGCGAGGTGACCATGAGCTCGCGGCGGGAGAACGAGGAGTACGTGGACGGAAGATAGGACACCACCAGCGCGAGCAGGCCCAGCCCGAGGATCGCCTCGGAGAACGTCATGATCGCGCCGACCGTGTCGGTGGGCGTGCGGAAGCCGAGCGTGAGGAGGGACGAGCCGCTCTCCAGGAACGCCTCCCAGAGCGGGTGCACGCCCAACGCCCAGTAGATCGCCATGAAACCGATAGCGACGAGCGCGAGCCATACCACCGGAAGCGCCAGCAGGCCGAAAGGTGCGTACAGGGCCATCACCCGGTCACGGGATTGGTAGTCGCGGCGGCGCCACAGTGCGACGGTGAAAAGCGCGAGTACCCCGGCGAACACGCACCGGGTGATCAGGACGGGGGCGGCGCGGGGAACGACCACGGTCTTCACGGCCGAGACCAGTGTCAGCAGGACACAGGCCACGCCGGCCAGAGCGACCACGACGGTGACGGCGATATGCATGCCTGACGTCAACCCCTCTGCGCTTGCGCTCGGTGGCGGCGGAACACGTACACAGCGGAGCACACCACGGCCCACACGATGAGCACGATGAAGGGGAACGCGTGTTGGTTCCCCCCAAAGTAGATGGCGGTGTGCTGGGCGTTCACCGCGGCGCCAGGTGGCAGCCACTGGCCCACGGCGGCGAACAGCGACGGCAGCAGGGGCCAGGCCACCGCACCGCCGGATGAGGCGTTGCCGAGCATCACCAGCAGGACCCACGTCGGCGCGATCGCCCACCGCCCGATCAGGGAGGTGAACATGTGGAAGACCACACCGCAGGTGAACATGGTCAGCGACAGGATCAGCCACGACTCGGGGAGCGGCAGCCGCAGGGTTCCCAGCACCCAGTCGACGACCGCGATGATCGCCAGTCCGCCCAGCACGGCATAACCTGCGGTGAAGGCCAGCGTCTGTCCGGGCCGTAAGCCGGCCGCGTGCACGGTGAGCTGGGTGGCTCCCACGAAGCCCACCACCACCGTCGCCAACGTGATGTAGAAGATGGCCAGTCCGTGCGGATCGCCCGGCTGCAGAGGGTTGATGTCCCGCACGGTCAAGTGGGCGCCCACTGAGGCGCTGACCGCGGGGGTGACCTGCGCCAGCAGCTCCGCGACGGTGGCACCCGAGGCGCTGGACACGTCCAGCTCGGGGCCGTCCGGGCGCAGCTGCAGGATGGCGAACACCTGTTGCTGGTCGACGGCCTCCCGGGCCTGCGCATAGGAGTCGTACTGCTGCAGGCGCAGTGAGGCGCCGGTGGCACGGTCCATGCCTTCGACGAAGGCGACGTGCGTGGCCTCGGAGGTCGGGGCGCCCGTGACGGCGACGGGTATGTCGTGCGGGGTCGGATCGGCCATCGCGTAGGTGTAGGCACCTGCGAACAGGCCTGCCGCGAGGGCTGCGACAAATATGATCACCGTGCCCGGAAGGAACGATGATCGGGTGAATGCCTCCCAGCGCTCCCTGACCGAATCGTCGATCATATAATCCCCTCCGGTGTGACTGTTTCCGCTGTCAGACTGCCGGAGCGGTCTCATTGGCGGCCAGCGCTGGCGGCGGTGCCGGTGCGAATCTCGTGCGGGGTTCCCGGCGCCGGTGCGGCGCCTCGCCGACCGGCAGAGCGTCGGAATCTCCCGGAACCGGACAGTGTGATCCCACAGTCCGCCGGAGAAAATTCTTGGTCCGGCTCCAGTGACGCCAATTCGGGGCCGCTAGCAGAGTGGTGGTGAAGGTTTTGCGACCACGACCGATGAAGGACGTCATGACCGAAAACGAGATGATCGACCCCCTGGCCGTCGAAGCGACGATCGATGCCGTACACAGCGATCCGAAAATTGCTCGGGTCACGTTCTCGGTCGTGGGCGAGTGGGCCGGCGGGTTTCGGATCGACTCCACAACCGGTCAGCTTCGCCAGGGCGCCGCGACCGACGTGACGCGGACCGGGCGATTCGCGATGTCGAGCGACGAGCCGACGTCTCTGCTCGGCACGGACACTGCTGCTTCGCCTGGCGAGTACATTGCGCAGGCACTCGTCGGCTGTTACACGGCGACGCTGGTGGCGAGCGCGGCAGCCGAGCGAATCGCCGTCCGCTCGATGACGGTGGGGGTCGAGATCGACTTCGACGTCCGGGGCTTTCTGGGGCTCGAAACCGACGCGCCGGTCGGGGCGAGCGAGGTACGTGTGCAGGTGACGCTGGATGCGCCGGGGCACGGCCCCGAGGAGCTTCGCGAGCTGATCGCCCTGGTCGAAAGTCGCTCGCCTATTCGAGACACGTTGGTCCGAGCCGTACCCGTGGCCACCACGCTGCAGATTGCCTGATGAACCGTCTGCTGTCCCCGGAATAGGTACGTATCATCGTACTCATCGGTGTTCGAAAGGAACGCCTGCATGGCGACCGATGTTCAGACGGTCTCAACCAGATCCTTGACGCTGCCGTCGATTCTGGTCGCGCAGTTCGTCATTCCGATGTCGATCACGGGCACAGCGATCGCGCTACCGCCCATCTCGGACGACCTCGGCACCGCGGCCGGCCCGCTGCAGTGGGTCGTCAACGGATTCAATGTCCCGTTCGCGCTGGGCGCAGTCTTGTGGGGTGCCGCAGCCGACCGGATCGGCTACCGCACGACCTTCCGGGCCGGCATCGGCCTTGCGTTGCTCGGTGGCCTGCTGAGCGCCGCCTCCAACAGCCTGCTGATGCTCGATCTCTCGCGCGTGATCGCCGGGCTCGGATCGGCCGCTGTGCTGACCAGTGCGACCTCGCTGCTGTCGTCCCTGTACGCCGGCCAGGCCCGCAACCGGGCGTTCGGCCTGTTCGGCACGGCCATCGGCCTTGGCATGGCGGTCGGACCGACCGTCTCGGGCCTGCTGACCAGCGGATTCGGATGGCGCATGATCTTCCTGGCGCACAGCGCGGTGCTGGTGGTGGCGGCGGTGATGCAGGTGTCGATTCCGCACGTACGTCCACAGCCGCGCGCCGACCGGAGGCTGATCGACTTTCGGGTGCTGCGTGACCGGACGTTCCTGGCCATCTCGCTGGTCCCGGTCGCTGGTGCGATCGCCTTCGTGACGCTGGAGGTCTACCTGCCCAATGGGCTGTCGGCGATCCTCGCACTGAACCCGACGCAAACCGGTCTGCTCGTGCTGTTCATGACCGTCCCTGTCCTGCTCGCCCCGATCGGGGTGGCCCGGCTCCTGCAGCGAACGCGGCTGACACCGATGGCCGTGATCGTCACGAGCCTGTTCTCCCTACTGATCGGAGCACTGGGGCTCCTGCTGCTGCACCCCGACGGCACGGTGATCGACCTGCCGCTGCCGTTGCTCTTCCTCGGTCTCGGCTGGGGACTGTCGATCGGCCTGGTCGACGGCGAGGCCCTCGCAGCCGTTCCAGCCCATCTGGCGGGAACAGCTGCGGGACTGCTCAACCTGTTCCGGACCGGGAGTGAGGCGATCGCGGTCGGCGCATACTCTGCGACACTGGCACTGCTGATCCGCCACTCGTTGAGTGATCCGGCGGTGGCCGACTCGGTCGCGGCCGGGCATCCGGGCCACCCGGACGCGTACGCAGCAGCGCTACACACCATGCTCCTGGCAATCGCGGCGTTGGTCGTCGTGGTCATGGCTGCGGTGTGGCTACTGCACCGCTCGCAGACTCGGCGCGACCATTCGGACGATGCGCCGGTGAGCCTCCCCTGCCAGGGGCCTGGGTTGGCCACCGGGCCGGCAGGACCGCCGAGCGGATCCCCGGCGGCATGAGGCCGCGGCGCATTACCGGACAGGTCCTGGCATCGCTGACTCGTCGGGACTGCCGATCTCTGACAACCCGTTCATGAATTCCACCTGTTGGAGGACCAATGGAACTCGGTCTCGCACTGCCCGTCGCCGGGCCGCAGACCTCGCCGGAGACGATCGTCAAAGTCGCCAAGGAGGCCGATCGGCTCGGTTACAGCGCCTTGTGGACGTTCGAACGCCTGCTCCGCCCGCTCGAGAAGGTCGTGCTGTGGACGGGGGGTGAACCCGACATGGTGCCGGAGTTCTACGGCTCGGTGTACGAACCGCTGGAGACGCTGAGCTATATCGCCGCCGTGACCGAGCGGATCAAGCTGGGCACCGCGATCCTGGTGGCGCCGCTGCACGTACCCGTGATGCTCGCCCGCCGGCTCGCCACCCTGGACCGGTTCAGCGGCGGCCGGGTCATCGCCGGCCTGGGACAGGGCTGGGAGCACAACGAGTTCGAGACGGCGAACGTGTCGAGCAGCCGCAAGGGTGCCCGCACGGAGGAATTCATCACGGCGATGCGGACCGCGTGGGGCCCGGACCCGGTCCGGCACGAAGGCGAGTTCTACCGAATCGCGCCGTCGCAGGTGAACCCGAAGCCGGTCCAGGCCCACATTCCGGTGCTGCTCGCCGCGAATTCGCCGGCCGCCATCAAGCGCGCCGGCCGGATCGCGGACGGCCTGATCCCGATCACCTCCTCGGCGCAGGAACTGCGCGGCGTCGTGTCAGCGCTCCATGACGCCGCCCGGGAGGCGGGCCGCGACCCAGGGGACCTCATGGTGGTCAACCAGGCGCCCTGGCCGACCCCGGTCACCCGTGAGCCGATCGGGGAGGGCCGGCCGTTCCTCGGCGGATCGCCCCAGCAGATCGCCGAGGACCTCCTGGCTGCCCGCGAGACCGGTGCGACCCAGGTGTACCTCTGCGCAGGCCAGGGCCTCGGGCTCGACGTGGGCCTGAAGGCCGCCGACGTGGACGAATGGCTGGGGTTGCTCGGTGAGGTGATCGAGGCGGCCCGCCGCCTCGGCGCCCTCGCGCCGTGAGGTTCAGCGAGCAGCGGGCGCCGGCGCAGAGCTTCTCGCCGACGCTACTCGGGGGGCGCGGCCGGGTCGGCGCCGTTGTAGGTACCGAAGGCCCGGCATGCCTGGAAGAACTGGATGTCCGCCAGGACCGTCGGGTTGCGAAGGTCGAGGCCGCTGAGGCTGCGGGCCGCGGTGATCCGGTAGTAGATGGTGTTCGCGTGTACCTGCAGCGCGCCGGCGGCACCGGAGATGCTTCCGTGGGACTGCGTCAGGGCCTCGGCGGTGCGCACCCACTCGTGGCCCGACCTGGCGTCCTCCGCCAGGAGGGTGTCGAGCGCGGGGGGAACGTCCTCGGCTTTCAGGTCGACCTGCAGCGCGGCGATCTGCACGAGTGAGAGTGCGCCGAAGTCCACCAGCCGCGTGGTCGTGCCGGCTCCCCGGAGAGCCAGCTCGGCTTGCCTGTTGGGTACCGCGAGGCTTCCGGTGATGGGCCACGGCCGGCTGACGCCGACGTGCACGGTGGGCTCGAGCCGATCCGCAAGCCTCGCAAGACTCCCCTTCGTGCGTTCGTCGTGCGGCAGGCACACGATCAGCCGCCCGTCGGACACCGTCCACGGCAGGCGACGGGTGTGTGCCTGGATATCCCGGATCAACGGCTCGAACCGCGATGACGGGTCGGCCGGGTCGTTCGGTCCCGTGCCGGTGAACGAGAACCGGGCGATGCGTACCTTCTCCGACCGGATGCCGAGCACCTGCAGCATGGTGGCGGTCTGATCCGACGCCCGACCGTCGAGAAGTGCGTCGAGCGACGCGTGACGGCACGCGAGTTCGCTCGCGCGCATTTCGCTCTGTGTTTCGAAGAAGGCATCCATGCTGGCGCCCACATACCGTTCGTGGATGTCGAGAAACTCGTTCCAGACGGCCAGTCCGTCGCCTTGCAGGTCGAATTCCGTGGGGCACTTCGTGGTCAGCCAGACCCAGAGCTCGTGATTCACGATTCGCCACCAATGGGCGAGCGTTCCACCGTCGACGCCGCGCTGGGCGAGTTGGCGTGCGTACTCGATGAGTGAGTGGTCGACCTCGTTGCGCTTACCCTCCACGTGCTCGACGAAGCTCCGCACGGCAAGGCCCGTGGGGCATCGGAGGTCCTCGTCGAACTCGGCGTATGCCGGAATCGCCGCAAGCGCCGCCTCGGAGACGTGATCGGTTATCTCGGGAAGGTTGCGATGGAGCGTGGCGAGCAGATTCGCCCGGGTGGCCCTGGCCATTTCGGCAAGCTACATAGCGCCGCCGGACGCGGCATCTCAACGTGTCCGGACCCACCTCGTACCCGGCCTCGTCATCCCGGTGGCGGTCGCCGACGTTCGGCTCGTCTCCGGCGAACCGGGGGCCGTGACCCCGCTCGGCGGTGGCAGGCTCTGGTCGCTTCGCGATCATGACTGAGCCCTGACGGGGCGGGCGCGAGCCGTCTACTCTCGGGAGATGTTCCGCAGATGCGGGTCTGATTGCCAGATAGCTCCGTAGAAGCGGCGGTATCTGGTCGGAGGGAGATCGGGCATGAGCGTCACCAGTGACACGAGGGCGCCGCTGCGGCGCCCGGACCGGTTCTTCATCGACGGGGAGTGGGCCGCCCCCTCGTCGGGTGCCATGATCGACGTGATCGAGCCGGCCACCGAGGAGCTGTTCTTCCAGGTCGCGGAGGCCAGGGAGGCCGACATCTCGGCGGCCGTCGCGGCGGCCCGGAAGGCCTTCGACACCGGCCCCTGGCCGCGGATGTCACACGAGGAGCGCGCCGGGTATCTGCGCGCGATCGCCGCCGCGATCGGCCGGCGGGCCGAGGACGCCAGCCAGATCTGGCCGCGCGAGTCCGGCATCCTCTACGCGGCGGCGCGCGCCGGTATCGGCGGCATCCCGAAGACCTACGAGTTCTACGCCGACCTCGCCACGGACTATCCGTTCGAGACGCCCAGGGAGCCCGTGGCCGGTGGCAAGTTCGGCCTGCTGGTTCGCGAGGCCGTCGGGGTGGTCGGGGCGATCATTCCCTGGAACGCGCCGATGGCGCTGATCGCGCACAAGCTGGCTCCCGCGCTGCTCGCCGGGTGCACGGTGGTGCTGAAGTGCTCTCCGGAGGCGCCGGGGGCCGGTTACCTCATGGCGGAGATCGCCGAGGAGGTCGGGCTGCCGGCCGGGGTGCTCAACGTCGTCACGGCCGATCGTGAGGTCTCCGAACTGCTGGTGCGCGACCCTCGCGTCGACAAGATCGCCTTCACCGGCTCGACGGCAGCGGGGCGGCGCATCGCCTCGCTGTGCGGCGAGCGGATCGCGCGCTTCACGCTCGAGCTTGGCGGGAAGTCGGCCGCGGTGATCCTCGACGACATGGACCTGGGCCGGGCGGCCGAGGTCCTCTCGAGTGCCGAGTGCCGCCTCACCGGCCAGGTGTGCGCGTCGTTGACCCGCATCGTCGTCACCCGCAAGCGCCACGACGAGCTCGTCGAGGCGCTCTCCTCGACCTTCTCGCAGGTGCAGGTCGGCGACCCGTTCGACGAGAGCACCCAGATGGGCCCGCTGGCGATGCGGCGCCAGCGCGACCGGGTGGAGGGCTACATCGCGAAGGGGATCGAGGAGGGAGCGGTGCTGGCCACGGGCGGTGGCCGGCCCAAGCACCTGGACCGCGGGTTCTTCGTGGAGCCCACGGTGTTCGCGAACGTCGACAACTCCTCGACCATCGCACGCGAGGAGATCTTCGGCCCGGTGCTGACCGTGATCCCGGCCGAGGACGAGGAGGACGCCGTCGCGATCGCGAACGACACGATCTACGGGCTCAACGCCTCGGTGTTCACCAATGACGTCGACCGGGCGCGGCACGTTGCCCGCCAGCTGCGGTCCGGCACCGTGGGGCACAACGCGTTCCGCATGGAGCTCAGCATGGGGTTCGGCGGGTTCAAACAGTCCGGGATCGGACGCGAGGGCGGCCGTGAGGGACTGCTGCCCTACCTCGAGACGAAGACAGTGATCCTCGAGGACGTGCCCACCGACTACCGCACGAAGTAGCCGCCACACCCGACGGTCACCGCACACGGTGCAGGTGTGCGGTGACCGTCAGGGTGCGCAGCCGGGCTCAGCGGCGGCGCCGGCGGCGGCGGGCGAGCACCAGTGCCGCCGCGCCTGCCAGTGCGGCTGCGGCGAGCGCGGGTCCTCGCCGGGACGCCGGTCCGTCGCCCGTGGCCGGTGTCGCGTCGTCCCCGGCCTCGTCGAGCAGGGTCACCGTGCCTGCGTCGCCGTCGACGCGGATCTGCGAGCCGTCCGCGATACGCCGGGTGGCCACGCCGGTGCCGAGCACGGCGGGGATGCCGTACTCGCGAGCCACGATCGAGCTGTGGGAGAGCGGTCCGCCGACGTCGGTGACCACGCCCGACGCCATGGCGAACAGCGACGTCCATGCCGGGGTGGTGATGCTCGCGACGAGGACGTCCCCCGGCCTCATCCGGCTGAAGTCCTCCGGGCCGTTGAGCACGCGAGCCGGGGCCGTCACCTGCCCTGCGCTGGCGCCGGTGCCGCGCAGGACCGGGCCCGTCTGGTCGGCCGACGCCGCGGGCATGATGCTCTCCCACCGTTCCCACGACGTGCCCTGCGGCAGGATCTGCGGCGGCGTGACCCGCCGCTGCCCGCGCCAGAGGGCCTTGCGCTCCTCGACGGCCTCGCCGAGCGGTGTGGCTTCGCCGAGCACCTCGTCGCGGCGGAGCCAGAACACGTCGTCGGCACGGTCGATCGTCCCGGCCGCCACGAGCCGCTCGCCCAGCTCACGCAGCATCCGGCGCAGCTGCGGCCAGGCCAGGCCGATGTCCGCGAGCGCGTCCTCGCGGACCGGGGCGATGCCCTGCGCCCACCGGAGCAGCCGGGTGAACGTGGCGCGCCGCGGCGCGTCCAGCCGCGCGAGCACGGCCGCCGTTGCCTCCTCACGGCGCGCGCTGGTGCGGCGCTGCCGCTCGTACGGGTCAGGGCCACCGCCGCTCGGCGCGTCGGCCGACGACGAATCGAACCGGCCCAGGTAGAAGCGGAGCGTGTCCAGCAGCGGGGCGGGGTCGTCGGCCGGCACGGCGTTGCGGAAGTCGAGGTTGTAGACGGTGTGCCCGTAGCGGTCGAGGTGCGCCCGGAACCTGCCTCGCCAGTCCTGCCAGGTCGCCGCTTCGACGCCAGGGGGAGTTCCGCCGCCGTCGAGCAGACCGACCACCTCCGGCGACGCCGTCGTGCGTAGGTACTCCGCGAGGGCGGGGTGCTCGCGGACCCACTTCCCGAGGTCGTAGAGCGACTTCTCCGCCTGGATCGGTGCGCTGTCGAAGCCCAGCAGGAACGTCGCGGCAGGTGGGTCCCCGGCCCGGCGGACCAGCCGCTCGTAGAACTGCGTGAAGACCACCTCGCTGCCGGCGGCGATCGGGATGATCGTCTGCACCGCCGTGTAGTACTCCGTGCCCGCGTCGAGCAGCTCACGGACGCCCGCCATCAGCTCGGGCACGGTGAGCCCGTCCAGTGGCTGCGCCGTCCAGCGCTCGACGACCTGCTGGTAGCGCGGGTGGGAGTACATGCGCCACCGTGCCTGTGCGCCCTTGTCGCCGGAGTTCGTCACGAGCTTGAGAACCGCCGGACTGCGCAGCATGACCCGTGTGAGGCCCGCGCGGGTGTACCGGTAGTAGGCGTAGCCGTTGACCGTGGGCATGCTGACGTCGCCGTCGCGCACCACGTCCTCACCGAGGAACTCGCGGAAGAGGGCCCGCAGGGACCGCGTGACCGAGGAGTCGACGAGGTCGGCGAAGAGCGGCGAGAGCGGGTCGGGTAGCTGCTCGACGATGCTCGCGCGCATGTAGTAGGCGATCTTGGGGTCCGGCACCGACCAGTCGGTGGGCGCGTCGGCCTCCGGTTCCGGGAGCGCCGTGATCGGCCGTGCCTGCACGATCCAGACCTCGCTGCCCGCCCGAGCCCACTCGACGTCCTGCGGCGCGCCGAAATGGTCCTGGATCCGAGCGCCCAGCCGCGCCAGTGCGGCAGCACCGTCGTCGTCGAGCACCTGGCGGGCGCGCTGCGCGGCCGGCACGGCGTGCTCCTCGGTGCCCTGCTCGGTGGCGACGGTCATCACCGCCTTCTCCGCCGTGGTGCGGGAGCGCACGCGCGCGCTCGGCATCTCCACGACGACGTCGTCGGTGGTCACCGATCCACTGACGACGGACTCACCGAGGCCCCACGCGGCCGAGACCACCGTTTCGTTGCGCCGTCCGTTGGTGGGGTTGGCCGTGAACATGACCCCTGCGGCGTCGGCGTCGACCATCCGCTGCACGACCACGGCGAGGGCCACGGCGGACGGGTCGATGCCCTGGCGTGCCCGGTAGGCCATCGCCCGCGCCGTCCAGAGCGACGCCCAGCAGTCCCGGACGGCCGCCAGGAGCGCGTCGGTGCCGCGCACGTTGAGGTAGGTGTCCTGCTGGCCGGCGAAGCTCGCGCCCTCGAGATCCTCGGCAGTGGCCGACGAGCGGACGGCGACCGGGGCGTCACCGAGCAGCAGCCGGGCGTCGAGCACCTCCTTCGCCACCGCGTCGGGTACCGCCGCCGAGCGGAACAGTTCGCGGATGCGTGCCGAGGGCTCCTCGTACGCTCCCGGTTCCGCGTCAGCGGGCAGCGCGGCGAGGCCGAGCACCTGGTCGCCGATCCCGCTCGACGCGACGAACTCGCGGTATGCCGCCGTGGTCAGCACGAACCCTGGCGGCACGGGCAGTCCGGCCCGCGTGAGCTCGCCGAGGTTCGCGCCCTTGCCGCCGGCGACGTCCACGTCGTCGCGGGCCAGTTCCTCGAAACTTCGAATGATCCTTTCCACGTGCCCCCCTTGGCTGTGGTGGTGGTTCTCAGGTGTTCCGGGGCTCGGGGAGAGCGGCCAGCATCTTGGCCGCGTCCTCCGTGCTCAGCATGGCGTGGGAGTAGATGTCGATCAGCGTGCGCGCGAGCAGCAGGTCGCCTTCCGGGCTGAATACCTCGACGCCGATGGCGCGCGACAGGTGCTCGTGCAGGACGGAGACGGACAAGGCCATCGCGGTGATCACCGCGGCGCGCGTGCGGCGATCGACGCCGGGAGGATCGGGCCGCGCGGCGTCGGCTTCCGCGAGCCATTGCTCGCTCAGCTCGACCATCACGTCGAACAGCGCCGTGGCGGACCCCTCGGCCAGGGCGCGACCCACATAGCGCTGGTAGGGCCCCATCGCGGCGCGGGCGCTGGCCACGTGGTTGACGCGGCTGGTCGTGGACTCGGACCGGACCTGGTCGTTGAGCCGGCGGATCACGGAGGCCAGGTGCGCGTCGCACGCCTCGCGCAGGGCCTGCTTCGAGCCGAAGTGGTGGCGTACCAGCCCGGACGACACGCCTGCCGTCTCGGCGATCCCCCGGATCGTGGCCCGGTCGAACCCGTGCTCACCGAAGTGCAGCAGCGCGGCATCCCTGATGCGGGCCCGTGCGGTCAGGTCCGCAGGATCGATTCCGGGTGACGCCACACTTCCCCCTGTACGCGCGGACGACTGGCTGTCCGCACGGACAGTACGCTACACAACAGTGTAGCCGCTAGATGTGCTGACCGCAGAGGTTGGGTACGACGTGCCGGCGCGTCTGCGGTCATGCGGGCGAATCGGCGGACTACCGGCATCACGACAGATGGCCGGGGCACCGCGGGGCTCAGAGATAGGACTCGTAGTCCGGTTGTGCTGCCCAGAAGTACTCGGGGCCGAGTTCTTCGCCGAGCCGTCCCTTGATGCGGGAATAGATCGCCAGGGCCGCCGACCACGGCCGCGCACAAGCGGCGATGTCAGCCAGGTTGCCATCGTCGAACCTCAGGACGCACGCGATCGACACCGGCCGCCCCTTGATGCCGCCGTCGAAGTAGCCCATGCGCTTCTCGCCGCGGTCCAGGCTGAACTCGTTCCACTCCCTCGCCCCGTAGATCGAGGTCGCGTGTCCGAGAACCCGGCTCGACACCGGCTCGGGGGAAACGTTCTTGCGGAGGACCGGACTGTCGAAACTGAGTGCCGGGCTGTACGCGAAGTTGGGCTTGGCCGAATACTCGCCCGTGTCAGCCGGTAGGCGAGGCACGTCCCAGGCCTCGGCAGGCAGATCGTCGAAGGCCAGCTTTGCGCGGTCCCGCAACGTGGTGAACGGCAGCATCCTGTTGAAGAAGCTCTTGATCCGGGTCGGTCGCCCGTGTTCGTCGAAGGTGGCCAAGAGGATCTGCCGGATGGGCTCGCCCTCGACCTCGCCGGCGATCATCAGGCCTTCACGGCGCTCGCCGACGAACTGCTCCCTGACTCCACTGTTCTCCACGCCGGCCGTTTCCGCGGCCAGCAGACTCGCCGCCTGTGATCGGGACAATCCCGGCCAGTCGGTGAGGGCGCTATCGAACACCGCGCCGGGTGCAGCCAGCGAAAGCAGCGACTGCGCGGTGATTCCTGAATCGAGCAGGCTCGTGAGCGAACTTCGGGAAGATGCGGTCATGTGAACTCCTTGTGAGATCAGGCGGCCGACCCGACGACGGCGGTCTCCCACTTCTCGAGCTCGGCCAGGCGCGACTGCAGCGAGGCGCGGATCCCGGCGACAGCGTCAGCACCGACCGCCAGGCGCAGTGGAGGCTCATCCATGGTCGACACCGCGATGATCGCGTCGGCCACCTGCGCGGCTTCGCCGAAGGCGGAGGGCGGCAGCTGCGAGAAGTCGCTGAGGAACTTCCCGACGGTCGGTGAGTAGACCTCGTCGGGAGCGATGACATGCAGGGAGGTGGCGAACTCGGTGGCGAAGACGCCGGGCTCGACGATCGTGACCCGGACACCGGTCGGGGCGAGCTCCAGCGCCAATGCCTCGCTGAAGAGCTCGACGGCCCCCTTCGACGCCGAGTACAGGCCGGACGACGCCCAGGCGAACTGACCGTTCATCGACGAGATCTGCACGATGCGGCCCCGGGACGCGCGCAGAGCCGGCAGCGCGGCGCGCAGCACCGCCAGATTCGCCAGCACGTTGGTGTCGAACAGCGCGCGGACCTCGGCGGCGCTGATCTGCTCCACTGCTCCGAACAGCCCGTAGCCGGCGCTGTTGACCAGCACGTCCAACCCGCCGGCGGCGCTCGCCGCCGCACTCAGCGTCGCCTGTGCGTCCGGTGCGGTGATGTCCAGGGTGATCGGTGTGACGCGGGCGCCGGCCGGTGCCTCCGCGGCGAGCCGGCCGAGCAGGTCACCGCGGCGCCCAACGGCGATCACGTGGGCGCCGCGGGCGAGCGCCCGGTCGGCGACAAGCCGCCCGAAGCCAGAGGTGGCGCCTGTGATCAGCCAAGTCTCGGACATGGGATGACTCCTTACGATTCGGAGGGAAATCGGTGTCGCACCAATCAACCCACGCGATGGAGCCGCCCGAGGACGCGAAAATGGCTCTCCCGACCATAGGACGCGGAGGGCCACCATGACGTCCCGCGACGCAAATCGAGCGGAGGCACCATGGAGGGCATGGCGCACAACGACGAACTGAGCGAGTTCTTGCGCGTCCGGCGTGCGGCGCTGCGGCCTGAGGCCGGAGGCCTGCTGCCACCTACCGGCCGGCGGGTCCCCGGGCTTCGTCGTGAGGAGCTGGCTTCGCTGGCCGGCGTCAGCGTCGACTACTACACACGGCTCGAACAGGGCCGCCCGATCACCCCTTCCGAGGCGGTCCTGGACGCGATCGCATCGGCGCTGCAGCTCAATCCTGCCGAACGCGCATACCTGCACACCGTGGCCCGGCAGTCACGGCCCTCCCGGCGCCGGACCGCGCCGAAGGCACAGTCAGTTCGTCCTGGTCTGCTCGCCCTGATCGACCAGTTGGGCGACACTCCGGCCTTCGTCATGGGCCGACGCACCGACGTCCTCGTCGCCAACCGCATGGCCCGTCTGCTCTTGGCCGACTTCACATCGATGCCGGCCCGGGACCGCAACGCCACCCGCTGGCTCGTCCTCGACGAGGGTGCACGATCACTGTTCGGCGACGACTGGGAACGGGTCGCCTCCGACATGGTCGGAACGCTGCGCATGGATGCGGCTCGTCATCCCGACGACCCGAAGACGACCGCGCTGGTCGGCGAGCTCTCCATGACGAGCCACGATTTCCGTCGGTGGTGGGCCGACCAGAAAGTGGTCGAGTTCGGCCACGGGAACAAGACGCTGCGCCACCCGCTGGTCGGTGAGATCCACCTGGAGACGGAGGCGATGACCTTCCCTGGCGATCCCGACCAGATGCTGATCGTCTTCCTCGCCGCACCGTCGTCGCCCGCGAGGCATGCTCTGGACCTTCTGGCCACGTGGACCGAACCCGGCGCGAGCCCGCAGCTCGGCACGATCGTCACCCAGCACGGGAACTGAGGCGGCGACCGCGCTCATATGCCCCGTACTCCGACCCCGAGTAGCTGATAGGTCTCGGAATCACCGGCGCGGAGGCCCCTGCGGGGTTCTCGTGTGCGTCAGCCGGGTTCGCGGGCCACGAGCCGCTCCAGCCGCCGTTGCCGCAGCCGGTCCGGGTAGGACGATTCGGCCTCCGCGCGGGGAGTGCGGTCGTCGCGGGCCCAGCGGGCGACGAGGGCGAGCACCGCGAGGATCACCGGGAGCTCCCCGAGCACCCACGCCAGCACCGCCCCGAGCCGCTGGTCGGCGAGCAGGTTCGGGACGTACGGCAGTTGCAGCGCGCCGTAGAAGCCGCCGGCCACGGGCGCGGACAGGCCGAGCAGCCACACCGAGAATCCGGCGTGCAGCGCCATCACCGCGAACACCATGACGATGCGTGCGATCGCGGGGAGAGCGCGTGCGGGCAGGCTACGGCCGAGGACGGGCCAGAACAGTGCGAGGCCGGTGGCGAAGAACGCGACGTTCATCGCGAGGTGCGCCCAGTGCTCCTGCACGATCGCGGCGTACAACCCGGTGGGGTAGAGCCCGAAGACGGTGGCCGCGGCCGCCAGCCAGCCGACCACCGGATGGCGGATGAACCGGACCGCCGGACTGTCGAGGATTCCGACGAGCCGGGCGGCCGGGCCGGGCTCCGCCACCTGCAGGGCAAGGGTCACACCGTGGCCGAGGACGAGCAGCACCGGCGCGAGGGTGGCGAGCAGCATGTGCTGCACCATGTGGACGCTGAACAGGGCCGCGCCGTAGGTGGCGATGCCGGAGCACGTGGCGACCAGCACGGTGGCGCAGCCGGCCAGCCACGCGACCGTGCGCCGTGCGGGCCACTCGCCGCCGGCGCGGCGCAGCCGCCGGACCCCGATCAGGTAGGTGACCGCCCCGAGCACGGCGAGCGGGCCGAACACCAGGTCCGGCCGCCAGCGCATGGCGAGGTCGGCCGCGGTGAGGTGTGCGGGAAGGTCGTAACCGATCAGGTAGACGTACCGGGTGGCCTCGTAGCCGGTCTCGCTCGGCGGCGGCACCCGCGTCAGCGCCGTGCCGGTCGCGAACGCGAGCCCGAGCAGCACCAGTTCCACGGCGACGACCCGTAGCGCCGCCTGCCGCCCGGCGATCCCCGGCCCGACCGCGCCGAGCCGGTGCGTGGCGAGGGCGAGCAGCGGCACCGCCAGCAGTCCGACCACGGCCAGCCACCCGTACCCGCTCGTGAACACGTCGGACGGCGCGAGCGCGTACGAGGCCGACACGACGCCGGATGCGGCGACCACGACGAGCGCACCGAGGGCGACGGTGCGATGGCGGCGCAGCACGACGTCGGCGGCCGGGCCGCGCCGCGCGAGGTGCACCGCGGTGGCGGCGGTACTGCCCAGCCACAGCACGGCGGCGAGCACGTGGAGGGTGACCGCGTCACCCGCGATGTCGTGGGAGCGCTCGGCGTTCGTGGCCGCGGTCAGGGTGATGGGCAGCAGCGCGGCCATGGCGAGCACGAACAGGCCCACGGCGCTGCGCCACGACAGTGCGAGGGCCGCGAGCACCGCGACGACCAGCGCGGCGAGCGTCGAGACCGCCCACCCGCCCGCCTGCTGGATCTGGCCGATGCCGACGACGAGCACGTCGAGGCGGCCTGCCAGCGACGCCGGTGGGACGCCACTGTTCTCCGCGACGAGCAGCCCCGTGACCACGGCCGACGCCACGGCCTGCACGAGCGCCCAGCGTGCGGCGGCCCGCAGGCCCGCGTAGCCGCTGGGCGAGACGACACCGTGCACGTCGCCGGGGGCCAGCACCGCCGCGAGCAGCAGGTTCCCGATGCTCAGCGCGGCCGCGCCCACCGCGACGACCCGAGCCGCAGGCAGCCCAGCGTCCACGACCGGGCCGAGGTCCTGCAGCCCGTACTGCACCGCGACGCTGGGAGCGAGCGCAGCGAGCAGCGCGCCGGTGAGTACGGCCGAGACCGCCACCCCGAGGATCAGCGCCGCCCGCATGGACCGGCCGGGCATCGCCCCGCCGCGCCGATCCGGGGTGATCACGCCGGGCCCGCTCACGCCGCCTCCTCGCTGACGCTCGTCGACCGCGTTCGCGGAGCTGCTGTGCCTCATGGTTCGCTCGCAAGCTCGCTCACGCCGTGGCGATCGCGCGTCGCCACGCGGTGCCGGTCGGACGTCGTCACAGCGGGGCCACCTGCGGTGGGCCGGAAGTGGCGCAGGCGCAGGCTGTGCGACACGACGAACACCGACGACAGGGCCATCGCCGCAGCGGCGATGAGCGGGCTGACCAGGCCCAGCACGGCCAGCGGCAGTGCCGCGGTGTTGTACCCGAACGCCCACCAGAGGTTGCCGCGGATGGTGCGGTGGGTGCGGCGGGCGAGCTCCACGGCGTCGGCGACGACGAGCAGGTCCTCGCGGCCGAGGACGATGTCGGCGGCCTCGATCGCGGCGTCGGTGCCCTCGCCGACGGCCATGCCGAGGTCGGCCGCCGCGAGCGCCGCGGCGTCGTTGACCCCGTCACCGACGACGGCGACGCTCCGGCCCTGCTGCTGGAGCTTCCGGATCACCTCGACCTTGCCCTCGGGCAGCGCCTCGGCGACCACGTCGTCGATGCCCACCTCGGCGGCGACGGTGGCCGCCGTGCGGGCGTTGTCCCCGGTGACGAGGACCGGGTGCAGCCCCAGCCGCCGCAGCGCGGCGACCGCGGCCGCGCTCGTCTCCCGCAGCGTGTCGGCCACGGCGAGCAGGCCCTGTGCCGCGTCGCCCCAGCCGACCAGGACGACGGTGACGCCGCGCGTCTCGAGCTCGTCGCGGGCGGCCTGCACGTCCTCCGGCACCCGCAGCCCGTGCTCGGCGAGCTGCTTCGCCCGGCCGATGACCACCCGCTCACCGTCGACGAGTCCATGGGCGCCCAGGCCCGGCTGAGCAGCGAAGTCGGTGACGGCGGGAAGGGCCCCGAGCTCGGCCGTGGCTGCCATGGTGACCGCCGCCGCGATGGGATGCTCCGACGCCGCCTCGACCGCGCCCGCCATGGCGAGCAGCCGCGAGCGCGTGACGCCGGGAGCGGTGCGGACGTCGACGAGCCGCATGCGCCCCTCGGTCAGGGTGCCGGTCTTGTCGAGGACGATCGTGTCCACGGCCCGGGTGGCCTCCAGCGCCTGCGGGCCCTTGATGAAAACGCCGAGCTGGGCGCCACGACCGGTGCCGACCAGCACCGCGGTGGGCGTGGCGAGGCCCAGTGCGCACGGGCAGGCCACGACGAGCACGGCCACCGCCGCGGTGACCGCCAGCCCGACCGGGTGCCCGGTGAGGAGCCAGCCGATCAGGGTGAGCACGGCGAGGGCCAGCACCGCGGGCACGAACACCCCGGCCACGCGGTCGGCCAGTCGCTGCGCGCCGGCCTTGCCCTCCTGCGCCCGCTGGACGAGGCGCGCCATCCGCGCGAGCTGGGTGTCGGCCCCGACCCGGGTGGCACGCAGCACGAGCCGTCCACCGGAGTTCACCGCGCCGCCGACGACCGCGGTGCCGGGGACGACCTCCTGGGGCACGGGCTCGCCGGTGACCATGCTGAGGTCGAGGGCCGAGCTGCCGTCGATCACAACGGCGTCGGTGGCGACGATCTCGCCCGGCCGGAGGGTGAACGTGTCGCCCACCTCCAGCTCCGACACGGGGATACGGCGGGCCTCGCCGTCGCGCAGCACCTCGACGTCCTTGGCACCCATCGCCAGCAGCGCCCGCAGCGCGGACCCGGCCGACCGCTTCGCCCGCGCCTCGAAGTAACGGCCCGCGAGCAGGAAGGTGGTGACGCCCGCGGCGACGTCGAGGTAGAGGGCGTGGTCGCTGCCCGTCAGCACGGACAGGCCCTGGCCCAGGCCGGGTGTGACGTCGCGGTCGGCGATCATGACCCACAGTGACCACACGGAGGCGATCAGGATCCCGACCGAGACGAGGGTGTCCATCGAGGCCGCACCGTGGCGTGCCCCGGCCAGCGCGGCCCGGTGGAAGGGCAGTGCGCACCACGCGACCACCGGGGCGGCCAGCACGAGCAGCACCCACTGCCAGCCCGGGAAGCGCAGTTCACCGAACAGTGACAGGGCCAGCGACATGTCGCAGATCGGCACGGCCAGCACGGCGGCCACCGCGAGCCGCCGTCGCAGGTCGGCGACCCGACGCTCGTGGTCGCTGTCGTCGTCACCCGTGGCGGCGACGTCGTCGATCCGCCGTGCCGTGTACCCGGCCCGCTCCACCTGTTCGACCAGCGTGCGCGGGTCGACGCCGTCCCGGCACAGCACGCGCGCCCGCTCGGTGGCGTAGTTGACGGTGGCCTGTACGGCGTCGAGCTTGTTCAGCCGGCGCTCGACGCGGGCGGCGCAGGCCGCGCACGTCATCCCGCCGACGAGAATCTCGTACTGCCGCAGTTCGCCGACCGGGCCGGAGGCGACCTCGGCTGCTGCGTCCGCCGTCACGGCCGGTCTCCCTTGTCTCCGGAGGTGCGGGCATGCAGGGCTGCCAGCGCCTCGTTGTAGGCCCGCAGCGCGCTCTCGTCGTCGTCCACGTGGTCGACGTCGGTCGCCGCGGTGCCGAGCAGCGTGCGGTGGCGCACGCCCTCGATCCAGGTGCCGAAGCCCTGGTCCTGGTCGCGGGCCCGGCCCCAGCGCACCGCGATCGCGATCATCAGTACGAGCATCAGGACGTCCCCGCCGAACCACATGATCGCGCCTGCGGCCTCCTGGTCGGCCAGGGCGCTGGGTCCCCACCCCGGGTGGGCGGCCGCATAGGCGCTCGCGAGGGGCCGCGGGGTCAGCATCAGGACCACGCCGGTGAGCGTGTCGACGCCCATGCTCAACGCCAGCAGCACGAACCGCAGGAGATGCGGCGGCGACCACGGGCTCATCTCCGACCCCGCGAGCGGCAGGAACAGCAGGTAGCCGCTGACCAGGTAGAGAACGAGCTCGACCGCCCGGATCGGGGGCTGGGTGGCCGAGATCTGCTGGAAGCCGGTGAGGTGGGTCAGGATGACCACGGCCGCATAGAGCCCGAGGCCGAGGAGCGGTGCGGTCAGCCAGCGCGCGACCCGGCTGCCGACCACGCGGTCCACGGTGGCGCGTGCCCGGGGGCCTCCTGCCGTGTGCACGAGGCGCCACGGCTGCGCCCAGACGAGCAGCACCGGCACGATCATGATCAGCATCAGGTGCTGCACCATGTGCACCCAGAACAGCACGTCGGAGAAGGCCGCCACCGGGCCGTCGAGCGCCACCACGAGCGCGGCGACGGCGACGAGGAACGCGGCTGTGCGCGACCACGGCCATCCGGGGCCGTCCCCGGCACCGCAGCGGCGCACGAGCAGCAGATAGCCCACCGTCGCGAGCGCGAGGAGCAGGTCGACCACGGGGGAGAACCGCCAGAGCGCCAGTGCCGCCCCCCAGCTCGGCGCATCGTCGATCACGGTCGTGCTCCACCTCCGCCCTCGGGTCGTCGCGCCCTGGTGTGCGCGTCGACATCCATAGTCGTCGCCGCGACCCGCTTGGTTCCCGGAGCCGGCGTTCGTCACATCCCTGGCGCGTCACATAACGACCCCCTGTCGTGTCTTAGACACATAAGGCTGTTCCGAGGCCCGCGGAACAGCGACACATGCCGATGTCGCGGAGCTCGGGTTGTGTGACGTGGCCCATTGCGCGGAACCGCGGGGGTGGAACCGCGGACCAGTAGAGCGGCATGTTCGGGGGAGGAGGACCGGCGGAAGTGATGACCGATCAGGTTTCCCGGTGGATTCTGTCTGCGGCATTCGCCGTGGCCGCCGGGTACTACATCGCTCATGCGGCCGGGCGGTGGAGGCCTCGGCTCGGGTGGTGGTTCACGCTCGGCGCCGGCCTGCATGCGCTCATGGGAATCGCGATGATCGTGATGCTCTGGACTGCGACGGTTCCGATCATGCTGTACGTGACGGTCTTCACCGGCGCGATGTTGTGGTTCATCGCAGAGGCGCTCTTCTTCGCACATCCGACGACCGGTGCGCCGGTCGTGATCGGCCACAACGCCTGGTACCGCGCGATGATGATGGGCTCCATGGTCTGGATGGGTGTGGTGATGTCCACCATGTCGCCCCCGGCGTCCGCGATCTCCGAATCCGCGCAGATGTCGTCCGACGACATGGCGTCGATGGCCGGCATGAGCATGTCGGGAATGAGCATGTCGGCGCCGGCCGCAGGTGGAATGGATGCGATGTCCGGGCTCCCGATGTGGACCAAGCCGCCGTGTGTCCTTCTCGCGATCGTGTTCTGTGCCGCGGCGATTCGACTGGTGGCGCACGGACTGCGTCCCGTCTTCTTCCGCCGAGCGCGAACCGGCACGTCGGTGACGGCGGTGATCGGCGGCCTGATGGCGGCCGCGATGGCGGTGACGTTTGCCGTGATGGCCTAGCCGTCTGCGGTGGACCGGAACGAGAGGTAGGAGAAATTGAGTGACACGGCGGTCGGTGCCGAGGTCCGGAAGCGCCGGTGGGCGCTTCGGGCCGGTCTCGCCGGGATCGGAGCGGTGGTGGCCACCCTGGCCTTCGCCGTGCCGGCATCGGCGCACGTGAAGGTGTCCGGCACCGACGCGGTCCAGGCGGGCTCCGGGGTGGTGACCTTCCGGGTGCCCACCGAATCGGCCACCGCGTCGACCACGGGGTTGCAGATCACCTTTCCTGCGAACACGCCGTTCACCTCGGTGGACACCCAACCGAAGGCCGGCTGGACCGCGACGGTCGAGAAGAAGCCGCTCGCCAACCCGGTGCCGGGCGAGGACGGGTCGACGATCACCCAGTACGTCTCGCAGGTCGACTTCAAGGCGACGAGCCCCGCGTCGGCCATCCCGCCGGGACAGTTCGACATGTTCAACCTGTCGGTTGGCCCGTTCCCCAAGGCGTCCAGCGTGTCGTTCGGGGCGCTGCAGACCTACAGCGACGGCACCACGGTGAACTGGGACGAACAGTCGGCCGACGGAACCACCGAACCGGCCCACCCGGCGCCGTTGCTGAAACTCTCGCCCGGCGGGGCCGACATGTCCGCCGCGGGCGCGGCCATGACCGGGATGACCGGTACGACCGGGATGACCGGGCAGGAGAGCTCGTCGGGAGGCTCGTGGACGGGCATCGCAGGCCTGGTCCTCGGCATCGTCGCCCTGGTGATCAGCGCCGCCGCCCTGGCGCTCGCCCTGACCAGGCGTAGGACCACGGCGGGGTCGTGATCCGGGCGTTCCGCACGCGCCCCAGGCTCTGCACCCTGGTCCTCGCCACGCTGCTGTCCGTCGTCGCTCTCGTCGGGTCGGCGGGTCCGGCGAGCGCGCACGCGGTGCTGGACTCCAGCTCACCTCAGGACGGCGCCAAGGTCGACAGTGAGCCGGCCGCGGTGTCGCTGACGTTCGACGAGGCCGTCCAGCCGATCCCGGCATCCGACGAGGTCATCTCCAGCACCGGGGAGCGGGTCGACACCGGGCAGCTGCGACAGTCCGCGGACGGCACGACGATCGTGCTGCCGCTCCGGCCGGGCCTGCCCGCCGGGACGTACTCCGCGACCTGGCGCGTGGTGTCGGCGGACACGCACATCGTCGGGGGCTCCGTCACCTTCGGCATCGGCGTGGACCCCTCGGCCGCGCCCGCACCGCCGCCGGACCGGACGCGTGCACTGGACGTCACCGGCGATGTGGCGCAGGGCCTGCTCTATCTGGGGATCGTCCTGTTGATCGGGGTCGGTGCCGCGGCGGCGTGGTTGTGGCCATGGGTGATCACCGCGCGCCGCACCCGCCTGACCTTGTGGTGCGGGTGGCTACTGATGATGGTGGGCACCCTGGCCGCGTTCCTGCTCCAGGGAGCACGGGCGCAGGACGGCAGCTGGCCCGCGGTGCTCCGGCTCGCCGGCGCGGGAGAGACGCTCGGCAGTGCCTTCGGGCAGGAGCTGATCGCCCGGCTGGCGCTGCTCCTCCTGGTGATCCCGCTGCTGACCAGCGCCTCGCTGGCTCGACTGCGCCGCCTCGGACATGCCGTGACCGGTGCGGTGGCGGCGCTGGCACTCCTGGTCACCGTCGCGTTGACCGGGCACGAGTCCATCGGTCCCGACGTCCCGCTCGCGCTGATCTCCGCGATCCTGCATCTGGCCGCGATGGCGGTCTGGCTGGGTGGCCTCGCCGTCCTCGTCACGGTCGTGGTGCCGTTCGCCCGACGGGGCGGGCGTGAGCTCCACTCCGCCGCCATGAAGCGCTGGTCCTACATCGCCTACAGCTGCGTCGCGTGCCTGGTGGTGACCGGGGAGTTCCAGGCCTCGCGCCAGATCGACCCGGTACAGGCGCTGTGGTCCACCGGCTACGGTGCCGTGCTGCTGATCAAGCTCGGCGTCGTCGCCGCGATGCTCGTCGCCGCCGTTCTGGCACAGCGACGCGTCCTGGCCCCCGCCCCGGGCGGGACGGACGACGAACGCTTCGCCGGCGGCGACGTGCTCTCCGTCATCCGGCGCAGCGTGCGCATCGAGGCCGCCCTCGCCGTCGTCGTGCTGGCCGTCACCGCGGTGCTCGTGTCGGAGCCACCGGCCACCACGACCTACGGGCCGCCGGTCGACGTCGAGGCACCCCTCGGCGCGGACGTCGTGCACGTTCACGTCGACGACACGCGGCGGGGCAGGCAGGACGTCGAGCTCGACGTCATCGACGGTGCCGGCCGACCGGTCCCGGTACAGGCGATCACCGCGGCCCTGTCCACCGCGAGCGTCGCCGCCCTGGGCGTCAGGTTGGTGAACGACCCGGGCGACACGTCGCGGTGGCACAGCACGAACGCCGTCGTGCCGCTCCCGGGGATCTGGACGCTCACACTCGACGTGACGGTGGACCCGACGCAGGCTTACGCGACAGCGGCCCGATACCGGGTGTGGTAGGCGAAACGAGCGGGGCCGGTCTCATCCGGCCAGCCGCGGCTCGATCGCCCACCCCGATCTGCTCGCTCGAGCCGCTGAATCACGATGACGCTGGTCGACGATGCCCCGCAGTCGGGCCATCGTGGCCGGGTCGCTGACTCGGCGGCATGTGCAGTCAGTGGGAACGAACCATCCACATCGTCCGCAGATCATCGCGTTCTCCTTCATGTGACGAGAAGGGCACGTATGCACTTTTGTGGGGTGAGCCCCTGGTCGCGCCCGTGTTTGTCCCCGGTCACATTCCCGGGCAAGCCACGCATGAGGCGCAGGGGAGACGCGAGCGGCGCGAATCGGTGTCGATGCGCGGCGCACTCACCCCGGAGCGAATCGCCATGAAAGAGATCACGTCCGGGAAGCACCGGATGGTTCAGGAGCGCAGCTGCTCGGTGGGGCCCCACGTGCCGGGGGCGTACGGCAGGGGCTCCGTTCCCACGTCCAGGATCGGTCCGACGATCCGCCAGGCCTGCTCGAGGTTGTCCAGCCGGGCGAAGTGCGCGGGGTTTCCGGCCAGCGCATCCTCGAAGACCCGTTCGTAGGCCGCGTGGACCGGGCCGAGCACCTGGCGGAAGTCCACCGACACGGGCAGCTCGGTCGCCACGTCGTCGCCACCGGGCCGCTTCGCAAGGACGTGGAAGGTGACACCGGCGTCAGGCTGCAGCCGCAGTCGGATCCGGTTGGGCGGCGGCGGCCCATCCGTCCCGGTGAACAACATCTGTGGCGGCCGGCGGAGGACCACGACGGCGTCCACGACGGTGCGTGGTAGCGCCTTGCCCGCCCGGATGTGCACGGGCACGCCGCTCCAGCGCCAGTTGTCGATGTGCAGGGTCAATGCCACGTAGGTCTCGGTCGTCGAGCGCGGGGCGACACCGGCCGCGTCCCGGTAGCCGATGTACTGCCCGCGCACGACATCGGCCGGGTCCACGGGACGTACGGCCCGCAGGAGCCGGTTCTTGGCGTCGTGCTGGTCGTCGGCTGCGTCGCTGTGTGGGGCGTCCATCGTCAGGTAGGCGAGCACCTGGAGCAGATGGTTCTGCACGACGTCGCGGACCGCGCCCACCGAGTCGTAGAACGAGCCCCGCTCGGCGACGTCGAAGTCCTCGGCCATCGTGATGTCGATGCGCTCCACCCATGTGCGGTTCCACATCGGTTCGAGCAGGGTGTTGGCGAACCGGAGCACCAGCAGGTCCTCGACCGGTTCCTTGCCCAGGTAGTGGTCCACGCGGAAGATCCGCTCGTCCGCGAAGTGGCGGCGCAACAGTGCGTCGAGCGCCCGGGCGGAGTCGAGGTCGCGGCCGAACGGCTTCTCCACCACGAGCCGGGCGAACTCGTGCAGCCCCACTGTGGCCAACCCGTCCGCGACGGCGCCGAACAAGCCCGGCGGGACGGCCAGGTAGTGCACGGCGAACGCGCCCTGCCCCGCGTGCCTGTGGACCGCGTATGCGAGCCTCTCGAACGTCAGTGGGTCCCCGTAGTCGCCCGACACGAGGTGCACCAGACCCTGCAGCCGCTGCAGCGCCGCGGGCTCGACGTCGTCCAGTGCTGCCTCGACGCTGTGGCCGACGTGTTCGCGCAGCTTCTCGGTGTTCCAGTCGGTGCGGGCCACGCCGATCACGGGCACGGTGAGCTCACCGCGCTCGACGAGCCGGTAGAGCGCGGGGAGGATCATCTTGCGGGCGAGGTCACCGGTGACTCCGAAGAGCACCAGTACGTCCGCACGGGGGCCGGGGTGCTCCGCAGCGACATCGGTCGCTGCGGCGTCGGCGGCCGTCATTCGGCGCTCCTCTCGATGTGCCCGCCGAACTCCCTGCGCTGAGCCGACTGCACCTTGTCGGCGAAGACCTCGCTCCCGCGGGAGGCGAACCTGCTGTAGAGCGCGGCGGTGAGCAACGGGGCGGGCACGCCCTCCTCGATCGCCGCGATGGACGTCCATCGGCCCTCGCCGGAGTCGGAGACGCGCCCGGTGAACTGCTCCAGGTCGGGGTCGGCGAGCAGCGCCTGCGCGGTGAGGTCGAGCAACCACGAGCCGATCACGCTGCCGCGGCGCCACACCTCGGCGACCTCGCCGAGGTCGATCGTGTCGAACGGGTAGTACTGCGGCTCGCGCAGCGGCGCGGTCTCCGCGTCCGCCCCGGTGGCGCGGCGGCCCACCCCTGCGCCGCGGATGATGTTGAGCCCTTCGGCGTAGGCCGCCATCAGGGCGTACTCCACGCCGTTGTGCACCATTTTCACGAAGTGGCCCGCTCCCGGTGGGCCGCAGTGCAGGTAGCCCTGTTCGGCTTGCGACACCGCGCCGTGCCGGCCGGGCGTACGTGCTGCCGCATCCACGCCCGGCGCCAGCGAGGCGAACACGGGGTCGAGCCGCGTGACCGCGCGGTCCGGCCCGCCGATCATGAGGCAGTAGCCGCGATCGAGCCCCCACACCCCACCGCTCGTGCCGCAGTCGACGTAGTCCACGTCGTAGGCGGCCGCGGCAGCCGCCCGGTCGATGTCGTCACGGTAGGAGGAGTTGCCGCCGTCGACGATCGCGTCGCCGGGCTTCAGCACGTCGAGCAGGTTCTTGACCGTGCCCCCGGTGATCGCCGCCGGAAGCATCAGCCAGACGGTGCGAGGTGCCTCGAGCCGGGACACGAGATCCTCGAGTGACGACGCCGCCTCTGCACCCTCGCCGACCAGCGCGGCGACGGCGTCGGCCGAGATGTCGTGAACGACGCACTCGTGTCCGTCGCGGAGCAACCGGCGCACCATGTTGGCGCCCATCCGCCCCAATCCGACCATCGCTATCTTCATGCTCGGTTTCTGCTCCATTTCTCCATCTGCTGCATCGTCATCCGTCGGATCTCTCCCGGCGCCGAGCCGGGGAGGGGGATCAGACC
The DNA here is from genome assembly GCF_039534065.1 of Pseudonocardia yunnanensis. Taxonomy (NCBI): domain Bacteria; kingdom Bacillati; phylum Actinomycetota; class Actinomycetes; order Pseudonocardiales; family Pseudonocardiaceae; genus Pseudonocardia; species Pseudonocardia yunnanensis. The sequence goes on along the minus strand of NZ_BAAAUS010000030.1, from coordinate 1,382 downwards.
CGGCCCAGGGAGCGGCGCGCGGCGTCCACCACCGCGTCGGTGGTGATCCCGAACTCGCGGAAGAGCGTCTTGTGGTCGGCACTCGCCCCGTAGTGCTCGATGGAGATGCACTCGCCGATGTCGCCGGTGAACCGGTGCCACGGCTGCGCGACTCCTGCCTCGACCGAGACCCTGGCTCGGACAGCGGCCGGTAGCACGGCCTCGCGGTAGGCCTCGTCCTGCTCGTCGAACCATTCGACGCAGGGCATCGAGACGACCCGGGTGGGCACGCCGTCGTTCTCCAGGACCGTTCGGGCGTCGACCGCGACCTGCACCTCGGACCCGGTGGCCATGATGATCACCTGCGGGCCGCCGGAGGATGCCTCGGCGAGCACGTATCCGCCGCGGGTCACGCCTTCGTAGGACGTGCCCTCCAGTACGGGCAGGTTCTGACGCGTGAGCGCGAGGCCTGTGGGACCTTCGGCTCGTTCGAGCGCGGCGCGCCAGGCGTGGGCGGTCTCGTTGGCGTCGCCGGGCCGGATGAACGAGAGGCCGGGGATGGCGCGCAGGGCGGCGTAGTGCTCGATGGGTTGGTGGGTGGGGCCGTCTTCGCCGAGGCCGATGGAGTCGTGGGTCCAGACGTAGATGACCGAGGCTTGCATGAGTGCGGCGAGGCGGACCGCGGGGCGCATGTAGTCGGAGAAGGTGAGGAAGGTGCCGCCGTAGGGGCGGGTGGGGCCGTGCAGGGCGATGCCGTTGAGGATGGCGCCCATTGCGTGTTCGCGGATGCCGAAGTGCAGGGTGCGGCCGTACCAGTGGGCGTTCCACATCGTCGTGGCGGTGGAGGGCGGGCCGAACGAGTCGGCTCCCTCCATCGTGGTGTTGTTGCTCCCCGCGAGGTCGGCCGAGCCGCCCCACAGTTCCGGCAGCACGTCGGCGAGCGATGTGAGCACCTCGCCCGAGGCTTTGCGCGTCGCCACCTCCTCATGCCCGACGTCCCAGCTCGGCAGGGTCTTCTCCCACCCGGGAGGAAGCGACCGGTCGTGCATGCGGTCGAGCAGCTCCTTGCGGTCCAGCTCTCGGGCGACCCAGTCGTTGTAGGTCGTCGTCCAGGCCTGGTGAGCTGCACGGCCGCGGTCGATCACCTTCCGGGCGTGGGCGAGTACGTCGTCTTCGATCTGGAAGTTCTTGTCGGGGTCGAAGCCGAGGATCTTTTTGACTTCGGCGACTTCCTCGGCGCCGAGGGCGGAGCCGTGGGCTTTGCCGGTGTTCATCTTGGTGGGGGCGGGGTAGCCGATGATGGTGCGCAGTTCGATGAAGGAGGGCCGGTCGGTCTCGGCGCGGGCATTGTCGAGGGCCTGGAGGATGCCGGTGACGTTCTCGCCGCTGTCGACGACCTGCAC
>NZ_BAAAUS010000029.1:0-22625 GCF_039534065.1 Pseudonocardia yunnanensis | reverse complement strand
ACCAACCCAGGGGGTCAACTTTCCCGAACCGAACGGGGGTCAGTTTTCGCGAACCGTTGACACAAGTGGGGCGCCTGTCTGGGCGTTCCGAGCAACCAGGCAACCACAAGTCTGCCGCCAACATCGATTGACCTTCAGGCCATGCGCACGTCCTGAGCGCGACCTGGTGGCAGTGCTGATGGTGCCTGCACCGCACAAGACCGCCGGACTCGCTGAGTCCCGCGCTACCCCGGGGCCGTCGAGAGCTCCGTACGCTACTCAGGCAACTGCACGACCACATGAGCCGTCCCGGGCCCGACGGCCGCGACCAATCGCGACGACGTCGAGGGCGCGGCTGAAGGTGAAACCTGAGCTTCGGACTGCCAGCGCCTGGCGAAGCGGCTCGACGCCGCTCTCCCAGCGCGGCGAGTGCGGCCGCTCGACGACCACCGCGGCCGCGGTTGCCGCTCGCCACAATGGGCAGCATGGAAATCCGTGAGCTGCGCGCCTTCGTGGCGGTGGTCGAAGAAGGTGGTCTGTCGGCCGCGGCGCGGAAGCTGCACGTCAGCCAGTCCGCACTGTCTCAGACCATAAAGTCGCTGGAGCGCCGCCTCGGCGCTCGGCTCTTGGTGCGCAATCACGCTGGCTCCCGAACCACCGACGCCGGCGCGACTCTGCTGCGCAAGGCCCGGGGCCTGATCGACCATCACGACCGGGTCACCGCCGCAATGGCTGCCCTCACGACGGCTGCCGAGTCGCAGGCGACTGCGGGCCTGATCCGCGTCGGCGCACCGCTGGAGCTTCCCCTGGACCTGTTGCCAAGAGCTCTGAGCCAGCTCGCCATGGCTTACCCCGACACACGAGCCAAGGTTGTGCATTCGTCCAGCGCGACCCAACTTGCGGCGCTGCAGGCCGGTGAACTCGATGTGGGGCTGGTGCGCGATCGACCCACCGATCCGCAACTCGACATCGCGCTGGCCGTTCGAGAAGCGATGGGCGTCATCCTCAGCACCGCCCGAGCCGAAGAGATCGGCGGAGACGCCGGCGTTCACCTGCACAGGCTCGCGGGTCTGCACTGGATGGGCTTTGCCCGGTCAGACAGCCCGGCTTGGCATGACCAGGTCACCGCCACGTTGCGCGCCAGGGCATCGCCGTGGACGAGCAGCCGACAGACGACCGGCCGGTCACACCCGAGGTCAAGCTCGCCGGCATCGGCACCGGCAGAGCATTCGGACTCGCCTCACCCGGTTGGGGACAGCCACTCCCAGAAGGGATGGAGTGGTACCCGCTGGTGGACAACCCGGTCGTGCGGCGGACCTGGGCTATCTGGCCGGCCGCCACTCGGCACCGTGACGTCGCTGCCCTGATCGCCGCTCTGGACATCACCGCGCGGTAGCGGAGAACCTCGGACACTCCGTCGACTCGATCGTCGGCGGATCACGCCGCCGATAGCCGACCGCCGCGTGGTCATCAATCCGGAACAAGCTGGCCGACTGCTCGGCGCAGCGGACCGGCAACTGTGTGCAGCGGTGTAGCCGGCGACTCCGACGAAGTGCTGGGCGGCATCGGTGAGCGCGGCCCGTGCCTCGGCTTCTGCCAGGGCGCCGCTGGCGACCCAGTGTTCGAGCCGGCGCGCGGCGCGCAGCAGCGTGGTGTGCCGGTCCTCCACTCCGGCGGCAGCGACGGCGGCGGTCTCTCCGTTCACCACGGCTCGCAGATATGCGGCGGCTCGTCGCGGGGAAACTGGGCGGCGGCTGGGGGCATTGGGAGGTTGTGGGGGTGGCTGCGGGGTCAGGGCGGTGAGCAGCCATCCGGGAAGCGGGGCGATCGGATAGCGGCGCACCACGCGGTAGGTGCCCTCGGGGCGGACGGAGCCGGGACCCAGGACGTAGCCGCCGTGGCTGCAGGTGTCCACGCACCATCCCAGGCCGCGGCTCGGGCCGCCCTGGGTGTTGCGCAGCTCGACCGCCGCGGGTGAGCGGAAGTACCAATGGGTGCCGCCGGTCGCGGTAGCCACGACGAGCGTGTGCGGCGGCCAGGGCGCACCGGCTGCGGCCGCGCGTCGGGCCAGCACATCGAACCCGCCCCGAGCGCCGGCCCACTCGGGCGGGCCGGAGTGGGGGGCGAGATCGAGGTCGATCACAAGCAGGTCGCTCTTCCCAGTGGCGATCCCGATGTTGTAAGGCCGCGCAGCCCACCAACAGCGAATCTGCTCCAGGTCACGGGTCGCCGCGACCTCCCAGTCCTTCACCGCGTCGGCTCGGGCAGCGGCTCCGCGGCCGGGTCGGTGTCGGGTCGCTTGGTGCGGGTGATCTGGGCGGTGGCGTAACGGAGGCTGGCCGCAATCTCGGCGGCCTCGAGCTTGATACCGCGGCGCCGCTCGCCGTCCTTGGTGTAAGAGTCGTCCGCGAGCTGGCCAGTAATGGTGACGGTGGCGCCCTTGGCCAGGCTGGCCGCGGCGTTCTCGGCGAGCTGGTTGAACGCCACGACCCGGTGGAAGACCGGCGGCAGGTTGGTGTAGCCGCCGTTGCGCCGGTCATACCGGCTGCGGTTGACCGCGACGTTGAGGGTCAGCACCGGCAGCCCGCCGGGTGAGAAGCGCAGCTCGGGGTCGGCGGTGAGGTTGCCGTGGATGGTGATCTCGTTCATGTCGGGCTCCCTGGGGCTCGGTGTCGGTGGTGACGCGGCCTGGGCCTCAGCACGGTGCGGGTGGGGTCCCCGCAGGGGACGGCGGGGGTTCCAGCTCGCTACGCCGAGGACCGGCCCGGCTGGCGCGCCTCCTCGGAGCGAGACTCGTCGAGCGGCCGGCGATGACGATCCACGTGGCTCCGACGCTGTAAGAGATGGGCGCGCCCGGGGCCCACTGTCGCAGCCGTTTCCCTGGTCCTCGCCTCGGGCGTGATCATGCTGGTGTTCGGCGTGATCCTCGGTTTCCGGTTCGCCACCGGTCCGGTCGCCGTGGTGGCCGCGCTCGGCCTGGTGATGGTGTTCGCGTTCGCGTTGTGCTGGGTCTTCACCGCGCTGGCGATGGTCGTGAACGAGCCCCGGTCGGTGCAGGGTCTCGGCGCGCTGATCATGCTGCCGATCACGTTCGGCAGCAACGTGTTCGTCCCCGCCTCCACCATGCCCTCGTGGCTGCGCTGGTTCGTCGAGCTCAATCCGGAGTCGAAGATCGCGGACGCGGTGCGCGGCCCGCTCACCGGGGCCCCGTCGCCGCACCGGCTACGGCCTTCCTGATTGCAGCTGCGGTGGTCGTCGCGATCTTCGCGCCGCTCGCTGTGGCGCTCTACCAGCGCCGGACCTGAGCGGCACGGCCCGTCCCGCCGCGTCGAGGGGCCGTGGCGGGACGGTCGGGTTTCAGATCAGCCGGGCGGTCTTCTCCGCCAGGACCGCCGGCCCCTCGTCGCGAGGCATCTCACGGCCGCCCCGCACCGCGGCGCGGGGGTCGAAGGCACTCAGCGCCATCACGCCGCAGGCGCAAGGACCACATCGGCCCTGTCAGTCCCATCAGTCACGATGATCGGCGAGCCGCACGTGAGCAGCATCCGGAGGGCGCTGATGGCGGCTCGACCGCGCCGACCCACCCGCCCGCCGATCATGGACGCCGGCCGGGGCGGCGCAAGCCCTTGGCCGTGGCGAACACCGCGCGCAGGGCGTCGGCGGCGGCCGTCAGCGTCTCCTGCGGCACATCGGCCACCACGGTCGCGTGGGCCGCGGTGTTGACCTTGAGCGCCCGCTCGGCCAGCTCCACCCCGACCGGGGTGAGCAGGACGCGGGAGCCGCGACCGTCGGCCGGGTCGGCCTGCCGCTCGACGAGGCCGCGGGCCTCCAGCCGGTTGATGACGTTGCTGATGCCGCCCGACGAGAGCATCAGCGCCTTCGTGAGCTCGTTGGGCCTGCGCGCGTACGGCGTGCCGGCCCGGCGCAGCGCGGCCAGCACGTCGTACTCGGCGCTGGTGAGGCCCAGCTCGGGAAGCTCTGCGGCCGCGGCGTCGCCGAAGGCCTGCGCCAGCAGGAGCACGCGCTTGATCAGCTCGGACTCCGGACCGAGCACGCTGGGCAGCTCGAGGCGCCACGTGCCGATGAGCTCGTCGACCGGATCCATGGCGACATGGTAGTCACTCCCATGATAGCTTTCCCGAAAGCTATTCACTGAGGGAGATGCGATGGACCGCCTGCTGCTCCAGCACGGGACCGTGATCGACACCGAGCCCGTCGCCGTGCACACCGACACCGACGTACTCATCCAGAACGGACGGATCGCCGCCGTGGGCCCCGGGCTCGACGCCGCGGGCGCGGAGGTGCTCGACGCCACCGACCGCATCGTCGCGCCCGGATTCGTCGACACCCACCGCCACGGCTGGCAGTCGGTGCTGCGCGCGACCGCAATGGACCTCGGCCTGATGGAGTACATGAGCCTGCTCAACGGGCAGATCGCGCCCACGCTGCAGCCCGCCGACCTCGCCGTGGCGGCCGAGCTCACTGGTCTCGAGTGCCTCGACGCCGGCATCACGACGCTGCAGGACTACGCGCACATCGTGTATTCCCCCGCGCACGCCGACGCGGTAGTCGGCGGACTGCAGGCCTCCGGGGTCCGGGCCACGTTCGGCTACGCGCAGCCGGTGTTCGCCGCGGCCGACCAGTGGCGCGCCGACGACGCCCGGCGGGTGCGCGAGCGGCTGTTGCCGGACGACGACGCGCTCGTGACGATGGTGCTGGCTGCGATGGGTCCGTCCTTTGCGGCGCCGGAGGTCGTGGAGACCGAATGGAAGCTTGCGGCCGAGCTCGACGTCCGGCTGGTCACGCACGTCGGCGCGACGGCGGATGTCCCGAACCCGATCGCGCTGCTGGGTGAGCGCGGGCTGATGCGCGAGGGCACCCTCTACGTCCACGGCAACACGCTCACAGACGAGGACCTGCGCCTGATCTCCGGTTCCGGGGGCACGCTGTCGATCACGCCGGCGATCGAGGCGCGGATGAACATCGGAGCGCCGACGCTGGGCCGCACCCGCCGCTTCGGCGTCACCGCAGGTCTCGGCGTCGACGTCGTGACGTCCGGGCCGGGCGACCTGTTCTCCGTGATGCGGGCAGCGCTGATGTCGGAGGACGTGAGCGATGGCGAGCGCGTGCCGGTGGCCGACGTGCTCGCGCTCGCCACCCTCGGCGGCGCAGCCGCGATGAGCATGCAGGACCGCGTGGGGTCGCTGCGCCCTGGCAAGCAGGCTGACATCGTGCTCCTGCGAACCGACGACGTTTCCACGGTCGGCGGGCACAACCCGATCGGCACCGTCGTCTCGGCCCATCCCGGTGTGGTCGACGCGGTGCTGGTGGCGGGCCGGTTCGTCAAGCGCGACGGCAGGCTGCTGCACCGTCGGGTCGGTGAGGTGGTGACCGAGGCCAAGAAGATCGCGGCGCGGTTGGCCGGCTGAGCCGCCCTCGGGTATCGCAGGAAGGAACCTACGCCTCGCTGCGTGATCGTCAGATGCGGATGACCGGCGAATCGGCGACCTCGGTCCGCCAGTGGTTGGCCGCGTAGTGCAGCCGGTCGAAGTCCCCCGCCGGTTGCGTTCGAGCTTGGAAGGGCCGCACCTCGAGGGCAGCTCACGACGGCAGCCTCGCAATGCTCCGTGTGCGGCCGCCCCGCCGCACAACGACACGCCATCTCGTCGCCGCTGGGCAAAGCCAGAGCGGGCAGGAGCATCTGTGGTCCGACATGGATACAAGTGATCGGCCAGGCTCGCAGAAAAATCCCCTGCCACGTGGGCGCCGTAGCTGGCGGCAGCACGTGTGCCCACCGCTGCGACGGCCTGCTCGCAGAGCCCAGCGAGCAGGCCGGGCCACAAACCCACAACGCCAGAGGCGGTGCGAGCTCGCGCTGCCCAGTGATGGAGAACGTTGCGAACGGCCACTGTGGCCACTCGGCGTGCTCGGGCGTGATCAGTCGGACGCCGGCAGCCGCAGCAGCGTCGAGATCGGCCGCGGCCTTTCGCCGGTCGTCGCTGCTGGGGGGAGCGGGGCGATCGGAGCTAATGCGCGTCCTCGCCCACCCCAAACGAACCCGGCATCCTCGGCCTGCAACTCGGTCGCGACCCCTCGTGGCTACGGCCCCGGCTGTCCACGCTGTTGCACCGGCTCGTCAACTACCGCCGCCGCTAGCGGGCGCGCTGTGGCATCGCTCGACCCCCATCCTGTTCCCAGGGATGCGCCCCGACCGGCCGATGGCCTCGGCCACCCTGCAGGCGCGCCTGCGCAAGCTGGGCGTCCCCAGTACCCGCACCGCCCGCAACGGCGCCTGGCTCTCGCTGGTCAGTTCGGTCCACTGGAAGATGCTCGCCGACCTGCTCGGCGTCGCCGACACCACTGCCAGCGCGTGGCACCGGAAAAACGGCGGTGACCGCGCCAGCTACGTCGCCAGCCGCCTGCGTCAAGGAGAGCGCGCCGCTGGCCCCGAGTAACCGAACTGACGTCGGTCAGCCACGAGCCTGTCGGGTGGCTCTGGGGATCTCACTCCTGGGCCACCCGACCATCCGCGCGGGAGCTGGTAATCAACCGGAGGTTAGCTGTTGCGCCAGCTGTTCCAGGCCCGCTTCTCCACACTCGGAGCCAGCAAGCACAATTGGACGCGCAGCAGGGCAATCGCGGTCGCCGTAACCGAACAGCGCTCGGCTTCTGCCTCCTGACCCTGGGCCTTGGCGCCATCGCCGTGTCACTGGCCACCCCCCGAAGCAGCGGGAGCCTGGCTCGCGGTCGCCAGCTGGGGAATCGGCGGCCTCGGCATGGGACTGGTCTATCCCTCGGTCACCACGCTCGCGCTGGCACAGACGGCCGACGAACGCAAAGGGGCGACCAGCGGCAGCCTTCAGCTCTCTGAAACGCTCTCGGTTGCCGTGATGATCGGGGCAGCCGGCACGATCGTGGCCATCAGTGATCGCGTCCAGTGGAACGAAGGGAACGCCCAGATCGCCGTGTTCGCCGCCACCGCCCTCGCAGGAATTGCCGCCGCAGCAGGACGCTTGGAGAATCGAGGTCCACAGCGTTGACCGTGACGACGGCGATTGGCTACGCCATGAGCTCGTCGCCTACCTCGGCCATCAGGTCGCCCTTGGCAGCGCCCCCTAAGTCAATCCTGGCATCACGACATTCCTTCGATCGGTGCCGATGGTTTTGGCGGATGCCGTGGTCGGCGGGCGCGAACGAGGTGAACGATCACGAACAGCGCGCAGAGGGTGGCTGTGGCCGCCGCGAAGAGGCGGACTCCGTTCAGCAGCCCGATTTGGGCGGCGAGCAGCCCGGCCCCGATCACCGGCAGGCCCGCGCCCAGGTAGACGGCGACGTTGTAGCTGGAAACCACGTCGGCGTGGCAGCCGTGCGGGGCGAGGCGGTTGATCTCGGTCAGGCCGGCCAGGAACACCAGGCCGTGTCCGGCGCCGCCGAGAAGCGTGGCGGCCAGCATCAGCCCCAACGACGATGTGCCACTACCGCCGACGGCCAGGCACGCGAGGCCAGCCGCCACACAGGCCAGTCCGAGCACCCGCGTGCCCGGCCCCGCCCGGCCGTACGCGAGCCGCTGGGCGGTGGTCGATGCTGCGATCAGCGGTACCACCGCGCTCCCGGCCAGCACGAGGTTGTCGCTCCCGGAAAGTTCCAGCACATACGTGGGCACCAGGCTGAGGAAGAGCCCGACCAGCGTGAACGCGAGGAATGCGGCTGCGGCGTTCACGGCGAAGGCGGAGCGCATTTCGGCGGGGATCGACGGTCGTCGCGGTCGCCACGGGTGTGCCTGGCGCCCGGCGGGCAGCGCCGCCATCGCCCAGAACGCCGGGACGAGCAGCGCGATTTCGGCGAGGTACGGCGTCACCATCGGCTCGGGGCCGTACTCACCCAGCACGCCCGCGACCACCGGTCCGACCGCGAGTCCTGCCATCGTGGCGACCGATGCCACCATCGCCGCGCGCGGCCGGTCCCCGCGCGGTTCCAGTTCGCACAACGCCGCGGTCAGCGCGCCGGTGGCCGCACCGGCCGAGATCCCTTGCACGATGCGTGCCGCGAACAGCCACGACACGTCCTGCGCGAAGGCGAAGACCAGCGCGCCCGCCGCGGCCAGTGCCACGGCGGGCACCAGCGTGCGGCGGCGCCCCCACGCATCCGACAGCGGTCCGGCGATCAGCAGCGACGGCACCAGCGCCCCGACGTAGGCGGCATATACGAGCGTGACCACGAGCGGGGAGAACCCGAAGCGCTGCTCGTAGCCGCGGTAGAGCGGGGCGGGGACGTTGGTTCCCGCGAGCAGCACCACGATCGTGTAAGCAGTCCCCCAGAATCGGGCGGTGGTGCGCCGGAGCGCGGGAACGGTCATCGAGACCCGTAGTCGCGGAACGGGCTGTCACGCTCCCGCACGGCCTGGCGGAGCCCGACGGCGCCCGCGCGGGCCTCGAAGTCCACGCCCTCCTGGGTGTGGCGGGCGACCCCGTCGAGCAGGATGCCGAGCGTGCGGCTGCTGGCCATGCCCATGTTCTCGACCGTCTGGTTGCACAGCAGCTTGTGCAGCTGGAGCTGGTTCGCGGGCAGCTTGGCCATCCGGCGCGCGAACGTGGCCGCGTGCTCGTCGAGTTCCTCGTCGGGCACGGTTTCGAGGATCAGGCCGATCCGCTCGGCCTCCGGCGCGGTGATCTCGTCACCGGTCAGCAGATAGCGTTTCGCGCGTTCCAGGCCCATCCGGTAGACCCACATGGCGGTGGTCGGGGTGCCCCAGACCCTCGCGGGCGGGTAGCCGAAGCTGGCGCCGCGCCCGGCGATGATGAGATCCGCGCACAGCACCAGGTCGGTGCCACCGCCGACGCACCAGCCCTGCACCGCGGCGATCGTCGGTTTCGACGCGTACCACAGTTTCATATAGGTCTGGACGAACCGGCCCATCCAGCGCAGGTCGGTCGCGGAGTCCCAGATCCGGTCCGGGCCGCACGTCTCGGCGTGCTGCTCGTCGATGAAGCGGTCGATCTTGTATCCGGCGCAGAACGCGGGGCCTTCGGCGCGGAGCAGGATCACGCGCGCCGTCGGGTCCTCGTCCGCGGCGGTGATCGCGGCCGCGAGCTCGTCCCGCAGTTCCGGGGTGATCGTGTTGTACTCCTTGGCCCGGCACAGCGTGATGGTCGCGACGCCGTCCGCGATCTCCATACGGAGCGTAGGTTCCGTCACCGGTCAGTCCCTTCCCGCGCCGGCGTCCAGTGCGGTCGCGTTCTTGCCCGCCCGCCCGGGGTCGGTCTTGTCGTGGAACCGCGCGAGCCTGCCGGGGATGGTGGGGTTGCCCATCAGCGCGTAGCTGTAGAGCGCCTCGATCGCGAGCTGGTCGTCGAGCGGGCGGCCGATCACCTCGAGCAGCGTTTCCTTGGCGGACTCCCGCGCGGCCTGGTCGTTGCGGAGGATGGTCGCGACGGTCGCCTCGGCCGCGTCCATCAGCTCGTCGTGCGAGACGACCTTGGACACGAGGCTCGCGGTGCGCGCGCGGTGCGCGTCGATCGGTTCGCCGGTGAGCAGCATCTTCGTGGCGAACCCAGCACCGCAGACGTTGACCAGGCACACCACGCCACCGTCGGCGTGGTGGAAGCCCCGGCGGATCTCGAACGAGCCGAACGTGGCGTTGTCCGAGGTGATCCGGATGTCACACACCAGCGCCGTCTCGAATCCGCCGGCGAGCGCCCAGCCGTTGACCGCCGCGACGACCGGCTTGTAGATGCGGTGCAGCCCGCGCGTCAGCCCGCCGAGGCCGTCGCAGACCTTGGCGCGGGCCCCCATCTCGTGCATGCCGGGCACGCCGAGCCATTGCGGCACATGGGTTTTGAGGTCGGCGCCCGCGCAGAATGCCTCGTCGCCCGCGCCCGTCACGATGGCGACACGCAGGTCTTCGTCATCGCGGAAATCCCAGACCTGTTGCAGGAGCTGGTGCGTCTCCAGGTCGATGGCGTTCATCGCCTCGGGGCGGTTGAGCGTCACGTACGCGACCTCGCCCTGTTTGCGATAGAGGACCTTGGACATGGCTTCGCCCTTCTTACAGAGGAGCTTCCGCGCGCGTTCGCGCAGCACGTGTTTCTGGACCTTGCCGGTGACCGTCATCGGGAAGTCCTCACCGGGGTCGAGCACCCGCACGTGGCGGGGGATCTTGTAGTGCGCCAGGCGGTCGGCGCAGTAGCCGGGGATGTCCTCGGCGGCGAGCGTCGTGCCGGGCCTGGCCTCGACCCAGGCCATCACCTGCTCGCCGTAGACGCCGTCCGGAACGCCGACCACAGCCGCGTCCAGCACATCGGGATGGGTGCGCAGGAAGTCCTCGATCTCGCGTGTGTAGATGTTCTCGCCGCCGCGGATGATCACGTCCTTGATCCGGCCGATGACGGCGACGTAGCCGGAACCGTCCATTGTGGCCAGATCATCGACCACGTGTTTTTGTCGCAAGGGCGATATCGGGCCGCGCGATATGTCGCTGGCCCTCGAGCACGTCTGTCGGGAAGAGAGAGTCCCGCGCAACGTCACCCGCCTCGCGTCGCCCCGCGTCGGGGCCGATCGTCCTCACCGGGCGCGACTTCTCGTGTGCCGGATCAGAGGGAGGTGGCGTTCTTCCCGGTCCGGCCCTTGTCGGTCTTGTCGTAGAAGCTCGTGAGTCGGTTCGGGATCGTCTCGTTCCCCATGAGGGCGTAGCCGTACCAGGCCTCGACAGCCAGTTGCTCGTCGAGCGGTCGGCCGATGACGTCGAAAATGGTCTCCTTGGCCGACTCGAGCGCGGTCTGGTCGTTGCGCAGGATGGTGGCCATCATCGCGTCGGCGGCGTCGAGGAGCTGGTCGTGCGGCACCACCTTCGACACGAGGTTCGCGGTGAGTGCGCGCTGGGCGTCGACCGGCTCGCCGGTGAGCAGCATCTCGGAGGCGAATCCGACCCCGCAGGTGTTGACCAGGCGCACCACGCCGCCGTCGGCGTGGTGGAAGCCGCGACGAATCTCGAAGGAGCCGAACTTGGCGTTCTCCGACGCGATGCGGATGTCGGCCGCGAGCGCTGTTTCGAAACCCCCGGCCAGGGCCCACCCGTTCACCGCGGCGATGACCGGCTTGTAGATGCGGTGCATGCCGCGGGTGAGCCCGCCCAGGCCATCGCGGACCTTGGCGCGGGCGCCCATCGGATGCATGCCGGGAACGCCGAGCCACTGCGGGACGTGGGTCTTGAGGTCCGCACCGCCGCAGAAGGCCTCATCGCCGGCACCGGTGATGATCGCCGCCCGCAGGGTTGGGTCGTCGCGGAAGTCGGCCCACGTCTGCCGCAGCAGTTGGTGGGTCTCGAGGTCGATGGCGTTCATCGCCTCCGGCCGGTTGAGCGTGATGTAGGCGACCTCGCCATGTTTTTCGTACAGGACCTTGGACATGGATTACCTCGAAGGTCAGATGAATGGAAGAACGGCCGATGCCCGTTCCTTGAGGACGTTCTTTTGCACCTTTCCGGTGACGGTCATGGGGAACTCGTCCCCTGCGCCGAGAAAATGGACGTGCTTGGGGATCTTGAAGTGCGCGATCTTGCCGGTGCAGTGCTCGCGGATCTGCTCGGCGTCGACCACCGCGCCGGCCCGCGGTTTGACCCAAGCCATGACTTCCTCGCCGTACAAGGCGTGAGGCACCCCGATGACCTGAACCGACTCGACCGCGGGGTGGAGTTCGATGAGATCTTCGATCTCCTTGGGGTAGATGTTCTCCCCTCCACGGATGATCATGTCCTTGATCCGGCCGATGATCGCGATGTAGCCGTCACGATCCATGCGGGCCAGGTCGCCGGTGTGCATCCAGCCGGCATGATCGATGACCTCGGCAGTGGCCTGCGGGTTGTTCCAGTAGCCGCGCATCACCGAGTAGCCGCGCACCCAGAGCTCGCCGTCGGATTCGCGTGGGACGGGCAGTCCGGTATCACGTTCGACGATGGCAACCTCGATGTGCGGATGGACGGCTCCGACCGTCGCGGTCCGGCGGTGGACCGAGTCGTCGACGAAGGTCTGGGTGGAGATCGGGGAGGTCTCGGTCATGCCGTAGGCCGCGGTCATCTCCGGCAGGTGGAGATCCGTCGTGATCTGGGCCATCAGCTCCGCAGAGCTGGGCGCGCCGGCGATGACCCCGGTCCGCAGGCTCGACAGGTCGTAGTCGGCGAGATCGGCCAGCGCGAGCTCGGCGACGAACATTGTCGGCACTCCATAGAGCGCCGTGCAGCGCTCGGCGGCCACCGCGCGCAGCGTCGCCGCCGGCTCGAAACTCGCCCCCGGCAACACCACGCACGCGCCGTGCGTGAGCGCGGCCAGGTTGGCGGAAACCATGCCGAAGCAGTGGTAATAGGGCACCGGGACGCAGATTCGGTCACGGTCCGTGTACCGGCATCGGACGCCGACGAAGTAGCCATTGTTGAGCAGCCCGTGATGAGTGAGTGTGGCGCCTTTCGGGGCTCCCGTCGTCCCGCTGGTGTACTGGATGTTGATCGCGTCGTCGAACGACAGGCTCGCAGAGCGGCGACGCAGGTCGTCGGCCGAGTGGCCGCGCCCGGATTCCAGCAGTCGATCCCAGTCCTTCGAACCCAGGAAGATGACGTGCTCGAGGTCGGGGCACTGGTGGCGCGCCTGCTCGACCAGCGCCGGGTAATCGCTGCTCTTGTGCCGTTGTGCACTGATCAGGATTCGGCTGCCCGACTGACCCAGCACGTAGGCCAGCTCGCTCGATCGGTAGGCCGGGTTCACCGAGACCAGGATCGCGCCGATCTTTGCGGTGGCGTACTGGATGATCGCCCACTCCACGCTGTTCGGCGACCACAGCGCGACCCGGTCACCCTGCCCGACACCGAGCGCGACCAGGCCCAGCGCACACGCATCGACTTCGGCATCGAGCTGGGCGTAGCTGAACCGCACACCCTGATGCACCGACACCAAAGCCTCGTTGTTCGGGAACCGGTGCGCCGCGTCCTCGAGCGCCGCACCGATGGTCAGGCCCCGAAGCGGCTCGACGCACGCGCCCTGCCGGTAGGACGTCTCCGTGAGATCCACGCTCATGTACAGCCAACCTCCTTCCTCATGACGTGAGCAGTGAATCAGGATTCACGATTCACCGCAACGTGGTGCGTGGCACGCTCGCCAACCAGACCTGCTGGCCGGGGACCCGAGACATCCACAGCTCTGCTCGTAGAGTGGCGGTGTGCCGGGCCGCCGGGCCCCGGACAGGACGACGAAGCACATGTCCGTGACGCGAGGGAGCCGCTGCCGTGCAGCCACAGCAGAGCGACGTCGCAGCGGCCCAACCTGCCCTGCCTGAGAAGCTGACCGCCGCCCAGGCCCGCCGCGTCGCAACACGGGATTCCATCCTCGCGGCGGCCCGTGAGCTGATCGCCGAGGACGGTTTCGCCGGCGCCCAGGTATCGCTGATCGCCGTCCGCGCCGGCGTGGGCGTCGGCTCGATCTACAAACACTTCTCGTCTCGGGCCGAACTGTTCGCCGAGATCTACCGCGACGTCGCCGCGCGAGAGTTCGCCCACGTACAGGCCGCAGTGGCCCAGACCGACGACGGAGCCGGCGCGAGGATCGCCGCCGCGGTCGCCACCTTCTGCGCCAGAGCGCTGCGAGGCGGTCGATTCGCCTACGCACTCCTCGTCGAGCACAGTGAGCCCGACGTCGACGAGCACCGCCTCGCTTTCCGGGAGGGTTACCGAACCCTGTTCCGGGAGGTGCTCGACCAAGGAATCGACGACGGTGAGATTCCTGACCAGGACACCGACACGGCAGCTGCAGCCCTGCTGGGGATCATGACCGAGACCCTCGTGCGCCCTTTGGCTGATCTCGACGAGAAGACGAACTCACAGGCGCTGATCAGGCAGGTCGTCAACCTGTGCTTGGCCACGGTGCAAGCCCGGGGGCTCAACCAAACAGACGTCGACGGACCGTAGTGGTTACAGGCCCGACCAGGTGCTCCTGTTGACCCAACCTTTGTATTGAATGTGACGCCGGTCTTGCTATGACCTTGCGTAACGAGGCGTGGTGACACAGCCGTGGCGTGTCCTCACCGGCAAGGTGAGCCACAAACGGACCGCCGAAGTGTGCTCGGAACTGGGGCAGATGGTTGGCGCCGCCGTGTCGCGTGGGTCGTAGGGTTGTTGGTTGATCCAGCAGCGCCAGAGGACGCGGGTCCAGGCGCGGGCGAGGATGCGCACGGCTTGGGGGTGGGTGCGATCAGTAGCCCGCGCAGCGGCTCGTGCGCCGACTCGTCCGGGATCGCGTCGGCCGCCGCCACCGCGAGCGGCAGCAGCAGCGCGGGGGTCAGTGTCATCGCGGCGACCGAGAGCACCAGCCCGTTGCGGGCTTCCGCTGGGCCTGCGACAAACGCCTGCGAGTCGCCTGATCACCTTCGCCGACAACGCCCGCCACGCCAGCCCCTGGGCCACCGACATCGACCGTCGCGCCCGCGCCAGCGGCAAGCCGGTCGGCCGGTTGCGGCTGGTCACCATGAAGGCGTTCGGCGTTCTCGTCGTCGCGACACTGGCGCCGCTGACCCTCGCGGTGGTCGGCGTCGTGGCCGCCCTGCTCGTGGTCGGGACGCGGACGGTCAGCGCGTCACGCTCCCGGGCACGACCGTCGGCATCAAGGAGGCACTATCCGCTGGCGGACGCTCACCTTCCGCTGCTCCGCTCACTCGGCCGGCGGGATCACGGACAAGGACGCGGCGCTGGCCGTGTCGATCTCAGAGCAGATCGACGCGGCCGGCTGAGCAGAGCTACTCGGCGACGGCCGCCCCGGCGTAGACCGGCGGCGCCATCTCCACCTCCTCGGGCGCCTGCGGCCACGCCGCAGGGTCATCGCGAGGCCGATCACGACGACCACGAGGGCAGCGGCCACCATGGGCAGCATCAGCAGGCCACCCAGGCCGATCACCATGCCTCCGACCACTCCCGCGACGGCGGAGCCGAAGTAGATCGCCGAGGCGTTGAGTGCGAGCAGCAGCCCCCCGCCGCTGTTCAACTCCAGCAGGAGCGCCTGCATCGGAGGATTGATCGCCCAGCTGAAAGCAGCCCAGACTACGAGGGCGACGGCCGCGCCCGCCAGGGTATTCGCGACGAACGACAGAGTCACGACTGTGACGGCGATCCCGGCGAGCACGGTGAAGAGTGTGGGCACTGCGCCGAACCGGTCGGTGGCGCGGCCGGCCCACGTGTTGCCGGCTGTCGCCCCGATGCCGTAGACGAGCAGCAGGAGCGCCACAGCGGCTCCGTGGATGCCGCCCGTGGCGTTCAGCAGGGGTGCCACGTAGATGAAGACGACCATGCCGGCGAGAACGGAGATCACGGTCATCGCGAGCACCGTCAGCACGCGCCGGTCGGCGGCCACGGCGAAGCGCTCACGCAGCGACACCAACGGCGGAGCCGCGAGCCGGGGCAGGCAGAACGGCACGACGGCGGCGACCAGTGCTGTGAACACGGCGACCGCTCCGAACACTCCGGCGTAGCCGATCGTGGAGCCGAGCAGGTTCCCCGCAGGAACGCCGAGGGCGAGCGCCAGCGTCATGCCACCGAAGACGATCGCGACGGCCCGCCCGCGTTGCTCGGGCGGGTACAACACGGTGGCGACGAGCGTGGCGGCCGGGATCTAGGCGGCCGCGCCGAGCGCGGCGATGATCCGGCCTGCGATCAACAGCGGATAGGTGGTGGCCAGGGCGGACAGCCCGTTCCCTAGCGCGGCCAGGACGAGAGCGGCGAGCAGCAGGGTCCGGCGGTCCCAGCGACGCGTCACAGCGGCGAGCAACGGAGCCCCGATGGCATAGGCGAGCGAGAACGCGGTGGCGAGCTGGCCCGCGGCGGTCAGCGAGACGCCGAGCTCACCGCTCACGGCGGGCAGCACGCCCGAGACCACGTAGGCGCTCGTGCCAACGGCGAACGCCCCACCGCCGAGCAATAAGGTACGTGCGGACATCAAGCAGGCCTCCGACAGGCACGAAGTTCGACTTTTGTGGGTCAGTTGCTGTTCTCGTTGACAGTCCTATCGCCAATGATCCGGAAGCTGTTTTGCTTCGTTCTTAACCCAGAATGGTGGCCTTCTGGTTGTTCCGGAATATCCTGGTTGTTGCGCCGACGGTACGCGGCCATGGCGGGTCATTTCTCTCAGGGCATGGAGCTCCGTTCGGTAGCTACAAGCTTAAACACGAACCGCGGTCGCGAATGGATCAGATATTCGATCAGCATCACTTCGACGAAGTCTGGCGGCAGAACCAATAGAACCGCACTGCAATTTACTCATTGGCGCCCTGCCCCATCCACTTCCAGCTGATCCGGGCGTACGTGCCGTCGTTCTGAACGGTGTTGAGCCACTGATCGACCCACTGCTGCAGCCCCTGATCGGACTGCGGAATCAGATACGCTTTCTGCTCCAACGTCACGGATGATCGACACTCTCGCCGCACAGCTGCAGGTTTCCTTCGCCTGCCACCAGATCTCTCTGGCGTCCATGAACGGTTCGATGTCGTGTTCGCTCCAGCACTCGCGGATGAAATCGCTCGGCCTGAGGAGGCGACCGATCAGCAGGGACAGCGACGGGTGGCCGAGGCGGACTCCGGCAGCGGACCTGAAGGCGGCGGCAATCTGGCGCCCGGTGCGCTTCCCTGTATCCGTTGAGCGCGCGCACATACGGGTCGGTGAACATGAGCCAGAGCACATTGCGGTCGTCCTCGGAGCAGTCACCACGTTCGAGTAGAGCGCCTCGAACGCTTTGTTCCATTGCACGATCCGCCAATCAGGGTTGGCGATGTACCGGCTGCCGATCTGAGCCGCCGCTGGGACCGACGAGGACGAGCCGGCAAGGAGCGGTGTCCTCGGGCGCCATGACGCGTTCCTCGATCTCGGCGAGGACCTCGGCCAGCGGCGGGCGTTCCGCGGCGACAGGGCGAATCTCGTCGAGCACCGGCTCGATCGCTTCGGCTCGCGGGTGAGGACGCGCCCGACGTTCATCACCTTCATGTTCGAGGGGCCCTCCCAGATCAGGTACGGCCGCAGCCACCGCTCTCACCGCCGTCAGCACCATCGGCGAGCGGGCCACCAGCGCGGCGACCCCGGCCGCCACCACAACCGTCAGCGCCACATAACCGGCGACCAGCCCACCCACCGCGGGCAGCACCGTGCGGTCCCGAAGACCGGCCCCGATCGCATACGCCGCTTCCATGTAGATCGGCCCGCCCTCATACTCTGTGAATTCAGTCATGCTTGTCTCTCTCCTCGACTCTCGCTCGCGTGCCGTCTGTGAACTGCGCGCGGATCGGAGATGAAGCCGTTGCGACGGTTCGCAAGGCGGGTGGCATGAATGTTGTTCTGATGCCTCACCGGGTCACCCGAGTTGACCGCACCGGGCCATGTAGGCGCGGGCGTTTCCTCGTCAGCGAGGAGGCATTTTCTCCTCGAGCTCGCCGAGAGTGGCGATGCTCCGGCGCAACCGGTGGCACCGCGGTGCCGGGAGGGCTCTGCAACACGGCCCAACGGGCAGGGCGATGTCGGTCGACAATGCCGTGGGTTACCCGCTCGGCGAGAAGCGACCAGACCCACAATGTCGCTATCCACGCAAATCGGAGTGGATAACTGAGACAGGTAACGGTGCACGCTAACCTCGGGCGCGTGCTGATTCACGAGTTTTCCGGTGAGGAGTCCTCGGACGTCGTCAGTAAGCTCTTCATACCGGCGATCTCTCGGATGGGTCCACTCTCGTGGGCGGGTGGCATTGCAGGAGCTGGACAAGGGTCTGGCGCTCTCGCGGTCGCACTGGGGCGCCCGGCCTCGAGCCCGGGGTGGCCGCGTCAGGGGAAGCAGGTAGCGTCTGGTCCCGCCTGAGGCTTGACGTTCCTGTGGCCGTGGCGAGGACACCCGGAGATCACTTCGGAAGTCCAGCGGAAGACCGGGCGGGGTGGGGACTCCATTCGGTGGGAGACTTGCTTCGTCTCCCCCCACGGTCGCTCGCCCAGTGTGAGGCTACCGACCGTGATCATCGCGCGGGCGGGGAAGCCGTTCGGTCGCTACTGGACGGCTACGTTCCTGGCGGACTTCAGCGATGGCATCCGTATGACGGCTTTCCCGTTGCTGGCTGTATCGCTGACCAGCGCACCGCTTGCGGTAGTCGCAGTGATTGCGATCCAGGCTCTGCCCTGGCTACTGGTCGGCCCGGGTGTCGGTGTTCTGGTCGACCGGTCGATCTGCGCAGGCTCATGCTCGTCGTCGACGTTGCGCGCATGCAGGATCGGCGGTCTGCCCACTGCTCGTCCGCGGCGACTCGATGACACTTGACCAAGTGATGGGTCGGCTCGATGACGGCGGGGAGAGCCAAGCTGGCGATCGAGCCGACTCGTTCCCGAACTCGGTGTGGGTGGGGAAGGCTTCGGCGCAGCGGCAGTTGTCGGCGGCGCTGGAGCAGTACGAGGACCTGGGCCTGCAGCGCTGGGCGCACATGCTCGGCTTCCGCGGCCATTTCCTCACCAAGAGCCAGCGGTACTCGACCACCTT
This sequence comes from Pseudonocardia yunnanensis, assembly GCF_039534065.1. Lineage (NCBI taxonomy): Bacteria > Bacillati > Actinomycetota > Actinomycetes > Pseudonocardiales > Pseudonocardiaceae > Pseudonocardia > Pseudonocardia yunnanensis. Next base: position 4,114 of record NZ_BAAAUS010000029.1, on the reverse strand, counting down.
CGGTGCGCTGCGCCATGGCAGACGGACGTGGCGGCTGGCCGAGGACCTGGCCCAGCTCGACCGCGACACCGACGACCCCAACACCATCTCCCTCGACCTGACCACGATCACGGTCGTCAACGACTGGCGTCTCGTCCACATCGGACACCGCACCTACGCCGAACGGGAGCTGGCCGTCGCCATCGCAGAACGGAACCGACAGCAACGAAAGAGCAGGACTACGCAGCGGAGGACAGCGTGAGTACCGTTGCCAACACGCCGATCATCGATACTCACCGGCTGACGTACACCGTCGATGAGGTGGCATATCTGCTCAACATTTCGCGCGGCATTGCCTATCAACATGTTCGTGACGGGCTGATTCCGGCGGAACGGGTCGGTCGGCGGTGGCTCATACCGCGCAAGCGATTTCACGCCTGGCTCGATGGGCAGGCGGTCGCGTGATGGCCGGTGGCATCCGCAAGACCCCGGCCGGAAGCTGGCGGGCCTACTGGCGCGATCCCGCTGGCCGGCAGACCTCCAAGATGTTTCGCACCAAGCGGGAAGCCGCTGCGTTCCTGGCCCAGATGACCACGGCCGCCAGCACTGGTGGCTACGTGTCCCCGCATGCCGGGCGGGTCCTGTTCGGCGAGCACGTCCGCCAGTGGATGCAGTCATGGAACAACGAGAAGACCACCCACGCCCGCGACGCCTCGATCATGCGCACCCCACATGATCACCCAGTGGGGCACCTGGCCACTAGAGAAGATCGACCACATGGCCATGCAGACCTGGATCACCGGCCTGTCCGCGCGTCCGGGGTCGCGCGTCTGGCGGCGCGGCGGCCGGCGGTCGACTTGGCCCAGAAGGCCTTCAATCGTCCGTCGACGGCCGCTGGCGGCAGCGAAAGTACGGGGCCGTTGTCACTCAGTTGGTCACTCAGTGGCGGCTGGTTCGATCCCAGTATCGCCCACGGCCGAACGGCCTGGTCAGAGGCTCTTGTCTTGTTTGCCGCGGCCGGCGCGGGTATCGCGATCAATTCCGGTCGGCCAGAGGCCGCAGGACATCGCCTACGCCCCCGACGGCCGGTACATGTACACGGCGAACGTCGACGGCGACACCGTCTCGGTGGTCGACACCACGGCCAACCAAGTCACCGCCACCATCCCGGTCGGTGACGGCCCCACGAGCATCGTGGTGCGACCGGACGGGACTCAGGCCTACGTCACCACGCTGAACTCGGGGACGATCGTCGTCCTCGACATCACCGCCACCTGAGCCGTCGAGCGGCGCGTTTGCGGGTGACAGCATGCTCGTGCGCCAGCACGGCCTTGAGGCTCGAGCCTGAGGTCAGCGCAGTAGATCTTCGAAGTAGTGCGCTGCGGCTCCGGGACCAGCGCCCACGACTGAGGCCCCAACGCGCGAGTCCTAGGCACGGCAATCATCGACCAGGAGGCATGCGCGTCGCGGCTGTCGGTAGTGCGGAGCGCAGTAAAGGCGCGCAGCTCGGGGGGCGAACAACTCGCCCGGCCGGCGCAGTTCGGAGTCGGTCGAGTCCACAGTCAGGGCGGCCCCTCGCGTCCCGGGAGTCCGCCGCCGGGAAGTGGGCGAGCATGTGCATGCACGTACCCGCGAAGAAGGGCGCTTCCCGGTTTTGGTCATTCTTGGCATTCAGCGTCTACAGCCGGGTGGCGTGACCACCTCGATCCGCCCATCGGGCGGGGCTCAGTTGGGACCAGGCGGACGGCGTGCGGTTCTCCCGGGAGATCAGGATATGCCCGAGACTGGCCAGCCCGGTGGTCCGACTCGGGCGGGCAACAGTGTTGCTCCGCCGCCTGCCGTTCGGCGGGCTTGCCGAGGTCTCGCAACGCCGCGACTCCAAGATTAACTCACGCTGGATGGCGGGTCATCGGCGTCACCCTCCTTTTCGGCGCTGAATAGCTCACGGTAATCACCGTATCCTTCGCGCTCCAGGTCAGCTAGGGGCACGAACCGCAATGCGGCGGAGTTGAGGCAGTAACGGCGCCCACCTCTGTCGCGCGGTCCATCATCGAAGACGTGTCCCAAATGACTGTCTGCATGAGTGGATCGAACCTCGACCCTGCGCATCCCGTAGCTCCGGTCGTCGAGCTCCGCCACATTGCGCTGGACGATCGGCTTTGTGAAGCTCGGCCAGCCCGTATGGCTATCGTACTTGTCGATAGAGGCAAAGAGCGGCTCCCCGGACACGATGTCCACGTAAATGCCCGGCTCCTTGTTGTCCCAATAAGCATTACTGAACGCGCGTTCGGTTGCGCCCTCCTGGGTGACACGGAACTGCTCAGAGGTCAATCGAGCGATGGCCTCCGGCGATTTACCGTACTTCGGCTTCAAGTCATCTCCTCCGTTTTCGCCATAGGTAGCATCGCGATAATGGTTGCCTGGCCAGCCAGAGATCAGCTGCCCAAACACGTTGGTTGTCCCTCGCACCCCTCCTGATCGCAACCGCTGCCTGCTAGGTGGCAGGCGGCCGGCCAGCTCGACTTGACTATCTAGTCCAATTATAGGCACGGCCTGTAGCGGCGTCGAGGGGCTCGTCCGCGGTGAGTCCGCGGACCTCCTCCCCCACAACGCCGCCACCGAGGCCGGCGTTGACCGCGATCTGCTTGAGCCGGGCCTCCAGGGCGACCTTGACGATGTTGGCGCCGGTGGCCTCGTCACCCCCGTCCAGGGCCCCCTCGAATTGGCCGCCGGCAGGGCCCAAGGGGTCTGGACGAGGCCCCGCAACCCCGGCTCGGCATCGGCGGGACGTGTGAGCCGCCTCCCCCTACAGGCCCCGGAGTTGAGGCCGGCTTTCGAGGCGCGTCCAGCAAGGCCGTATCACTCAGCCCGTCGCCGTGACAGAGCGTCGCCCGACCCTTGATACTCGGACGGCCTAGTCCAATGCAGGACCACGGCAGTTCGTCAGTTGGCGCGTTCGCGCGGTGCGCGGTCGGGTACCTTCGCGCGGCCCGGGAAGCGACTGTCGACAAGTTCCTTGTATTGAGGGTGGTCGGCAATGTAGTCCGCCACGAAGGGGCAGTAGTTGGTGAGTTTCACGTCTTGCGCTCGTAGATCGTCCAGGGCGTGTTTGACAAGCCGGGTTGCGACCCCTCGGCCGCGGTACTCGGGATCAACGATCGTGTGGGTGAGCGTCACGCGTTGATCGCCTCGCGGTGCGTGGTAGACGATCATGCCGACAACCTGTCCGTTAACCACGGCTTCGTACGAGCCGCTGTCGCTGTTCTTCTGTACATTCATCTCGGGGTTCACTTGGTTTCTCCTGATATTTCCTTGATCAGTTCGGTCTTCGCTGCCCAGTTTGGGCGGCTCGAGTCTGGCCAGGAGCGATCGCGCGTCACCAAAGCCCCCATCCTGTGCCGAATCGGCGAGGGCAAAGCAGTCTCAGGGTTGTGGTCCCATCGATGTCGTCGTCGTCGCATAACTCCGCTGCACGGCGTTATAGGTCCGACCCCACGTCCAAAGGGGTAGAGCGGCACGGACCGCGGAACGTAACGGGACCGTTTTGAACGGCCGCGTTACGGTCCGCGCTGACTCGACCAGCGGGCTATATCTCGGCGACGAGCTCGACCTCCACCAATTGGTCAGGGGACGCCCGCATGCTCGGGCAGCCGACCTGTTTCACCTCGTTGTCTCGGTGCGCCGACCCGAGGAGCTGCACGCGCAGCATCGACATCACAGGCACGATTCCACCGGCCACCCCGAGTGCGGGTTGTCGGCACCAGGGGCAGTACGCCGAGCCTCCAGTGATTCCGCGGAGCACACCGCGTCTCCGTCAGCGTGAACGCGGGTCTGAGTTGGGTTGCGTTTCCCGCGCCGTGGCCTGGGCCGCTACTTCGGAGGGGGCGGCCCGGTGGCCGGCGTGTGCCTCGCTGCGGTAGCGCTCCACCAGGTGCGGGTAGTGCAGTTCGAACGCGGGACGCTCGGAGCGGATCCGTGGCAGTTCGGTGAAGTTGTGCCGCGGTGGCGGGCAGCTGGTGGCCCACTCCAGTGAGTTGCCGAAGCCCCACGGGTCGTCGGCGGTGACGATCCGTCCGTAGCGGTAGCTGCGGAAGACGTTCCAGATGAACGGGAGCGTCGAGGCACCCAGCACGAA
>NZ_BAAAUS010000028.1:0-98759 GCF_039534065.1 Pseudonocardia yunnanensis | reverse complement strand
TGGCTACCGTGGCCGCGGCCACGACCACGGCGGCTACGGCCGCAACAGGCGGTACTGACCGAGCGGCCGTGGTGGCCCCGCCCGCCCAGGGGCGAGGCCACCCGGCCTCGGGCATTGAGACGATGAACTCACGACCCCGAACACGGCGGCCGACACGTTGGCGACACGCATCCCGCGGCCGATCTACTAGTGATAATCCGCCGAAGGCACTATCGATACAGCTGGGCGCAGGCTGCACCGCTTCTTGCTGAGAAGATAAGCCGTGCAGGGCTGACTTCGCGACCATGACCAACGTCCGGCCTGTCACGGTCCGCTCCTTTTCGACTAACAGCGCCGGCCGAGAAGTCGATCGCCGTGGCAGCGGCGTTACGCCCCGAGCTCTTGTTGATACGCCCCGCCTATGGACATCGTGGCGTCGGTGCCATAGCGGCCGCTCGCCCGATTCGCCGGGAAGCGACAACGATGGCAAACGGCGGGGATATGGAACTTCCTCTTGAGGGCGCCTTCGTAGACCTCGTAGAAAGCCACCTAGCCGGGCGTAGCGAGGATGACAAGGAGGTCGGGCCCTCCGACATCAGTTCCTCCAGTGTCGGACGGCTCGGTGACCTTGCCGCCCGAGAGGCGGTCGCTGCGCAGCGCGGGGTACCGCACGCCGATGATGATCGGCGTATGTGGCCACCTTGACATCCACGCGGCTCGGCTGGGCCCCGCTGCAGGGTGGGAAGGGTGGATGCCCCAGACGCGCTCCCCGACCTTCTCAAGCGCTCCGACCCGGTGGCAGTGGCAGTGTCGATGTCTTACTGGAGGGCGACGCCGCGGGCGACGAGCAGGCCCGGTCGAGCTCGGGGCGGCGGGAGCTCGCCCGATACCCTGTCGACGAAGACCGGTCGCAGTCGGCCGCGGTGAGACCGTCGTGCTGGGCTTCGGGGTGCTGGTCGCGGACTGAGACTCGTGCGTCCCCAATCCTCGCGGGCGCTGGTGTATCGCGAACCCCCGACAGCACGACGTGGCGCGGGCACCGGTTGCGTGACGCCAAGCGACCTACAGGAACGAGGCGCGGCCGGGGTGTCTCGGGAATGATCCTTTGTGGTCGCGATGTGCTGCTTCGTGGACCGGTGCTCAGTGGAGGACGGTGAGCAGGCCCTCGACGCCGCGGTGGAACGCGGCGCCGACGCTGTCGGCACCGTCGAGATGGGCCCCGGACATGGCGCCATCGCGCATCATGACGAAGTGCCGTGCGGCGTGCTCTGGTTTGGGGCGCCGCGGTGAGGTCCCGAAGACCTGCGCGAAGAGCTCGGTGAGCGTGGTCACGTACCAGGCTCGGTGATCGAGGACTACCTGGCGCACCGGGTCGTTGGGGTCGGGGTACTCGGCGGCGGCCTTGAGGAAAGCACACCCGCGGAACTCCGGTCTGGCCAGGTCGTCGGCGACGGCGGTGCCGATCGAGCGCAGCGCGTCGGCCGGCGAGGGCGCGGCTTCGATGGTGGCCTTCGCGGCGGCGCGGATACCGGCGTCGACGCCGCGCAGGTAAGCGAGTACGAGCTCTTCCTTAGAGGGGAAGTGCCGGTAGAACGTCGCTCGCGTGGCCGGGGCCACGGCGAGGATCCGCTCGACTCCGACCGCACGGATCCCCTCGCGATAGAAGAGTGCGCTGGCCGTGGACAACAGCCGTTCTCGGGCCTCGGACCGCCCGTGTCCCCGCGGGCTGCCGTTCGGGCTGTCGGGCGCGGGGCGTGTCGGTGTCGCCATGAACTGACAGTAACAGAAAGAACATTCTGTCTTGTGGCTGCCGACGGCGTCTGCCAAACTCGGCGCTGCAAGAGAGAACGGTCTTTCTACATGGAGGCACCATGCCGAGCCGAGACGCGACCAGCCGGCGGCAGGGCGACCTGCTGCACGGTAAGGGCGCCGTCAACGTGGAACGCCGGTGCGTTCGACGAGCCGTTTCCCGACCCGAGCCGCGGGGCCCGACGGTCAAACCAGCCCGGAGGAGCTACTGGCCGCGGCACACTCGTCGTGTCTGGCGATGAACCTCTCGGGCGTTCTTGGGCCGGCCACGCGCAGGGGCTCCGAGATCGGCGGGATCGCGATCGCGCCGATCTCGACGGAGTCGACGCGACCAGGTCCCGAGAACCGGCCACCGTTGCCGAGCAGACCTCCGATCTCCGAATCCCCGGCCGAGTACCACGGTCATCACCCTCGACGCCGACCTGACCTCGTGAGCGCCGACCATCCGCACCACGCGCCGAGGGTCCTGGAGGCCCGCGAGTCGAGGAGCAGCGCGTGCGACTCACGTCGAACATGACCGATGTTCGGGACACCCTCGAGGTGACCAGCAGTACGGTGGCGCGCCGAGGGCTCGGGGCAATGCAGTTGGCGGTCCCCACATCTGGGAACCGCCCTAGACCGGATCGACCCCCGCGCAGGTCGCGCCGGCCTGGTTGTTGGCCCGCTCGCCAGTGATGTGCCCGATCCCCAACACGTCTTCGCTTGCACATCTCGACCAGAACACCTCGGCCGCCGCGCTGCGGTTGACCGACCAGTGGGTCGCCACGCTCACTGCGGCAGCCAACAAACAGACCCTCACCGCTGGCTGTGACTAGCGCACACCGCACAGAAGCTTCCAGCCACCCACGATCGCCGGGAAGTCGACCCGACGACGAGTCCGGTTGCCCGCACCACCCCAGCAGACATCAGATTCCAAAGTCCTTTTTGGAAAGGAACTGTAATGACCACGACTACTTCCCCGGTCGCTGCGACCGTCGCGCCGACGCTTCGTCGGCTCTACTTCGTTCGTTTCGGGTTCGCCCTGATCTGGGCTGTCGTGCTTTTCTTGACCGCGTCGAGCATCGGGCCGGTGAGCGCGACCCTGCTCGTGATCTACCCTCTGTTCGACGTGGGCGCCGCCATCGTCGACGCCCGTTCTTCCCGAGCGATCCGGTCCGCCCTGGGCCTCTACGTCAACATCGTGATCAGTGTGCTCGCCGCCGTCGGACTGGTCTTCGCGGTCACCTCCGGCATTCCGGCGGTGCTGCAGGTGTGGGGGGTCTGGGCCGTCTTAGCCGGGCTCGTCCAGCTCGTCGTGGCTCTGCGGCGACGCAACCTCGGAGGCCAGTGGGCGATGATCGCCAGCGGCGCCATCTCCACGCTCGCCGGGGTGTCGTTCCTCCTGCAGGCCTCGGTCCCTCACGCCTCGCTGAGCAACCTGGCCAGCTACGCCCTGCTCGGCGGCATCTTCTTCCTCGTCTCTGCGCTGCGCCTCGGACGGAACGCCAGCCGGAACACCGGTGGGAGCAACTGACATCACCGACCACACCTGCAGCGCGACACCACCAAGGGTTGCCGTGGTAACCGGGAATTTTGGGCGGATGTGGCCTGACCAGCGGTCAGGTGGTCGATCGGTGCATCGGCGGGTGTCCACCGCAGCGCGGGCCGCGGCTCGCCGCGCGACCGTGTCCGCCAGCGGGTCGGAGCGCGTCAGACATACTCCTCGACGTCGTCCAGGAATCCCAGCGGGGCGATCCCGGCCAAGAAGCCCCGCAGCCGCGGGCGGGCGGAGAACAGGTCGTCGAACAGGGCACCGGCGGCCTCCCGGTCGCCGCTGCGGGCGAGCAGGAGCGCACGCCAGAAGTCCGCCTCCCGGTTGCCGGCACCGAGTAGCTCCGCCGCCTCGGCCAGCCCGGTGAGCTTCTCCGCGAGCAGCTCCGGAGGCACCCGGCGGTAGGGCCCGATCATCAGGTCCGGCGCGAAGATCACGCCGCCGATCAGGTCGAAGGCCCGTTGCCGGGGCAGCAGGCGGGCAAGCTCGCCGATCGGATCCGGGTGGTCGTCGACCCTGATGTCGACGACGGTCTCGGCCCAGGGGGTATCGGACCGTTCGCCGGACACCACCTTCAGCACCGCCGACTGCGATCCCCGCACGTCGCCGCCCGCATCCTCGGCCGCGGCCAGCGCCGCGAGCAGGCGGTCCGCGAGATCGCCACCGGTGCTCTCGTAGGCCTCGAGCATGGCCGGCCACACACGCTCGGAAGCGAGCATGTTGCCCTGCACGGCCACGCCGTCGCCGACCAAGCCGCCCGCCGCGGGCGCACAGCTCTCCCCGGTGAACGACGCCGCCGTGCCACAGGCATCGACGACCCCGAGCTGCCGGTAGCCGCGCAGCTCGTCGGCCGCGGTCACCGTGTCGACGACCTCCTGCGCCGAGAGCCCGCGAGCCAGTGCCTCGAGCGAGGCCGTCCCGTAACCGACGTTGATGAACGCCTGCGTGGCGGCGGCCCCGACACCGGGGACGACCCAGCCGACGAGCCGCCCCACGCCGAAGAAGTGCGACTGGGAGCCGACGCCGAGCTGCCCCGTCCCCGGGTCGCGGGCGACGATCGAGTACGTCACCGGCCAGCCCCCGCCTCGACACCGGCGATGTGCTCGTCGATCAGCCCCCCGACCCGGACCGGCACCTCCAGCATCGGCAGGTGCCCGACTCCGTCAAGCAGCACCGGCGAGGTGCCGGTCGCGGCGGCGATCTCCTCGGTCATCGCGGGCGGGCAGGTGGGGTCTTCCGTTCCCGTCGCGGCGAGCACCGGGACCGCAACCTTCCCGACCAGGTGTCTGATGTCCGCACCGAACGCGCCGTACGGGATCGCGGCGACGACGGACTCGGGCCGGTTTCCCGCCGCCGACCGCATCCCGTCGAGGACCCGCTGCTCGGCCCGGTAGGACGTGCCGACGACGTCGGGCACCAAAGTGCCCGGATCAGCTCGATCGCCTCGCGTGCCCTCGCGGGCCTCAGCGTGGCCGGTTACCGGCCAAGCTCGGAGGCCGCTGAAGAGCACCGTTTCCTGCACCGGGCCCGACGCCGTGAACTGCACGAACGCCGCTCGCCGCGCCGAGGTCAAGATCTCTGTGAATGGCGACGGGGATTTGTCAGCACGCATGATCTCGACGCTACGCCACGTAAAGCGGGCTAACCAAGATCGGAATTTGCGGTGGAGCTATCGAGAACGACCCCAGGCTTACGCTGACACCCCTGGCCCGAACGATTCGGAACGTGTTCGAGAAGAATCTGTTGTTCCGGAAAGTTGCGTACGGACTCGAACCAGGCGGATCACACGCCGCGTGAGCGCCTGCGCCCTGGAAGTTTTCGATCGCTGCCAAGCGATTCTCTCACGATCGGTTTCGCCATCGCCGCGCGGTTTGAGAGATTTCCCGGCGCCATCACGTGGCACTCCACTGGTATCAGCGGTGTCGACGCGCGGCGCCTGCGCCGCCAAGCCGGGATGCGACTACTGATCGGCCGCAATCGCGCATGCAGAACCCAAAGGAAAGGTCGGTGCGCTCCTAACCCCCGCCACCGGGCTCCCCTGCGTCGGACGCTGTTCCGCAGCCAGCTGCGCCGCCCAACAGCGGAAGCTCCCCTGACCCACGGCCAGGTCCGCCGGGTCCATCCCTCGGGGACCCGGCGGACGTGGCCGTGGTCAGTCAGCCGCGGAGTTGCGTCATCGCTTCGAGCAGGGCGTCGGGTGCGCCTTCGTCGTAGGCCTGCCTTCGCCAGGCGACGATGTGGTCGGGCCGAACGAGCAGTGCGCCCGACTCCGTGGTCTCCCGGACGGCGGCGAACTCGCCGAACGGATCTTCGGTGGCTTGTCCCGGCCCGATGATCTCGATCGCGATCGAGACGCCGGTCTTCGCGGCGACGTCCTCGACGACCTGGCGCCAGCACAGACCGTTGTTGCCTGTGAGGAGCGTGAAGGTGCCGTGGCCGACGAGGTCGTGGGTCGAAACGGTCTGGCGGCCACGGGCGAGCCACGCGTGCGGCAGCGGAGCGCCGGGGCGGGTGCTGGACTGGTAGTAGAGCTCGGGATCGCGCTGCCACTCCGGTTCCGGTGTCCCATCCGGGACGACGGCGGTCGAGGTGTAACGCTGGTTCATCTCGACGCCGTGGGTGTTGTAGACGTAGTGCGTCGAGTTGATCGCCGCGCGCAGCGCGCCGCGTTGCTGTTCGGACGCCGCGTCGGTGTCCCGCAATGCCGCTATGTTGGTGCTCATCTGATCCGGGTCGGACGTGCTGAGCAGTCCGAGCGCGGCGAGGATCGGCGGGAAGTCGCCGAGGCTCTTGTTGGCGCGGGTCACGGTCTGCTTCGCGACCGGCGCCCGTTCGGCGTCGTAGCTGTCGAGCAGGGACGGGTCGGCCTGACCGCGCAACACGTAGGCGAGTTTCCAGGCCAGGTTGTAGGCATCGCCGATGGAGACGTTGGATCCGAGCCCATTGGTCGGCGGGTGGCGGTGGACGGCGTCGCCCAGGCAAAACACCCGCCGGTCGGACAGCTGGGTCGCGTAGGCGTCGTTGACCGTCCAGGCCGAGGTGGCCTCGATCGTGACGTCGAGATCGGGCACGCCGACGAGCATCCGCACGATGCCGGCGGCTTCCTCGTCGGACAGCGCCGGCGGGCCGTCAGCGACGTCGTAGTTCCAGATCGCCAGCCACTTGTGCCACGGCCGCACCATCCGGACGAGGCCGATGCCGAGGCCGCCGCGGTCCGAACCGGGCGCGATGACCCAGTACAGGACGCTGGGCCGGTGCGCGACCCAGGGCGACAGGTCGGCCCCGAAGACGATGTTGAGCGCCCCGCAGACCCCCATCTGTCCTTCGATCGGGAGGCCGAGGTCGGCGAGCACCTTCGAGTTCGCGCCGTCGGCGCCGATGAGATAGCGCGCGCGAATGTCGTACTGCACGCCGGTCAGCCGGTCCGCGACCGTGACGGTGACCCCGTCGTCGTCCTGGACGTGGCCGACGTACTCGGTGTCGAAGCGCACCCGGGCACCGCGCCGGGCGGCAGCGTCGACCAGGATCGGCTCGAGAAGGTTCTGCGGCAGGTCACACATGCGGGTCGGCGAAGCCAGGTCGTGGTCGGCGCGTCGATAGGGCTCGGTGCCCCAGGTCCGCACCCGGCCCAGTTCGGTCCCCGCCACCGCGGTGCAGTAGGTGTTCTGCCCCATCAGTTCGCGAGGACTGGCGAGCGCGACTGCCTGGTCTTCGAGTCCGAGGTCCCGCAGCACTTCCATCGTTCGCTGGTTGGTGATGTGCGACCGTGGGGTGCGCGATGTCCAGCCGTACTTGCTCACCGTGATGGTGGAGACGCCATACGTGGCGAGCAGCGCTGATGCGGCCGCCCCCGCCGGCCCGGTGCCGACGACGACGACATCTGCATTCACAGCAGGGATGGGTGCAGCCATTTCGATCTTCCGTTCGTTGGATACTCAACAGTCAACAGCGCACGGAGACGCCGGTCCAATACCCGATCCCGATGCGAAACCGGGAACCACGAGGTATGCCCCTCAGCCGCGATTGCTGCCGGTGAACACGATCGTGGCGGCGCACAGCAGCGGAACAGCGCTGCGCGTCAGCTGACCGATAACCGCCCGCGCGCGTTGATCGAATAGATCGCGGGTCCCCGTGCCGGGTTACCGCTGTCTGCGGTAGCGCACGGTTCGGTTGTTCAGCGGTTGCAGCTTGCGTGCGTTGCCCTTGGGAAACAGTTTCTCGAAGCCGTCGACGACTGCGTCGGTGACGGCGCGGTGCTGGCGCAGGATGAGCCACGAGACGCCCTCCGTGTAAGGCGCGGTGGTGAGTGAACCGTCGTAGCGGAATGTGGAGAGATCGTCCGGCAGCGATTTCTTCAGGTTGACGGCGATCTCCCGCACTTTGCCGCACTCCTGGGGAAGCGTGTGCAGTACCGCGTCCTGGGGGGTGCCGCCGCGCCCGCCGTGGGTGAGGAACAGCGCGACGACAAGCGTCTGGCCCTGTGGCCCGCGGTGCACGTAATGCTGCTCGAGGGAGTAGTGATGGTCGTCCAGTACGTGCTCGGAACGGGTGTGGAAATGGAACTGCAGTAGCTCGTAGCGCATCCCGCCGATGAGTACGGCGGCGGAGCCCGCCGGGGCATCTGCCTCGATGGTTTCCTCGGGACCGCGGATGCTGCAGCCGGCGGGCTCGTTCGCGTCGTGTCGGATGTAGTGGACACCCACGTCGACGTGGTCGGGGTAGTCGATGACGAGTTCGGGGAGCTCGGGATCGTCCACAGCGGATCGGGACCGGATGGCGATCGGGCTCTGGTGGGGCGCGGTGGCCATCGCCGATGCGGACGTCGTCACCATCGCCGCTGCGGCGACGACGGGCACGCCGATCAGGAACAACCGTCGGGAGTGGGTCACGTTGTTCCTCCAGCTTTTCGACGCTCGCCCGGGGTCGTCGCCGAGCGGTGCCCATCCGATTCGCGACCCGGATGACGGTGACGGCGTGCTTCGTGAGCAGGGTGCGGGCGGTCTGTGCCTACAGTCGCGTCAGGTATCGCAGCATGGGTACGTCCACGAGCTCGGTGAACCGCCGATCTTCGGAGACTCCCGCCTAGGTGGAGTTCAGGCTTGCTGGATGAGGTCGGCGGCCTTTTCGGCGATCATGATCGTGGGCGCGTTGGTATTGCCGTGTGGTGAGGACGGCATAGTGGAGGCGTCGATGACGCGCAGCCCGTCGACGCCGCGGACCCGCAGCGTCGGGTCGACGACGGCGTGATCGTGCGTACCCATGGCGCAGGTGCCGGTCGGGTGATAAATGGTCTGGGTCCACCGACGGATGTGTGAGGTGAGTTCCGTGTCGGTGGGCTCGGCCGACTCGAGCAGGTAGGGCTTGGCCAAAAAGCGGGCGAGAGGGTCGAGACGGCTGATTTCCAGGAGGATTCTGGCGCCGGCCAGCAGGTCGTAGAAGTCGGCTCGTTCATCGTAGAAACCTAGATCGATGGAGGGTTTGCTGGCCGGGTCGGCGCCGGCAAGGGTGATTCGGCCTCGGCTGCGCGGCGCGACCAGCGAGACGACAGCGCTGAAGGCCGGCAGGGGCACTGGTTGTTGAGCGTTGTCGTTGTATCCGGTGGCCACGGTGTACAGCTGGATGTTGGGCGGGCCCTCGGCATCGGCGGTGGACAGGAATCCCCCGGTGTCAGCGAAGTTGGAGGCCAGCGGCCCGCGGCGATCGTGTGCGTAGCGTCGGCTCGCTTCTTCCGTGGCGGCCAGCTCGCCCAGGTCGGTGGTGCCGGTCGTGGCCCAGGACAATGCGACCGCCGGATGGTCCTGCAGGTTCTCCCCCACACCGGGCAGGTCGACCAGCACGTCGATGTCGTGCTTGCGCAGGTGTGAGGCCGGCCCGATACCGGAGAGCATGAGCAGGTGGGGCGAGCCGATGGCCCCGGCGCATACCAGCACCTCGCGCTCGGCCAGTGCGGCATCTACGAGTTGGCGGTCCTGGTAGGCCACGCCCCGTGCCCGACCGTTCTCGACCAGGATTCGGGTGGTCAATGTTTCGGTGCGGACCGTGAGGTTCGGGCGCGTCATCGCTGGGCGCAGGTAGGCGTCGGCGGTCGAGCATCGTCGGCCATCGCGGCAGGTGAGCTGGTAATGCCCGACCCCGTGCTGGTCGCCGGAGTTGAAGTCGTCGTTGTGCGGGAGGCCCCACGCGGTGGCCGAGTCGAGCCAGGTGCGCTGCAGCGGGTGTGGCTCGACCGCGTCCTCGACGCGCAGCGGTCCGCCTTGGCCGTGGATCGGGCCGCCGAGCCGTGCGTTGTCCTCCGCACGCCGGAAGTAGGGCAGCACGTCGTGGTAGCCCCAGCCGTCGGCGCCGAAGGCGTCCCGCCAGTGGTCGTAGTCCGCCGCCGCGCATCGCGTGTAGATCATCGCGTTGATCGAGGAGCAGCCGCCGAGTACCCGCCCTCTCGGCATGTACTGCGACCGGCCGGTCGATGCCAACGGTAGGGTTGTGTAGTTCCAGTCCAGCTCGGACTTGGCTAGCGAGAAAAACCCGGCGGGCGTGTGTATCCTCGGGTCCTCGTCGGTGAGTCCGGCTTCCAGTAGCAACACACGTACTTCGGGGTCTTCGGTCAGCCGAGTGGCCAGGACACAGCCCGCGCTGCCAGCCCCCACGATGATGTAGTCGAACGATTCCGCTGTCATAGAGTCCTTCGCCGTCGCACGAGCCCGGCAGCCCATCTAAAGCGGGCACCGGCCATCTGGGGTCAACCACGCCGAGGCCAGCTCGAGATGCTGCCGGACGTACGACACAATGTGTCGATGAAGTCGTTGGAATGGTCGCTACCAATCAGCACTGCGTCGATTATTCGTAGGTCCTCACGGTCCAATGACGGGCCTCCTTGTCGGACGAGACAATATTCGCGGCGGCTCGGCGAAGGCGGCAGTCTGATCCGGCGATGCGTTGTGGTAGCCCTGTTTCCCTGAGAATTGGGCTCCGCTCGACGCGGCCCACACCCGGTCGACATGTCGAACTCGACGCCAGGCCGTACCTCAGCGGGCCTGCCAGGGAGGCTTCCGCGCCTCGATGAGAAAGCGCTTGGAGTACGTTACGAATGGACCCTCCATTTCAATTTTGTTGTGCAACTCGAACAGTTTGTCCCGGTACTTCTCCACGGAGAGGTCCGGTACATGCCAGATCACCTTGCGCAGGAACACGATCACCGCGGCGACGTCGAAGAACTCGACCCGTTGCGTGTCGGTGCGCAGATCGACGACGTCCAGGCCGGCCGCGGATGCGGCTTCAACGACCCGATCCGGGCGCCGCGCATCCGGGACGGGCCGCGGGCCGACCATGAACTCGCGCAGTTCGCGCTTCTCCCCGGCGCCGATCTGCTGGGAGAGGTATGTGCCGCCGGGCGACAGCACCCGTGCTACCTCGTGCCATCGGACTGTTACCGGATGACGGCTGACGATCAGATCAAATGAAGCGTCGCCGAACGGCAGGTCCGCGTCCTCGTCGACAACCACCACCTCGCCGCCGATCGGCGCGAGCCGTCGCCGAGCAAGGGCGACGTTCGGTGGCCAGCCCTCGGTCGCCTCCAGCACCGGCGGTGGTTTCGAGATTCCGGCCAGCACCTCACCGCCGCCGGTCTGCAGGTCGAGCGCCCGACTGGCCGCGGACATCCTTTCATCTATTAGCGTGGCGTATCCCCAGGGCGGCCGCTGCTCAGTGCCCCGATCCCGGAACCAGGAGAAATCCCAACCCTCGACCGGTACGGAGAAGCCTTCCATGACGAGATCATCGAAATTTCCAGCGGACCGTTTTCCCATGATCAAAAACCACGCTCAATTGATGTGAGCGAATACATCGGCACCTGGTCAGGCACCGTGATGTCGCCGACCGAGACTCTGTCGCCCAGCAGGACGACGATTCCGTCCGTATCCTGCGAGAGCACGTTCGATGCGGCCCGCGCGCACTGACCGGCAGGCACACACTTTGATTGGCCGAGTTGAATCTTCACGAATCTTCTGCCTCTTTCTACCAGGTGACCGGAAGCCGGTGAACGCCATAGACGAACAAGTCCGACTTGAACGGGATCTGATCACGCGGTATCGCGATGTCGAGAGTGGGGATGCGCCGGAAGAGAGTCGAGAAGACGATCCGCAGCTCGGCCCGCGCCAGCATCTGACCGAGACACTGGTGGATGCCGTATCCGAACGAGAGGTGGTGCCGGAACTGGCGGTGGATGTCCAGCTCGTCCGGGTCACCGGGAAAGGCGTCCGGGTCGCGATCGCCCAGGTTGCCCGGGAGAATGACCCCGTCACCCTCAAGAATGAGCTGACCGCCGATCTCGACGTCCGCGAGGGCCACCCGCCGGCGACCGTAGTGGGTCACGTGGTTGTAGCGGAGCAGTTCCTCGATGGCGTTCGCGATCAGCTTCTGGTCCTCGCCGGACCGGATCTGATCAAGCTGATCGGGGTGGTCGAGCAGCGCGATCGTGCTCATGGTGATCATGTTGGCGGTCGTCTCGTGCCCGGCCGGGATCAGCACCATCCCGGCACCGATCGCCTCGGCCCTGGATATCTCGCCGGCCGTCCAGTACGCGGCCAGGCGGCTGAGCATGTCGTCCTTGGGATCGTCGCGCTTGGTGTCCAGCAATCCCCCGACGTACTCGACCAGCTCGCCCGTGGCTTCAGCCAGCTCCTGGGCCGGGAGTTCAGGAGAGACGATCTTCTCGGTGATGTCCTGGAACATCTGATGGTCCTCGTACGGCACGCCGAGGAGGTCGGTGATGACCAGGGTCGGCAGCGCCAGCGCCAGCGAGGCGACGAAATCGGCCGGCTTGGGCCCGCTGAGCATATCGTCGATCAGGTTGTCGACGTGCCGCTGAATTGCCGGAAGCAGCGCCGTGATGCGCTTGATCGTGAAATCCCGAGCGTACATCCGCCGGAGCACGTCGTGCCGCGGGTTGTCGAGGGTGATGATGGTGCGAGAGAGCTCGGCCTGACTCTTCTTGATCCCTTCGACTGCCACCGGAAAATTAGGCAGGGTCTGATCCGAGCTGAGCCGAGGGTCGCTGAGCAGCGTCCGCTGATCCTCGTATCGCGTGACGATCCAGGCCGGGGTCCCACCATTGGAGATGACCCGCACGATCGGTCCGGCGTCGCGCAGCCGGTAAAGCAGCGGCGGCGGGTCGAAAGGATGGTGCGGATCCCGGTTCATCGTTATTGTCCGCATCTCCTGCGACGGCCCCATGTCGGCTCACTTTCTCGACGTTTTACCCGACCCATCAGACCGCGGCCAAGCCGAGTGTATTTCCGAGCTAACCGCCGGCCAAGGATTGGCGTCCACCATATTGGTATCGCCGCGCAATCACTTGGGTATGGCGATTCGCGCCCTTTCCTTTGCTTCGGTCCAGTTGTCGAGATAGTTCAGGAACGACCGGGCCACGGGTGCGACCTCGCCCGCGCGGTGCAGGCAGCTGAGGTCCTGCCACCGGGCGTCCCCGAGCAGCGCGAAGCTCACACCCGGCAGGCCGATGCAGGTGGCCGAACGCGGGACGATCGCACACAACCCGCTCGCGGCCACGTAGGACAGGGCGGTGACGGCATCCTCGGCCTCACAGGCGACCCTGACGACGAAACCGGCGTCGTTGCAGATCTGACTGATCTCATCGGCGAAGCTGGGCCGCGGCGCCGAGGGGAAGAGCACGATCTCCTCGTCGCGCAGGTCGGCCACCCGGACCTCGCCGCGCCGAAGGAGGGGATGCGAGTCGGGCAGCGCCACGAAGACCGGCTCGGTGCAGACGCGGCGGACGGTGAGTCCTGGTTCATCCCGGTAGAACCTGCTGAACCCGATGTGCATCCGGCCATCGGCGATTGCCTCGGCTTGGACGTTCTTCGGCGCCAGCTCCAGGCGCAACGCCACTTCGGGATGCCGGCCGAGGAAGCCGCGAAGTAGCCGGGGCACCGCGTCGAAGATCGTCGTACCGAAGTATCCGATCGCGAGCTCGCCGACGTGGCCCCGATCCGCCAGCCGTGTCCGTTCGACGGCGTGATCGGAGAGCCGGACGATCCGGTAGGCGCGATCCAGGAGCACCGCGCCGGGCTCGGTGAGCTGCATCCCCCCGCTGTGCCGGGCGAACAGGCGCACGCCCAGGTCGTGCTCCAGGCGGTTGATGCGCCGGGTCAGCGGTGGCTGGGTCATGTGCAACCGGGAGGCGGCCCGCCCCATGTGCAGCTCCTCAGCGACGGCGATGAAGCACTCGAGCTGGCGGATGTCGAGCAAGCTGGTGGCCACGGACGCTCCGATCTCTCAGCACTGCCGGTTCCCGGGACACGAGCAACGACAGCGGCCCGCGCCACCAGGATCGCCTGCGGGCTCACTGTTGCGGCGGGGTCCGGTGGCGGCCCGGGCTGCCCTCGGGACTGCCCCCGAGGTCAGCCGTGATCGCCGCAGCGGTCTCCCGGAGACACGGCAGGAACTCCTCCGACAACTGATCGATCGACACCCGGCCGGCGTGGCACGAACAGCCGATCGCTGCCACCACCAGCCCTGCGGCGTCCCGGACGGGTGCCCCGATGGCCCGCACGTTCGTCTCGAACTCCTGGTCGATCATCGCCCATCCCTGCGACCGCACCTTCGCCAGCGCTGCGCGCAACTGCACCTCGCTGGTGCAGGTGCGACTGTTGAACCGCAGAAGCTCGGCCTGCCGGAAGTAGCGGTCGAGAGCTTCATCGCTGATGTTGGCGAGCAGGACCCGGCCGTGGGCACTGACGTAGGCGGGCAGGCGGGCGCCGACCGAGAGCCTGTAGTTCATGATCCGGTGGGTCGGAACCCTGACCACGAACACGACGTCGGTCTCGTCGAGCATCGACAGGGACGACGATTCCCCGATGCTCGCGGATAACCTCTCGAGGTGGCGCTCGGCGACCTCGTGGATCGACCGGGACGCGAGAAAGCCGTATCCCAGGGTGAGCACGCGCGAAGTCAGCTGGTAGGTCGAACCGTCGCTGGAGATGTAACCGAGCGCTTCCAGGGTCAGGAGGAGACGCCGGGCCGCCGGGCGGGAGAAACCGGTGGCCTCGGCCGCCTCGCGCAGCGTCAGCCGGGCGTGCTCGGCGTCGAAGGCGAGGAGCATCGCGAGCCCGCGTTCGAGCGACTGCACAAAGCTTCGATCATCACGGGAGATAGGCATGGGACCCCTTGACACGTCCCCGACGGGCGGAGACACTTGCGCCGCGCCGTTCGCATAGCGAACCCAACTGTACGCTAAGCGTACAGCCATAGGGCGGTCACAGCAACGGCCGGCCGCCAACGAGGCGCTGATCCCCCCGACCGGTGAGTTGCCCGGGTGGCGTTCGACGGGGCCGCACCCCGACCCTGGTGAAGGGGAACACGGAGATCCGCGATAGGAGTTGCAATGGCTGATCAACGCACGGTGGAACTGTTCGACGAGTTCATGGATCTCGTCCGGGGTTTCGTCGCCAAGCACGATCTCGGATATCCCGAGTACGAGGCCGTCAGGAAGTACCTGATCTCGATCGGCGAAGCCGGCGAGTGGCCGCTGTGGATGGACGCCTTCCTCGAATCCACCGTCAACACCACCAGCTACGGGGTCGGCGCATGGACACCCAGCGCCATCACCGGCCCGTACTACAAGGAAAATGCGCCGCTTTTGACCGAAAAGCCGTACGAGTTGCCGATGCGGCCGGACGAGCCCGGTGAGCCCCTGCTCTTCCGCGGCAAGGTCACCGGACCTGACGGTGCGCCGGTCGGCCGAGCGCTGATCGACGTGTGGCACTCCACCAACGACGGCGTGTACACCTTCTTCGACCCCGCCCTGCCGGACGAATACCTGCTCCGCGGCCGGTTCTACAGCGACGACGACGGATCCTTCGAGTTCCGTTCGATCCTTCCGGTTCCTTACCAGATCCCGAGCAACGGACCCACCGGCTACCTGATGGAAACCGTTCTGGGCCGCCATTCCTGGCGGCCGGCGCACCTGCACTGGACCATCACCGCCAGCGGGTTCACACCGCTGACCACCCAGCTCTACTTCGAGGGCGACCCTTACCTCGACAACGACTCGTGCTCGGCGGTGAAGAACGATCTGGTGATCAGCCCGACCAGCGGCGAGCACGATGGCACGCCGGTCACGCTGGCCGGGTTCGATTTCGTCCTGCAGCCGGTCGCCGAACGGGTGACGGCCTGAACGACCGGACTGACGGACACTCCGGTCCGTCCCAGCAGTCGGTAGTTCATGCCCGTTCAGAGCTCGTGGCCGGCCGGGCGTAAGAGGACCTCGTGGATGGCGAGGCGCCGCGGCCGGCCGACGGCGAAGGCGATGACCTCGGCGATGTCTTCTGCCGTGACCTCGACCTGGCTGTAGAGCGCCTCGGTTCCCTGCTTGGTCTCGGCATGGGTGGTGTGGGTCGGCAGCTCGGTGGCCACGGCGCCGGGCTCGTTCAGGGTCACCCGGACATCCGGGAGCAGCTCGCGCCGCAGCGACTCGGACCAGCCGTTCAAGCCCGACTTGGTGGCTGCGTACACACCGTTGCCCGGCCGCGCGATGCGCCTCGCGACCGAGGAGATACTCACGATGTCGCCGCCACCCGCGAGGAGCGCGACGCGGTAGCCGTCGGCGGCCAGGGCGGTCACCGCACCGATCCCCGACGAAGCACCGGTGATGACGGCGACCTGCTGTGTGCTACTCATGTCGTGCGAATCCGTTCGTGTGGTGGATCGTCAGAAGTCGGTGCTCGTGCTCACGTGCGCCCACGCCTCGACCTCGGCGCGCAGGCTGTCGGTCACGGACCGGAACCCGGTCAGAGCGTCCGAGCCGAGGACGAGAAGCTCGGGTGCCTTCCCGGAGGCGACCACATCGACCAGGGCGACAGCGGCGCGCGCCGGATCGCCCGGCTGCGTCCCGTGCACGGTGTCGTTCTCCTTCCGGCGCTTGCCAGCGGTCTCCGCGTAGTCCCCAATCGCCTCGGCAGCCTGGGTCAGCGAACGACCGGCGAAGTCCGTGCGGAAGCCGCCGGGTTCGACAGCCATGGCGGTGATGCCGAGCGGCTGGACCTCCTTGCGCAGCGCACTGGTCATCGCCTCCATGGCCGCCTTGGTCGCCGAGTAGTAGCCGGATCCGGGCGGGCATGCACGCGCCCCGATCGAGGAGATGTTCACGATCGTCCCGGAGCGCTGGGCGCGCATGCCCGGCAGGACGGCATTGATCATGGCGATCGCGCCGAAGAGATTGGTGTCGAACAGCCGCCGGACGTCGGCCTCGTCGCCTTCCTCGACCGCAGCCCGGTAGCCGTACCCGGCGTTGTTCACCAGCACGTCGATCCGGCCGAAACGCTCCTCCGCCCGCTGGACTGCGTCGGCAACCTGCGCGGGATCGGTCACGTCGAGCGCCAGGCCCAGCGCGGTGTCGGGGTGGGCGTCGACCAGGTCCTGCACCGCAGAGTCCTTCCGCGCCGTCACCACCGTGGAGTGTCCGGCGTCGAGCACTGCTTCGGCGAGCGCACGTCCCAATCCCGTCGAGCATCCTGTGATCAGCCAGGTCGCCATCGTCATCACGCTCCTCGTCACGTCGTAGCTGAGGCGGGACGGCGTCGTCCATGCCGTTCAGTCAACGCGCTTGCAGCAAGGTCTGGGAGGTCCTGTCAAGGGCCGATCTGCCGACGAGACCTGCGTCATGTCATCGCGCGAGCTCCCGCCGTGACGGCGAGCACGTCCACGTCAGCGGGCACGTGACCCCCCGCGAGCGCGGGACAGCGTGGATCGTCGCACGTCAAAGTGGGGTGCAGCGTGCCGCTGCCTACCCATCTCCTAGATCGTGCGGGCATTAGGTCTGATCCACGGTCTTGCCGAATTCGTCTACAGGGATCAGGGCGCCGCTTCCGGCGGCGCGGGCCGGCCCCGCTCGGTCGCTCGCTCCTGCCTCCGGCCCGCTCGCGGCCGGCGGAGCAAGCTACCCGGCCACCCCAGAGGCGAACGATCATTACCACCGTGGCGGATGCGCGGAGCACGACCTCGGCGAGGAGTGCACCTGACCAGAGGCTCAGCAAGATCGGCAGACTCACCGCCGCTACGGCGAGGAGCACCAGCGCGCACGCGATCTCGACCTGCGAGCGTCACTCCATGCGGCGAGCTCGTCCGCCGGCGCGATCTCACGAGATCGAGTGCGACTCGATGACAAGGGCTCCGCCCGGACCCGACTCCGCTCGGAGATCAGGGGAGGTGTGATCTCCTCGCAGCGCGCCTAGACGAGAACCAGGTCGAGGGATGAACCCGCGCCGCGAGGCGATCACCTCAGACGATTGCGGGTGAACAACAGCGCAATTTGGCTCGATTGCGCTAGTCCAGACCCCGCGCGTACCTGATCGCCTTGAGAGCGGCGTCAAGGTCGATGTCGAGACTTGGATTCGCGGCCTGCACTTCTCCGAGTTCCCACATGGCGTCATCGATCGTTCCCCGACGTGACAATGCCACAAGTTCTTGATGAACGTAGTCGCTGACCGGAACGCCTGTGGCGGCTGCGCGAATGCAGAAGGTGTCCCAAACGTCGTTCGGCAGGTTATAGGTGTTGCTCAGAACGGTTGCGTCGTAGTCGATCTCAGGCTGTGGGAGCCGCCGGCTACCGTTCTCAGCGGCGAGTTCCACCACGTTGTCGATGGGTGCCCGCTCGCTCGCCAACGTGATCAGTTCGTGCCGTACGTGATCACTGACTGAGGAAGCGCCTGCCCGACGAGCGCGTCGGTGAAGGAACTCAGCGGTCGCAGGGGGTAGATCCTCAATGAGGACAGATGCCATTTCGCGATGGTACGACGCCGGCGGTACCGGGCCTCGCGTCGTGCGATGAGCGGCGTCCTACCCGAGGCAACCAGCTCTCGCGCACGCCACGGCCCATGCACGGACGCAGCAAGATAGACAGGTGCGAGTCCACAGCTCAAGGTCGTGTTGACAGTGCACTGTGAAGTCGCTCCCTCAGCCACAAATCGTCCACGCCGTGGCTAGAGTCGGTGCTCATGTCGTGCTCCAAAGTGTCCTGCGGCACCCACACCCCAGGCCGGCCATCGCGTGGGTGACGGAGGCTCAGCCCGGGAGATCCTCTGGGCGCTTTGCGGCGCGCTTGCCGTGCAGCAGGCCGGTGGACTGGCCGACCTCGATGAGGTATCCGTCCGGGTCCCGCATGTAGCAGCGGATCTCGGCGTCGCGGTCGATCGGCGGTGTAACGAACTCTGCGCCTTTCGCCTTCCATTCCTCATGGCAGGCCTGGATGTCAGCGACCCGCAAGTTCAGGAAAATCGAGGTGGTGTCGCCGGCCGGGTAGTCGACCACCGAGATGCCTGGCTTGTCCGGGGTGGGCGGCCCGCCGGGGTTCATGATGATCCACGAATTGGACAGCTTGACGATGCACGGGTTTTCGTCGAGGACCACGGTGCCGCCCAGGACGCGTGAGTAGAAGTCCCGGGACCGCGCGACGTTGCGGACGGTGATGAACAATGTCACCAGAATGCCCTCGACAGGGGCAGGGAGGTTGCCGAAGTCGATGTTGGGCGCTGGTTGTGTCATGGTTGCTCCACTTCGCCGGCCTTGGGCCAAGCGTAAGTGGCTGGTCTAAGCGCCGACGGGTTTGCCTGATGGGATATCGGCGGTGCCGCCGCGGGGGCTTGACAACCCGGTTGAACGGGCTCTCGCCCCGCCGTTGGCCAGCGCCGCCTGCTTCACGGTGAAGTCGTACGTCAAGCCACCACCCGAGTCGTCCTCCGCGGGGGTAGGCAATGGCGCAAGCAGACGATGCGGAGCCCGCAGCGCTCGAGTTACCTCGTCATCCCCGACCGTGGGGTCATACCCCGGACCAGGCCGCATCTCCAGCTCGCCCGGCCCAGGCCGCGCGCCGCACGCCGGACAGAGGCCGTCCGGCCTGATTTGCGCATCGGTCGGGTCCGCGGACTGGGCGGGACAGCTCACATGCCGAAACAACCGGCGTCGACCCTGCTCATTGCCCCGATACTGCTCGCCCCATTGCATGAGTGCATAGATCGAAGGCCAGAGCGCGAGTGCCTGCTCGGTCGGTAGATACTCCTCTCGCCCGGGCCGGTACAGGCGCCGCTGCAGTAGGCCCTCATCGACCAGCGTGGCCAAGCGAGTGGCCAGGACGCCACGCGGAATGTCCAGGCGCTGGCGTAGATCGGAGAAGCGGCGCACGCCGAACAGGCAGTCCCGCAGGACCAGCAGCGTCCAACGTTCCCCCACCACCTCGAGTGTGCGGGCCAGTGAACAGTCCTGCCCCTGGTAGTCCCTTCCCAGCGCCATGGCAGCCACCTTACACAAGTTCGGTCTGATGATTGAACCTAGTCGTGCTACGGTCCGGTCATCAGACCGAAGGGATGCCATGACCGGATCGACCAGAGCGATCAACGCGCCGGTTCACGACCGGCAGCAGACCCGAACCCTGCTGGTCGTGGCGTTCGGGACCACGTTGGCGCTGGTCTCCTTCACGCTGCCGCTGAGCGTGCTCGGCTCGGTCGGCGCCGCGCTGCATGCCGGGTCGGACGGCCAAACCTGGATGCTCTCGGCGATGAGTCTCGGCCTGGCCGCCGGGCTGCTTGCATGCGGCGGGTTGGGAGATGACTTCGGCCGGCGGCGGGTGTTTCTCGGCGGCACGGTGGTATTCGCCGTCACTTCGCTAGCCGGTGCCGCGAGCACCGATGCGTTGGAGTACGCGTTGGCTCGAGTGGGGCAGGGTCTCGGCGCGGCAGCCGTGATCGCGTGCGGGTTGGGCTTGATTGGACATGCGTTTTCCGAGCCGGCGGCGCGGGCTCGGGCCAGTGGGGTCTGGGGGGCCAGCGTGGGCGGCGGCATCGCGGTCGGACCGTGGGGCGCGGCACTGTTCGCCGGGCACTGGAGGCTGCCGTACGTGCTGGTGGGAGGGTTTGCCGTGGCATTGGTGCTGCTCGGAAGGGTGTTGCTCACCGAGTCGCGGGCCGCGCAGCCGCACCCGGTCGACGTACCAGGGGTGGTGCTGCTCGGTGGCGGACTGGCCGCTCTGCTGGCCGGGCTGGTCAGCGGGCGTACCGGGTGGATGCACCCGGCGACGGTGTTGCTACTGGCCGCCGGGGTACTCGGCCTGGCCGGCTTTGTCACGGTCGAGCTTCGAGCCGCGGCGCCGCTGTTGGATCCGCGGCTGCTGCGCCGCCCCGACTTCACCGCTGTCACCGCCGCCGGGATTGCGACCGGCAGCGGGATCATCTCCACCGCGTCGTTTCTGCCGACGATCGTCGAGCGTGGCCTCGGAGACGGGGTGGCGCTCGCCTCGCTGGTTCTGCTGGTCTGGTCGGGAGTGAGCGTGCCGGTGGCGCTGCTGGCACGCCGGCTACGGGTGGATGGTGATGTTCAGCTGATGATCGGGCTCCTCGTGGTGGCCGCTGGTCAACTGGCGCTGTACGGGGCGGGCTCGTTCGCGCGACTGTTGCCCGGGCTGGTGATCGCCGGTGTGGGCAGCGGAGTGCTCAACGCGACCCTCGGGCGACAGGCGGTGGCGAGCGTGCCGGCCGGCCGGGCGGGCATGGGCAGCGGTGCCAACAACACCGCTCGGTACGCCGGCAGCGGGATCGGCGTCACGGTGATCGCGGTGGTGGCGACCCGACCGGGCGTCGAGGGACTGCTCGCGGGATGGAACCAGGCGCTCCTGGTCAGCGCGGCATTCTCGGTGCTCGGCGCCTTGACTGTGCTGGGGTGTCTGCAATGGCGTAAGCACCTGACAGTCTCGGCCTAGTACCGAGGTGCGGGCCTGGCTGATCATCGACGAGCCACGCCGGGGCGCACGAATGAGCGCTTTCGACGACAAACCCACCACCTTCTCGCCCAGAGACACGAGCGCCTGGTCCGCATCGGACCCCGTGCGTCACCGGCCACGTCGGAATTGTCGGTGCTGCGCCGCGACATCTATGTCGATGGCACCGATGCTGAAGCCGAGCGAGTGGTCAAACGTTCGCGAATCGCCTACGACCACTGAATAATCAAGCATCAATCATCCAGGTTTCTGCGGGCGTGATCCGAATTGCGGTCTTTCAACTGAGTGAGCGTTGCCAACACAAGAATGCGGGGAGCACGAGATGACAGAGAACTGGAAGCAACGCAAGTCCTACGCCGAGGTCTTGGGTCGGCGCATAGCCCTTATCGACGAAGGCGACGGCGCGCCCATCGTCTTCCTGCACGGAAACCCGACCTCGTCGTACCTGTGGCGCAGCGTCCTGCCCGCCCTGCAGGGCAAGGGACGCCTCATCGCTCCCGACCTGATCGGCATGGGTGACTCCGAGAAACTCGGCCCGGAGGACCCGAGTCGCTACACCTTCGCCCAGCACAGCGCGTTCCTCGATGCACTGCTGGAGAAGCTCGGCGTGACCAAGAATGTGACGCTGGTGCTCCACGACTGGGGCGGCGCGCTCGGTTTCCACTGGGCCCGCCGCCACCCGTCGGCGGTGCGGGGAATCGCCTACATGGAGGCGATCGCCGCGACATACAAGTCATGGGCAGAATGGCCCGCAGTCGCGCGTGAGGCGTTCCAAGCTTTCCGCTCGGAGCAGGGCGAAGAACTGGTCCTGCAGAACAACGCCTTCGTGGAAGGCGTGCTTTTCGGGATGGGCACGCTGCGTGAGCTCACTGAGGAGGAGAAGGCGGAGTACCGCCGCCCCTACCTCCAGCCAGGCGATGACCGCCAAGTCACCCTGTCCTGGCCTCGGCAGCTGCCCATCGTGGGCGAGCCGGCGGACGTGGTCGGCATCGTCGAGGAGTTCGGCCGGTGGCTCACTACGACGCGTGGGGTTCCCAAGCTGTTCGTCAACGCCGAGCCGGGAGCGATCCTGGGCGAGGGCATCCAGCGGGACTTCTGCCGGACCTGGCCGGATCAGACCGAGATCACCGTACCCGGCGTGCACTACATCCAAGAAGACTCCGGAAACGAAATCGGTAAGGCCATCGCCGATTGGCTGCCCCCACTCGCGTAACCGCGAGACGGTTGCGGACGGCCTCCGTCACTCGGATATCCGATCTGCCGGGATGTCCAGGGCATCCAGGAATGCAGCGGCGGCTGGTGAGGGGCGCAGGCGACTCCAGATCACGTGCTCCACTCGGGTCGGTGGATCACGGAGCTCGACGACGTGCACGTTGGGGAGTTCGGTGACGAAGGCGGCGGGCATCATGCCGATACCCAGTCCGAGCCGGACCAGACGCGCCACGAGGTCCGCGTTCGTCACCTCGAAGGCGACCTCTCGGGTGACGCCGGCGGCGGCGAACGCCTCGTCCGACTGAGCACGCGCCGCCGTGCCGGCGGGATAGTCGACGAACACTTCCTTCGACAGCCGGTGCAGGTCCACGTCGGCCACATCGGCCAGCGGGTGGCCGGGCGCGACTATCGCGACCAGCTCGCCGCGTGCCAGAGCGCGGCCCCGGACGCCTTTCGGTTGGACGCTCGGCGGCAGCCCGAGGAACGCGATGTCCAGATCGCCCTGCCGAACCCGTTCGGCCAGCTCGTCGCTCGACCCGGCGCGCAGCGTGATCCGTACGTGCGGATGGCGGACCTGAAAGCGCTTCAGCGCGCTCGCCAGGTCGACCGCCGTAACGGTGGGGATGGTGCCGATGGCAAGCCGGCCGCGAAGCTCACCGGAGACGGCCGCAACCTCGGCGCGCGCCCGTTCGGCAGCGTCGAGTGCCTGCCGGGCGGCGGGCAGGAACGCTTCGCCGGCCGGTGTCAGCCCGACCCTGCGGCTGGTGCGATCGAAGAGCCGGGCACCCAGCTCTCGTTCCAGCCGGGCGATCTGGTGGCTGAGCGCGGACTGGACGACCCGACAGCGCTCGGCGGCACGGGTGAAGTTCGCCGTCTCGGCCACCGCGAGGACATAGCGCATTTGCTGCAGCTCCACGCATCCATCGTGAATCACGATCGCTGTCCTGACAACGATGTGTTGGACTCATTGATCGTCAACGCCCGAGGCTGGGGGCATGACGAACACAGCCGGGTCCGGCACGCCGCGCCGTACGGCGCATCACGAGGCCACCGAGGCGCCGGACGGCGGCACGTCGCTGAGCCGCGGGCTGCTGCTGCTCATGGCCGCGGCGACGGGGCTCTCGGTCGCCAACAATTACTTCGCCCAGCCACTGCTGGACCTGCTCGGCCGGGAGCTCCAGCTCAGCACAACAGTGGCCGGAATGATCATCACGGCTGCCCAGGTCGGTTACGGGTTGGGGCTGTTGCTGCTCGTCCCGCTCGGCGACCTGGTTGAACGCCGGCGGCTCGCGGTATTGCTGTACGCGGCGACAGCGGTATTCCTGCTGGTCTCGGCGACCGCACCGAACGGGACCCTGCTGCTCGCCGGGACCGCGCTCACTGCGTTCACCTCGGTGGCGGCTCAGGTCGTGGTGCCCTACGCCGCCACGCTCGCGCCACCGGGCCGGCGCGGCCGGGTGATCGGCACGGTGATGAGCGGACTGCTGCTGGGTGCGCTGCTGTCCCGTGCGGTGTCGGGCGCGCTCGCCGAACTCGGCGGCTGGCGGACGGTGTACTGGGTGAGCGCGATCCTCGTCGCAGGGATGACGGTGCTGTTGTGGCGCTTCCTACCGCGGCTGCACACCCCGATCGGGCTGTCGTATCCGGCGCTGCTGCGCTCAACGATCGCGCTGTTCCGCCAGGAGCCGGTGTTGCGGTGGCGCGCCGGTATCGCCGCCCTCTCGCTCGCATCGTTCAACGTGTTGTGGACAGCTGCGACTTTCCTGCTCGCCGGCCCGCAATATGGCTGGTCAGAGGCAGTCATCGGACTGTTCGGGCTGGTGGGCGCGGTGGGCACGGTGACCACGACGGTGGCAGGCCGGCTGGCCGACCGCGGCTACGTGCAGTGGGTCACCGGGACCGGCACCGCCGCGCTGGCAGCGTCCTGGTTGCTGATCGGCGCGGCCGAGAGTTCGCTGGCGTGGCTCGTCGGTGGGGTGATCGTCCTCAACGTGGCGCACCAGGCAGTGCTCAACAGCAACCAGAACGTCATCTACGCGCTGCGCCCGGAGATCCGCAACCGGCTCAACTCCGCGTTGCTGACGGCCTTCTTCGCCGGCGGTGCCGCCGGATCGGCGCTGGCCGGAATGGCGTGGGTGTTCGGCGGCTGGTCGGCAGTGAGCGTCCTGGGCGGCTTGCTGGCCTGCGGAACTTTCGTCCTGTGGGTGCTGGAACGAACCAGGATTTCTCGACCACTCGGTTCTCCTGCATCGGCAGGCACGCCGAACTGACCCCCGAAGTCCTGCACACATCGGAAGGAAGAATCCGGGATGAGCGTCAATATCGCCGTCGTCTACTACTCGGCCACGGGAAACGTGCACGCGCTCGCCGAGGCACTGGCCGACGGCGCGCAATCCGAAGGCGCACAGGTCAGACTGCGTCGAGTCGCGGAATTTGCCCCGGCATCCGCGATCGCCTCCGACCCCGCCTGGACCGCTCACCGTCAGCGGGTTTCGGCGTACGTCCCCGAGGTCAGCCACGACGACCTGCTCTGGGCACACGGCCTGGCCTTCGGCACCCCGGTCCGGTTCGGCAACATCGCCTCTCAGCTCAAGCAGTTCCTCGACACCTGCGGCGGCCTGTGGGCGGCGGGCCAACTAGCCGACAAGACCTTCACCGGCTTCGTCAGCGGCCAGTCCCGACACGGCGGCCAGGAGTCCACCCTGCTGGCGCTCTACAACTCGGCCTACCACATGGGCGCGATCCTCGTGCCGCCCGGATACACCGACGACGCCGTGCACGGCGCGGGTGGCAACCCCTACGGAACCAGCCACCCGAGCGGACCCGACGGCCTGCTGCCCCCGCCGGCAACGCTGGAGGCGGCCCGCTACCAAGGCGTACGTCTCACCCAGCTCACCGCCCGCCTGCAGTCGTTCACAACACCAGCCACGACACCGTGGGCGAGAGCTTCATCCTCCTGATCAGACGCCGCGAACCCGGGACCGGCAACAGCAGCGCGCCGTACGCCCAACGGCTGTCCGGCGAGCGGCGAGCGGCGAGCACACGACATAGATGGAGGCGGCGGCAGCGTGGTCACGGCATCGTTGGTTCTCGGGTGGCCATCGGTATTGACCTGCGCCAGCAGTGACTTGATCAAGGCCTACTGCTCGTCGCTGGCGTCCGAGGTGTACCGCGCGCGGCGCGCCACCCAACACAACGGATCACTCGCCAACAAGATCGCACAGGCGCGCAGAGCCTTCAGACGTTCTACCGGGACGTCCGTCTTATCGACCTTTACGTTGCGGTCTACACGTCGACAGGCGGGGCCAGGCGGCCGCCACCAAAGGAACTGCTAGAACGGTCCACCTCACCAAAGAAGACCATGACGTCGTCTGGGTCCGTTCCTGCCGCCTGCAGTCGAGACACCATCGCGGAAAGAAGCAAGCGCTTCCTCGCGTCCGCAGTCCCTGACGAGAGCAGGGCCTCGATCATGACAACCTGGCCACTGCGCGGCTTCCGCAAATCGGGATAGCGAGGACTGATGCGAAGATCAGCTTCTTCCAATGAGATGAACCTCTGGAAGAAATCATCCTCCGGATAACCGGAACTGACGCTTGCCTCGTGGATGGCAGCGGATATCGCATCCTTTTCTGCCGTCGCCCTCCCGGCACGCATTGTGACAGTGAAGAGTGGCATTTTCGCCCTTCCGAGTCGCATAGCTTCTCGCAGAATTCCATGCCTGGCCCACGCGGGTGGAGCTACGCCTTCATTGTGGACCCCGATCGAGCCGCTCGACCTCACCGAAGTGTCGGTACACCGGTCACAGCGCGACCAAGGCGGCGAGAGCCCGCCCAACGCCCCCGCCATGACGCTATCCGTGCACTGCTCGCCGACGGCCACCCTGCCGTGGCCCGCCCGTGCCCGCCACACGAGGCAGCATCGCCGGCTCCCGAGCGGCGACCCTCAACCATTCGTTTCAGGACGACCTGTCCGACCGCCGCCGACGGTGTGCACGCGTCCTGTGAATCACCGACTCCCCCTGGGCCAGCCTGGCAGACCCGGGCCACAATCGCTCGGCCAACGACCAGGATCAGGCAGCCCGCCGCCGACCCGTGGCGGCCGTCGGCCGCAGCACGGCGTAGGACACAGCGGATGCGACCAGCGCGAGCACGGTCGGGTGGACGAGCGTCGATGCGCACGCGCGGGACTCGCAGATCGCACAGGTTCCTGTCGCCTATCGGGGAGTGTGACACCCCGTCCTCGCGCCCGGATCCGTGGAGCCTATTGCCGGGCTGTCAGTGCGTGCTGCCGTCGCCGAAGGGGGGAGGTCGGGTCGACGGCGAGACCAAAGGCCCGCACCGAGCTGGCAAGGTGGATCTTGACTGCTTCCCGTGGTGATCCTCGCCTCCGTCCGCGGCTGGTCAGTTTCCGGGCGCGCGGCGGTCGGAGGAACCACTAGTCGGAATCCGGGTCCAGCGGTCCCAGTCCTCGGTGGTCAGGTACAGCACGGCTCGTGGTGCTCGCCCCGATCGAGGCCGTCAGCTGGTTTGGCGGCGATGCGGTGGCCTGGCTGCACGACGTCGCCCCTCGCACCGCAGACCGGTCAGTCTGGCTGCAGAGGAAGCTCGACGAGGATCGCCGTCCCTTCCCCGGGGCGGCTGTCGACCTCGATCGACCCCCCTAATGCCTGCACCCGGTCGCGCAGACCGGTCAGGCCTGACCCTCCGGCGGGATGGGCGCCGCCGATGCCGTCGTCGCGGATCGAGAGGCACAACAGGGCGTCGCGTTGTTCCACGGTGACGTGCGCGTGAGAGGCGCGGGCGTGTTTGGTGGTGTTGGTGAGTGCCTCGGAGACGACGTAGTAGGCCGCCACCTCGATCGGGTCCGCGGCGCGGCCGGCGGCCCGGATGTCGAGTTCCACCGGGATCGCGGTGCGGCGGGCGAGCTGCGCAGGGCAGGGCCGAGCCCGCCCTCGGAGAGGATCGCCGGGTGGATGCCGTGGGAGATCGTGCGCAGCTCCTCGATCGCCCCGTCGAGCTCGTGCCCGACCCGGCAGATCTGGGTCTGCAGCTCGGGCAGCTCCGCGGGCACGGTGGCCTGGGCCAGGCGCAGCGTGAGGCCGAGCGAGACCAGGCGCTGCTGGGTGCCGTCGTGCAGGTCGCGCTCGATGCGGCGTCGGGCGTCGTCGGCAGCCGCGACGATCCGGGCCCGGGAGGCGGTGAGCTCGGCGCGACTGTCGGCGTTGGCGATCGCGGTGCAGACGAGTTCGGTGAAGTCCGCTATACGCTGTTCGGTGTCGGCCGGGAAACGCCCGCGCCGCCCCGCGAGGCTGATCGCGCCCCAGAGATGCCCCTCGACGACGATCGGCGTCGCGACCGACGACCGGATTCCCAGCCGGCGGGCGGCGTCACCGGACGCGCCGGAGGGTTGGCTGAAGTCGTCGCAGCGAGCCGGGCGGCCCGTGCGCAGGGCGACCGCCGAAGGCAGCGGCGGCTCAGGCTTCCAGCGGCTCCCCACCGGGAGCTCGGCGGGGTGTACGCCGCCGACGCTGGCGACGAGAGTCGTCGCGCCGTCGGGATCGAGGCGGAGGATGAGCGTGGTGTCGGCAGCGAGGACGTAGCCGACCTCCTGCGCGACGGCCGAGAACACCTCGGCCGCCGGCGTGCCGCGGGCGACGAGCGTGGCGACCCGGCGCAGCGCCGCCTGCTCGTCGGCGAGCACGCGCAGCTCCTCGCGGCTCGCGGCGTTCGCCTTCGCCAGGGTTTCGGCCTCCCGGGTGCGGCCCTCGGCCAGGGCGACAACCTCGCTGACCGCGGCGCCGACGAGGAGGAACGCGGCCAGCGCCACTATGTCGTTGATGTCGGCGATGGCGACGTCGTAGAGCGGCGGGATGAAGTAGTAGGCCAGCAGCACCGCGGCCGCCACCGCGGCGGCCAATGCCGGAACCAGCCCACCGACCAGCGCCACCAGCACGACAACGAGCAGGCAGAGCAGCATCTGGCTGGGCAGGTTCAGGATGTCGCGAAGCCGGGTCAGACCCAGCGTCAGTAGGGGAAGAACGACCAGTCCGGTCACGGCCGCGGCGATTCGCCGCCGCATGGAAGGCCCCGCGTGTCCTGCAGTCAGCCGGCGTCGGGTCGCGGCGGGCTCTGTGGAAGACGATGTATGCACGTCGAGGTCGCCCTTCCCGTCAAGCGGGTGGCAGAGCCAATGCCCGGTCCCGTCGGCAACTGGGCCAGCTGGGACGACCAGCGCCCAGGACGGGCCTGCGTGCTCAGCAAGGGCGAGGTCCGCAGCGCGGCGGGAATGTGTCGCCGACCACAACATCCTAGGACCCGACCGCGCCGGGCGGTGCCAAGTCATCGAGCAGGACCTCACCCGCGAGCAGCGGCGCGACTGCAACGTCCGCAAGGACGGCTCGGCCCGGCCGCCGCCGTGCTGGCCGCGGCTTGAGGAGGGTCTGGCCCCGTTGCTCAGCGCTGGTCGAGTCGCGGGATGGCAACCTCGCGCACGATGAGTTGTACGGCGGCCGCGATGGGGATGGCGACAACGGCGCCGATGATGCCGAGCAGTGTTCCGCCGAGTAGTACCGCGACGATGGTCGCCAGGGGCGAAACCTGTACGGCTCGGCTCATGATCCTGGGCCACAGGAGATACTCCTCCAGGATCCGGTAGATGACGAAGAATCCGGCCGTGGCCAGGGCGACGGGCAGTGACACGGTCAACGACGCCAAGCAGACGATGATCCCCCCGAGGGTGGAGCCGATAGTCGGTATCAGGTCCAGCAGGCCGACCAGAACGGCCAGCAGTAACGGGTAGGGCACCTTGAAGATCAGCAACCACGTGTAGACGAGAACCGCCGTGATCAGCGAGGTGGCGAGGTTGCCCAGCACGTACCCGCTGACTCTGGTGGCGATCTCGTTCCCGAGGCGGGTGGCGCGGGGTCGTCGGGATCTCGGAATCAGCCGGTAGAAGCCGGTCCGCAGCTGAGGTAGCGAGACGAGGAAGTACACCGTCAGCACCAGCACGACGCCGGTGGAGGCCACCGCGTTGACCACGAGGATGCCGGCGCCGAAAACGCCACTCACCACGTTGCTGCTCGTGAGGGCCTGTTCCAGGCTCTGCTGCACGTGGAATCGGTCATTCAGCGTGCCGACGAGCGAGTTGTGATCGGTCAGCGTGTTCAAGTAGGTCGGCGCTTGTGTCCTGAACGCCTCGACCTGTGCGATCAGTGGCGGGATCGCGGCGGTGAGGAATCCACCGACGATCGCAAGCAGCCCCGCGCATACCGCGGTGACCGCCGCCCAGCGCGGCAGCCCGCGGCGCACCAGCGAGGCCACTGCTGGTTCGAGCCCGACTGCGAGGAACAACGCCAACCCGATCAGAACCAGCATGTTCCGGGCGGTGAAAACCAGCGCGGCGAGTCCAGCGGTGAGTGCGACCCCTGCTGCGCCCACAGCGCCGACGCGGAAAGGCGAGCGGCGATCCGCGGCTCGGTCCGACCTCCTCGTCGGCCGGCCGGCGACCGACGTCTTCCGGGATGCTGCAGCTATCGGCGCCATTGGTCACCACCGTTCATCGGGTGTCAGGTCGAGCTACACCGTCATGATGGCCCGTTGTGGCCGTACAGGACTGACAACCTGTGGGCGGCTGTCCCGCGGTCGCGACCATCGCGGCCAGTCTCGACAAGAGCCCCGGTGACCCGCGCGAGCCAGGCGGCGAAATGGTGCAGCCGGTCGAGCCCGGAGGCTCGACCGGCGCGTGAGGGTCAGACGGGCGCCTTCCCTGCGGCGAGCTGACGGACCGCTTCCGTCGTCAGGGTCTGGCCTCCGATGGCCCAGTCGCCGCTCTTGACCTCCTCGAGGACGCACCAGGTGACAGAGCGCATGTTTTCGCCCTCGACCGCGACCATCGCCTCGGTGAGAGTGCGGGCAATCGTCTCCTTCTGAGCGGGGGTGAAGACACCCTCAATGATTTTGACGTTGATGAGTGGCATGTCTATTTTCCTTCCGGTGGGCCTCGGCGACGGATGTCGCCGGGGCTCGGATCTGCGGATCGGCGTCTGGCCGACCATTCGTCGGCGCTGGTGGATGGCTCCTGCGTCGGGTCTCGCCGCCGGCGGAGCGCTGTTCGTAGCCCTCGTCGTTTGGATGGGGTCGAAGGCGACGCTCGCAACATTAGGAGGGCAGCGTTCCGGTAGCGTTCCGGCTGGCTGCCTTGATCGGGAAGCGGTTGCGAACGGTCGGAACGCCCCAAGTCGATGTCGGGCTGTGGTACTGGTGGGTCCTCGGTGGCGAGCGTCTACATCGGTGTGTGCTTGCCGGCTTCTTGTACCCGCTGTTCTAGATCATGGGAGTGGTTGCGACGTGGCGGCGGCCGATCTGGCGGCACGCCGCCCGGCAGAGGGGTTGGGTCAAAACCGAGTGGGCCGACGAGTAGCCAGGTGTCCCGACCATTTATCTGTCATTCTCAGCCAGCTGCCCTGCGGACAGTATCGGACCGGAATCCGAGCTCTCGGCAGGAGGCTGGGCGACGAACGTTGAATCCTGCTCCCCGGGGACGGGGCGGTGCCGACGCGCTCAGCCACCGACACGCCCAACGTGGTACGAGGTGGCGTCGCCTGGACGCCGATGTGCAAGCTCTGCAGGTCGTGGCGCATCTGCGCGAGGCGCCTACATGAGCCAATCGTCATCCACAACGGGTGATGCGGGCAGGTCGGGTCCGCTGCGACGGTGACCGGGATTGGCCAACTAGGCCGGGACGGGACGCAGCATCGCCAGACTGCTCGAGCAGCCCGAGCGGCTCGCCAGGCGCCGGCACAGGCCCTCGACGGCAGATGGCTCGGGTGTGGACCGAGGAGCGTGATCACGCCGGGTGACACCGACACAACGCGTTGATCGACGCCCCACCAACAGCCAACGGCCCGGGACGAGGCACCTGCGTCCCGTACTCAACGCGCCTGAGCCCGGGTCGCCAGCCGAGCACGGCCGATCCAATGCGACGGCCGTCCATCGGCACATGCGGGGACACCGGCCATGGCCCTTTGGCCCGGACCTCCAGCCATAGGAAAAGGTAATGTCATGGCAGCGCATTGGCTCGTGCCCGCCGGGCTACACACGCCCTCGGTCCAGCTGCCCGTCGAGGGCGAGTTGCCTTCATTGACCTGCGCGACAGGGTGGCTGAACTCGCCGCCGCTGACCGCGGCCGACCTGAGCGGAAACGTCGTCCTGGTCAACTTCTGGACCTATACCTGCATCAACTGGCTACGCCAGCTTCCTTATGTCCGCGCCTGGGCCGGGAAATATTCCAGTCAGGGACTGGTGGTCGTCGGCATACACACACCGGAGTTCCCGTTCGAGAATGACCCGGACAACGTTCGCGAGGCCGTGCGGGAGATGGGGATCGATTACCCGATCGCAATCGACAACGACTACGCGGCCTGGAGCGCCTTCGACAACCACTACTGGCCAGCCCTCTCCGTCGTGGACGCCCACGGACAGATACGGCATCACCATTTCGGCGAGGGCGAATACCAGCAGTCGGAAATGATCATCCAGCAGCTACTGGCCGAGGCCGGATCCACCGGTGCTGGTCGCGAACTGGTGTCAGTCGATGCCCGTGACGTGGAAGCGCCCGCCGACTGGCCCAGCCTATGGTCCCCGGAGAACTACCTCGGCTATGAGCGCACCGAGAACTTCGCGTCCCCCGGTGGCGCGGTACTGGGCAAGCGTCACGCCTATACGGCCCCGGCAGAGCTGAGACTCAATCAGTGGACCCTGTCCGGGGACTGGACGATGGGCGACCAGGCCACCACGCTGAACACGGCCAACGGGCAGATCACTTACCGCTTCCACGCCCGCGATCTCCACCTGGTGATGGGGCCGGCAGAACGGGGCACGTCCGTGCGGTTCCGCGTGCTCCACGACGGACAGCCACCGGCCGGGGCGCACGGGGTCGATATTGACGACCAAGGCAACGGAACGCTGGCCGAACAGCGGCTGCACCAGCTCATCCGCCAGCCCGGCCCGATCATCGACCGCACCTTCGAGATCACTTCGTCGGTCCTGGCGTCCAGGCCTACGCTTTCACCTTCGGCTAGTCAGGACGGATCCCGCCGTCGTCGAGCTCGCCGGCGCAGGAGCCACTCGACCGGCGGCGTAACGTCGAGCCGACGAGCGCGTCTGCCCGCACGTCTGCCTGCAGCTGGCCGGTTGATGATTCAGCAGATCCACACCGATGGCGCTTAGCAGCCCGACATCGTCGGTGGTGTCATGATCGACGCGGGCGGCGCTAGCCTGGCCGAGGCGAAGGTCGTAACCGGAGCCAATCACGAGTTCCGGTTCTGCCTGGTCGCTTCGGTGGTGGTTCGGCCGACCGGGCAGGCGGTGTGTCTGGCCTTCGCCGAGGCCTGGCCCGGTTCGAAGACGTTCTGGTTGCTGCGCTCGGCTAGGTGTGGACCGCATTGGTTTGAGTGGTTGAGTGAGGATGTGCCGGTGACCGGCAAGAGTGCGGGCCCGAAGGGGGAGCCTGTGACGAGGGCGGCCCGTTCGCGGACCCGTAATCGATGGGGTCAGGGTGAGCGGCTGCGTGCGGAGGTTCTGGAGGCTGCTGCCCGGTTGCTGGGCGAGTTGGGCACGGTGGAGGGGCTGAGCCTGCGGGGCGTGGCCCGGGAGGTGGGCGTCGCGCCGGCCAGCCTGTATGCCCATTTCGCGGACAAGGCGGCCCTGATCGACGCATTGCTCGACTACGAGCACGAGCGGCTGGTGGGCCTGTTGCAGGAGGCCGGGGCCGCGGTGGACGAGGCGGATCCGATCGGCCGGGTGCGTGCCCAGTTGCATGCCTTCTGTCGGTTCTCGCTGGCCAATCCCGGCCAGTACCGGGTGATGTTCGGGGCGCGGTTGGGCCAACCCGGCAGCCCCGCGCGTGTGCTGGTCGACACGCTGACCGACAGCCTGCGCGCGTGTGAGGTGGCGGGGGCGCGGTTGCGGCTGCCGGCCGAGCGGGCCGCGATCGTGCTGACGGTCGGCACGCATGGCCGGGTGGCGATCTCCCAGGCCCGGTCCGGGGACGACGCCGAGGCTGCGGTGGTCGAGTTCGTGGACGAGCTGCTCTCCCTGGTGTTCGAGAGCGGCTGACGTCCCGGGTCACCGTCGGGCCCGTGCCATGATCTTTTACTAGCCCATGATTTTACTTCCCCATGGTTTTTGCCCCTTTTCCATGATTCTTTGTGGCGCCCGTTGAACAGCAGTCCAGAGACAGCTAACGTCTGTTCAGTAAGTTGATGAACGAATGTTAGGTAATTAGACTTTTCCGGCGCGGAGGCGCACATGACCAAGGCAGCGACAAATCCGACAGTCCGGGCGTTGGCTGACATCCCCGAGTACCCGATGCAGCGGGCAGCCGGCTGCCCGTTCGACCCGGCGCCGGGCCTGCGGGCGCTGCAGGCACAGGCACCGATTGCCAAGGTCCGGCTCTGGGACGGCAGTACCCCCTGGCTTGTCACCCGTTACGCCGACCAGCGCGCCCTGCTGGCCGACTCGCGGATCAGCTCCGACACCACGGCTCCCGGCTACCCGCACGTCAGCGCCGGCCAGCGGGAACGCCGCACGCAGGCCCGGAGCTTCCTCAACATGGACGACCCCGAACACGCCCGGCTGCGCCGGATGGTGACCGCGCCGTTCACTATCAAACGGGTCGAGACGCTGCGCCCGGCGATCCAACAGATCGTCGACGACCTGATCGACCAGATGCTGGCCGGCCCCACCCCGGTCGACCTGGTGGAGGCTTTCGCCCTGCCGGTGCCCTCCCTGGTGATCTGCCACCTGCTCGGCGTGCCCTACACCGACCACGACTTCTTCCAACACACCAGCAAGCTGCTGATCAACCGGGGCACCCCGCCCGAGGTGGCCCGGCAGGCCCAGGACACCCTCAATGACTATTTGGACCGGCTGATCACCGACAAACTCGCCCGCCCCACCGACGACCTGCTCTCCCGGCTGGCCCACCAGCAGGTCCGCACCGGGGAACTGACCCAGCAAGACCTGGTCAAGATGGCCGGCCTGCTGCTCGTGGCCGGCCACGAGACCACCGCGAACATGATCGCGCTGGGCACCCTGGCCCTGCTCCAGCACCCCGACCAGCTCGCCGCGCTGCGCGCCACCACCGACCCCGCAATGATCAGCAGCACGGTCGAGGAATTGCTGCGCTACCTGAGCATCGTCCACACCGGCCGGCGCCGGGTCGCGCTCACCGACATCGAGATCGACGACCAGCTCATCCACGCCGGCGACGGCGTCATCCTCGCCACCGAGGTCGGCAACCGCGACGAACAGGTATTCGCCGACCCCGACGCACTGGATCTGCACCGTGACGCCCGCACACACGTCGCCTTCGGGTTCGGCGTGCATCAATGTCTCGGCCAACCCCTGGCCCGGGTGGAACTGCAGGTCGTCTACGGCACCCTCTACCGGCGCATCCCCACCCTCCGATTGGGCGCCGACCTCGCCGACATCTCGTTCAAACATGACGGAGCGGTCTACGGCGTCTACGAACTGCCCGTCACCTGGTCGACCCACCCGCCGGAAACGGGTGAGCAGACCGCGGGAATCCACACAGAATCCGGAGAGGAAACCTCATGCGAGTGATCGTGGACCAAGGCAAGTGCGTCGCTTCGGGACAATGCGTGCTAGCCACGGCGCAGGTGTTCGACCAGCGCGACGAGGACGGCATCGTCACGCTGCTGACCGACAACCCACCGCCCGAGCTGCACCAGGCTGTCCGCCAGGCCGTGGCGGTCTGCCCGGCGCTGGCCATCACCGTGGTGGAACAGCCGTGAGCGGTGCGCGGGTTCCATCCGGAGGCGATGTACGAGTTCAAGGGCGCCGGCGACGCCGTCGAGGAGCTGACCGATCGCGTCACGTTCGTCGACGGTGACGTCGTGGATCACCAGCGTATGTGGCGCATCTCCGGCGCTGAGGCCGCCGACCCGCTTACGTCGGGCATCGTGCTGGCCGAGGGCAGCACGGACTCAACCGTGAGGGGCGAGGACGGTCCGCGGCGGTGGGCGGGCAAGGCGGGCAACCCGTTCTGGGTCGAGCCGGACGTGCTGCATGCAGCCCTGGCGTGCTGCCCACGGCCACGAGGTGTTCGTGACCTGATGGCGACGGTCTCGAGCCGCGCCCGGTCGCGGGCACGGCGATGATGGTCGCGGTACCGGCGGCCGTGCTCGGCGCCGCCGGTTTCGGGCTGGCCAGCGCCGCCCAGCAACGGGCGACCAAGGATGTGCCGGTCGCGCCGACCCTCAGCCCTCGGTTGCTCGTCGAGCTGTTCGCGCGCCCGATGTGGCTGTTCGGTCTGGTAGCCACGATCCTCGCCCTCGTCCTGCAGATCGTCGCGCTCGCATTCGGACCGCTTGCACTCGTGCAACCCTTGCTCGTCACCGGGGTCGCCTTCGCCACGGCGTTTTCCGCCCTGCTGCACCACGGGTGTCCTGACGCCCTGATCCTGCTCGGTGCGCTGTGTTGCGCCGGGGGACTCGCGGCGTTCCTGCTGCTCGCCCGGCCGAGCTCAGGAGGACGACGCCGAGCTGGACCTGCCGGCGAGCCTGCCGCTGACGATTCCCCTCCCGGTCGTCCTGCTCGGCTGCCTTGTGTATGCGGCGAGCGTCCGGCATCCGTCGCGTGTGCTGGCGCTGGCGTTGGGGATCGGCGTGCTCTACGTCGTCACCGCCGGGCTGATGAAGGTGGTCACCGGCCAGCTGCGCCTGGGGCTGGACGAGCTCTTCCTGCACCCCGTCGTCTACATCGTCGCTGTCATCGGCTCGATCGGGTTTCTGCTCAGCCAAAACGCCTTCCGGCAGGGACAGCTCGTGTCGCCGGCCGTCGCCATGATCACCAGCACCGACCCGGTGGTCGGGGTCCTCATCGGCGTGGGCTGGCTGGGCGAGCAGCTCGACAGCTCCCCCGCCCTGCTTGCGGGCCAGTGCCATGCGGCGCTCGTCGTCATCGGCTCGATCGCGGTCATCACCGCACGCGGGTCGCTGCTGCTGCGCCAGCGGCTCGACCCGCCGGTGGATGCCGCCCCATCGTCCGCCCAGAAGACCCTCGAGTGCGAGGCGCAGTACCCGTGGCCGGCCCACCTGGCCACGTTCGAGCGTTTCACCGTCGGACGCGAGCGAGCGCATTCCACCGGCGTGGAATCGACCACCCAGACGGGATCGGTCCACAGATCGGTGTCGGCAGGCAGGCCCGGATCAGGCGCTTGATCAGCGGCAACGCCGCTCGTAGGCGCTCGATGTCCCTATGGATGCCAAGCCGCTGGCGCTGAGGCGCCCGGGCGTGAGCGCGGCTCGGTGATGAGCTGATAGATCTCCCGTGCCGATGTAGGGCTTCAGACAACGAATGATTTTCGGGGAGTCTTGCCCTCGGCAATGCGTCGCTCGCGGGTATGCGCGGGTGGCGGGGTTCTAGCGGAGACGGGACAAAGCGATGCGGTAAAGGGCGGCGTTGGCCCGCCGGTCGCAGTCGGTGTGATGTCGTGGCCGTAGCAGACCGATTATGCCGAGGGGCTGGTTATGCCGAGGTTGATGGCGGAACCCTGGTCAAGGTGGTGAGCAGCAGGATGAGGTCGGAATAGTCAGAGGTCCCCGAGGAAGGCGAGGAGCCGGTCGCTGGGTGGGTATCGACCGGCTTAGATGCCGATTGGTGTGTGCGGGCGATCGCTAGTGAGCGCCGCTGCCCAGGTGCAGATCGGTGCGGGTCAGGCTGGTGAGTCGCCGACCCGGAGGCCGGTGGTGATAGCGAGCGGGATCAAGGCGTGGTCGCGCCGCCTGGTCCAAATTGACCGGTTCGTGTGGCCCAGTGCGGTGATCTCTTCGCGGACGAGATAGGTCAGTTGCGTCCGGCCGTGCCGTATGGGCGGGATGGCCAGCACGCGGGAGATCACCTCGGCGTGCTCGGGGCTCCGCGGCCCGCCGACCCGGTCTGCCTCGTGACGGTGTTCGCTCCGGCCATTTCAACCTCGATCATCTTCCTGTCATTACATTGTCGGTGGATACATGTTTGCTTCGGAGGGCGGTTGAACACGGTGCAGGACCGGGTGCGTCGGACACGGGACCGCATCGCGGCATCCGACCCCGGACTCGGCCACCTCCGCCAGGCCGGATCGGTGATGATCGGGGTGGGGACGGTCCTGGCCGTCGAGTACGGCTTCGGGACGTTGATCCACGCTGGGGCGCAGGGAACGCTCGTTGCGATGCTGCTGGGCGCGGTGACCGCGATGATGGGAGCGACGGCCCTGTCCGGCTCGTCCTGGGGGAAGGTGCAGACGGCTGGCTTCTTCCCGGTTGCGATCGGCGTTGGCCTGCTCGCCGGCGCCGCGGTCGCAGGTCACACCGACGTGATGCTCGTCGTTTTCGTATTCGTCATGTTCGCCGCGGTGTTCGTGCGCCAGTTCGGCGCGGCGTTCTTCACCTACGGCTTCATGGGATGGATGGGTTACTTCTTCGCGTCGTTCCTCGGCGCAACGATAGCGACGGTGCCCATGCTCATCGCGGAGGTCGCCATCGCCTCGGCGTGGATCCTGATGCTGTCAGTGACCGTGCTGCGCAGCAGTCCCGCACGGACGGTCGGCCGGATGCTGCGCGCCTTCGGAGCTCATTCCCGCGGGATCGCCGCCGTGGCCGCCGACCTGCTGGAGGCGGATCCGGGCGACGAGCGCAGGCGCCGCCGCCTCCGTCGCACGCTTCAGGGGCGCCACCTGCGGCTCGCCGAAAGCGCGCTGATGATCGACGGCACGCTCGCCGACCGCGATGCGGCACCCGTCGGCTGGCCGGCGGCGGCGCTGCGCAGGCATCTGGTCGATGCCCAACTCACGATCGACGCTCTCGCCATGTCTGTGGCGACGCTCGCGGTTGTCGATGCCGAACTCGGCAGGTCGAGCCCCATCACCGCTCGGACCGCCCTGGCCCTGCGCCGGTTCGGCGCCGCCGACTACCCGGCAGCCGCGATCACGGCCCGTGCGCTCGCCGACAGTGCCGCCGAGGACGCGGATCTCCCCTGGAGGTCGACGGCAGACGGTGAGGTCCGCGCCGTGATGGCGGCGCGGCGTGCCGGCACCGCCGTCCTCGAATACGTCGAGTTGGTCCGGCGGTGGAACTCCCCGCCGGGGACGACGATCGCCGAGGACTTCGAGCCCGCGGTCATGATGACGATGGGCAACCTCCCCGGGTCCCCAGCGGTCGCCGCCGACGTGGCGCCCCGCGCCCATCGCTGGAACCCGCTCGGCCGTCTCAACCTGACCACCCGCCAGGCCGTGCAGGTCGCGATCGCGGGCGGGCTGGCTATCCTGCTCGGACGCGAGCTCTCGACGACCCGTTACTACTGGGCCGCCATCGCCGCCTTTGTCGCGTTCGCGGGTACCGCGACCCGGTCGGAGACCTTCATCAAGGCAGGCAACCGGGTCCTGGGCACGTTGGTGGGCCTGTTCGCCGCCATCTGGCTGGCCGAACTGACCCGCGGGAGCACCGCGCTCGTCCTGGTGGTCATCCTCGCCAGCGTGTTCCTTGGGTTCTACCTGCTCCGTGTCTCTTACGCCTTCATGATTTTCTTCGTTACGATCATGGTCGCTCAGCTCTACAGCGTGTTGTACGAGTTCAGCGACGGCCTGCTCGTGCTCCGGCTCGAGGAAACCGCGATCGGTGCGGCTGTCGGCGCAGTGGTCGCCCTGTTCGTCGTTCCGACGAGCACACGCGACACAGTGCGGGCGGCCCGCACCACCTTGATGTTCTCGTTGTCCGACCTGCTCGACGCGGTTGCCCGGCGGATCGACCCGAGCGCGGTCCCGGCCGCTGTCTGCGGGGCCGGCCGCGGTGATGGACCGCAGGCCGCCGCGAACCTGGACGGACTGGTTCGCACTGTCGAGAACCGGTTGCGGCAGCTCACCCTCGTCTCCGCACCGTTGACCCGGCCGATGTTGTTCAACAACGACCCTCGTCGGGTGAGCCGTGAGCTGAGGCTCTACGCGGCGTCCGCGACCTATGCGCGTGCCCTCGCCGTCCAGCTCCGCAGGGCATCGCAGGCTCCGGTCCGGCTCGCGTCGGCCAGCCTCTCGCTCGCGGCGGCCTCCCGCACGCTCGCCGATCCCGCATCAGGTCGCTCGGACCAGCAGGTCCTCGACGACCTTGCCGCCGCCGACCGAATGCTCTTCGACCCCGCGGATCCCGACGAGCCCGCCTTGCACGCCGCCGCCCGACCGCTCATCCACCTGCAGCAGCTCATGCACGAGCTCGCGACCAGCGACTATGGCCTGGGCGCACGGCTTCGGTCCCGTGCGGCGGGCCGGGGTGGAAGGCA
The DNA here is from genome assembly GCF_039534065.1 of Pseudonocardia yunnanensis. Classification (NCBI taxonomy): domain Bacteria; kingdom Bacillati; phylum Actinomycetota; class Actinomycetes; order Pseudonocardiales; family Pseudonocardiaceae; genus Pseudonocardia; species Pseudonocardia yunnanensis. The sequence goes on along the minus strand of NZ_BAAAUS010000028.1, from coordinate 59,122 downwards.
CCGGCTCGTACGGCATGGCGCTGGCCCGGCGCCTGCGCGGCCACGGCATCGAGGTGGTCGAGGTCAACCGACCGGACAAGACCACCCGCCGCCGACGCGGAAACACCGACGCCATCGACGCTGAGGCGGCTGCCAGGGCGGGCCACGGACATCGTGAAGGCCGGGGGATGGGCCGGTGGCAATCCTGCGCCTGTCCGAGCTGGCCAAGGCCTCGGCAATCAAGTCGCCGCCTCTCAGCGACGGTCCTGTGCTCGCTGGTTGGGCTGGACCGCCGAGGACACCCTGCTCCCGTCAGGCCGCTTCGGCCCCTTCCAGTACGTGGCGCAGCGCCCGCAATGCGTGGTGCGTGCGTGACTTCACGGTTCCCGACGGCAGGCCGAGGCGCGCTGCGGCGTCGGCGATTGTTCTGCCTTCGTAGTAGATGGCTATCAGGACGTCGCGATATTCGCGCTTGAGCTGGTGCAGCGCATCGGCGAGGGCCCAACGTTGCACTGCCTGTTCGACGCCGTCAGCCACGGATGCAGCGCGCAGCATGCGTTCGTCGGAGATCGTGACCGGTCGTGCCGCGTCCGAGCGCCACAGATCGGCGACGAGGTTGCGGGCCACGGTGAACAGCCAGCCCCGGGTGGCATCGGAGCCGAGGTCGAGGTGGCCCGCATGGCGCCAGGCCCGCACGAGTGCCTCTTGGACGACTTCCTCGGCTCTACCGCGGTCACCGGTCAACCGCAGGGCGAAGCTGAACAGCGGTCCGGCGGCGTCGTTGTACAGCGCACGGATGAGGGCCTCCGTGGTCTCCTCGGGGGGTAACATGATCAGTCCCATTCTTCACCGTTAGCGGACATCGCGACTCGGCGGGCTTGGCGGTGCGGTAGGCGCATGCATCTCTGCATTGGTTTCTCCTGAAGTGGGGTGGGATCCGGTCGAGTTGCCACATGGTCACCTGTGGCGGAATCGCAGCCTTTCGAGGAGCCATGTGTGTCCGTGTGGCGGGGCGACGGGGTCAGGGCTGGGTTAGCGCAGGTGCTGCCGATTCCAGTCGAGCGCGACGCGGCTCGTGATGTCGAACCGGGCGAGCAATGGCTCGAGATGATCGCCGGTGACGAGCTGCGGGACTCGGCTGCAGGTGGAAGGCGATGATTGACAGTTCATGGAACAGCCCGCTCCGCAGGCCGATTCTCTCCGAATCGAACTCGAGGTGTGATTCCAGAGGAATTAGAGCCGATCAGTCGGCGATCTGCTGTTGCCACGTATTGATGTGATGACCCGGCTCACCGCTGCCGGCGGCGAAGTGCTGGTGATCATGGACCAGCACGACGAACCCAGCCTCGGCGAGGCCGTGGCGAACTGTTCGGGCCCCTGTTACGTAACACCGAACCCGTGCGCCCTGGGGACTGCCGACTCGGAGTGACGTGATCGTCCGGCCCAAAGTGCCGGGTACCGGTTCTCGGGACCCGTCGAGAGCGGGCTGGTGAGCGAGGCGCCGACCGGCGTAGCTGGCCGTCAGCCGGCGTTGGCGGTCGAGATGCGCGGGTCTCGGAACCACGGCGATGGTGCAGCGTGGACCACGAGTTGGCGCAGTCTGCGCAGTTCGCGAGGGCTGTTCCAGCCCAGCACACCGACGACCCTGCCCCGGTGGCTGTAGCCGACGACGAACCTGCGGCTGGTCAGTTCCCCGTGCATCAGGGTGATGTCCGCATCAGTTGGGAAGATGCCGTAGGCCTGGATGCGGGCGTCGTACTGATCGGTCCAGAAGTAGGGCACGGGAGCGTACGCCTGATCGTCGCCGAGCAAGTTGGCGGCGACGACCATGGCTTGCTCGGTGGCGTTGACCCGGTGTTCCACTCGCATCCGGGTGTGGAAGTGGTTGTTGGTCCAGGACGCGACGTCGCCGGCGGCGTAGATCTGTGGGGCGGCCCGGCAATGCGTGTCGCATTCGACCCCGTTGCCGAGCGGGAGGCCGGATCCGGCGAGCCAGCCGATGGCGGGGGTGGCGCCGGCCGCGATCACCACCAGATCGGCGGCCAGCAGCGAACCGTCGGTGAGTTCGACCTCGGCCACGCGCCCGGCCGCGCTGATGAACCGGTGCACGCCGACACCGCAGCGCAGCGAGGTGCCGTGATCGCTGTGCAGGTCGGCGACGACCTCGCCGATCCGGTCGCCGAGGGCATGCATGGGTACCGGCCGCGGATCGACCAGGGTGACGTCCAGGCCCATCCCCCTGGCGACGGCCGCCACCTCGGCGCCGAGGAAGCCGGCGCCCACCACGACCACCGTCGGCCGCTCCAGGAGGTGAGTGCGCAGGGACAGCGCATCGTCGAGGGTGCGCAGGACGTGCACTCCGGTCAGGTTGGCGCCGGGCAAGCGGCGTGGGGTGACGCCGGTGGCGATGATCAGGGCGTCGAAGTCGACCCGACCGCCGCCGTGGAGCAGAACCTGCCGGTCGGTCCTGTTCAGGCCCACGGCGGAGCGGCCGAGCAGAAGATCCGCGTCGAGGGTGGCCAGTTCCGCACCGCTGCGTAAGACGATCTTTTCCGGCCCCCAGGTGCCGGCCAGGATCTGTTTGGACAGTGGTGGCCGGTCGTAGGGCAGGTGCTGTTCGTCCCCGATCAGGGTCAGCGCGCCGTCGTAGCCGCGGCGACGCAGGGCCTCGGCCGCGGCGAGCCCGGCCGCCGACACCCCGACGATGACGATCCGCTTCGGCCCGCTCACGGCTGTTCCACCACGGTGATGGCCAGGGCCGGGCAGACCGCCACGGCCTGGCGGACAGCCTGGTGCAGCTCGGGCGGTGGGTTGTCGGTCAGCAGCGTGACGATGCCGTCCTCGTCGCGCTGGTCGAACACCTGCGCCGTGGCTAGCACGCATTGTCCCGAAGCGACGCACTTGTCCTGATCGATGGTTATTTTCATGAGATCCTCCTCGTGCAAATTCGCAGTGGTCACCAGGTGACGGGCAGTTCGTGGACGCCGTAGACGAGCCCGTCGAACTTGCGGGCGCCTGCTCGAAATCGGTGGCCAGGCGCAGGGTGGGGATGCGGCGGTAGAGGGTGCCGTAGACGACCTGCAGCTCCACCCTGGCCAGCGGCTGGCCCAGGCACTGGTGCACCCTTGTAGCCGACGGCGACGTGGCGACGGGCCTCCCGGTGGATGTCCAGCCGGTCGAGGTCCACTGCCGATGTCGTTGGGGCAGATCGCGCCGTCGCCGGCGTGGATGGTCTGGCCGCCGAGCTCGATGTCGGCCAGCGCCACCCGCCGCCGCCCGCAAATGACGATGGTCAGGTAGCGCAGCAGCTCGTCGACCGCCCTGGGGGTCAGCTTGGGGGCGTCGTTGTCGCGCAGCTGGGCCAGCTGCTCGGGGTGTTGCAGCAGGGCCAGGGTGCCCAGTGCGATCATGTTGGCGGTGGTCTCGTGCCCGGCCACGAGCATCAGGTGACCCATCCGGCGGCGTCGCGCCGGTCCAGGTAGCAGATCACCCGCGAGGGCACCGGCAGGGCGAACTGCTGGACCAGGTCCACCGGCTTCGGGCCGGCCAGCATGTCGTCGATCAGGCCACCCACGATCCTCTGGGCGGCCGACCGCAGCGCCTCCACCGGCTTGATCGTGAATGGCGCGGTCACCATGCGGCGCAGCCGTGCGTGCTCGGGGTCGTCCATGGCGACGACGGTTCGGTCGGTATCCCAGCGCTCCTTAAACCCGCCGTCTGATTGGGAAAGTTCGGGTGCGATATGTCCGCACTGATTCGCGGGTCGGCGAGGAGGGCGCGCTGGTCGTGGTATCGGGTCACCAGCCAGGGGGTGCTGCCGTCACAGAGCCGGATCTTCGGGACCAGTCCTTCCTGCGCCAAGTTCCGCTGGGCGGGCGACGGATCGAACGGGCACCCGGCTGCCCGCTGCATCGGGTACTCGGGGATGTCAGCCAACGCCCGGACTGTCGAGTTTGTCGCTCTATTGGCCATGTGCGCCTCCGCGCCGGAAAAGGACCTAACATCTGTTCATCAACTTACTGAACAGACGTTAGCTGTCTCTGGGCTGCTGTTCAACGGGCGCCACAAAGAATCATGAAAGAGGGCAAAGAATTATCGGGGGACGGAGGTCACGAGTCGGCCCGACGGCGAGCCGGGACGTCAGCCGCTCTCGAACACCAGGGAGAGCAGCTCGTCCACGAACTCGACCACCGCAGCCTCGGCGTCGTCCCCGGACCGGGCCTGGGAGATCGCCACCCGGCCATGCGTGCCGACCGTCAGCACGATCGCGGCCCGCTCGGCCGGCAGCCGCAACCGTGCCCCCGCCACCTCACACGCGCGCAGGCTGTCGGTCAGCGTGTCGACCAGCACGCCGGGGACTCTCTGCACCCAGAGTCGGCCACCGAGAGCCTCCACCCAGTCTTTGAGCCCGACCAAGCCGGATCCGCCGCTCGGGCGTTTGGATGATCCACGGCGTATTCCGTGTCCTTATGCGCCGGTCTCACGGCGAGGGCCGAGACCCGATGTTGTCGTCGATGAGGGTGCGCGGCGAGACGGGCTGTGGTGCGGCGGAGCGGGCGGTCCCGGCGGTGGAGGCATATGCGTGTGCCTGCACCGCTTCCGTCGGAACCGCCCGACCCGCCGCGAGCTGGGGAGCTGGTCGTCCTCGAGTCGCCCGGGCTGCTCAACGAGCCGGTGTGGCGGGTGCGTGCGTTCTGCACCGGGCGCTGCTCGAGCGGTGGCCCCTGCCTCACCGCGAGCGCCGCCGCCACGGCGAGCCGCACCCCGTCATGGACTTCCTCTTGCTCCGAATTCTCCAGGTCGAGCCGCACGAACTCGATCCGTCTCAGCCATACCGTTCGCAGGAACTCTTTGACGAATTCTGTGGTGAGCTGCTCACCGGCGCGGCAGCGGTAACCGAAGCCGAAGCGCGCGTATCCGGGCGTGTCGCACACCGAGTACTCGGTACCGTCGAGCACGCCGTAGGCGGCGCCGAACGCGCTGTTGGTCAGCTCGGCCCGGCGGCCGTCGCTGACCATGAACGGGGCGGGCGGGAAGGGGCAGCGAGCAAGCCCCATCTCCTCCTCGCCGCGTCGTTGTCGGCGCTCGTTGGTACCGCCTTGTAGCGACCCGGATCGGACTCCTCCGGGTTGGGCCAGTGCCGGGGTTTCGGCTCGTCTCCAGGTGGGGCGTGACGACGCCGACGACGCCCGGCTCCAGACCGCGCTGCGTGTCCACGGTCGAGAGGCTGCCCCGTTCGGCGAGATCGTGCGGAACAGCTCCATCACGAACCGGTCGAGCGGGGTGAAGCCGCCGCCTCGTCGGGACCGTCTGCCATCGTCCGCGCGAATTACGACCTGACACCCGCGTCCTAGCTCGCGCCGGTCCCGGCCGCCCCGTCTATGGCCGGGGCGATTGGTGCCGATGGGCGGCGGTGCCCTCCGTAGCGGGCGACGAAACCGGTTCGTGCGGGAACTCCGCGCGCTCCCAGTACGGGTTGATGATCGGGAGGACCTCCCGGTCCCTGAACTCGCGCACCCGCAGGCGAAGCGCCCGCTTCTCATCGGTCAGCAGATCGTCCAGCAGGAAGTAGTCCGTGTGCTCGGGGCCGCCCAGGACAGGCGGCTCGACGACCGGCTTTCCGTTCGTGGTCCGGTCGATGACTGAGGTAGCGGCGGACGCCGAGTCGGCGGCGTCCCGCTTTGTCGTTCCCATTCTAATTGCTTCTCCATCATTCCCGGGTCGATGTGGTACGGGTCTTCCCCGGCACAGGTTCGCGCACCAAAGGGCGCCATCGCCCGTTCGCTGAGCCCGGCCACACAGATACGGATCGCGATCGCGATGCGTGTGGATCAGGTCGCCACGGTCGGCGCGGGGCGCCGAAGTGCTACGTCATCGCGGCCTCACACAAGACGGTATGCACACCCGGGCCGGCATTCACCGTGCCGCGGGCACGGGTTTCGGAACTGATTGGTGTTCGCAGCACAACGGCAACTCCGCAGCTCCCGTCAAATCAACGCGATCCAGACAAGTAGGTCGAGTCGCACGACCGGCGGCAGAACGAGCCGAATGCGCTCCGAGCTCGCGACTCAGGCACATTCCGCGCGCGACGGCCGTGCGGCCGGCCCGGAGAGCGGCCGTAGGCGCGAGAGTCCGAATTCTCGGCAACGCGCCGACGAGTGGCTGCGATGGGCGTCGTAACTTCGACGCTCACGTCACGATCGGAGGAAGCCGCCATGATCACGCCAAAGGGACTGGCCGGGTAGCTGCCCCGAACCGACGTCCGACCCGGACGACGTGGACGGCGCTGTGGTGCCGCACCTCCTGAGCAGCCAATACGCAGCAGAACGGCCGGCCCTCCCCCTCGTCGACCTCACCTCGGTACGGCCGCAACGCGGCGCGGTGGACTCGCCGCTGTCATGCGGTGAGTGGGCGTTCCCGGTATCACCGGCGGTGGACCAACGGGATCAGCCGGCACCGGGCCCGCTGCGATGGCCAGGGCCATCGCATCTCCGCTCGTGCTGTCCTTCGTCGACGGCGAGGACGCCGGGCCGTCGGTGGCCTGCGCGGCAAGTCACATCCCACAGTGTTGATCGACTGCTGCGATTGCTTCGAAGCGAAGCGAAGCGCGGGCAGCCCTGACCGCCTATGCCGCCCACCTCATCGGGCCGCACCTGCCTGCCGCGGCGACCCTCACCGTGGTGGGTCATCAACGGGGGATTGCGCGCCGTCCTCGACATAGACCGCCGCGCCCAGCGGTCCGCGCCCGCATGCCCGACCGACCTCGAAGTCGCCACCGTGGAAGACGACGAGGGCGTCATGCGCGACACCGTGGAACTCGGTGCGAACGAGACGTCACTCGTAGAGGCTGGGTGGCAGACTCCCCCGGCCTCGCCCGCGGCCGGCCGTTGGGTCAGGGGGTGGCCGCCTCTTTGGCGATCAGCTCGAACGAGCGGATCCGGTCCTCGATGTCGTAGACCTGAGTGGTCAGCATCAGCTCGTCCGCACCCGTGCGCTCGCGCAGCTCGGCGAGCTGGCGGACCACGGTCTCCGGGGAACCGAGCGCCTGCCCCTCGAACCGCTGCCGCGCGACCTCCAGCTCCTGCGGCGTGTACGGGTACCGGGCCGCCTCCTCGGGGCTGGCCAGCAGCTGCGCCCGGCCGGTATGCATGCGCAGGAAGGACAGCATGGCCGGGCCGGCCAGGTACTCCGCGCGCTCGTCGGTATCCGCGCAGATCGCGTTGACCGAGACCATCGCGTACGGCCGCTCCAGCCACTCCGACGCGCGGAAGTGCTGCCGGTACAGGTCTAGCGCCGGCAGCGTGTTGGCGGAGCTGAAGTGGTGCGCGAAGCTGAACGGCAGGCCCAGCATGCCGGCCAGTTGCGCGCTGAACCCGCCCGATCCGAGCAGCCAGATCGCCGGCATGTTGCCCAGCCCAGGGATCGCGGTGATCCGCATCCGGTTCTCGCGCCCGGTGAAGTACCCGATGAGATCGTCAAACTCCTGCGGGAACGCCTCGGCGGACGGGCCCTCCATCGTCCGGCGCAGGGCCAGCGCGGTGACCTGGTCGGTGCCGGACGTCCGGCCGATGCCCAGGTCGACCCGGCCCGGGTGCAGCGCCTCCAGGGTGCCGAACTGCTCGGCCACCACCAGCGGGGAATGGTTGGGCAGCTGCACGCCACCCGAGCCGACTCGGATCGTCGAGGTCGACGCCGCCAAATGCGCGACCAGCACAGCCGGCGACGAACTGGCGACCCACGGTGTGTTGTGGTGCTCGGCCACCCAGAACCGCCGGCAACCCAGCTCCTCGGCGCGGACCGCGAGCGCCGTGGTGTGCTGGAGGGCCTCGGCGGAGGATCCGGCGGCGGCGACCGGAGCGACATCGAGGACAGAGAGAGGTACGTCAATCACAAGGGTCACTCCATTTCTGGTACCTTACGCGCAGCCTGGTATCCGATAGATACCAGTACTAACGATCATTAGACCAGTCAGCGAATTCGACAAGAAGGCAGTTCAAAGTGCCCTGGTATCACCCGAGGTACCGATGAGAACAACCATGGACGAGTCCGGGAACTGGCACACGGCCGCAGAGCGGGCGGGCTTCGTGCGCGACATCCTCGACCGCATAGGCGACAAGTGGTCCGTCATCGTCATCTGCCGACTCGGAACGGGGCCCCATCGTTTCAACGAGCTGCGCCGGGCCACCGAGGGAATCACCCAGCGCATGCTCAGTTCCACCCTGCGCGCTCTGGAACGCGACGGCATCGTCAGCCGTACGGTCCACCCCACCGTGCCGCCCCGCGTCGAATACGCCCTCACCGAGACCGGCCGCACCCTGCTCGACGTCGTGACGGCCCTCGCCCGCTGGACCGACCAGCACGTGGACGTGATCCGTGCCGCACGCGCGGACTACGACGACCGGACGCACGCCACCGCCTGACGATCGGGCTCGTGGCCCCCAGCTCGCGCGATCACGCGGCGACTGACGGGGAACACCGGGGCACGCCGGCGAGCGTCCCAGGAACGCGCAGGTCACCGCCTCGCCAGGTCAGCACCGATCCATATACGCGATCTTCCGAACTGGCGCTCCACGCCCGAGAGCAGGCTTGACCGGGTCGTTGAGTAATCCGATCTTCGGACAGCGACACCCCAAAGGGGAGAAAATCGGCTCCCGCCGTCCGGCTGACGTCGCGGAGTCTTGCTGCCTCCGGAACCCGACATTGAGTCGGACGGACGGATACCAACCAGGCCGCCCACCCACCCCGCAGCCAATCCGCGCCCTGGCGCTGCAGATGGCCCGGGAGAACCCAATGCGGGGCCACCGACACACCCACGGTGAACTCGGTCGGACTCGCCGCCGAGTCGCCGACCAGGCGGAACAGCAGGCGACCGCGGCAGCAATTGGCACGACACCGGCTATGCGCTGCGAACGTCCATCCAGTGAGGCGGAAGGTGCGTCTCCGCGTGCCCAGGCTGGAGATCCGCCAATGGTTCGGAGTTCACACCCGGCCAAGGGAGAGCCCGACCGCAACGATGAGCGCGCCGCCGAGGGCGACCTGCACCAGCGAGGCGCGCAGTGTGACCGCGAGGTAACGCTTACGAATGAGGGCGATCGCGGCCAGTTCGCATGCCACCACGACACCTGCCACGACGAGCGCGCTAGACAGGTTCGGAATGAGGAACGGCAACGCGTGGAATATCCCACCCAGGGTTGTCATCATCCCGGTCACTGCACCACGGGTGATCGCTGGGCCGCGACCGGTCTGGCTGCCGTCGTCGGAGAGCGCTTCAGACAGCCCCATGCTGATACCCGCCCCCAAGGCGGTGGCCAGCCCGACGAGCAAGGCCGCACGCGGGCCGGCGAGTAAGGCCGCCGCGAAGATCGGCGCCAGGGTGGACAGGGTGCCGTCGATCAGCCCTACGAGCCCGGGCTGCACATAGCGCAGAACAAAGGATTTCTCCGCGGACCGAAATTTCTCCGCAGTGGTCGTCATTTCAAGAATGGCCGAAGACATTACGTCCTCCGAGTTTTCCAGAGGATTCCCATCAGGGGAATCCAGATATTTCACCGGGCAAGTCACCTCGGAATGCGCAGGCAAGTAGCCGCGCGGGCTCTCGTTCGACTATTCGGAGCCGGACTCGCAGGTCGCCGCACAGCCGGCGCAGATGCCTCGAAAGATCACTTGCGCCTCCTCGACGATGCCGACGTCGCCGCCGGCGGTGAGGCAGGGTCGGGCACCCACCAGGCAGTCGACGTCGAACACTCGCTGACAGCGCCGGCACACGAAGTGGTGGTGCCACTCCCGACCTGCCTCGTAGAGCACCGGGCCGGGCCCGGCGTCCGCGGTGAGCGCGAGTCCGGCGCGGACCAGCGTCGTGAGCACGTTGTAGACGCTTGATCGTGGCAACCGGTGGCCCTCGTCGGCGAGCCGATCGCGCACCTCATCGGCGGACCGATGCTCGCCCAAGTCTTCCAACGCGGCTAGCACATCGATCCGGGGTCTGGTCGCGCGCAGCCCGCGCTCACGCAGACGGCCACTCAGTTCTGCTTCCCGTTGCCCGTTCATGCCAGCCTCCTTGGATGTTGTCCAGCCTAGTACTTGGACAATGTCCAGAGAACTCACCACCGTGAGGTCCTGGTCACTTGTGGGCGGACGCCATCCGTACACCGAGCGAGGGCTCGCGATCCGACCCCCAGCGCGACGGGGCAAAACAGTGCGGGCGCCGATGGTCGTGATGTGCACGATGGCCACCGCGTCGTCGTCGGCGGCGGCTGTGCGCATGCTGGCGATTCGTCGAGCGTGCGGGGAAGCGCAGTAGCATCGCGGAGATCGAGGTCCCAATCACTCGGCCGTTGGAACCTTCGCGCTCTGACGGCTGCGTTGTCAGTCGTTCTACTGATTAGCGGCGGCTTCGCGCCTGCCTACGGTGCCGTTGCGCCCCAGCACGCGGGCCTGACGATCGACGTGTGACGGTCTGTGGCCGCTCCGGGTGGGCGTGTTAACCGGTTCAGGAGGGACAATGCACATGCCAACGACGACCAGCCGTTCGACGATGACCATCGGCGATTTTCTGCTGCGGCGCTTGCGGGAGGCGGGCATCTCGCACCTGTTCGGGGTCGCGGGCGACTTCAACCTCGAGTTCCTACTGCAGATGGAGGACGGTAATGAGCTCATGTGGGTCGGCAACTGCAACGAACTGAACGCCGCCTACGCGGCTGACGGTTACGCGAGGCTCAACGGGATCTCGGGACTCATCGTGACCAATGGCGTCGGAGCGTTGAGCGCCATCAACGGTGTCGCCGGCGCCTACAGCGAGTATGTACCGGTCGTCTGCGTCTGCGGGTCGCTCCCGCTGAAGTCGCTGGACCGGAACCTTCTGATGCACCACACATCCGGCGATACCGAGTACGACGCCGTCCTGCAGGCCTACACTCCGTTCACGGTTGCGCAGACAAGGCTGACTCCGCAGAACGCCGTAGCCGAGATCGACCGGCTCATCCTCACCGCCTGGCAGCTCAAGCGGCCGGTTTACATGGAACTGCCTTCCGACATCGCGTACCTGCATGTCGAGGTTCCGGCGGAGCCGCTGGACCTCGTGATCCCGCCGAGCGACTCCGAACGACTGAGCACGTGCGCCGACGAGATCGTCGCCCGGCTGACCAGCGCGCGCTCGCCGGCGATCCTTGCCGACATCGACGCAGACCGCTTCGGCGTGGTTGGTGAGATACAGGAATTGGCCGTCAAGCTGCTGTCACCGATCGCCGCCATCAACACCTCCAAGGGGGTCATCGATGAGACCTCCCCGCACTACGTCGGCCTCTACGTCGGGGCGGCCAGCGCCCCCGAGGTACGGAAGGCGGTGGAGGGCAGCGACTGCCTGCTGGCGATCGGGGTGCGTCGGGTGGACACGACGTCCGGCGGCTTCACCGCCGCGCTTCCGGCTGATCGGATCGATGTCCGCGGCGACGCCGTCGATATCGGCCCGGACAACTACCAGGCCGTCTACCTGAAGGAACTGCTCGGTCGGGTCGTCGACAGGCTCCCGTGCAGGGAGCAGCCGGCGCCTCGTGCGTACGCAGCGGTGCCGTCATCGGAGGTGTCGGTGCCGTCGGGTCCGCTCACGCAGGCCGCGTACTGGAATCTGATCCAGGGCTTCATCCGCGAGGGCGACGTTCTCATCGCCGAGGACGGCACCTCCGAGGCAGGCGGCTGGGGGCTACAGCTCCCGCCGGGCTGTACCTTCGTCACCCAGGCCATCTGGGGCTCGATCGGTTACACCGTGGGATCGGTCCTGGGCACGCTGCTGGCCGCACCTGAGCGCCGTCATCTGCTGTTCGTTGGAGACGGGTCCTTCCAGCTCACCGCGCAGGAGATATCGACGATCCTGCGGCACGACCTCAAACCCATCATCTTCCTGATCAACAACGGCGGCTACACGATCGAGCGCGTCATCTGCGGCAAGGACAGCCACTTCAACGACATTGCCAACTGGGCCTACGCCGACTTGCCGAAGGTCCTGCACCCGGGGACGACCGCCCGGACATTCGTTGTGAGGACCGCGGCCGAACTTCAAGCCGCGCTGGCTGCCCCGCACGACGGCATGATCTTCATCGAGTCGGTCATGGACAAGTACGACGCCCCGCAGCCCGCTATCGGCGCCGGCCGTGGAATGGCCGAGGTCGACTATGGCCCCCGCGGGCCCCAGCGCCGGCCCGGCGTCCAAATCTGAATCAGGCCGACGCTTCCCGCCGTCGTGTGCGGCGGGAAGCAAGCAGCGTTCGAAACACATCGATTCCCGAGGGGTGCGGAATTCGTGTAGACCCGACGCGGCGACAGGCGGCTCGTCTTCGTCGCTCAGAGAGCGTCGAGGGCGTCGCGAAGGCCAGCTCGCGAGCTGATGCCGAGCTTTGGGAAGGCGCGGTACAGATGAGCCGCTACCGTCCGGTCCGAGAGGAACAAGCGCTGAGCGATCTGCTTGTTCGTCATCCCGGTGGCCGCCAGTTGCGCGATCTCTCGTTCCTGGTCCGTCAGCGTTCCGGTGAGACGTCCTCGGCGGCCCGGCTGAACACCTGTGACCCTCAGTTCGCCCGCTGCCCGGCGGATCCAGGGCACGGCACCCAGGCGCTGAAACGCATCCAGGGCGGCGTCCAGGTAAGTGCGAGCCTGCGCGTACGCCCGCATGCGGCGGAGGTGTTCCCCGTATAAGAGCTGCACCCTGGCGAGATCGAACGGCCAGCGATCCGCACCTGGAACCTGCAGGGCCCGTTCGAAACACGCACCGGCCCCATCCCTGTCGGCGGCGAGTCCTTCCGCCGCGCCGACCAGCAGCGCCAGGCGCCCGGAGATGTCCTGCACCCGCAATCTGGATACCGTGCAGGCATGTGCGGCCGCCTCTGCCGTCCGGCCGGTCCTGGCCGCCGCCTCGGCGTGGTCGAGAATCGACCAGAGCGCGTGGGCGCGCATCGGAAGCAAGACGCCGGTCGAGCTCATCGTGGCCGTCTCCCGGTATGCGTCGTCGAACGCGCCGCGTCCGAGAGCGGCCAGTCCGTTTGCGTGGCTGCAGAGCTGGCGGACCACGAGAACTCCCCTGGGTACCGCCCAGCGCGTGATCTCATCGGTGAGGGATCGCACAGAGGCGTCCTCGCCGCGGGCGGCCGCGAGCAGGGCCTGACAGTACTTGGCGTACAAAGCGAAGAGGCGGTAACCGTGCTGCTCGGACAGCGGAAGCGACTCGGCGAGCAGCGAGTCGGCCTCATCCCAGCGACCGTCGGCGTACGCCTCGAAGGCCAGTATCTGGGTGGCTTGCGCGATGGTGCCTACGTCGCCCGTTTCCCGGCCCTCCAGGGCAACGCGACGCAGTCCCGCGTGGCAGCCAAGGAGGCGGTCGACATAAACCGACGCGGTGCTGATCCGGATCACCTCAGCCGGGTGAGGCTCGTCGTGCAGGCCCGCAACGGCAGCATCGAGGTCCGCCACCGCCGACGCCCCGGCATGCGCCGGGTCACCGATGAAGCGGCGGAGCAGATCCAGCGACCGCGGCGTCTGTGAGCCGAGACGGTTGATCGCTGCATCCAACGGTTTCCACAGCTCCTGACGGCCGCCGAAGAAGCAGACACGGCACAGCAGGTTCAGCGCCTCGATCAGCGCCGAGGCCGGCGGTGTCTCGTGTCTGGCCGCCTCAACCGCGGCCACGAGGATCCGGTGACTCGTATCGATATCCCCGTCGGTGTTCAGCAGGACATATGCGGTGGCGATCGCGGCCTCGAGTGAGCGGCTGGAGTCAGGGTCAGCGCGGTGGGCTTCACGCAGAATCCCCGGAGCGGCGTCGAGACCTCCAGCTATTCCGGCGCCCGCATAGGCGGCATCCGCCAAACGCCTTGCCCGGTCGGCATCGGTCGGGCTGAGCTCCGCCGCCCGGGTCAGGGCCGTGACGGCTCCGACGGGATCCCCGCGCCGCAGCCGCTGGTAAGCCGCTTCTTCCAGGGATGCCGCCACCTGCTCGTCCGGGCGCACCACGGCATTGGCCAGGTGCCAGGCCCGCCGCTCAGGATCATCGGACAAGGCCGCCGCGAGCCTGCGATGCGCGTGACGCTGCTCAGCCGCGCGCGCAAGACCGGCAACGGCCGACCGGGTAAGGGGATGACGGAACGAGACCTTCGACGTTGCCGTGTCCACTCGCACCAACGAGATCGCCTCGGCCGGCGCAAGGGCGTCGAGCACGTCTGCAGGGCTCGCGGCTTCCAGGACTGCCAGGCTGCCGGTGCCCTCGAGAGCTGCCAGCAGCAGCACCTGACGCGTCAGGGCCGGCAGGTCAGAGATCCTGACCCCGAACCTCGCCTGGAGCCGCTTACTGAGACCGAACCGACCGGAGGCCGCTGACAGCTCTACGAGCGCCAGCGGGTTTCCCATCGCCTCAGCCATTACCCGCTCCCGCAGCCTGCGGTCGAGGGACGGGAACCGGCGGTCGAGCAGCTCAGCCGAGGCCGACTCGGTCAGCGGAACCAGTTCATGCTCGGCGAGCATCGCACGGTCGAAGAAGCCCTCGTCACCGGCGCGAATCGTGCCCATCAAGCCGACGCGGCTGCCGACTGCACGACGAGCGGTGAAGCCGAACACCGCCGCGCTAGGGCGATCGAGCCACTGCAGATCATCCACCAGGAGCAGTACGGGCTGGTCGGCCGATTCCCTGCGCAGCAGCTCCAGAAAGGCGTTGCACAGCGTGCATCGGTCAGGGGCGACCGCGACGTCAAGACCGAACACGACGCGCAGCGCGTCGCGGTACGCCCCGTCGAGCAACGGGATCGACCCCGCCAGCGGCTGGAGAGCGAGGTTCAGCCCCGCATAGCTGATCCCGGCCTCGTACTCCACCCCCGCAGCCCGCAGAATCCTCGTCCCGGCAGCATCGGCTTCCATCGCCACGGCATCGAGCAGCGTGGTTTTGCCGACGCCCGGCTCGCCCGCAATCACCAGCGCGCCACCTGAAACGGACGCTTGCGCGGCGAATGATCGGACCACTTCCAGGTCTTGTTGCCGGCCGACCAGCCCGGCCTGGGAGGAAACTCCGTGCCTGTCCTTCAGCGCGCTTGCGACCACGAACTCCACGAACTCGGACCCGCCGACCTCCTCTTTGCGACGATGATCTTCTCTAGCATCATGAACTCCCGACACTAATGGAGTATTCACCGCTTGCGGCTGTCGATTGTTCCGTGATCGAGCCATTATACGCCGGTCTCACCTCGAAGGCTGGAACCCGATGTTGTCGTCGACCAGAGTGCGCGGCGAGACGGGGAGTTGCTCTGAATTCTCCAGGTCGAGCCGCATGAACTCGATCCGTCTCAGCCATACCGTTCGCAGGAACTCTTTGACGAATTCTGTGGTGAGCTGCTCTCCGCCGCAGCGGCGGTAGCCGAAGCCGAAGGGCGCGTATCCGGGTGTGTCGCACACCGGGTACTCGGTGCCGTCGACCACGCCGTAGGCGGCGCCGAACGCGCTGTTGGTCAGCTCGGCCCGGCGGCCGTCGCTGACCGCGAACGGTGCGGGTGGGAAGGGGCAGCGGGCCAGTCCGATCTCCTTGCTTCTCGCTTCGTCGTTGTCGGCGCTCGTCGGGGCCGCCTTGTAGCGGTTCGGATCGAACTCCTCGGGATTGGGCCAGTGTCGGGGGTCTTGGCTCGTCGCCAGGTGGGGGGTGACGACGGCGCCGGCGCGGGGCTCCAGACCGCGCTGAGTGTCCACGGTCGAGAGGCTCCCCCCGTTCGGCGAGATGGTGCGAAACAGCTCCATCACGAACCGGTCGAGTGGGGTGAACGGGCTGCCGTCGGCCTGGTCGGGGCCGTTGTTCATGATCTGGCTGAACCACGACCGGATGGCCGGGTCACCGGTGTCGGCTGCCAGCTGCGCCATGACGTTGTAGACCGTGTTGCCCCACTGGCTGAACGCCAGGAAGTTGTGGAAGCACTCGAACACGATGTCCTTGCGCCGGAAGTGCTCTCCCCCTCCCCCGTTCTTGAGCCAGTAATAGACGAATGTGCGCTCGGGATGCGGGACGTCGCCGTCGATCACCGCCTGCACCCGGCGGTCGATCCACTCCTTGAGGAACGGGCGCAGTCCGCGCACGCGCAGAATGTTCTCGCGGACGATGTCCGAGGTCGGGAACCAGTGGCCGAGGACGGCGGTGAAGCCGGCGCCGATCTCGCGGACCTCGGCCGGGATGGCGTCGCCGGTGACTCCGAGGTGGAGGTCCCAGTAGAGGTCGAAGTAGTCGGCATAGTAATGGTGCATCAGGGGCATGCCGGCGTTCGCTTCGTCGAGGAGACGGACGAGAAAGCTGCGGATCTTGCCGGCGTAGTGTTTTGCGTAGAGGTCCGGCGTGGTCGCCGACAGATAGATCTTCTTCCGCAGGTTGTCGGGTCCGCGCTGGTCGTAGCCCTGGATGAAGACGGTGACCCCTTCCTCCTCCGGGTTGGGCGCCCATCCGTCGTACAGCATGCCCCAGAAGTGAGGCGGAGCCGCGTTCTCCTTGCTCAGAGCGAGATCGATGAGCGGCAGCGCGGGCCGCTCCCCGAAGTATTGACCGCTCAGGAGGTACGGCACCACGGCACCGCTGATGTAGTCCTGGTCGAAGGTCGGTGGCAACAGCCCGACCAATTCCTTTGGCGTGACCATGTCGAGTTCTCCGATCGTGATGTCAGTGTCCGACGATTACGTGCAAGTCACTGCTTCGAGCGGCGCCGACCACGCCGCGCGTCGTGGGGCCGGCATTGACCTCCCGGTGTCACCGCCGGCCGACATCCTCAGGAATCCGCACGTCCCGACGGAGGGTCTTGCCGGTGGGGCCGTGGGGCAGCGAGTCGACCAGCCACACGTACCGGGGGTACATGTAGGCGGCCACTCGCGCCTTGGCCCACTCGCGCAGTTGGCCGGGGTCGGCGCTCGCGCCGGGCATCAGCACCACAGCGGCGCCTACCTCCTCGCCGAGGTCGGGGTCCGGGATGCCGATGCAGGCGACTTCGGCCACGGCCGGGTGTTCGTAGAGGGCCTCTTCGATCTCGCGGGGGTAGACATTCTCGCCCCCGCGGATGATCACATCCTTCTTGCGGTCGACGATGAAGAAGTAGCCGTCGGCGTCCTGCCTGGCGAGGTCACCGGTGCGGAACCAGCCGTCGGGGATCGCCTCCGCCGTTTCCTCTGGCTTGCCCCAGTAGCCCTTCATCACGTTCGGGCCGCGGACGGCGATCTCGCCGACCGCGCCACGCGAGACATCGGCGCCGTGGTCGTCCACGAGGCGCATCTCGACCCCGTCGATCGGTGTGCCGATACTGCCGGCCTTGCGATGGGGAGGCGGAGGGTTGAACGAGACGACCGGCGACGTCTCGGACAAGCCGTAGCCTTCGAGCACGACACAGCTGAACGTCTTCTCGAACGAGCCCATCAGCTCGACAGGCATGGCCGCGCCGCCGGACACACATAGTCGGAGGCCGGTGACGTCGACCGTGCCCGCGTTGGGCGCGTTCAGCATCCGGGAGAACATCGTCGGGACACCCGCGAAGATCGTGGCCGTGTCCCGCTCGATGAGCGACAAGGCGGTTGCCGCGTCGAAACGGGGAAGCAGCATCATGGCGGCGCCGGACAGCACGGCCGCGTTGAGCCCGCAGGTGAGTCCGAAGGCGTGGAACAGGGGCAGGCACCCCATGATCACGTCGTCCGGGGTCGCTCCCAGCAGCGTCTGAGCTGTTGTGCGGGCGTTCCCCGACAGGTTTCCGTGGGTGAGTTCGGCACCCTTCGGTGGGCCGGTGGTCCCCGAGGTGTAGAGGATCACTGCGTGGTCGTCGTCCGTCCGGACGGCCGGATCCGCCGGCGCACAGGCGGGTACGAGCGCGTCCGGCCAGACGCCGGCCACGGCCACGGCCTCGATCCCGACCGCACCCGCGGCCTCGGTGGCAGCCTGGGCGGAGCCTTCCGCGGCGACGACGAGCCGGGCCCCCGAGTCCCGCAGGTGGTAGTGGATCTCACGGGCCTTGAGCAGCGGGTTCAGCGGAACCACCGCCGCTCCCGCCATCAGCGCCCCGTAGAACACGATGGGAAACGACAGCACGTTCGGCAGAGCCAGGCCCACGCGATCGCCCGGTGTGACGCCGCGCGCCCGCAGCCCTTGCGCGACCCGCATCGCCGCGTCGCTGAACTGGTCATAGGTCAGGACGTCGTCGCCCATGCCGAGTGCGGGGCGATCGCCTTCCTTGGCTGCGGTGTCGAGCAGATTCTGTGCCAGGTTTCCCATGCCGGCCTCTTTCCGAGTGGGCGAACAGCGACATGCCGTTCGAGGGAGAGATGGACGCGCTGTCGAGGCACGTGTCCCGGACCTGTACCGATGTCAGCGGCCCTGCCACTGGGGTGCGCGCTTCTCGGCGAAGGCGCGCGCTCCTTCCTGCGCGTCGCGCGAGGTCAGGACCGGGGCGACGATCCGATCCTGCTGGGAGAACGCGCCATGGTCGTCGAATGCCGTGCGCTCGTTCACGCCGCGTTTGATGGCTGCGACGGCCAGCGGAGCATTACGCGCGATCCGGATGGCCAGCTCGACAGCGTGTTGAAGGGCCTCGCCGGGTGCGGTGAGGTGGTTGACCAGGCCCAGCTTCTCGGCTCGTTCAGCCGGCAACGGGTCACCGGTGAGCAGCAGTTCCATGGCGATGTTGCGGGGGATGCGCTCGGGCAGGCGCACGATGCCCCCCTCGGGCGGCACCAGGCCGTGGCTGACTTCGAACAGGCCGAACGTGGCGCCCTGCGCCGCGACGATCAGGTCGCAGGCCAGCGCCATCTCGGTGCCACCGCCGATCGCCCAGCCCTCGACGGCGGCGATGAGCGGGGTACGCGGGCGAGCCCGGGTCAGGCCGGCGAATCCCTGGCCCGGGATGACGGGGGTGTCTCCCGCCGCGTAGGCCTTCAGGTCCATGCCGGCGCTGAACACGCCTCCGGCGCCGGTGAGCACGCCGACCGTGAGACCGTCGTGGGCGTCGAGCTGGTCGAAGGCCTCGGCCAGTGCCCGGGCGGTGGCGCCGTCGATGGCGTTGCGCACCTGCGGGCGGTTGATGGTGATCACGAAGACACCGTCATGTTCGCGTGTCAGCACCGTGGGGGCGTCGGTGGTCGGCACCCCGGTTGTGGATGGGTTGGTCATGGTGATGTCCCTCAGGTCGCCGGCTACCGGTGCGGGATTGTCCCCGCGTTCTGCAGCTCTGTGATCTCGGCAGAGTCGAAGCCGAGCTCCCTCAGCACGGCCTGCGTGTGTTCGCCGAGGTCGGGGGCTCGGCGCGGGCGGACCTTCTGCTCCTGGTCCAGCCGCACGGGGCTGTCGATGGTCAGATAGGGCTCGGCGCCACCGTCGTCGACGGGTACGAACACCCGATCGGCGACGAACTGGGGGTCATGGGCGGCCTCCTCGAGCGTCTGGACGACGCCGTAGGTGAGGCCCGCGGCGTCGAAGACCTTGCGCCACTCGGCCAGCGGCCGGGTGGCGAACGTCTTGTCCAGTAGCGCGACGATCTCCGGGGCGTGGGCGTGGCGGCTTGCCGAGTCCCTGAAGCGGGGGTCCTCCGCCACTTCGGGGTGGCCGAGCGCCGTGAGGAAGAGGGGAACCTCCTTGTTCTCGTTGGCGAACGCCAGCAACAGCCAGCGGTCGTCCGCGGTGCGGTAGGTGTTGCCCAGCGCATTGGGCGGGTTGAGCCGGTCGACCGGCCGGGGATTGCTCGCACCTGCCAGCAATCCCTGAAGCCAGCAGCCTGCCCCCCAGGCTCCTTCGGCAATCAGTGATGCGTTGACCCGCGCGCCCCGGCCGGTCTTCTCACGGCGGTAGAGCGCCGTCATGATTCCGGCGAACAAGCTGATTGCCGTGGCATGGTCACCCGACCCGAAAACGTTGATGGCCGGCGGAGCGGCGCCTTGGCGTGTCATGTCCATCAGGCCGCTGCGTGCCCAGTACGTCGTGACGTCGAATCCGGGCTTGTCCGCGTCCGGTCCCGTCTCGCCGAAACCGGTGATGTCCGCGTAGATCAGACGGGGATTGAGCGGTGCCAGCTTGTCGTAGTCGAGGCCCAGCCTTTCCCGGGTCGGCGGCGGGAAATTCGTCACCAGCACGTCGGCCCACTTCACCAATCGCTCGAGCACCGCCCGGGCGTTGGGCGACTTCAGGTTCAGCTCGATGCTGCGCTTGTTGCGATTGTCGAGCTGCCACGTGTAGTTGACGCCTTCGACCCGGGGATTGGGGGGGATCTGGCTGAAGGCGCGGTAGGCGTCGCCGATCCCCGGCGGTTCCACCTTGACGACGTCGGCACCGAAATCCCCGAGAACGGTGGCGGCCGCAGGCCCGGCGATCCAGCTCGCGAGGTCCACGACTCGCAGCCCTTCCAGCAGGGGGCTCTTCTCCGCGGTGTCGTCCATGACGGGTTCCTTTCGCTCGGGTGTTCTCGCTCCGGCAGCACCGGCCCACTCCCGGGCCGGGGCGGTTGGTCCCGCTGTGCGGTGGCAGGCCCTAGCGGGCGGGGGGAACGGGAACGAAGGCGTTATGGCCGGTGATGTCGCGACCGACGATCAGGGCCTGCACCGTGTCGGTGCCCTCGTAGGTCGCGATCGCCTCGATGTCGCACAGGTGCCTGGCCACGTGGTAGTCGAGCACGATGCCGTTGCCACCGAGCAGATCGCGCGCGTCGGCGAGGATGGCCCGCGCCCGCTGGGTGTTGTGCATCTTGGCCAACGCCACCTGGGCCATGGTCATCTTGCCCTCGTCCATGAGTTGGCTCAGCCGCAGTTGGGCGAACAACATCCCGGTGATGTCCGCCAGCATCTGCGACAACCGGTACTGGATGAGCTGGAAGGTGGCCAGGGGCATTCCGAACTGGCGGCGCTGCTGGGTATAGGCGAGTGCGGTCTCGTAGCCGGCGATCGCGGCACCGATCGCCTCCCAGGCGACGCAGAAGCGCGAGGCCAGCAGTACGTTCTCGGTGTCCCGGAACGTGTGGGAGCCCGCCAGGCGGTTCTCCGTCGGCACGCGGACATCCGTCAGCGAGATCTGTGCGTTCTGCACACAGCGCAGCGCCGTCTTGCCCGCGATGAACTCAGGCTCGAACCCCGGCGTGCCCTTCTCGACCACATACCCGCCGACGTGCCCGTCCTCCCCGCGCGCCCAGATGATCGTGTGGTCGGCGAAAGTGGCGTTGCCGATCCAGCGCTTGTACCCGTTGAGCACGTACGAGTCGCCGTCCCGCCGCGCGGTCGTCTCCAGCACGACCACGTCCGTTCCGTGCGCGGGTTCGGTCAGCCCGAAGGCACCGATCTTCTCCAGGCGCGCCATCGGCGGCAGGAAACGCTGCTTCTGCTCCTCCGAACCCAGCAGCGCGATCGACATCATGGCCAGCGCCGAATGCACGCCGGCGAAGGTGGACATGCTCAGATCACCGCGGGCCAGCTCGAGAATGACCAATCCCGCGGTCACGTTACTCATCCCCGGGCAGCCATAACCCGAGATCTGGAAACCCGCGATGTCGAGCTGCGCCAGCTTGGGCACCAGTTCGTGCGGGAACTCCGCGCGCTCCCAGTACGGATTGATGATCGGGAGGACCTCCTGGTCCATGAACTCGCGCACCCGCCGGCGAAGCGCCCGCTGCTCATCGGTCAGCAGATCGTCCAGCAGGTAGTAATCCGTGTGCTCCGCGCCGCCCAGCACGGGCGGTTCAACGACCGGCCTCCCGTCGCGCACCCCGGTGCTCACGGCTGCGGTGCCCGACTCCGAAACAGCGGCGATCGGATGTGTCGCACTCATTTTCTGATACTCCTTTTCGAACTTCCATGTTCCGCTCGAATGTGCCCGAGGAGCGCCACTGCCCGTTCGCCAAGCCCATCGGCCCGAACCACGGAGGGCGATCCCATCTATCCGGATCAGTAGCTGCCGCGCCGGCGAACCCCGTCGACGCACTGGGCGTCGCCCTGCCGCATCGTTGCGGCCTGATGCATGACGGTATGTCCGAGAAGGCATCAACCCACCGTGCTGCACACACAGCCTTCTGAACGGCTTCGTGTCGAGAGCACAAGAGCAAACGACGCATCACGTTGCGGTCGGAACAATCTCGACATATGATCCGCTTCCCATCACCTGCTACAAGCTCGAACCACCGAACGAATTGATCGCTCAGCAGGCCGCGCATCAGTTGACCGGGACCTGACACCGCGCAGGCTCGGCTCTCGGCCGTAGCAGGCGGCGGTTCGGTTGTGTCGTGTTGGCTTCTGATACGACGTCATGGGCTGGCGAGAGACGCATCCATCGCGCCCCGCGCACAGGGTTCTCGAGCTACTTCGCCGCACGCAGTTCGGTGTCCTGGCAGCTCAGCAGCCGTACGATGCCTCCGTGGACGGCGCGAGTCCTCCTGTCGACCGACAGCTCGCGGCAGCAGCGGCAACCGTGAAGCTGCGACTCGTCGAGGTGAGCCATGACGTCTGGCGGCGCCTGATCGACGACATCCCCGAACTCAAAGCCGACGACGCTCTGGCCAACCTGCTCGCCGCCAGTGTCGAGGCCAACGTGGCAACGCTGCTCGACGTCCTCCAGCACGGCATCACCCTGGACACTCTCGACGCCCCCGCAGCGGCGGTCGAGTACGCCCGGCGCGTCGCCCAACGGGGCATCCCTCTGCACGCCCTCGTCCGCGCCTATCGCGTGGGCCACGCCCGGTTTCTGCAATGGTGTCTCGAAGAGATCCCCCAGCAAACCCACGATGCCGCCGTGACCCGGGCCGTCATCCGCCGCCTGCTGGACGAGAGCTTCGGCTACATCGACCGAATCTCAGAACAGATGATCTCGGCGTACCAGCACGAACGGGACCGGTGGCTGTTGACCCAGGGCGCGATGCGCGCCGTCCGCGTGCGCGCCCTGCTCGACCGCGAGCGCATCGACCCCCACCAGATCGAAGCGAACCTGGGCTACCGGCTCGACCAACATCACATCGGGCTCATCACCTGGGTGCCCGAGGCTTGCTCGAGCCTCGACGCGCTCTCCAGGCTCGACCGGCTCAGCACCGCCCTCGCCGAGGAGCTGAGCTGCCGGGGAAAGCCGTTGTATGTGCCGAGCGACGAATCCGCGGCTTGGTCATGGCTACCCCTCGGAGGCCGCAAGCGCGTCGGGTGGGAGCAGCTCACCACAACCGTGGCGGCTCACGATCCGACCGCACGTATCGCAGTCGGGGACCCCGCCGCCGGCCTCGACGGGTTCCGGCAGACCCACCAACAGGCCCTGCGCGCGCAAGGCATCGCCGTACTGGCTCGCCCCGGCACACAGGTCACCACCTTCGCCGAGGTCGGCCCGATCGCGCTGCTGTCCCCGGATCTCGACGCCACCCGCGGCTGGATATGGCACGTCCTCGGCGAGCTCGCCGACGACAACGAGCAGAGCGAACGGCTCCGCGAGACACTTCGGATCTTCCTGGCCACGAACGGCAGCTACCAGGCCGCCGGCGAACGCCTGGCAATACACAAGAACACCGTCCAGTACCGGATCCGCAAAGCACAAGAAACGGTCGGCCGCCCGAGCCATGATCGACGCAACGACGTCGAACTGGCACTGCGCATCTGCCACCGCCTCGGATCGGTCGTACTCCGACCCATGAGAAAGTGACGAGGTCAAGGACTTCCTGTCGACCATCAAGGGCCCGATCGTGCTCGTCGGCCACTCCTACGGCGGCGCGGTCATCACCAACGCCGCCGCCGGCAACCCCAACGTGAAGGTCCTGGGCTACGTCGACGCAGCCGCACCCGACATGGGTGAGACAAACGGACAGCTCAGCGGCAAGACCTCGGCCCTGAGCGGAAACCCCGCCACGCTGTTCGACAGCACGCCCTACACCGGCGCCCCGGCAGGGGCTGTGCAGTACTACCTCAAGGAGAACATCTTCCTGCACAACTTCGCCCCCGACCTGCCCACGCGCACCGCGCAACAGTTGTGGGCAACGCAGCGGCCCGCCGCCGCGGCCGCGTTCAACACCCCCTCGACCGCCGCGGCGGAAGACGATCCCGCCCTGGTACGACCGCGGTCACGGATCTCGGCGATCTGACGAGGGTGCTCCCCCCATCCGGCTCGAGTCACGAACGTCTTTGTCGTTCTCGGGGTGAGAAACAGCCTGCTGGACGCCTCGAGGTGTAAGACGACCGAATTGCTCCGGCTCACGAGTCGCACCTCGCGCTGCGACGAGCACGGTGAGGAGCGCGCTGTGCAGGACGTCGCGGCGCGTGTCGTCGAGCGGCGCGAGCAGGCTGTCCGCAACCTTCCCGGCCAGGGCGCAGAGCTCCCGGAGGACGGTGTGCCCCTCGACGGTCAGGGAGACGAGCCTGCGCCTCCGGTCGGTCGGGTCGACCGCGCGCTCGACCAGCCTGCGCCGCTGCAAATCGTCGAGCGTCGTCGTGATGTCGCTGGGATCGAGGCGCAGGTAGCGCGCGAGGGCGAGCTGGCCGGCCGCGCCCTCGTCGGCGAGGGCGGCGAGCACAGCCATGTGCCGCAGGCGCAGTCCGCGCTCCGCCAGCTCGGCGTCGAGCGCCTGCTTGCCCATTCGGCCGACCTGGGAGAGCAGGTAGACGGTGAGGTCGAGCAGCGGCGTCGGGTCGGAGCGGTCGTCCATGAGGCAATGCTAGGTTCCAACCAATCATTGGGACGAACCAAGGAGTTGCGGTGGGCGATGCGCCTGTCCCCGAGCCGCTCGATCGGCTGGCCTTCCTCGTCGGAGATCTCGGCGGACCGGAGGAGGTCGGCTCGACGCGCTGGGCGCCCGCCGGCGCGGCCACGGCGGCCGTGCAGGGCGCGCTCCACCTGGACGGCAGGCTGCTCGTCCAGCACCAAACCCAGGAGCGCGACGGCGCGGTGGCGTTCCGTGCCGTGAACGTCTTCATGGCCGACCCGGAGACGGCAGAGGTGGTGATGTACTCGTTCGACAGCATTGGCTACCCGCCGGAACCGCCCGCCCGGGGCACGTGGCAGGACGGCGACCTGGTACTCGACAGGGTCACTGACCGAGGCGCAGCCCGCACCACCTACACCCCGACCGCGGACGGCTACCGGTGGAGCAAGTCCTACCGGCCCCCGGACGAGGACGAGTGGGCGACCCTCGTCGAGGGACGGATGCGCCCCACCGGGTGACGCCCGGTCAGCCTGTCGCGGCCAGCACCGCCTGGTCCATCGCAATGAGATTTCCGGTGGAGGCTGAGACCATGAGGCCCTGCCCGGGCTGTCGCGTTCAGCGCATCACGCGGCGGCCTGTCGCGGTCGAGTTCGAACAGCGAGCGGTGCTCGTTGAGGAATTCCTCGACCGTGGCGAGCGGGGCTCCGGTGATGCGTGGCGCCCCACTGAGCCATATCCACCTTGCCGCCGGCCGACCTCACCAACGCATGCACCCCGGGGCCCTGTGGTTTCAGACCGCTGCGACCGCCTCGATCACGGTGGACGTCGCGGTGATCGGCGTGACGCCGACAACGGAAAAACCTGCTGAGTCGAGTAGCCGCCGCCATTGGATCTCGGTCCGCTCCGGCGCAGCGTGGGCGACGAGCATGTTCATGTCGGTTCGAGCGAGGGAGCGGTGCTCCGGGCCTGACGTCATCCGCTCGGGCATGAGACGCTCGATCAGCAGCAACCTCGCCGCGCTGCCCATGGCGCGCCGAACGTTCATGAGGATCTCTACAGCCCGCTCGTCGTCCCAGTCATGGATCACGCTCTTGAGCATGAACAGGTCTGCGCCTGTGGGAACGCCCTCGAAGAAGCTCCCGCTCACCACCTCACACCGTTCGAGGACCCCGCTCTTCGCAAGATGGGGTCGCGCGTTCTCGATCGCGTGCGGCAGGTCGAACAGGATGCCGCTGGTGGCCGGGTGGGCGATCAGCACGGCACCGAGCAGCTCGCCGTAGCCGCCGCCGATGTCGGCGATGCGTGAGAACCTGCCGAAGTCGTAGCCGGCCACGATCGCGCGCGTGCTGAGCCGCGTCAGCTCGGCCATCGCCGAGTTGAAGGTGGCGGCCCGCCGCGGGTCGTCGCGCAGTGGCTCGAAGCCGGGCTTCCCGTTGGCGATCTCTCGCCCGCTCCTGCCCGTCGTGACGGCTTCGAGCATGAGGCCCCACTCGTCCCATACGTCACGACCCTGGTAGATCGTCCACGACCGCACCGTGCCCTCGACGTCGGCTTGCAGAAGTCTGCCCGTCGGCGTCAGTTCGAACGCCCCATCCGCCCGTTCGCCGAGGATGTCGATCGTGACGAGCGCGCGCATCAGCCGGTGCAACGACGATGCGTGCGTACTCGTGGCCCCGGCCAGGTCGTCAGCGGTTCGCGGGCCGTCGGCGAGCAGATCAGCGACGCCGAGCTCAGCGGCCACCCGCAGCGCTTGTGGCATCCAGCTGCTGTTGACCATTTCCAGCAGCCGCGAGGCGTTCGCGAGGACGTCATCGTCCGTATCGGACTCGGGCACGTGGCCACCTCCGGGTGCGTCGTTGCAGCTGACCGATCATGGTGACTGCCCGAGGGACCCCTCAAGACACCTTCCGTTGGACGGATGCGGTGGCCAGGAACGTTCACCGGGTCTGGTGCGAACGGGTCGGTGGCGCGCAGGCGGGAGGGCGGCGCCGCAGGTGCGACGCCGCCCCTTTTACGCCTGTCAGATGGTCTGCTCGGTGGGAAGGATGTGGATCTCGGTCAGGTTGACGTGCTTGGGCACTGCGGCCACGAAGCTGACCGCCTCGGCGATGTCCTCGGACTGCAGCACGTCGATCTTCTCGATGAGGTCAGCCATGAGCTTGCTCGCCGCCGGGTCGGTGACGTGATCGGGCAGTTCGGTGTCGACCATGCCGGGCTCGATTGCGCAGACGCGGATCTGCTTGTGGCCGAGTTCCATGCGCAGCAGACGTGTCAGCTGGGTCAGGTAGGCCTTCGTGGCTGAGTAGACCTGGAATCCTTCGAGGTACCGGACGGCCGCGGTCGAGGACGTGACGATGAGGTCGGAAGGGCGTCCTGCGGCCGCCGCGGCCTCCAGCGGGTGGACGAACGCCTGGATGGTGTTCATGGTGCCCTTGACGTTGAGGTCGATCTGGGCGTCCCAGTCCTGTACGACCAGGTCGGCGATCCCGGAGATGAGCTGCACGCCGGCGTTCGCGAAGACGAGGTCGACCTGGCCCAACTCGTCTGCGACGCGAGCGGCGGATGCGAGTACAGCGTCGCGGTCCGTGACGTCGGTCGGCAGCGCGAGCGCTTCGCCCCCGTTCCTACGGATGCGGTCCTCGAGCGCGTCGAGCCGGTCACCACGCCGGGCGAGGAGCGCGACCTTCGCTCCCAGCTCGGCGAAACGCTCGGCGGTGGCTTCACCGATTCCGCTCGATGCGCCCGTGATGACCGCGACGCGGCCGGAGAGTGGCGTTCCGGAGATGACCTGGGCTGTCGGCCGGGTGTTCGGTGTCGTGTTCACATCCACAAGCCTGTGCACCGCATCGAGGCTGAGGGAGGCCGCGCGAGGGCCCCCTTCTCGGCGGTCGTCGTCGCTACGTTTGAGGCGTGCCGCACTCAGAACTGGGCGAGTTCCTTCGGACACGACGTGCGAAGGTGCCGCCGGAGCTGGTCGGGATCACCTCCGCCGGCCACCGACGGGTATCGGGCCTGCGCCGCGACGAGGTCGCGAGCGATGCGGGCGTGAGTGTCGAGTACTACCGCCGGATCGAACAGGGACGCGAACTTCATCCGTCGGAGCAGGTCCTCGCATCATTGGCGCGCACGCTCCGCCTCACCGTCGACGAGCAACGACACCTCTACGCGCTGGCCGGCGTCGCGTGGCGGCTCGACGAGGGCCTGGCATCCCGGCCGGTGCCCAGCGAGTTGCTGACGTTGCTGGACTCGTGGAAGGAGGCCGGAGCTATCGTGCTGGACCCGGTCCTGGACATCCTCGCGATGAACGAGCGCGCGAAGGACCTGTTCAGCGGGTTCAGGTCGACGAGGAACCTGCTGGAGATGGTGCTCCTGGATCCTGCAGCCCGCACGTTCTTCGTCGAATGGGAGGCCTCCGCGGAGGCGACCGTGGCCAACCTGCGGGCCAGTGCTGACTTCGCCGCCGTCCCGACCCGGCTCCGGCAGCTGATGGCCACGCTACGTCGGGAGAGTCCCCATTTCCCGGAGCTATGGGCCCGCCACGATGTGCGACCGAAGATGCACGAGACGAAGGAGCTGCTGCACCACCACCGCGGTCTGCTGACGATCGACTTCCACGCGTTCGGCGTCGCCAGCGCCCCCGGTCATCAACTCCTCGTCTACCACGAGCGCGAGCCTTTCCTCGCCCCCTCGCAAGCGGTACCTCCAGGAATCTCGCTGGGTTGAAGGTCTGGCAGTGGGTGCCGGGTACGTAGTGGTTGGCGGCACCGTCCTTTTCTGACATCGATGCGGGATGACCCGAGTACGGGTCGCCCGCAGAGGGTAAGAATCCTGTGTGTCCTGGAGCGTGTCGGGGACTCGGTGAGGCTGCGATGGGTGGCTTACTACGAAGCCTCGTGCGGCCCGGCCGCCCACGTCGACGTTCGAGAGACGCTCTCGACGTAGGCTTCCGCCTTTCCATCGCGATGTTCATGGATTGCCTGTGGGCCTTCCTTGTGGTCTTCACGGGCACCTCGGACATCCGCGGAGCGGCGTGGTTCTGGTGGGCAGTCGCCTTCGGCGTGCCGCTTCTTGCGGTGAACGTCTACGCGGCGCTGACCGCGGTCGCGTTCGTCGATGACCGGGCCGTCGGGCGGGCTCAACGGGGCCGGAAGGACACTCCGCCCCACCCGTGAGCCCCGAAGCAGATCCGCGTCGTCGTCGCCGCGCGGAGGATCGCGGTCGAGCTCGGCCTGGAGGCGGGCGAGGTCCTGCTCGGCCGGTGGTACGGCCCGGTGATCCGCTGGCAGGCGTGCGGCAGCGGATCGCGCAGCTGCAGACGTGGAGGGTGATCCGGATCCTTCGCGCGTACAAGGCCATCGCGTCCCGGCTGCCAGTGAACCGGGCCGACGTCAAGGTCCACCTGCACGCCGTGCTCGATGCCGTGGCTGTCGGTGCGGCGGCTGCTCCCACCCCCGCCCACCGGCAGCTGACCCCACCGGGAACGGCCCGCTCAGAACATCCCGTGCGGATTCCCGGACTCCTCGGGAACGGGTTGCACGACGTCCCAGTGCTCGACCACGAGACCGTCCTGGACACGCAGGATGTCGACGGCGGCGACGTCGCCCGACGGCAGTGCGATGCGGTTGTGCACGGCGACGAGGAACTCGTCGGCGACGACTCGCCGGACATCCGTTCCGGCTCCCAGCAGCGCCTTTCCTGCCGGCCCGCGGAAGAACTCGGCGAAGGCCTGGAGCCCGCTGGTCGTCGCGGGATCGTGCGGCACTCTCGGGTTGTGCGAGACGAAGCCGGGATGCAGCAGGGCGAGCGCGCCGTCCAGGTCGCCGGCGTCGAGCCGCGCGAAGAGCTCCAGCACCAGCTTGCGGTTGGTCTCGGCTACGGACGGTGTCATGGGTTCCCTCCCTGTGGGGTTCGCCGACACGACGCTCAGCGGCCCGTGAACGTCACGCGTGACGTCGGGGGGTCGAGGAACGTCGTGATGTCGTGAGCGACTCGGACTTCGACCGACACCGGCAGGTGCTGTTCGCGGCGGCGTACCGGATGCTCGGCACCCGGGCCGACGCGGAGGACGTGTTGCAGGAGGCGTGGCTGCGCTGGGACCGGGTCGACCACGACGAGGTCGCCGAGCCGCGCGCGTACCTGTTCCGGCTGGTCACACGGCTGGCACTCGACCAGCTGCGCCGGGTGAAGGCCCGGCGCGAGGCGTACGTCGGCCCGTGGCTGCCGGAGCCGCTGCTGACCTCGCCGGGCATCGAGGAGAGCGCCGAGCTGGCCGACTCGCTGTCGATGGGCCTGCTCGTCGTGCTGGAGACGCTCACCCCCGTGGAGCGCGCGGTGTTCGTCCTGCACGAGGCGTTCGGGTTCTCGCACGCCGAGATCGCCGGGATGACCGGGCGCACGGAGCGGGCCGTCCGGCAGCTCGCGTACCGGGCCCGCCAGCACGTCCACGCGCGCCGCCCTCGCCGCGACGCCCCGCCCGCCGAGCACCGCGAGGTCACCGAACGCTTCCTGGCCGCGGCGCTCGGCGGCGACCTGGCGGCGCTGCTCGACGTCCTCGCGCCCGACGTCACGCTCGTCGCGGACGCGGACGGCAGGTCGGAGACGCCCAGGCTGCCCGTGCGCGGCGCCCAGGAGGTGGCCGAGTACCTCGTCTCCGTAGTCGCGTTCTGGCCGCCCCGCCTCGGCGTCGAGATCATCCCGGTGAACGGCGGCCCGGGCGCGTTGATCACCGCAGCCGGCCGGCCGTTCCTGGTCTTCGCGTTCGACGTCGATCCGGTCGACGGGCGGCTGCGTGAGATCGACGCGGTGCTCAACCCCGACAAGCTCCGCGCCGTGTGAGCGATGATTCCGGCCCGCGCGCCCAGTTGGCGACGGTCGTCACGCGGGCGTCAAGGCCCTGCAGCGCACCCCACCGGTGTGGGCAACGCTCCGCACCGGACGCAGTGGAGCTCCCAGGTGAGCGCTGTGCGGCCACGCTCTGTAGTACTAGGGCGCGCCGGGGCCGTCGACGGCTGTCACTGCGTCGGGCGCAACCGCAGCGGCGCAGCTGGTGCAGATCAGCTCCGCGGCGATCCGGCCCCCGCACCCGTCGTGTAAGAGCAGTTTCGGCGACCCGGCTGGCGGCGGGTAGTAGCTGTCCCCCCACGCGATCATCGCGGCGAGCACCGGCCAGAGCGCGCGGCCCTTGTCGGTCGGCACGTACTCGAAGCGTTCGGGCCGGTCCTGGTATTTGCGGTGGGCGAGCACACCCGCATCGGTGAGGCGCGCCAGTCGATCGGTGAGCACGTTCGGCGCGATGCCCAGCGACTGCTGGAAGTGCTCGAACCGCGTCATCCCCGTCAGAGAGTTGCGCACGACGAGCAGCGTCCACCTCTCGCCCACGACTTCCAGCGTGCGCGCGATCGAACACGTGATCCCTGGGTAGTTCCGAGGCAGCACACACGCAGTCTAGCTGCTTGGTTGTTTGATAAAAGCGACTACCTTAGGGTCACTATCATGACGCAAGCTACTTCATCGGGAGCGGCGCCGCGTATCGCCGTGGTGACCGGAGCGGGGCGGGGGATCGGTCTGGCGACCGTCCGGGCGCTGGCCCACGACGGGTTCGCCGTGGTCGCCGGCAGCCGCACGGTGTCGCCCGACCTCGCAGCGACGACACCGGACGTGCTGGAGGTTGACCTCGGCACGCCGGACGGACCCCGCCAGCTCGTGGAGATGGCCCTCGACCGGCACGGCGGGATCGACCTGCTGGTCAACAACGTCGCGGGAACCGCGATCCCGGCCGGCGGGTTCCTCGCCCTCGACGACGGCGGGTGGCGGCACACCGTCGACCTGACGCTGATGTCCACCGTCCGCGCCACCCGGGCCGCGCTGCCCTCTCTCCTCGACCGGCAGGGGGCCATCGTCAACATCAGCTCGGTGAACGCGCGGATACCGCAGCCGCGCTTGGTCGCGCAGTCCGCGGCCAAGGCCGCGCTGTCGAACCTCGGCAAGGCTTTGGCCGAGGAGTTCGGCGGCCGTGGGCTGCGGGTGAACACGATCTCCCCCGGCCCGGTGTGGACCGACGCCTGGACCGCCCCCGGCGGACCCCGCGACGTGCTCGCCCGGCGCGCGGGCATAGAACCAGAGGACTTCACCGATCAGCTGCCGGGGGTGCTCGGGCTGTCCACCGGCCGGTTCACGAATCCGGAGGAGATCGCCTCGCTCGTGGTCCTGCTCGCATCCGGGCTGGTAGCCAACATGAACGGCTCCGACCTCGTGATCGACGGCGGAATGATCAAGAGCGTCTGATCTGCTCCAGACGCTTCAGCCGAGATCCTCGGACAGCGCGACAATGATCCCCTTTTGCAGCGGACATCGCCGGGGACCTGGTAAAGATCATCATCATGAGCACTCCCGAACTGCCGGTCGCGCGGACCTGCCCGTTCACGCAACCGGAGTTGCACGCACGCTCATCCGAAGAAGAACCCGCTACTCGCGTTCGCCTTCCCAACGGATCACGCGCGTGGTTCGTGACCCGCTACGAGGAAGTGCGAACCGTGCTGAGCGACCCGCGCTTCTCCTCGGACCGGGCGAAACCCGGTTTTCCACGATTGTCCCGCGGGAACGACAAGGAACCCGTGCGCACGATGCTCGGGATGGACGCGGAGGAGCATCGGGCGGCTCGCGGCGCCGTGCTCGGCGAGTTCACGCTCCGGCGCGTGAAGTCGCTGCGCCCGCGAATCCAGGAGATCGTCGACGGCCTGATCGACGACCTGCTCGCAGCCGGCCACCCGGCTGATCTGGTGACGTCGCTGGCCCTGCCGGTGCCGTCGCTGCTGATGTGCGAACAGCTCGGCGTGCCCTACGTCGATCACGCCTTCTTCCAAGAGAACACCGCGAAGCTGTTCGGCCGGGAGACTCCACCGGAGGAAACCGCCGCCACCTACGCGCGGCTCCATCGCTACTTCGACGAGCTGGTCACTGCGAAGGAAGCCGCGCCCTCCGACGACCTGCTCGGCCGGCAGATCACCGAGAGCCGTGCAGCGGGCACCTACGACCACGCCTACCTGGTCGGGCTCGCGTTCCTGCTCCTGGCGGCCGGGCACGAGTCGACGGCGAACATGATCTCGGTCGGGGTCCTCGGGCTGCTGGAACACCCCCGGCAACTGCGGTTGATCACTGAACCGGGGAAGACACCGGTTGCGGTCGAGGAGCTGCTGCGCTTCTTCTCGATCACGGACACGGTTCCGCTTCGCGTGGCTGTTGCCGACGTCGACCTCGGCGGTGTGCTGATCAAGGCCGGTGAAGGTGTGCTGCCCTCGCTGTACGCGGCGAACTGGGACCGGTCCGTGTTCGACTCGCCGGATGTGCTCGACGTCGAGCGTGGCGCCCGACACCACGTCGCGTTCGGGTTCGGGTCGCACCAGTGCCTGGGCCAGAACCTCGCGAGGGCCGAGCTGGAGATCGTGTTCGAAACGCTGTTCCGCCGGATTCCGGGGTTGAAGCTCGCCGCGGACGTCGACGAAATCCCCATCAAGGAAAAAGCATCGGTGTACGGGCTGCACCGTCTCCCCGTCACCTGGTAGACAACAAATGCTCCACCACGAGCCAGGAAGAGGAAGCCATGAAGATCCGGCTGGCGGCGTGAACACCTCCACTCCGGACCGCTCCCGTGACCGTGCCACAGAGGGTCTGATCTTGAAGGCTCGACCAGCCGCCGCGCATGCCGTCCGGCGCAGTCCGGCTCGTCCCCGGCAGGGGACGGCTTGACCACCTCGACGCACAGCTGACGGACTGAGTCCATTGCTATCACCAACTGCTATACCTGATCAGCAGCATCTACCAGATTCAGGGTTTTCGCAGGTAGAAACGTTGATGGGCGGCTCCCCCGACGTCGGGAACCGCCCATCGTGCCGTCGGGACGACAGGATTTGAACCTGCGACCCCGTGACCCCCAGGACGTGCAGCCAACCCATCCACGCACGTCACAATCGCTCATCAAGGTGTGAAAAGCCCGCTCCGGCTCCGCACGAGTGGGCACGCGCACAACGTGCGGTCCCCGGCTGGTCCCCGATCTCTCTCGAATGTCGACCGCTCACGCCCACCACACCAGACCCCTACCCCGAGGTCCTTCCCGACGAGAAGGGCCCGACGTGCGCCGGGTTCCTGCATCGGGCTGCGGGCTACTTCGCCGCGCACTCCGATGGACTCATGCGGCCGGGCCGCACACCTCCGAGCGCAGCCCTACCTTGTCGCCAATGACGGGGCCGAGGGAACCGCCCGAGGGATTCAGAGGTGAGCCAGTGGTGCAACAAGGATGCGCGGGCGGTTCACCTGACCCGCTTGGTTCGGGGCATTCCGATCGGGGTAATCCCACGGACGAGCTGGGCGGTGGCCCGAGGACCCGGGCCACCCTCGACGCCGAGGATGGTGGCGGTTGTGGGCTTCGCGGACAAATTCAGAATCAAGGCTCAGGAGCTCCGCGGTCGCATCAAGCGGAACACTGGCGAGGTCACCGACGACAAAGGTCTCCAGGCCCGGGGCAGGGTCGATGAGGTGAAAAGCTACCTGATGCGGATCGTCGAGAAGGTCAAGGACGCATTCCGCGGGCGGGGCCCTAGCCGCCGTCGCCGTCAGCACTAGAGTCGCGTAATCATCCGGGACACCCCGCATACGCGCGGAGCCCGAGGAATCCGTCCTCCCAGCGCGCCGCGGGGGCCGTGTCGTGGATCCCGTGGCGGGGCCCCGTCCGGGCGGGATCACCCCTTGAAGGCCCCGTCCAGGATGCCGGCGACCATCCGGCGCCCGACTACGACGAACAGCACCAGCAGCGGCAGCGTGGCCAGGAACGAACCGGACATGGCCAGGCCGAGGTCGATCGAGAAGCTGTTCTGCAGCGCCTTGATGGCGATCTGGGCCGTGAAACGGTCCGGTGACTTCAAGACGATGAACGGCCAGAGGAAGTCGTTCCAGGCCGTCACGAAGCCGAACAGGCCGAGCACGAACGCCGCCGGCCGCACGATCGGGAACACGATCCGCCAGAACATCTGCCAGGTGCTGGCCCCGTCGATCCGCGCGGCCTGCATCAGCTCGTCGCTGACGGTCCCGGCGATGTGCTGGCGCATCCAGAAGATGCCGAACGCACTCGCGAGACCCGGGACTGTCACCGCCTGGAGGGTGTCGACCCAGCCGAGCCAGGAGACGATCATGTACTGCGGGATGATCGCGAGTTGCGTCGGCACGGTCATGGTGAGCACGACCACGAGGAACAGCACGTCCCGGCCCCGGAAGCGCAGCTTCGCGAACGCGAAACCGCCCAGCGCGCAGAGCAGCGCCTGCCCGACGCCGATCGTCAGGGCCACGAACAGGCTGTTGAGGATCGACTGCAGGAACGGGACCGTGTCGAAGACCAGGCCGGCCAGGTGGAAGAAGTTGTCGCCGGGCACGACCTCCGGGGGCATCTTCGTGGCAGTCGCCGAGTCGGTCGACGCGACGATGAACATCCAGTACAGCGGGAACAACGAGCCGAACGCGGCGACGCCCAGCAGCACGTAGGTCCACCACCGCACACGGCCCACGCGCCCGCCCGGCCCGCCGCGCCGGCCCGCGGGCGGCGCACCGGTGATCGCGGTGCCGATCGCCGTCCCGGTCGTCGTGTCGCTCATCCTCACGCTCCTCGGATCCGGCTGGACAACAGGTAGTTGACGGCGGCGACCAGGATGATCATCACGAACAGCGCGACGCCGATCGCGGCGCCGTAGCCGAACTGGTACTGGCCGAAGCCCTGCTCGTAGAGGAACAGCGTGAGCGTCTGGCACTGCCGCACGGCACCGCAGGTGAGGTTGGTCGTGCGGGCGACCAGTAGAGGCTCGGTGAAGATCTGCAGGCCGCCGATCGTCGACGTGACGACGGTGAAGATGATCACCGGTCGCAGCGACGGGACGGTGATGTAGCGGAACTGCTGCCACCCGCCCGCGCCGTCGATCGACGCCGCCTCGTAGATGTCGCGCGGGACCGCCTGCAACGACGCGAGGTACAGCAGGGCGGTGTAGCCGAACCAGCGCCACGCGACCATCACGGCGATCATGAGGTGGCTGCCCCACACGGATTGGACGAAGTCGATCGGCCCTATCCCGAGCAGTCCGAGCAGCCAGTTCAGCAGGCCGTAGTCGCGGTCGAACATCTGCGCGAAGACGATCGCCGTGGCTGCCACCGAGGTGATGTAGGGCACCAGGATCGACATGCGAAAGAACATCGCGAGCCGCAGCCGGGCACTGTTGAGGACATGGGCCAGCACCAGCGCGACCAGCAGCTGCGGAATGGTCGAGAGAAGCCAGATGCTGATCGTGTTGCCCGTCGCGTTCCAGAAGCGCGGGTCGGCGATCATCCGGGTGAAGTTGTTGATCCCGATGAACGTCTGGTCGCCGATCGGGTTCCAGTCGAACAGCGCGATGTAGAACGTGAAAAGGAACGGGATGAGCCCGAACACCCCGAAGAGCACGAAGAACGGCGCGATGTAGGCGTACGGCGCGATCCGCTCGCGGAGCGGGAGGGCCCACCCCACGGCGCGCCGGGGCGCGCCGTGGGACGGAGCCTGCTGCACAGGCAGGGTCGCGGTCACGCGGTCCCCCCGCGGTAGCGACGCATCGGAGCTACTTCCCGATCGCCGTGCGGATGTTGCGCACGGCGTCGTCCCAGGCCGTGGCCGGGTTGCCCGACCCCTGTTCGACGTTGGTGAGGGCGTTGAGGAACTCCGTGCCGATCGTGCCGGTGTCGGGCCCCATCCGGAACGGCTTGAGCCCCAGCACCGCCTGGGTATAGATCTTCCCGGTCGGTGCGCCGGAGAAGAACGGGTCGGCCTTACCCGTGAGCTGCGCGTCGTCGTAGACGCTGGGCGTGGTCGGCAGTGCCCCGACGTCGAGGAAGTGCTCGAGCTGGTGCTGCGGCGACTGCATCTCCTTGATGTAGGCCCAGGCCGCTTCCGGGTTCTGGGCGCGCGCCGGGATCGCCAGGTAGCTGCCGCCCCAATTGCCCGCACCACCGGGGATGGTCGCGACGTCCCACTTGCCGCTCGTGTCGGGCGCTGCCCGGCGGATCTGGTTCAGCATCCACGACGGCGCGGAGACGGCGGCGAAGTCGCCGCGGGGCAGCGCGGCGTTCCAGCCGTCGGAGCCGAAGGAGATCTTGGCCGAGATCCCCGCCTGGATCGCCTTGAGCGTCAGGTCGAACGCCGCCTTGACCTCGGGGTTCCGGTCGTAGATCGGGTTGCCCGCGTCGTCGTAGTACTTCTGCGAGACCTGATTGACGGCCTGGAAGAACACGCTGGTCGGGGAGTTGTCGAGGAACGGCTTGCTGGTCGCTGCCACGTACTTCTTGCCGGTCTCGATGAACGCGTCCCACGTCGGCCAGAGCTCGGAGACCGACTCGCGGTCGCTGGGCAGGCCGGCCGCGGCGAACAGGTCCGTGCGGTAGGCGACGGCCATGCCGCCGACGTCGGTGGGGATCCCGATGATCGGACCGCTGGTCGCCGTGGCCTGCTTCATCACCCAGTCGAGGTAGTCGCCGCTCATCTGGTCGGCGCCGGACTCGCGCAGGTCGCGGAAGTTCTGCGGCTGCTGCACGAACTTGGGCATGTCGTCGCCCTGGATGAGCACCAGGTCGGGCACCTTCCCGCCGGCGAGGGCCGTGGTCAGCGCCTGCGCGGTCTCCGTCGTGCTGCCGACCTCGGTCAGCTTGACCTGGATGTCGGGGTGGCTGCGTTGGTAGACGTCGACGTCGTGCTGCTGGTCGATCCCGCTGAACGACCAGAACTCGAACGACTTCGGATCCCCACCGCCACCGGATGCGGAGCCCGGTGAACAGGCCGCGCTCGCTGCGAGCGCGGCTGCAGCGAGCAGTACCAAAGAGCTGGAGCGGAGTCTCACGACGATGTGCCTCCGGGTCGAAAGTTTCGAAGCAGAAGAGCAAGGGCCCGTGCGCCCTACGCGCGGCGTGACTGTAATGAGCGACACAGTATAACGTCAAACCTCGCGCGTAAGACCTCCCAAAGGTCCGTTCTTTCGCGAAAGTTTCGACATATAGACACGCGCCTCCCCCTACCCCGCCGCTCGCACCGTCGACCACGTAAGGATGTTCATGCCATCGTCGACCGCCCGCGCCGTGATCGACCTCGACGTCACGGGTCCGACCATCAGCAAGCACCTGTACGGCCACTTCGCCGAGCACCTCGGCCGCTGCATCTACGGCGGGTTCTGGGTGGGCGAGGACTCACCGATCCCCAACGAGGGCGGCCTGCGGCTCGACGTGGTCGAAGCCCTGCGTGCGCTGGAGATCCCCAACCTGCGCTGGCCGGGGGGTTGCTTCGCCGATGCCTACCACTGGCGCGACGGCGTCGGCCGGAAACAGGATCGGCCGGTCATGGTCAACTCCTTGTGGGGCGACGTCGAGGAGAACAACCACTTCGGCACCCACGAGTTCCTGGCGCTGTGCGACCTCCTCGGCGCCGAGCCCTACGTCAACGGCAACGTCGGGTCGGGAACCGTTCAGGAGATGAGCGAGTGGGTCGAGTACCTCACCCGCGACGGCGACTCGCCGATGGTCCGGCTGCGCAAGGCCAACGGTCGCGAGAAGCCGTGGAGGGTCCCGTTCTGGGGCATCGGCAACGAGGCGTGGGGCTGCGGCGGTCACATGCGCGCCGACACCTACGCCGACCTCGCGAGTCGCTACGCGACGTTCCTGCACAACCACGACGGCAATGAGCTGTACCGGATCGCCGCCGGCGCCGCGGACGACGACCTCGCCTGGACCGAGGCCCTGATGAAGGTCGTGAGCTGCCTCGGCTGCACGAGCCGACCTCGCGACATCTTCCAAGCCATCTCGTTCCACTACTACTCGTTCGCCGGCGACGGAATCTCCAAGGGATCGGCCACCGAGTTCACCGACGAGCAGTACTACCGAACGATGCTCAAGGCATCCGCCATCGACCGCGTGATCGCCGGCCACAGCGCGGTGATGGACGCCTACGACCCGCACCGCCGGGTCGGCCTGGTCTGCGACGAGTGGGGCACCTGGTGGGAGGCCGCGCCGGGTACCAACCCGCGCTTCCTGTACCAGCAGAACACCCTGCGCGACGCCCTCGTCGCGAGCCTGCACTTCGACATCTTCCACAAGCACGCCGCCCGGCTCCGGATGGCGAACATCGCCCAGACCGTCAACGTGCTGCAGGCGATGATCCTCACCGACGACGACGGCGGCCTCGTGCTCACCCCGACCTACCACGTGTTCGCGATGAACAAGGGCCACCAGGACGCCGCATCGGTGCCGGTTCATGTGGTCGAGAAGCCGGCTGCGGTGACGATGGGCGACGACGAACTCGCCCCCCTGTCGGTCTCCGCCAGCACGAAGGACGGCAACGTGCTGGTCTCGCTGAGCAACCTCGCACTCGACACCGACACGACCGTGCGGCTCGACCTGCGCGGCCGGGCGGTGACGGCCGCCCGGGCCCGGATCCTCACGGCCGACAAGCCGCAGCGCCACAACTCGACGACCGCACCGGACACGGTGGCACCGGCCGACCTCGCCGTCACGCTGCGACCCGGAGCGCTGGGGGCTACAGAGCTGATCGCGGTGCTGGCGCCACATTCGTTCGCCACGGTCGAGTTGTCCCTGACATGAGTCAATGAGCAGGGCACGCCCACGCTGTCATCACGGCCGTCCGTCACGACCTGCCGACTCCGAACCCGGATGCGACCGTGTCCCTCCTGGTCAGGGGACGCGACGTCCGGGTGGGCAGAACTGGTCGAACTCACCGCCGACCACGAGCGCTGCGGGCGACCGTGGTCCCCCGCGAGTGCGCTGCGCCACGAGCCCCCCGGCGACGGGAACGAGAGCATCCGTTGGTGCGGCGCCGCGGTCAGGGACTTCGGGTGGATTCGCGCTCCACGATCCGTGGTTTCGGCATGACCACTCGGGCCGCCCCGCCGACCGGCGGCGCTTCGATCCGCTCCATCAGCAATGCACAGATCGCGTCCGCCATCTCGTCGTTCCCGGGCTCGACCGTGCTGAGCCCCGGGACGGTGAACCTGCTGTCGTCGAGGTTGTCGAACCCGATCACCTGGACGTCCTCCGGGACCCTGCGGCGGGCCTCGGTCAGCGCACGCAGCGCACCGACCGCCGCCGAGTCGGTCAGGGCGAAGACCGCATCGAACTCGACACCCCGACCGACCAGATCCCGCGCCGCTTCGTAGCCGTGGTCGACGCCGAACCCGCACGACACGATCAGCTCCTCGCATACCGCCGTGCCGGTGGCCGCGTGTGCGTCCCGGTATCCGCGCGTCCGCAAGCCCGGCATCGTCTCCTCCGGCACCCCGACGCCGGCGAGCAACGCGATCCGCCGCGCGCCGGAGCGAATCAGGAGCTCGGTGGCCATCCGTGCGCCTCCGACGTTGTCCATGATCACGTGGTCGAACCGTGCCGGAACCGCCTTCTCGCCGATCAGCACGACCGGCGTGTCGAGACTGAGCCGATCGAGGTCGGCTACCTCGCCCGCGACGACGCTGAGCACGAACCCGTCGTAGCCGCTCAACCGCGGCGCGGTGAGGGCGTCCAGCTCAGCCACCCGATTTCCGCCCGTCTTCTCCACCGCCAGCCGCATCCCGTGAGCCGCGAACCGATCCGCCAGCCGCTCCGCGAGTTGGGCGTAGTACCCGGGCGCGAAGCTCGGCACGGCCAACCCGATCGCCCCGGTTCGCCCCATCCGCAGATTCCGGGCCGTGAGGTTGACCTGGTAACCGAGCTCGGCGATCACCGCCAGCACCCGCCGCTTTGTCGACTCACTCACCCGTTGCGACCGCCCGTTGATCACATTCGAGACGGTCATCGTGGACACGCCCGCGCGGCGAGCGACATCGGTCATGGTCACCCCGCTCCACCGACGTCCAGCGGCTCCGTTCACTCCACACCTTCTCGCCCGACCGTCCGGCAGAGACTACGCATCTCCACCGGCCGCCCGTTCGCCGTCTCCTTCCGACACCTCCGTTCTGCACCTCGAGAACTGCCGGCGCGCCGGGACTGTCCCTCGCCGTAACTGGTCCGACACGCCGCGCCCGGCTCAGGAGAGGGACCAGTAATGAATCGGTCGAGGTGGTGATGCCTCGGCAGCCTGGGGTGTTCGTGCGCACGCTGGAACCGGCGCAGGCGCAGCG
This sequence comes from Pseudonocardia yunnanensis, assembly GCF_039534065.1. Lineage (NCBI taxonomy): Bacteria > Bacillati > Actinomycetota > Actinomycetes > Pseudonocardiales > Pseudonocardiaceae > Pseudonocardia > Pseudonocardia yunnanensis. The sequence goes on along the minus strand of NZ_BAAAUS010000028.1, from coordinate 18,339 downwards.
CCCCGGTCAAGATCACGCGGACGGCCGGGGATCTCGCGGCGCCGGACCCAAAATGGAGCGAGGACCGGCCTCGTAGGTTCGGCCGGGTCGTGTGAGGTGATCTGTCGGGTGGCCAAGACTCCGCGTGTTGGGACGCGCCGCGAGCAGGTCCGCCAGCTCGGCAACGCCTCACCCCACCACCCGCCGCGAAATGGCGCCACCGCCCTGACGTGCGCGTTCGATGCGGGCACTGGTCCGGCATGATCGGATCAGTGGGGCACCGGCCACCTGAGCGGCGTCATTTGTTGATCTACCTCGACCACCTCAGCGGTGTCTGGGACCACTGCGACCTAGGTCGCCGCCGTCGTCGGACGGGCCGGCATCGACCTCACCCCGGAGCGGGCCGACAAGCACATCGCCGGCTACACGATCATCAACTGGGACCAGACAACCAGCGCTACTCGACCACATCCGGCGCCCTCCGCGCGGACCGGCGCACGTGCGACTGGCCGAGGACCTGGCCCAACTCGATCGCGACACCGACGACTCGAACGACATCGCCCTCGACCTGACCACGGTCACGGTCACGGTCGTCAACGACCGGTGCCTCGTCCATCGGACACCGCACCTACGCCGAGCCGAATTGGCTGTGGCCATCGCAGAACGGAACCAACAGCAGCGAAAGAGCAGGGTTACTCAAGGGAGACCAGCATGACGGGGACAGAACCGCTGACCTACAGCGTCGACGAGGTGGCGGCACTTCTGGGCATCGCCCGCGGGGTCGCTTACGAGTGCGTGCGGAACGGGTCCATCCCGGCAACCCGAGTCCGCCGACGTTGGCTCGTACCGCGCAAGCGATTCCATGCCTGGCTCGACGGCGCGGAATCGGCGCCCGCTCGCTCAACCGAGGTCGCCTGATGGGCTTCGTCGACAAGACCCCCGAGGGCAGACACCGCGCACAACGTTCACCGTGATCCCGTGCGGACCGAGCACACACAGGCCCGGTTCGCCGGACCCACGGACCTCCCGCCCTCCGCGCCGTTGGCGACGTCGGCCAGCGCATGCACGGTCCGGGAGACCCTGCCAAATCGGGTCATATTCGCCTGGTCGGCGTCGAGCACCTGGCCGATCTCCGCGGTGACCGCGGCGAACTCGCCCACTGCACGGCCCACTCCAAGTCTGGTGACTTGGCATCCGACGGCTCACGCTGCGTCGCTCGCCGCGATGGACTCCAGGGCGTGCTCGCGTTCGTAGGTCTTTAGGCGTCGAACGTCGCGAAGAGGGTGTTGAGGCCTTCGGCCAGGAGCGGGTGCGTGAAGATCGCGTCCGCCATGGCGGTGTGGGTGAGCTTGCCCAGCATGGCGACCTGGATCATGGTCATGAGCTCGCCGCCTTCACTGCCGAGGACCGCGCAGCCCAGGATCTGCCCGCTGTCCGCGTCGACGACGGCCTTCATGAAGCCGCGCGTCTCTCCGGTCTCGATGGCCCGGATGACGGCGCTCATCGGCAGCTTCGCCACCCGTATCGCGCGTCCTTGCGCCCTGGCCTCGCGCTCGGTCATGCCGGCGCGGCCGAGCGGGGGGTCGATGAACATCGTGTACGGAACGATCCGGTCCCGCGTGCTTGCCTTCTCGTGCGCGATGAGATTGGCGTGCAGGATGCGGTAATCGTCGTAGGAAAGGTGGGTGAAGGCCGGGCCGCCCTTGATGTCCCCCATCGCGTAGACGCCGGGGACACTGGTTTCCAGGTACTCGTCGACCTCGATGAAGCCGTGGTCGTCGAGACGGATGCCGGCCGCCTCGGGGGTGAGCGCCTCCGTGTTCGGGATCCGACCGATGGCCGACAGCAGGTGCGACCCTTCGATCTGTCGTTCACCGTCCTCCGTGCGAACGGCCAGCCGCAAGCGGCCGCCGTCGCCCGGCTCAACCCGGACCGGCGTCGACGAGGTCAGGACCGTGATCCCGTCATCGCGCAAGATAGCGGCGACCTCGTCCGAGACGTCCTCGTCCTCGATCATCATCAGGCGCGCGGCGCGTTGGATGATGGTGACCTCGCTGCCGAACCGACGGAACATCTGCCCGAACTCCAGCCCGATGTAGCCGCCGCCGAGGATGATCAGGTGCTCCGGTAGCTCGCCCAACTCCATGATCGACGTTGAATCGAGCACAAGGACGTCGCCCGCGCCGCTGATCGCCAGCGGCCTGGGTCGGGTGCCCGCGTCAATGACCACCACCGGCGCACTGATCTGCCGCGTCCCGCCGTCCGTCACGGCGATCTCCACCGTCTTCGGCCCCGTGAAATGGGCCTCGCCCTCGATCAGGTCGAGCCCGTCCTGCGCCAGGCGGCTCGCGTAGTTCTGCCGCGCGCCGGCGACCATGGCCCGTTTGCGCTCGCGCACCGCGGCCAGGTCCACCGATACCGGACCGATACGCACGCCGTACTCCGCGCCGCGGCGCGCCTGGTAGGCGAGGCGCGCGCTGGCCACCATCGTCTTGGTCGGGGTGCACCCCGTGTTGACGCAGACGCCGCCCAGTCTGCTGCGCTCGACGAGCGCCACCTTCTGGCCCGCCTTCGCCAGCTCGACGGGCAGGAACCGGCCGCCCTGGCTGGTCCCTATCACAATCGCGTCGTAGTGCTGATCAGTCATGCGTCGTCTCCCCATGTTCTGGTACGGGTGTTGGCGCGGACCACGTACAGCCAGATTCTAACTAAGTTAGCGAGCGATCTCGGCGAGGAAATGCTTAAACTGCGCCCGCGAGGGCGACACGCCGATCCGAAGTTCAGAAACGATCGCGACGTCGAGCCCGAGTCGTTCGCAGCGTGCGACGCGGCGAACGTGGGCGGCGACCGCGTCGGCGTGAGCGTCTGCCATTCGCTGTAGCGGGGACAATCGACGCCGATCCTTCTGCAACTGGGCCATCGTGGATCACCCATGGGTCCGTAGCGACGTTGATCAGTTAACGAGATGCTTCTTGAAGTCGAGTGCGACCTCAACGACGAAGTCCGCCGTTGTTGCGACAGCCGTAAACAGGTAGGCCAGCCGTTCGATCGCGGCGTTGTGCGCCTCCGTAGCCGACAACCTGCCAATCGCCTGTGATGCACAAGCGTCGGAGAGCACTGTCACCTTGAAGCCTGACATCGAGAGGTTGTCCGCTGTCGTCTGGACACAAATCGGGGTCGTGAGTCCTCCGAGCACGACCGAGTCGACTCCATCGGTATGCAGTCGAGCCACAAGGTCACTCGATAACACGCCAGAGAAGCTGGTTTTAGCGATCACCAGTTCATCGCTCATGATCACATCCGGATAGCTGGCTGCCATAGGCTCGTTCACTGCGAGAGCATCGGCAGCGTCCGGCGCGAAATCCGTGGCCCTCCCAGTGGGCCGGCGATCCTCGGTGAATGTAGTGACCAGGTGGACGACGGTCCCGCCCGCCGCTCTCCAGGCGGTTGCGGCAGCCCGGAAGTTGTCAACCGCAGCAGCGGCACCCGGGACGGGCTCCCAACTGCTCTCCCCGAACGCGAGTTGAAAGTCGACGCCGAGCAAGACAGTTGTCGTCACATCATACTCGTATTTGATCTTTCCTACTACTTCACGCGACATCTTCGTTCCATTCATTGTCACAGGGTCGGATAGTCGTACCGGAGCTAATGGCACACCGATCGGCCTCTGGCCAATCGCGTTGAGTCTTCTCACGTCGGGGTGGTGGCGTCCAGGAGCAAACGCCTGAGCAACTCCTTGCGCACCTTGCCGTTATCGTTGCGGGGTAGGGCCTCGAGATACTCGACACGAGCAGGCAGGTACCACTCGGTCATGCCCTTGCCGGCGAGGTACTTGCGCAGCTCGTCCAGGGTGACAGGAGGCCTGGTGGACGGGACGATCACTGCACATGCCAGCTCCCCGGCCTGCTCGTCCGGATAGCCGACTATGGCGACATCGGACACGGCGGGATGTTTGAGCAGCTCGGATTCGACGTCGTTGACCGGGATCATGAACATCCCACCGATGCGGTCGCCGGCGCGGCCCATGAGCCGGATCCCGCCGCGCCCGTCCGAGATGGCGAGGTCGCCGGTGTCGTACCAGCCCTCGTCGTGATCGGCGATGATGGTCAGCGCTCCCGAGTCTCGGCCCACCGTCGCCAGGCACACGGAGCCACCGCGTACGAACAGCTGGGCAGGCTGGTCCTTGCTGATCGCGGCCTCGGGGCGCAAGTCGAGTTCCACCGCGGTCGTGGGCCGCCCGTCGCTGTGTGCCGCCCAGTCCGGCGGATCATCGTTGCGGGTGACCGTGCAGCCTCCAACCTCGGTCATGGCCCAGATCGCCCGCAAGGTCACACCGAACACCTCCGGCACCTCCGCGACCAGGGGCTTCGGTATGGTCGTGACACCGGACCCAACCACACGCAGCGCTGGGAGAACCGGCCGCGCCCCAGCGGTGGCCGCGATCATGTCGTAGATGAACGAGGGCGCGCTCATGAATTGCGTCGTGCCGCTGTCGGCCAGCACCTTCAGGCCCCGCTCGCCCGACCAATCATCCAGCAGGACGATGCTCGCACCGGTGAGCAACGACATCTTGGAGAAGAACTGCCCGGCCGCGTGCATCAGAGAGTGTGGAGTGAAGATCACATCCGTGGATGTGATCCCTAACGGCTCAACCATCCCCGATGTACACGAGTACCAGGTGTTCTTTGTGTGCAGCGCACCTTTCGGCTCTCCCGAGGTACCGGACGTGAACAGGACCATGAAGACCCGATCCGGATCCTCCCGTGCGTCGTCCAACGCCACGGGATGACGCTCCTCCCACGGCGTCTCCTCGAAGAACGAACTAAACTCGATCTCCCCATCAACCGTGCTCCCGATCACCACCCGATGACGCAGCTCAGGGAGCCGCGCGGCGATCTCCCTCAACGCTGCAGCATGAGGGAAGCTGTGCCACTCATCCACTGTGACACAGACGCTTGCGCCTAACCGGCGCAGCATCCGCTCCAACTCCCGCGGGCGGATTGCCGTCATGATCGGCGCAACCACCGCGTCCAGCCGCGCAGCCGCCAACAGCAACACCTCCGCCTGCCACCAGTTCGGTAGCTGGCACGCCACAACGTGGCCCGGCCGCACACCCAATTCGTACAAGGCACCCGCGAACCGCTCCACACAGTGGGCGAAATCGGCGTAACTGATCCAGGCAGCTCCGCCGTCGGCCCGATACGCCTTGATCGCAAGCGACTCCCGCAATTCATCACGCCAGCGCCGCAGGTCAGAAATCGGACCACCATCGCGCCAGACATGGGAAGCGCGGAACTTGCTCGCTCGGATTTTGCGCGGGCGGATCAAAAAATCCGTTGACAATCCGGAGCCCCTTTCACGCGGTGAGTCATGCAGGCGTTATGACCCTCAATCCAAGCAATACAACATCATGAACAGAACTGCGTTCAGCGACAGTACGAACCAGTGCGTTCTTGATGAGCACATCACGAGGCTGCGCCATGGAGACCTCCAAGATTTCAGTACATGAATAAGTGGGGGGCCGCCGCGTCGGGGTCGAAAGGGGCACGGGATTGGGGCTCGCGGGACTGGCGGTCGGGGTCGAGCGATGACGGAGCCAACCCTCTGGTTAGGGATGCCGACACGGACGATGTTGTTCCGCTGAAACCGCGATCGCTCCAGTGCGAACCCCTGGTTGCTCCCCGCTCCCGTGGGCTTCTGCAGGTGCCCCGTGCCTGAGGCTTCGCAATTCGGGCAGCAGTCGAGTTGACTGTGTCCCTGCTCATGTGGAGCCGGCCGTCGGCGCGGCAGCGAACGTGACAACAGCGTCATGATTAGCCTTCGCGCAGAAGGCGCCGTTCGCCACCATCGTGCCCGCGTGCCAAGAACCGGTACTGCCGCAGGACGTGAACGAGAGCAACCCAAGACCGAGGCCGAGGCGTGCAGGATCCCCTGGAGGCCGACGAGGGCCTGACTGAGGCCAGCCCATGGGGCGCGGGACGCGAGCCCGCCGACACCACTGCGCGGGCCTGACAGTCGCAGGCCGGACACGGTCGAGCAGACCATCCCGAGCGGTACCCCGGACAGTCTGAGGCTCATCGGAGGTGGCACCCGGCATGCGTCCAGGGAGCGCTGCGGCAAACGAGAGTGACCGACCGACTGCTGGGGAGTGGCGAGCCGCGAGCATCCGCGGCCGGGACACGGTCCGGGTCAGGGATCCGATCACCGAGTGGATCGGGAAACAGCGTCACGCCGGACATGTTGGCCGTGCCCACCATATGTAGCGACACCGAGAGCGACGTGCCGGTAGAGGTCTGCAGCGCGGTGGCCACCAGCGGGGCAAAGCCCCCGCCGAGCACCGCCCCCACGGCGAAGGCGAAGGCGGCGCCGCTGTAGCGGTGCTGCGGCTCGAACATCTCGGCGAACAATGTCGCCTGCGGGCCGAAGGAGGCGCCGAGCCCGATCCCAGAACGAGCGCGGCCACGAGAATCAGAGCAGTCGAGCCGGTGTCGACCAGCAGGATGAACGGCACCGGCCATACCACCAACAGCCCTGACCCCACGAGATACACCGGCTTGCGGCCCACCCGGTCCGACCAGAGAGCGGCGAGCACGATGAAGACCCGAAGGACACGCTGCCGATGATCACCACCACGAGCAAGGTCGTGGAGCTCACCTTGAGCACGGACGTGCCGTGCGGTTCACCCGCTCCGCCAGGTCGGGGGCAAACAGCCGGCTCGGCTCGTCGAGCATGTTGATTACACGGATCAGCTCGGTGCCGAGTACAGCGTCCTTCGCGGCGGCCGCACGGTATCGCTCGAGGTACTGGTCCATCGCCAACATCTCCTCGGTGCGCTCGCCCTCGACGTTCGGGCCGCTGACCATCAGGTCCCATGGGGTGTCGAGAAGCGCTGCCGCGGCAGCGAAAAACCTTAGATGCAGCTCATGGCCGCCTTCGCGAATCAGGCGGCTCAGCAACAGGGCCTCGAGTGCTGCGACGGTCATCCCTTGGGCGTAGCGGGGATTGAAACTGCACAGTGCGTCGGCGATGACGAGGTAGCCCTCCGGGAACCGGTCCAGCTGCTCGAAGCGCCTGCGAATGCTCGCCGGGAAGCGCATCTGCGCGGGTTCGCTCAACGGTTTTCCCGTACGGATGACCTCCGCGATGCCCGGGGAGAAGCTGTCGGCGTAGTCGGCCATCGCCGCCCTGCCGATCTGTAGCTTCTCCTCTCCACGGATGGCGAGCGTGACTATGAATCGATCACCCTCCTGCGCCATCGCGACACCACCTAGCTGGCGGCCGGGATAGGGACTGAAGGTTTCACCGATGTGCCCGTCGAGATAGTGGGGCTCCCGCCGATAGGTTCGAGAGATGAAGGCGACCTGGATACCCAACCGTTCCTCCGGGACACGGGTGTACCCGAGTCCCTCCAGCCACACCGGGGTGCGCGTGCCACGACCGGCGGCGTCCACCACAAGGTCAGCGTCGATCGTCGACTCCGCTTTGTCGTCGGCCCGGTTCCGGGTGCGCACCCCGGTGAGGCGGGCGCGGTCGGGCGAGGTCGCCAGACCCGTCACTTCGCAGCGGTCGGCGATCGTCACACCGAGCAGCGCCTCGACCCGGGACCGGATGGCAAGTTCCAGGAGAGGGCGACTGACCGCCAGCCCGATCAGACCAGACGGCTCGGGCCGCACCAGGTAGCCGTCGAGATGCCAGCGAAAGTCAGACTGGAGGTCGATTGCGGACACACCCGCAGCGATCAGCTCATCACTGAGCCCCGGGAAGAGCTCCTCAAGCGCGCTGCGCCCCCGGGCAAGTAAAAGGTGAAGGTGCCGGCTCTGCGGAACACCACGGCGCGCGATCGGTTCGACCGGGAGCTCGTCGCGATCGACCAGCGTGACACGCTCGGCAACATCGCTCAGCACTCGCGCCGCGCACAGACCGCCGATGGATGCACCAATAACGACGGCATGACGGTAGGGCCGGACTGAACTCATCGAAACCCCTTGAGGATTTGACATCGAATAGTAGGCAGCCGACGCCCACACGCATCGCTCCGGGGATTGAACCTTCGAGCCTTGGCGTGCTCACACAACGGCCTCACATCAAGTCGGAGCGCATCTGACCCATATACCCAGCTGACTTCATAATCTCCGCACCTCCGGAGCCTTATATCTCAGTTTTACAGCTGAGAGGGCGGCAATACAATGATGCTGCACCGACGGAACGCAGATCGCCCCCGTGCCAACCCCTGGCCGCTGCCGACACCCAGTGTTGGTGCATGTGCCCCGTGCCGAAAAATTCGCAATCCGGGCAAGAGTGCCCGCGCCTTCCTACTACACCAAAAACCATTGAGATCCCGGTCTATTATGATCTCGGCGTGTTTGCTGTGGACGATGTCCGACTCTGAACGACTCGCTGTCGGACCGGTCGCGCCGCTTCTGTCGACCGCTCGGCGCTTCTCGCAGGTCAAGCCTGCGGTGATCGGTTGCGCCGTCGGGATCGTGTTCGTACCCAAGCCAGGTGTGTGGCCGGCGTTGCGTCTGCCTCGGTGGCCTCGCCGGCGCCCGGCTGCTCGGCGAAATCGGCGATGACTGCACCCGGTTCGCCGACGCCCGAAAGCTGCGTGCCCACGCCGACTCGGCCCCGGTCACCAGAGCCTCCGACCAAAGCCGCGTCGTCACCCACCGCCGCATCAAAAATGATCGGCTCGCCACTGTGGCTTCAGCCGGCCGAGGATTCGGTTGAACAGGTGCCGCGACGCGGCAGGATGGCCGTCACCGGCGGCTCGGCGCCGGTCGTGGTCGGCCTGGGCTGCCGGTGAGGGCCTTCCGGCTCGCCCCTCTCTACGTCACGGTCACCCGGCCCGGCCGCCGGTCGTTCGGGATCAAGCTCGGCCCGTTCTCACACAACGTCACCCGGCGCACGACGTCCATCGACACCCCGGGCCGGGCGACTTCGTCCACCGGCGCGGTCGTCCGAAGAGGCCGGCACCTGATTTTCCTGCCACGGGAACCGGACGAAACGGGAAGGCGGTGGGGTAAATTTCCGGCGCCTGCTTCTTGCCCTTGCCCTCGGCGCTCTCCTAGCCGCGTGCGGGGGCGACGGTGCATCCGCTAGATCCATGGCTCCTCACGCACGGGACGGCCCGACTACTCCGGATACCTCGCCGCCGTCGAGGGATTCGCCGTGATGAACAACTCAGCATTTGAGAGCAGCATCAAAGAGGGTACAGGCGGGGTCACGCCGACAGACCTGTGTCCTGGTCGGTTGCGACGAGAACAGCAAAGGTCTGCGCAGGCTCGGAAGGGCGAGAGTCGTCCGCGCGCTCGCGGCTGTCGTAGGTGTTCGCAGCGGGCGTCGGCCCGGAATCGTCGCCGCGGGCTCGGTGTTCTGCCCGAGGGGCCGGGGCTGGTGATCAACTCGCCCCGTGAACCGACCGCGATCACGCCAGGCCCTCGGTGGTCGTCCCATCGTGCCGTCGGGACGACAGGATCTGAACCTGCGACCCTTTTGACCCCTAGGCACCCGATCATGACGAAAGACCTGGTGAAAGGCCAGATCAGACTCAGTCCGAACGTCCGTGGACGTCCAAGGAGGGCTTCTCATTTCCCCGGCGATCGTCGCTCAGTTTGTCACTCAGTGCTCCGCTTGCCACCAGGAGAAAGACGCTGAAACAGGCAGCCCCCCTGTTTCAGCCTCATCAGTGACCCTGTCGGTAAGAGAGTGTGGAGACTTGCTGTCACTCCTGACTGCCACTCGACTGTCACACCCGTTTGGCAGGTCAACACGCGTCAAGTGACAGAGCGACAGGTGCGACAGGGCGCACCGAGCCGCTCGGCAGCGATGCCGCGGACGTGATCGGCCCCCAATTGGAGGCTGCCCGGGCCGAGTTCAGACAATGGGAAGCGACGGCCCGCAGTACCGACTTCGAGGCCTGAGGCCGGTACGTACGCTGCGACAGCCCGCTGGTTCAGGGGGACCGTGACGAGGGCCCGTGTGGCTTCACCGGTGGTTGACGGGGCTTCCTGACGTCAGGAAGGTGGCCGCCCGCTCGGCGATGGCGAGCACGGTGGCGTTCGTGTTGCCCGAGACGATCGAGGGTATGACGGACGCGTCGGCTATGCGGAGGTTCTCGATGCCGCGCACCCGTAGATCCGGCGCCACGACCGCATGTGTGTCCGTACCGATGCGGCAGGTGCCCACGAAGTGGTGGTAGGTGGACAGACTCCGTCGAATGTGGTCGCGCAGGTCGGAGTCGCTGCGTGCGGCAGCGCCGGGGGCGGCCTCGCGTTCCCGCCAGCCGTCGAGGGACCTCGCCCCGCCGAGTTCCCTGGCCCGTTGCAGGCCGACGACGAGGCGGTCGAGGTCGCGCTCGTCGGCCAGGTAGTTCGGGTCGATGAGCGGCGCCGTGCCGGGGTCCGCGTCGGCCAGGCGGAGCGAGCCGCGGCTGAACGGGGTCATCAGCGCCACGCGTACCGAGTAGCCGCTCTCCTCTCCCGGCCGCAGGCGCGGATAGAGGGGGCTGTCGAGAAAGATCATCTGCAGATCGGGCTGGTCGGAAAGGCCGCTGCTGAACAGGACGTTCGGCTTGCGGAAGAAGCCCCTCTCAACCGGCTGACGCGCCGTGTACGCAAGGGCGACGAGCGGGTGGTCGTGCAGGTTCTCGCCCACACCGGGAAGGTCCGCCCGCACCTTGACGCCGACCTCGCGCAGCTGCTCGGCCGGACCCACCCCCGACACCATCAGCAGCTGTGCCGAGCCGAACGCACCGGCGGTGAGGACGACCTCACGCTGCGCCTCGACCGTATGCTCCTCGCCATCCCTGATGTAGACGACACCGCGGCACCGCTGCCCGTCGAGGACGAGCCTGCGGGCGACTGCGCGGTCGACCACGGTGAGATTGCGGCGGTGCAGGGTCGGGCGCAGATAGGCGTCGGCGGCGGACTGGCGCTTCCTGCCGACGACATTCACTTCGGTCCACGACGAACCCTCGCCGTCAGCCCCATTGAGGTCGTGGTGGTAGGCATGACCCGTTTCGATCGCGGCGTCCAGAAGGGCGTCGAACAGCGGGTGGGTGTCGTAGGCAGGCGCCGCGATCATCGGTCCGCTGGTTCCCCGATAGGCGGAATCGCATCCCGGCGCGGTCTCGCTGCGCTTCAGAAACGGCAGCAGCTCCTGATAACCCCACCCCGTCGCGCCGCCCTTCTCCCAGGCGTCGTAACTGAGAGCGTGGCCGCGGATGTGCATCATTCCGTTGATACTGCTCGATCCCCCGAGGACCTTTCCCCGTGGAACGGGATGCACAGCGCCTTCGGTCTGCTTCTGCGGAGTCGTGGAGAACGCCCAGTCGACCTCCGTACCAGCCAGCCGCAACCAGGAACCCGGGTCCGACACGGCGGGAGGGGCGTCCGCGGTGCCGGCCTCCAGCAGCATCACCCTCACCGTCGGGTCCTCGGAGAGCCGGTTGGCCAGGACACATCCGGCTGTCCCGCCACCAACCACGACAAAGTCACTTTCTTCCATGACCATCCGGTCGAGAACGCCATGCAGGATCGCTTCCGTGTCGTTCTTGCTGCCCCTTGCTTCTGTTCCCATTTCAGTGGCCTGCGCTCATGCCGCCATCAACATGGAGGATCTCCCCGGTGACGAACGAGGCGCTCTCCAGGTACATCACCGCGTCCACGACATCGCTCAGCTCGCCCAACCGGCCGACCGGCTGGAGAGCGGCGAGGGTGTCGTGGGCCTCGCGCGGGTGCATAGGGGTATTGGTCGTGCCGGGAGACACGGCATTAGTGCGGATGCCCCGGGCGGCGTACTCGATCGCCAGGGACTTCGTGGCGTACTGCAGCCCGCCCTTGGTCAGCGCTGCCAACACGGAGGGCACGCGGGCGTCGGCGTTGTCGACAATGCTGGCGGTGATGTTGACAATGTGGCCGCTGCCCTGGGCGAGCATCTGCTCGACGGCGAGTTGGGTGATGCGGAAAAAGCCGGCGAGGTTGGTGCCTGTGAAGGCGGCGTAGTCATCCAGGGTGTATTCGGTAAAGGGCTTGGCGAAGAAGATCCCCGCGTTGTTGACGAGGGTGTCGACGTGGCCGTAGCGGTCGATCGCAGCAGCGACGACGCGTTCGGCGGTGGCTGGGTCGGCTATGTCGCCCTGGACGGTCAGGACGTGCTGGTCGTCGGCGGGCGTGATAGAGCGCGAGTTGGCGACGATTGCGTAGCCGCGCTTGCGGTAGGCGTCGACCAGGGCGGAGCCGATGCCCTGCGAGGCTCCAGTGATGATGGCGACCTTCTGCAGCGGTGTCTTCATGGTGAATTTCTTCTTTCAGTGCGGGACGAGTTCCTTTGCCTGATCGACGCGGTGAGTCCGCAGCGGGGTGTCCTCCCCGGCATCATCTCTAGGCATCGATCGCATGCTAACCAGGCCAGACCAGCCGGTCCACTTTCAGGCCGTGATTCGTGGTACGACCCCGGCAAAGCGGCCACTATTCGGGCATTTCGGAAGGAATCGGCTGGACCGATCGGTCCGCAATATCTCGCATGGCAGGCGGTTGTCAAGTAGTCGGACTAGCACTGCAACGGCGCTCGGTTCATGTCGGCCGGTAGTCGCCTCGGCGGAGGTACATTAGTCAGTGCTGCATTGTCGACGAATTTGATGATTCGCCCATCGGAGACAGCTGCGAGGATCGGGGCTACGGGGAGCCCGTGCGGATCGACGGCGAGCATGCGCGTTGTGTCGAGCGGTTCGCGGGTGCGTTGTACGAGTTGAGGGTGTGTGTGGGTGCCGAGAACCGTGTCACGGCGTCTGATCAGCACTTTCGCAACCAGCGACGCCCGCAGCCACAGCCCGAACTCCGGCCAGCATGATCGCCTGCTGTGGCATTCCGACTCACGTACCTGATGCTCGCCCGCGTGCTGACTGGCGCTGCTCGCCCGACCCGACGCAGAGAAAGACGTCGAGATCCTGGTCCACCGTTACGAGGTCGCCGTACATCGACGACGCAATCCGCGCCCGGCGCTGACGTGGGATGACCGCGCTCTCCTCAGCGCACTGGGCAGGCTCCTGCCCACGCAGCTGCGCCGGCCACGGCTGGTGTCGCCCGGAACCCTGCTGCGCTGGCACGACGCCGGCCTCGTCGCCCGCCGCTGGACCTACCCAAAACGCCAACCGGGCCGCCCACCCACCCCGCAGCGAATCCAGGCCCTGGCGCTGCAGATGGCCCGCGAGAACCCGACCTGGGGCTACCGACGTGTCCACGGTGAGCTCGTCGGACTCGGCCACCGAGTCGCTACCTCGACCGTGTGCAGAATCCTGAAGGGCGGAGGCATCGATCCCGCTCCCCTGCGGTCCGGCCCGACCTGGCGCCAGTTCCTGGCGACGCAGGCCCACGCGGTCCTAGCCGTCGACTTCGCCCATGTCGACACCGTCCTCCCCCGTCGCCTCTACATCCTGGTCGTGATCGAGCACGGCACCCGCCGCGTCCGCATCGCCGGGATCACCGCCCATCCCACCGGTGCCCTGGTGCTCCCCGCTCCCGCCCGCCCGCCACACTCCCCCGCCCTCCGGAGCGACCGTTCGGCCGCTGCGACGAGACCGCCTCGGTGGTCTCGTACACGAGTATCTGCAGGTCGCATAACGTGACCGAGTTCTCGGCACCCACAGCCGGACCTGGGACGTCGGCGCCCGTCGCCAGGGTGACGATGGGCGCCGACGACACACTGAAGCTCATGTGGGCTCAGCGGTTACTGCAGAATCGGATCCGCCGGGGTCCGATGCCACGGCCGGACTACTTGGACAACCAGGCGTATGCCCACATCTGCGGGCCGGTCGGGACGTCGAGAACGATGCCCTTGACGTTCGTGCGGGTCAGCAGGCCGGTGTAGGCCCGGCTATACCAGCCGATGGCGAGATCCTTTCCTGCGATGTCCTCGACCTGTTTGTAGTCCTGGACCTGCCGATCCTTGTCGGTGGTGGCGACGGCGTCGTCGAGCAGCGCATCGACCTGTGGGTTGGAGTACTTGCCGTAGTTCCCGCTGCCTCCGGTGTGCAGGAGCTGGACGAGTGACGGGAACGGGGTCGGCCACTCGGATACCCACGTCGTGAGCTGGAAGTCGCCGCCCTGCACCACGGACGAGCGGGGGGAGCGTCGATCGCCCGCTCGCGCAGTACGGGCTGTCGCTCGGCCCCTGGGATGGAATGGTCGGTGAGGGCCTCGGCGACCGCAGAGCCGGCCAGACCAATCACAGTGAAGTGGGCTGAGTCGAGGAGGTCGAGACTGCGGGCAGGCGGGCCTGCTTTGTCGCCCAGGTCCCGGTCGGGTTAGGTCCGACAGGTCGCTCCCCCACCCGCCAGCCGCAACATCCAGCACCGCCGACGCGAGGTCGCATGACAGGACAGGGTTCTCGGCACCCACAGGCTCCAGACTGGGCAAGGTCCTGGGTCGTCGAACGGCCTTCGCATGGTCCACCGCTTTCAAGCGCCTGCGCACCTGCTACGAGCGCAGCACCGACGTCCACCTCGACCTGCTCCACGCTGCCTTGGAATCGGCTTGTCGGACCAAGTCGAGCGAGGACCTTCCCGACTTTGTTCCGGGGTTGATGTCGCAGGGCTGCAGCTCGCCCGGACGGCTGTGGCAATGTCGCCGACCGTTGCGCTTATGCAGCTCGGCCTGGGAGCAGCGCGGGGCGACGATCCGCCCGGCGCCGTGTTAGCCAGCGGCACCGGACCGGTCCCTGCCGCGGCAGTCGTCAGTCCTTCTGCTCGCGACTACCGACGCGGCGATCAGACGCACTCGCCGCACCGACGTCGCCGGCACCCGGTTCCGTCGTCGAAGCGACCACGCCGCCGCTCGGCTGCTGCGGTTCGCCGGTACGCCGATTGATCGGGTACGGCAAAGGCTTCAGCGGCGTGCGGCCGACCTGGACCGCCTGGCAGGCGACCAACACGACGAGCAGAGCGAACAGCGCGACCGACCCCCACAATGTGCCCCAGCCGAGACCACCCTCGTCGACCGGCTTGATCAACGAGTCGCCACCGGCCGCCCCCAGCGGGCGGGTCAGGATGAACGCCAACCAGAACAACAGCATGGTGTTGATGTTCGTCAAGTAGTGGGCGGCGACGATCACCAGCAGGATCCCGGCGATGACAAGGAAGGCGTTGCGGAACCCGAGGCCGGTGTCATCAGACAGCCAGTCGCCACTAGCGGTGCCCAGGGTGTTCGACACCAGGATCGCGATCCAGTAGAGGATCTCCCCCTTGCGGCTCGCGATGTTCTCCACGTCGTAGGTCTGCCCAGTCCGCCACCACACCACGAAGATGATCGCCAGCAGCGTCGCAAGGATGAGTGCGCCCCATCCGTAACCGACACCGTTAGGAGCACTGGAGTCACCGGGACCGCGGTCCAGGAAGTCCGAGACCTCGGTACCTACCAAGCTGGTACCCAAGACCACTGCCCAGAAGAGCGCCGGCCTGAACCGCTGGGCCCTGATCTGGAGAGTCAGAACGATCAGGAAGAACGCGAGAAAGATCAGCGCGGTCGCGACATAGCCGACCCCGATCGTGATCCCGAACAGGTCTCCCGCAGTCTCCCCCAAGGTGACGGCAACAATCTTCACAATCCAGAACAACAACGTGATGTACGGCAGCTTGCGCATCACGTAACCGGCCGAACGATCTGGAAAGTTCGGACCGGCCGCCCCGGACACCGATGAGGACATAGCTCTCCAATCGTATTTTTGCACCACAGCATCGACTGCGTCACGGAACAGCGCACAACTCTGCAGGCAATTCGTGTTCAGCGCAGATCAAATATGACGGACACTATGTCCGACCTGACCGGTTTGAGCAGGTCGGGGCCGTTCTTCGCACTCCGATGGATACCCGCTCGGCCCACGCTACCGACCCCCGAGGGTAGCGTGAAGGGCTCCGCTCAACACACGATCTATGAAGCCGCGGCGAAATCGACCCATGCACCCCGGCCGCATACCCGATTTTTACCGAGCACACAACTTGATAACCTACAGCTAACCAGCAGCGCGAGAATCGACCTCCTGACGCTGGCCGGAAAGAGCCGAGAGGAAAGGCCAGCACACCTGGCCACAAACGGCCGGTTCCCTCTTCGTCCCACAGTTCAATCACCCTCCTATCCGCAGGCTCGGACACCCCGATGCGGTATGGGCGGCTGCCCATCCAGGACACCGAGCATGTCCATTACCGACGATGGAGCCTTAGAACAGCCCACCGGGTTCAGCATTGAAGGCCCTCCACCCACGGCTTTCATGGTGTTGGCCTTCAGGTGAAAACTCGGCAGGGTGACCAACAGCACGCCGAGTACCACCAGCGCACCCAACCGTGGGATCCACCGATTCACCAAAGGATCAGGGGTGTCGTTCGATGACGGGCCGGAGCAATTCCTCGACATAAGCCCACGCTACGCAATCGGACGTAAGTCCTCGAACAATCAGAGCAACGCTCGGTAAGATCTGCCGGTGGTCGGGCCACTGCGGATCGGTTCGGAGGAGCGCCTGTCGGCTCGCCGCTCGCATCGACGTAAGTCCGCCGTGGCCGATCCGGGGCAACGGGGAGGACCGAACACCGGGCGGGCATGATCACCAGACGTGCAGAGGTTTGCCCGCGATGTCGGGGTCAACGTGCTCGCGAACCTTGTCGCCGCCGCGATCGTCTACCTGATCGGGGTTTGGGTTGGCCTGTGGCACGACGCCTGTCAGCTGACGTTCTTCTCGATCGTATTTCTCATGGTGTTTGCAACCTTTGCCGCCGGCGTAGCCATCAGCCGCTCGAAGGGAGCGCGCCGCCTTGAATGGATGGTGGCTGACGGATGGGTATCCGTAGTGCTCATCGCGGCTGCGGTTATGTTTCTGCTCGTCTATGGACTTTGGCACGACCTCAACTGGGACTTCGTCAGCATCGCGGCGGCCGCGTTGTCCGCCGTGGCGGGCGTACCGGTTCTGCTCGCGAACATGCGGGACCTTCGTGCTGCCCGGGCCGAGGAACCGCGCAACCGTGCAGCGACCGCGCGGCGTTGGCGGGCCGCGAGCCGTGTCTCGTTCTCGGCCGCCTGCTCGTCGATCACCCGCGAGCTGACCGCAGCGACCAGGTCACCGCGGCCGTCAGAAGGCCGGTCACGAGGGTCGCGAGGCCGAGCACCGGGTCGGTCCCGGATCCGCCGCGAGACACCGACACTCGTACGTCTCTCGACGTACGGATCTACGCCACCGGTGGCGCGGCGGTGCGCCCGCACAGCGACGGCGCCACGTCGGCCTTGGCAGGCCTTGCGCGGGGTACCTGGAGGGCAGCATCGCCTTCTACGACACCCACCGCACCCACATGCGCGCCCTGGTGCAGATGGGCTTGCTCGGGTTTCGTGGACACGTGGGTGTGTCAGGCCGCGGGTGCGGCCTGGGTGTGGGCTTGTTCGTAGTCGTTGGGTGAGTGGTAGTCCAGGGCGGAGTGGCGGCGGCGGGGGTTGTACCAGGTTTCGATCCACTCGAAGATCGCTTGTTCGAGGTGGTGGCGGTGGTGCCAGGGCCGGCGGTCGAGCAGTTCGGTTTGCAGGGTGGCGAAGAAGCTCTCGGCCAGGGCGTTGTCGTAGCGCTCTCCGACGGTGCCCATGGAGGCGTGTAGGCCGGCGGCGGCGAGCTGGGTGGTGAAGGCCCAAGAGGTGTAGTGGGCGCCGTGGTCGGAGTGGAACACGATGCGTCCCGGGGTGGGGTGGCGGCGCTGGCAGGCCATGGTCAAGGCGTTGGTGATCAGCTCGGTGCGGGCGTGCTCGGCGATCGAGTAGCCGATGACCCGGCGGGAGCGGGAGTAGACGTCGAGGATGACCGCGCAGTAGGCCCAGCCCTCGTCGGTGAGGTGCTGGGTGATGTCGGAGACCCACAGCTGGTCGGGCTCGGCGGCGGTGAAGTCGCGTTCGACCAGGTCGGGGGCCGGGATGGCGTGTGGGTCGCGGATGGTGCTGGGCCGGTGGCGGCGTTGGCAGTGGCGCCGGTCAGGCCGCGGGTGCGCATCAGCCGGACCACCCGGGCCCGGCCGATGCGCAGGCCGTGCTGGCGGCGGAGCTCGGCGTGGACCCGGGGCGAGCCGTAGGTGCGGCCGGGCTGCTGCTCGTCCCCGCGCCCTCCACCACACCCGCGCGGCACCGGTTGCACGCTGCACTCGCCGCCGCCCGCCCCTACCCCATCACCGCCATCCTCAACGGACCCTGGCCAGCCGGCACCACCCTGCACCTCGACACCGACCACCGCGTCCTCGAACACACCCCACCACCAACGCTCGAATCCGACGCCACCCAGCTGTCAACGGTTCGCGAAAACTGACCCCCGTTCGGTTCGGGAAAGTTGACCCCCTGGGTTGGT
>NZ_BAAAUS010000027.1:0-400020 GCF_039534065.1 Pseudonocardia yunnanensis | reverse complement strand
GCGGTCGCCTGGATCGCCATCGTCTGCCTGCTCTTCCTGATGCCGGTCTCCCCCAAGGGCATTCCGGGCGCCGCCGACTTCGACTGGAACGTGGTCAACTACGCGCCGCTCACCGTGGGCGGGGCGCTGCTCCTGTTCGGCGGCTGGTACCTGCTCTCGGCGCGCCGCTGGTTCACCGGACCCGTACGCGAAGTGGGCACCGAGCAGGAGCCGGCGATCGGCGAACGGGAGCTGGAGACCGACGCACCGTGAAATCCTCGATCACATGAGACCACGTGGCATGCTCACGCTCGACCAGTTGCGCGTCGCGGTGGACGACGGGTCGATCGACACCGTGCTCGTGGCGTTCACCGATATGCAGGGCCGGCTGCAGGGCAAACGCTGCGCGGCCACATATTTCCTCGGCGAGGTCGTGCCGCACGCCGCGGAGGCCTGCAACTACCTGCTGGCCGTCGACGTCGAGATGAACACCGTCGGCGGCTACTCGATGTCGAGCTGGGAGCGCGGTTACGGCGACTTCGTGCTGAAGCCCGACCTCGCGACGCTGCGGCACGTCCCGTGGCACGAGGCAACCGCGCTCGTGCTCTGTGACGCGCAGTGGGCCGACGGATCGCCCGTGGTCGCGTCACCGCGACAGATCCTGCGTGCCCAGCTGGAGCGGCTCGCCGAGCGCGGTCTGCGGGCCGACGTGGGCACCGAGCTGGAGTTCATGCTCTTCGCCGACTCGTTCGACACGGCGTGGCGCAAGGGCTACCAGCAGCTCGAGCCGGCGAACCAGTACAACGTCGACTACTCGATGCTCGGCACGGCGCGGGTCGAGCCGCTGCTGCGCCGGATCCGCAACGGGATGGCGGGCGCGGGCATGGTCGTCGAGTCGGCGAAGGGCGAATGCAACCTCGGCCAGCACGAGATCGCCTTCCGCTACTCCGACGCGCTCACCACCTGCGACAACCACTCGATCTACAAGACGGGCGCCAAGGAGATCGCCGACCAGGCGGGCATGGCGCTCACCTTCATGGCGAAGTACGACGAGCGGGAGGGCAACTCCTGCCACATCCACATCTCGCTGCGTGGGGAGGACGGACCGGTCTTCCCCGGGGGCGAACAGCACGGCTTCTCCCCGCTGTTCGCGCAGTTCATCGCGGGGCAGCAGGCATGCCTGCGCGAGCTCACCTACCTGTTCGCACCCAACATCAACTCCTACAAGCGCTACGCCGATGGCTCGTTCGCGCCCACGGCCGTCGCCTGGGGCATGGACAACCGCACCTGCGCGCTGCGCGTCGTCGGGCACGGCCCGTCGCTACGGGTGGAGAACCGCGTGCCCGGCGGTGACATGAACCCCTACCTGGGGGTCGCCGCTCTGATCGCGGCAGGGCTGCACGGCATCGAGAACGAGCTGCCGCTCGAGCCGGAGCTCGTCGGCAACGCCTACACCTCCGATGCCCCACGAGTGCCCGGTACGCTTCGGGAAGCGGCCGATCTCTTCGCCAGGTCCAAGGTGGCCCTCGCGGCGTTCGGCCAGGAAGTTGTCGATCACTACGCCAACGCTGCACGAGTGGAGCTGGCCGCCTTCGACGCGGCTGTCACCGACTGGGAGCGCAGGCGTGGCTTCGAACGGCTCTGATCCTCACCGCCCCGACCGTCCGGTCGTCGGGCTCACCACCTACGGGGAGCGTGCGGCGTACGGGGTGTGGAACCACGACACGGTGCTCCTCCCCCGCACGTATTCCGACATCGTGTTCGCCGCGGGCGGGATCCCCGTGCTCCTGCCACCGCGCCCGGAGGCGGCCGCGGCCGTCGACCGGATCGACGCACTCGTGCTGTCCGGAGGTCCCGACATCGACCCGCAGCGGTACGGGGCGCACCGCCACCCCCACACCGGCGACGCGCGGGCCGAGCGCGACGCCGCCGAGATCGCGATGCTGCAGCGGGCGCTGGAGCGTGACATCCCGGTGCTCGGGGTCTGCCGCGGCTTGCAGATGCTCAACGTCGCCCTCGGCGGCACCCTCGTCCAGCACCTGCCCGATGCCGTCGGGCATGACGGGCACAACCCCACCCCCGGCGTCTTCGCCACCACCATGGTCGATCTGGTCCCCGGTGGCCGCGTGGCCACCGCGGTCGGCACCGCGGTGGCGGTGCAGTGCCACCACCACCAGGCGCTCGACCGGCTCGCCGACGGCCTGGTCGTCACCGCCCGCGCGGGCGACGGCACTGTCGAGGCCGTGGAACTCGACGCGCGTCCGTTCGTGGTGGGTGTGCAGTGGCATCCCGAACAGGACGCAACCGACATCCGGCTCGTGGCAGCGCTGCTGGCCGCAACCCGCACTTGACCTTGGGATAGGTCACTCCATGGCGTGACTTGACGAAGTCTTTGCCATTGCTCACGCTCGGTTCATGATCAACCGGGCCCTGCACATGGTCGGAAGCTACCCGGCAGACACGACGGCCGACGCGATGAACGAGATGCTGGAACTGGCCGGGCCCTACCTCGCCACGCTGCCCGACGGCGAGACCGGTGATCGACGCAACTGGATCGCCTCGGTCATGCAGAGCCTGCGCAAGCACCCCGATCTGGTGGTCCACCGCGAGGGGGACTTCGCGGGCTACGACCGGCTCCTCAACTTCCGGGTCCGCCGCGGCCACCGGCTGCGCGGTGACTCCCTGCACTTCGGCTACCCGGAGACGTACGCCGCGGCGCGCCCGGTGTTCGACGCGGCCCGTCAGGCGCACGGCCGCAGCGACCTGATCTTCCAGATCGGCCTGCCGACCGGGCTCGGCATGTCGATGTTCACCATGGGCCCCCGAGGGCCGCTCCTCTACCGGCGGCCCTTCTCCGAGGCCATCGCCCGGGAGATCAGCCGCATCCGCGATGACGCAGGCGACGACGTGCTCGTCCAGCTCGAGATGCCCGCCGAGCTCGCCTTCGTCGCGATGAGTCCCGCCCCGGTGCGCGGGGCCGTCGCGGCCTGGCTCGCCCGGACGGTCGCCGCGCTGGTGCGCCTCACCCCGGAGGGCACGCGCTTCGGCCTGCACCTGTGCATGGGCGACCTGCGGCACACCGCGCTGTTCCGGTTGCGCGACACCGGCCCGGTCGTGACGCTGCTCAACGCCCTGGCCGCCCGCTGGCCGTCCGATCACCGCCTGGAACTCGTCCACGCCCCACTGGCCGCCGGTGGCGAGCCCACGCCGCTCGACCCGGCGTTCTACGCGCGGCTGTCGGCATTGCGCCTGCCCCCGGACACCCGGTTCGTCGCCGGGCTCCTGCACGAGGGCCGCACGACGGACGAGCTGCGCACGGCGGTGGCGGCAATCGAGGACGCCCTCGGTCGCCCGGTCGATCTCGCCGCGTCGTGCGGGCTGGGCCGGCGCGACCGGGAGATGGCCCGCACGATCCTGCGCCAGGGGGCACAGCTGTGCGGGCCCGGGGTCCCCACGGCGTAGCGGAGCGTCCGGGCCCGGGTACGAGAACCGCCCGCACTAGTGTCCGGTCTCATGATCGAGCGGTTCGCGGGACGCACGGCGGTCGTCACGGGCGGCGGCAGCGGCATCGGGCTGGCGACGGCCCGCAGGCTGGCGCAGGAGGGTGCGAACGTCGTCGTCGCCGACATCGACACGGTCCAGGGGCAGGCGGTCGCCGACGAGGTCGACGGCCTGTTCGTGCGCACCGACGTCACCTCCGAGGAGCAGGTGCAGGCGCTGTTCGCCGCGGCGGCGGAGCATTACGGCAGCGTGGACGTCGCCTTCAACAACGCCGGCATCTCCCCGCCGGAGGACGACTCCATCCTCACCACGGGCCTCGAGGCGTGGCAACGCGTCCAGGAGGTCAACCTGACGTCGGTGTACCTGTGCTGCAGGGCCGCGATCCCGCACATGCAGCGTGCCGGGCGCGGATCGATCATCAACACGGCGTCGTTCGTGGCAGTGCTGGGAGCGGCCACGTCGCAGATCTCCTACACCGCGTCCAAGGGCGGGGTGCTCGCCATGTCGCGCGAGCTGGGCGTGCAGTTCGCCCGTGAGGGGATCCGGGTCAACGCGCTCTGCCCCGGCCCGGTGGACACCCCGCTGCTGCAGGAACTCTTCGCCGCCGACCCCGAGCGCGCACAGCGGCGGCTGGTGCACATTCCGATGGGCCGCTTCGCCCGGCCCGAGGAGATCGCCGGCGCCGTGGCGTTCCTCGCCAGCGACGACGCCTCCTTCATCACGGCCTCGACGTTCCTGGTCGACGGCGGCATCTCGGGTGCGTACGTGACACCCATGTAGCAGTTCAGGCGTGGTGCAGCCGGTGCAGCATCGCCGGCAGCGGCTCGGCGTGCACGACCGCCAGCCGCTGCGTGGAGCGGGTGAGGGCCACGTAGAGGTCGTTCGCACCGCGCACCGACTCGGCCAGGAGCTCGGCCGGTTCCACCACCACGACCGCGTCGAACTCGAGACCCTTCGCCGCGGTGACCGGGAGCACCACCACGGGCGCGGTGAGGTCGACGTCCATCTCGGCGCCGGCTCCGTCGGCTTCGGGGTCGGGCGTCCCCAGCAGCCGCTCCCGCAGCGAGGCGACCCGCGCGGCCGGGGCGAGCACCGCGGTGCGGCCGTCACCCACCGCCCCGGTCTCCTCGGCCAGAACCTTCGCGACGGTGTCCTCCAGCGCCGTGGCCGTGCGGGCACCGTCGGGGCCTGGCCCGAGGTCGACGCGCACCGCGCGCGGGGGGACACCCGTGCTGCGCACCGAGCGCGGCGCGGCGAGCCCCGGCTCGATCGCGGCGAGCACGTCATCGGCGACGTCCGCGATCTCCGACGGCGTGCGGTAGTTGACGGTGAGCTGTTCGAGCCGCCACCGGGCGGCCACGAACGGCGAGAGCACCTCGCCCCAGGACGCCGCGCCGGACAGGTCGCCGGTCTGTGCGATGTCGCCCACGATCGTCATCGAGCGGGTGGGGCAGCGGCGCATGACCAGCCGCCAGGCCATCGGCGAGAGCTCCTGCGCCTCGTCCACGATCACGTGGCCGTAGGTCCACTCGCGGTCGGCCGCGGCCCGGTCGGCGGTGGAGTCGTAGCGGCGCACGGCCTGGCGCTCAGCCAGCCGGTCGGCGTCAACGACGTCAGTGGCGCGCAGCAGTTCGGGGTCGAGGTCCTCCTCCAGGTCGAGCACGTCGAGCACGCCCTGGGCGTACAGCACCTCTTCGCGCAGCGCGGCGGCCTCCCGTGCCGCCGCCTCCGCGCCGTCGTCGCCGAGCAGCTCAGCGGCCTCGTCGAGCAGTGGGACGTCGGCGGGCGTCCAGCGCAGGTTCGCCGGGACGTCGTCGCCGGGGGCGTCGCGCAGCAGCAGCTCGTGGTCGGCGGCGGCGAGCCGCCGGGCCACCGTGTTGAGCCGCTTCGACGAGGAGAACAGATCGGTGAGCAGTTGCTCGGCCGAGAGCGTCGGCCACAGCGCGTCGAGCTCGCGGGTGAGCTCCCTGCTCTCCGTGAGCTCTTCCCGGATGTCGGACAGGTCCCCGGCATCGAGCAGCCCGCGGCCGCCGAGCGTGCGCGCCACCTGGTCGGCCAGCAGCCGCACGGCCTCCTTGTGGAAGATCCGCTTCGCCTCGTTGTGGGGCCGCCGCGAGCGCCGGGCGCGCGTGCGCGCAGCGTTGGCGATGTCCCGGTCGAGCCGTACCCGCTGCTGTTCCACGACGAGCTCGATGGGACGCCGGGGCACCTGCTGGCGGTCGCGGACGGCCGCGGAGATCACGGCCGCCATCTCGGCGCGGCCCTTGACCGCAGCTGTGAGCGGAGATTCCACACGCCGAGCGTCGAGGCCGGGGTGCAGCTGCCCGACGGTGCCGAGCACCACCGCGGTCTCACCCAGCGACGGGAGGACCTGCCCGATGTAGCTCAGGAAGGTCGGGTTGGGGCCGACCACCAGCACACCTCGGCGGGCCAGCCGGTCGCGGTGCGTGTAGAGCAGGTACGCGGCGCGGTGCAGCGCGACCGCCGTCTTGCCCGTGCCCGGGCCGCCCTGCACCACGAGAACACCACTGGGCTTCGACCGGATGATCGCGTCCTGCTCCGACTGGATGGTGGCGACGATGTCGCCCATGCGGCCGGTACGGCGGGCACCGACCGCGGCGAGCAGCGCGGCCTCACTCGTCAGGCCACCGGCCTGCGACGCGGCCGTGGCGTCGTCCAGATCCAGCACCTCGTCGTCGACGGCGGTGACCTCGCGGCGGCGGGTGCGCAGGTGGCGGCGGCGCCGGATGCCCTCGGGCGAGGCCGCCGTCGCGGTGTAGAACGGGCGCGCCGCAGGCGCACGCCAGTCCATCAGGAGCGGTTCGTACTCGTTCTCCTCGTCGAGCAGCCCGAGTCGCCCCACGTAGCGACGTTCGCCCTCGTCGGTGTCGAGCCGGCCGAACGCCAGCCCGTGCTCCGCGGCACGCAGGGCCGCAAGACGGTCGGTGTACATCGCCGCAGCGGCGTCCCGTTCGGTGAGTGCCTGCGGGGTGCCCACCGTCTCGTCGTGCAGCACGGACTCGAGCCGACGCGCCGTGTCGGCACGGCGGGCGTCGAGCCGCTCGTAGAGCATTCCGACGTAGCGGCGCTCGTACTCGATTCCGCCGTCGCCGTCGCGGAGAACCTCGGCGGAGGCGCTGTCGCTGGTACGGGTGTCCCCCGTCGGTGTGTCACCCGCCGGAGTGTCGCTGCCGCTGCGAGCGTGGGACGTGCTGTTCGACACCGGCAATTCACCTTCGAGAAGCGGACGGACGGAATAGCAGCTTACGAACGTACCAGCGCGAGCGTTTTCGACCGACTGCTCACGGGTAGCTCACACGGTGCGACCCGATCCCTGCCCCAGGTGCCCGGTGCGCCGTGTCTGACTCCTCCCGCGAATCCGACTACGCCCACTTGGCGCCGTTGTTCGCCGAGTTCGCGTCCCTGCCGCCGGACGATCCTGGCCGAGCCGGGCTGCGCCAGAAGCTCGTGACAGGTTACCTGCCGGTGGCGCGGCACATCGCCCGGCGCTTCGCCGGGCGCGGCGAGCCGGTCGACGACCTCGAGCAGGCCGGCACCGTCGGCCTGCTCAATGCGGTGGATCGGTTCGAGCCGAACCGCGGCGTCGACTTCCTCTCGTACGCCGTACCCACCATCACCGGCGAGATCCGGCGGCACTTCCGCGACCGCACCTGGTCGATGCGGGTACCGCGGCGCCTCAAGGACCTGCAGAGCGCCATCAACTCGGCGATCGGCCCGCTGTCCCAGGAGCTGGGCCGGGCTCCGCGGCCGAGCGAGATCGCGATGCGGATCGGCATCCCGCCCGCTGAGGTCGTCGAGGGCCTGGACGCCCAGCAGGCCTACCGCAGCACCTCGCTGGACGAGCTCGTGGCGGGCGCCGACACCACTCTGACGGACACACTCGGCAGCGCCGACGCGGAACTCGAGAAGGTGGAGTACCGCGAGGCCCTCGCCCCGCTCCTGGAAGAGCTTCCCGAACGGGAGCGGACGATCCTGCTTCTCCGCTTCTTCGGCAACCTCACGCAGACGCAGATCGCCGACCGCGTCGGGATCTCCCAGATGCACGTGTCGCGGCTGCTGTCCCAGACGCTGGCCCAGATGCGCCGGCGGATCACGGAGGACGAGGAGTAGCCGGACCGGCCACCACGCTTCTCGGCACTAGGTTCGCGCCGGCGTGCGTTCCTCGTCCGGCCGGCCGCCGGCCACGGTGCCGCCGCCGTCGCGAGGCTGCCGCAGGAGGCGCAGCGGGAGCACGAACCACAACCCGAGCAGGATCACCCCGACCGCGGTCGCGACCGGTATCGCGATCTCGTCGCCGAGCGCCACGTCGAGCACGAGCAGCACCGACCCCGTGAGCGTGAGCGCCAGCGTGGCCAGTCCGACGGTGAAGAGCTTGTGACCGAGCTGCACCGTCTCCTGCTTCAACCCGCGGCGGAACGTCATGCGGTGGGCGGCGGCAGGAGCGACCATCAGTCCGGCGGTGATGACCGAGAGCAGCAAGGTGACGATGTAGGTCCACCGCTGCACCTCGTCGAGCCTCGCGAACCGCTCGGTGAACGACAGCGACAGCAGGAACGCGAAGAGGATCTGCACGCCTGTCTGCGCCACCCGCAGCTCTTGCAGCAGCTCGATCATGTTGCGGTCGGCCCGTTGCAAGGGTCCCTCGCCGGGGCGCTCCATCCCGACGTCCGGCGCACCGCAGCCCGGGCCCTCCATGCAGGGAGGGTACCCGGGCCACCGGGGGCGAATACTCCGTTGAGAGCCTTCCAGGTCCCGCCGGATGCCTGATCAGCCTGCCGTCGCTCCGCTCGCCTGCCCCTGGTGTGCTCCCTCCGCGAACTCCTCGACGATCTTCGCGCAGAACGCCGGCAGGTCGCGGGGGTTGCGGCTCGACACCAGACCGTGGTCGGTGACGACCTCGTCGTCGACCACCGTGCCCCCCGCGTTGCGGATGTCGGTGCGCAGGCTCGGATACGACGTGAGCGTCCGGCCACGCACGAGGTCGGCCTCGACCAGCGTCCAGGGCCCGTGGCAGATCACCCCCACCGGTTTCCCGGCGCGGAAGATCTCCTGCACGAAGCCGACCACATCGCGGTCCATCCGCAGCCGGTCCGCGTTGACCGTGCCGCCGGGAAGGATGAGAGCGTCGTAGTCCGCCGCGGATGCCTCCTTCACCGCCTTGTCCGCGGTGAAGGTGTCAGCGGGCTCGATGTCGTGGTTCATCGCCTGGATCTCGCCCTCGGACAGCGAGAGGATCTCCGTCCGCGCGCCCTCCCGGGTCACCGCTTCGCGCGGCTGCTCGAGCTCCACCTGCTCCACTCCGTTGGTGGCCAGGATCGCGATGCGCTTACCGTCCAGCTTGCCTGCCATGTGTTGCTTCCTCGCTCCCTGGTATCGAGGTCTCTCCTGGTCGCGTACCCGGGCCCGATGGCGGGTAAGCCCCGGCATGGCCGAGTTCGAGAAGGGCGACCGCGTCTCCTGGAAGAGCCACGGGGGCACCGCAGAGGGCGAGGTCGAGGAGAAGATCACCGAGGACACCGAGGCCGCCGGACGCACCGTCCGGGCCTCGCGCGACGACCCCCAGTACAAGGTCCGCAGCGAGAAGAGCGGCCGCGACGCTGTGCACAAGCCGGGTGCGCTGAAGAAGGAGAGCTGACCCTACGGCGCAGGCGTGGGCGTCAGGAGCCGATCAGACGCACCACGGCCCGCTCGATCGCCGCCCGGATCGTGTCATCGGTCAGGTCGGGGACCGGCGAGGAACCGTTCATCCTGCGCAGCGCCGGGAGCACCGTCCGGCCCTCCTCGAAACGCTCGAGCACCCGCGGGTCGACGTAGGAGCTACGGGCCACCGTCGGGGTGTTGCCGAGGTGGTCGGCCACCTCCTTGATCGCCCGGTTCACCACGCGCCCCCGCGCCCGCTCCTTCTCCGGGACGCCGCCCTGTGCCACGCCCGCCGCCAGCGTGACGGCGGCCAGCACCGTTGCGTTCCACGTGCGCAGGTCCTTGCACGTGTGCTGCTCCCCCATCAGCTCCTTCACCGCCGTGTTCAGGTCCTCGGCCCGCACGTCGTGCCAGTCCCGGCCCACGCGGTAGACGAGCAGGTCCTCCCCACCGCCACGACGGCGCAGCAGCGAGTTGACGACCTTGTGCAGCAGCGGGTCCCGAAGCGCGATGGTGCGCGGGATCCCGCCCTTGGCCGGGTAGGAGAACAGGACGGCGCCGCGCTTGAGCCGGACGTGCTCGCGGCGCAGCGTCGCCAGCCCGAAGGTGCCGTCCTCGTCGTCGTCTCCGGGGGCGTACTCCTCGCCACCTGATCGGAACACCCCGATGTCGAGCATCCGCACGCCGGCAGCCAGTACACGGTCCCGGCCGAGGCCCTTCTCCGCCAGCCGGTCCAGCAGCTCGGCCCGCACGTCGGCAAGCCGCCTCCCGAGGCCGAGGACCCGGTCGTACTTCTCCTGATCCCGCAGGCGCCGCCATTCCTCGTGGTAGCGGTACTGGCGACGGCCTGCCGCATCGACGCCGATCGCCTGGATGTGCCCATCCGGGTCCGCCGAGATCCACACGTCCTGCCAGGCGGGTGGGATGACCAAGGCCTTGATCCGGGCGATCTCCGCGGGGTCGGCGATCGGGCTACCGGCAGCGTCGTAGTAGCTCCATCCGCGCCCACGGCGTCGTCGGGTCAGGCCGGGTGTCTCGGGATCGACGCGGACCAGCCCGAGTGGTGCCTCACTCACACTGCGCTCAATACCCGCCCGGACGGCTCCATATCCCGCCGAACCAGGCGGAACCGCCCGTCAGGTGACCACAGGCGTGTCCGCGTGCTCCCGGCAGGTCGCGGCCTCCGGCCGGGCCTCCAGCCGTTCGTCGTCGATCCGGCGGTGGCAGACGGCGCAGCGGCCGTAGGTTCCCGTGTCGATCCGTTCGACGGCGTCGATCAGCCGGCGGCGCTGTTCGGCGATGGTGTCGACGCTGAGCCCGGCCTCCATCGTGGTGTTCACCTCGGAGCCGTAGTCGGCCGGATGCTGGCCGAGGGCGCCTTCCTCGCCGACCATGTCGGCCGACGCCTCCGCCAGGCTCGACCGGGCGAACCGTTCACGCTCGTCGAGTTCGGCCAGCTCGGTGGTGAGCAGCGTGCGGGCACGGTCGAGGTCCACATTCGTCCTTCCGTCGCGTGCGGGAAGCATCAGTGGACTCGCATACCCACCCCGCCGAGCCGGTACGCCTCCACCACGGGCGGTCCGCCCGGTGGTGGAGACGACCAGCTCAGCGGGTTCTCGAGGGGTCAGCTCCCGGGGTGGCGGGCGTTGGGAGCGCGACCGTAGGGCTGCTCGACGGGCTCGACGGGCTCGCACGCCACGATCGGCCGCACCTGCGGGGCGTCCGCGAGGGCCAGCGGCTCGCCGTGGTGGCGCAGCCGCATCGGAGGCCCGCTGACGAGCCGATACTCGGCCTCGCCGGGCCGGATCTCCACGCGCAGCTGC
This sequence comes from Pseudonocardia yunnanensis, assembly GCF_039534065.1. Classification (NCBI taxonomy): domain Bacteria; kingdom Bacillati; phylum Actinomycetota; class Actinomycetes; order Pseudonocardiales; family Pseudonocardiaceae; genus Pseudonocardia; species Pseudonocardia yunnanensis. The sequence goes on along the minus strand of NZ_BAAAUS010000027.1, from coordinate 389,056 downwards.
CGGCCCTGCCACTTCAGGCCGAACGAGATGCGCGACAGCGCGGGCGGCAGCTGCGGGTCGAACGCGATGCCACCGTTGTCGAGCCGCATCCCGCCGAACCCGGACACGACCGCCGTCCAGGTGCCCGCCATCGACGCGATGTGCACGCCGTGCTCGGTGTTGCCTGCGAGGTTGTTCAGATCGACCAACGCCGCCTCGGCGAGGTAGTCGTAAGCCAGGTCCAGGTGCCCCGTCCACGCGGCGACGACGGCCTGCGTGCAGGCCGACAGCGACGAGTCGCGCACCGTGATGGCCTCGTAGTAGGCGAAGTTGCGCTGCATCTGCTCCGTGGTGAACGCGTCCGGTCGCAGCTGGATCGCCAGCACCAGGTCGGCCTGCTTCGAGACCTGCTTGCGGTACAGATCGAAGTAGGGCACGTGCAGCAGCAGCGGGTACTTCTCCGGTGGGGTGTTCTCGAAGTCCCAGCCCTGGTGGTTGGTGAAGCCCTCCGACTGCGGGTGGACGCCCAGCACCTCGTCGTAGGGGATGCGCATCGACTTGGCGGCGTCGCGCCAGCTCGCCATCTCCTCGGCGTTGACGCCCAGCCGCCCCGCCGCACGCGAGTGCCGCGCCGCTGTATCGGCGGCGACGCGCAGGTTCTGCTGGGCCATGAGGTTCGTGTAGACGTTGTTGTCCACGATGGCCGTGTACTCGTCCGGGCCCGTCACGCCGTCGATCCGGAACTGTCCCGCGGAGTCGTGGTGGCCCAGGGAACGCCACAACCGCGCGGTGGCCACCAGCAGCTCCAGCCCGACCTCACGCTCGAAGTCGACGTCGCCCGTGGCGGCGACGTGCCGGCGCACCGCGTCGGCGATGTCGGCGTTGATGTGGAACGCCGCGGTGCCGGCCGGCCAGTAGCCCGAGCACTCGTGCCCGCGGATCGTCCGCCAGGGGAACGCCGCTCCGGACAGCCCCAGCTGTTCGGCGCGCTCGTAGGCCATCGGGAGGATCGACTGCCGCCACCGCAGCGCGTCCGCGGCCGCTTCCGGCGCGAGGTGCGACAGCACCGGCAGGCAGAAGGTCTCGGTGTCCCAGAAGGTGTGACCGTCGTAGCCCTCGCCGGTCAGCCCCTTGGCCCCGATCGCCCGTCGCTCGGCCCGGGCACCTGCCTGCAGCACGTGGAAGACCGCCACCCGCACGGCCTGCTGCAGCTCCGCGTCGCCGTCGATCTCGACGTCGGCGGTCTCCCAGAAGTCGTCGAGGTACTGGCGCTGCTCGGCCAGGAGCCCCTCCCAACCCGTGTAGCGGGCCGCGGCCAGCGCCGCGCGGACCTGATCGTGCAACGCCGGCTGCGAGCGCCGCGCCGACCAGCCGTACGCCAGGTACTTGATGATCCGCAGCTTCTGCCCCGGCTGCAGCCGGGTGATCACCGTGGTGCGCCCGATGTCGTCGCTGGCCTCCGAGCTGACGCTCACGCCGTCGGGCCCGTGGACCTCGTGGTCCATCGCCGCCGCCACCCGCAGGGCGGACCGGCGGGTGTGGTGGATCAGGATCGCGCCGGCCTCGTCGGCGCGGTACTGCTCGGCCACCAGCGGGTCGGTCAGTGCGGCCTCGACGCGCGGGTCGTCGTCGTTGCGGGCCGGCATCTGTTCGTTGGCCACCAGCTCCGACTGCACGACGAGCAGTGCGGGCGCGTCGAGCACCTCGACCTCGTAACAGATCGCGGCGACGGCCCGCTGCGTGAGCGAGACCATCCGCGTGCTGCGCACGGCCACCACCCGGCCGGCGGGCGACGCCCACTCCACCTCGCGGGTGAGCGTGCCGGCCCGCAGGTCGAGGACCCGCTCGTGGCGGCGCAGCTCGCCGTAGCGCAGGTCGAACGGCTCGTCCTCGACGAGCAGCCGGATCAGCTTGCCGTTGGTGACGTTGATGATCGTCTGGCCGGATTCGGGGTAGCCGTACCCACCCTCGGCGTACGGCAACGGGCGGCGCTCGTAGAACGAGTTGAGGTAGGTGCCCGGCCAGGCGTTGGGCTCCCCCTCGTCGAGGTTGCCCCGCAACCCGATGTGGCCGTTCGACAGCGCGAACACCGATTCGACCTGGCCGACAGTGTCCAGGTCGAGTCTCGGCTCACGGACAACCCATGGCTCCACGGTGAAGGGCCGTGCGGTGTCAGGGCTCATCGCTGCTCCTCCAGCAGTTGTGCGAGGTCGGTGACCACCGTGTCCGCTCCGTTCGCGCGCAGGGCGTCGGCGTGCCCCACGCGGTCGACCCCTACGACGAAGGCGAACCCGCCCGCCTTCCCCGATGCAACTCCCGCCAGCGCGTCCTCGAACACCACGGCCTGCGACCGGTCGACGTCGAGGTCGGCGGCTGCGGCGAGGAATGTGTCGGGCGCCGGCTTGCCCGGCAGGCCGCGCTCACGGGCCGTCACGCCGTCGACGCGGTGGTCGATGAGGGAGCTCAGCCCGGCCACGTCCAGCACCTGGGCGGCGTTGGCCGAGGACGACACGCATGCCGTGGCCAGGCCCGCGTCCTTGACGGCGTGCAGATACCGGACCGACCCCGGGTAGACGGTCACGCCGACCGTGGTGATCTTCTCCTGGACGAGATCGTTCTTCTTGGTGGCCAGCGCGTAGAGCGTCTCGGCGTCGGGCGGGTCACCAGGCTCACCCTCCGGTAGCTCGATCCCACGTGAGCGGAGGAACGCGTCGGTGCCCGCCAGCCGCGGCTTTCCGTCGACGTAGGGGCCGTAGTCGGCCTTGACGTCGAAGGGCTGGAACGGGGTGCCGTCGCGCTCCGCGCGGGCTCGCAGATAGTCGTCGAACATCTGCTTCCACGCGGCGGCGTGCACGCTGGCGGTGTCGGTCAGGACACCGTCGAGATCGAAGAGGCACGCGCGCGTGCCATCAGGGAGGCCGAGCATGGAACAACGGTACAGAAGCCCATGATCACCTTCGGGGGCGCACGCCCTGCTCACCCACTCGGTCGGGTACGGCGGGCGGCTCGTACGGGTCGTCCACGCCGGTCAGGCCGGTCAGCCGACCCGCACGCTGCAGCGCATAGAGGCCCTTGACGTCGCGGTCGGCGCACACGTCGGCAGGGGTCGCGACGTACACCTCGAAGAACTCCACGCCTGACTCGGCGTGTGCGGCACGAACCTTGTCCCGTGCTTCCGCATACGGCGCTATCACCGGGACGAGCACGATGACGCCATTGCGTGCGAGCAGCGTGGCGATATGACCGATCCGCCGAACGTTCTCCTCCCGATCGGCCCGACTGAACCCGAGATCCGGGGTGAGGTTGCGCCGAATCTCGTCGCCGTCGAGCACCTCGACCCGCGATCCCTCGTCGCGTAGCTGCGCCGCGAGTCCTGCGGCGATCGTCGACTTTCCGGAACTGGGCAAACCGGTGAACCACACGGTGATACCGAGGCTGGAATCCGATCCCGTCACGCCCATCGAATCTAGTACCGCAATGACGGCTGATCGGGTGGCGCGCAGCTCACATACGCCGAAACGACGGATGGGCCATTTATGTGATGCTGTATTTCCCAGACGCAATGATGCCCTTCGGATCCAGCGCCGCCGTGATGCCCGGAAGGCGCCGGAACTCGGGAAGCCGCTGCATCACCCGTTCTTGCCGGTCGGTGGGCGCGCGCCCGCGTCGTAGGCCGCGTCAAGCGCGGTGCCGAAGGCGTGGACGTCCAGGCCTCGGCGGAGACGTCGACGGCATCCGCTCCGATACTCGACCGAACAGCGTCGAAGAAATTCGCCGGCTGAACCGTAGTGGGCTCATCGGGCATCCATCGAGGCTGTGCCGTGGCGAGCACCACGGCCGACAACAACCCCACGGGTTCGAAAGCACGTCAAGTCCGCTGGTACGAACACCTTCGAGTGAGATTCTCAGGACGATTGGATCTCATGAGCCACAACAGTCCAAGCTGTCCCACATGCACCGCACGTCACAGAAAACCGCAGCCGCTGTCGGCGACGCGGTGGCTGTGGGCGTGCCGGGCAACCGTGGTTGGAAATCGGTAACCAACCGAGGCTGGAGCCAGGACCCGCGAGACACCGCGGATCCGGTGGACCACTAGCCCACGAGACCGGGGCGACACCCCGCCCCGTCGACCGCCGCCGCCCTACCCTCCCCCCGGTGCGGCGGCGGTCGTTCGGTCCTTCCGATACGCCCCCTCAGGAATCTGCCGGGTGTTCCTGCGCCATCCGCCGGTACATCTCGGCGGCAGCGCGGGAGAACCCGTCGGGCACTCCCACGCCGGCCATCGTGTCGCCGGCCTCCTCCATCTCCCCCACCCAGCGCCAGGCCTTCGGACCCGCCTGCGCACTCAGCTTGTCGAGGACCGCCGCGAGGTCCACCCCGTCCCGGGCCAGCAGGTCACCCAGCGCGTCCTGCACGCCGTAGCCACGCGCCGCGGCGGCGACCGCGAGCCAGACCGCGGGCATCGCCTTGCTCTGCATCGCGTAACAGGCCTTGAGCGCGCTCGCCGAGCCCAGGTCGGGCCCGAGCACGCGAGCCTCGAACGGCGAACCGGAGAACAGCTCCGCCACCGTGGCGGCGTGCGCGCCGGAGAGCAACAGCACGGTGTGTCCGGCTTCCCACGCAGGCGGCCCGATGACCGCCCCGTCCACGACGTTCTCGGCGCCCAGGACCGTGCCGATCCGCCGCACGGTCTCCGGGGAGACGGCGTTCGCGTCGACGTAGATCGGCCGTTCCGGGCGGTCGGCCAGCGCAGCGGCCACCTGCTCGGCCACATCGACGGCGGCGTGGGGCGGGCAGATCGAGACGATCACGTGCGAGCGGGCCGCCAGCGCGGCGAGGTCGGGTACGCCGACGAGATCAGCGAGCTCCGCGCGCTTCGACGTGGCGTTGCTGCGTCCGGCGGCGGCCCAGATCACGGCGCCGGCCACGGGCTTGAGGGCTGCTCCGAGCGCCGCACCCATGGCGCCGGGGTGCAGCACGCCGATCACCGGGCGGGGCGGGAGGCCTGCGTGTTCGTCCACGTGACCATCATCGCCCCTCGCACAACAGGCACGGCACAGACCGCGTGATGTGGGCGGTCGGCGAAGCGCAGTGCCGTCAGGCGCCGGCGATCAGCCTTACCACCTCGGCTTGTAGGTCCAGCAGCATCGGGCGCACGCCCGGCACGACCAGCCCGGCCAGCACGAACGTCGCCACGGTGAGGGCAGGCGCGACCACCCAGGTCTCGACCTTCCCGCCGGTGCGGAAACGCAGTGGGCGCGGGCTGCCGACCGGGTACCAGCTGCGCTTGCGGATCCGGATGGGCCACAGCAGCGGGGCGCCGGACTCGGTGACCGCGTCGCCGACCGAATGGACCACCATGCCCAGCGCCACAGCCGAGCCGAGCCAGCCGGCCGTGCCCGCCGTGCCGCCCGGCACGAACTCCTCCACCGCATAGGTCAGGAAGCCCGCGATCACCAGCGACGGTGGACCGGGCACCAGCGCGTCGAGCCCCTTGATCGCCAGTGCGAGGCACACGAAGAGCGTTCCGATCAACACGGGAGTGCCCCAACGGCCCGACGCGAAGTTGACGGCGAGGCCGATCAGCGCGGCCGCCGCCACGGTGTGGGTGAGCCCGCGGTGCGTGCCCTTGCCGGTGTCTCGGCGACCCTTCGTCAGGTCGTAGACGAAGCCGGACAGCGGACGGACCAGGTAGCAGGCCAACCACGACGCCACGGAGAACCGCCGGGTCGCCATCGACGACGGATGGTCCAGGTCGGGCAGCAGCGCCGCGCCCGCGCACACCGCCGCGAAGGTCAGCACCGTCCCCGCACTCGGCTCGACGCCCACCCACCGTGGTGCGAATCCTGCGACAGCGAGCCCGAGGGCCGCACCGGACGTTGCGTGACTTACCCCGAGCACTCGGACAACGTAATCGATCTTGGCCGAACAGATGTGCGAGGCGCGCCGGAGCCGGCCCGTCAGCGGCTCCGCACGCCCAGCTCGCCGTACTGGGCGCCGCGCACCTGTTCCGGGGAGAACACCGCTCCGAGCACGGCTACGTCGTCGGCGCTCAATGCGACGGCCGTGGCTGCGGCGTTCTCCCGCACGTACTTCGCCCGCTTGGTGCCGGGGATGGGCGCGACGTCGTGGGGCTGGGAGAGCAGCCACGCGAGAGCGACCTGCCCCGGCGTCGCACCACGAGCCTCGCTGAACCGCTTGAGCTCCTCGACCAGCGTCAGGTTGTGGCGGAGGTTGTCGTCGGAGAACTTCGGCAACGTCGCGCGGAAGTCCCCAGCGCCAAACGTCGTGTCGCTCCCGACGGTGCCGGTCAGCGCTGCCCGGCCCAGCGGGCTGTAGGGCACGAGGGTGATACCCAGTGCGCGGCACGCCGGAAGGACCTCGGCCTCGATGCCGCGCTCCCAGAGCGAGTACTCGCTCTGCAGGGCTGAGATCGGCGCGACCGCGGCCGCCCGGTGCAGGATGTCCGCTTCGACGTCGCTCAGGCCGATCGCCCGCACCTTCCCCGCGGCGATCAGCTCGGCCATCGCGCCGACGGTCTCCTCGACCGGCACCATCGGGTCGAGCCGGTGGTAGTAGTACAGGTCGATGTGGTCGGTCTGCAGTCGCGCCAAGCTGGCGTCGCACGCCGCCCGGACGTACTCCGGGCGGCCGTCGAAGACCACCCCGCCCTCGGGCGCAGGCCGCGCGCTGAACTTCGTAGCGAGCACGACCTCTTCGCGCCGGCCCCGGACGGCCTCGCCGAGGAGCGTCTCGTTGTGGCCGAACCCGTTGCTCGTCGGCGCTGAGCCGGCCGCGCCGTAGATGTCCGAGGTGTCGAAGAAGTTCACCCCCGAGTCGATGGCGACCGCGATCGTCGTGATCGACTCCTCACGGTCGGCGGTGCCGTAGAACTGCGACATGCCCATGCATCCGAGGCCGATCGGCATGATCGGGATGGTGCTGTGTCCGAGCGTGATCCGTGCTTCGTTCACGAGAGCATCCCGGTGCCATCCCCTGTCGTCGACTCGCCCGGTTCGGTGGCCACGCCGACGCTATCGGTCCGGCGGACCGCTACGCTCGGTTGTGAGGCACGAGACTCGAGGGAGCGCCGCGGTCAGGAGTGACGAGCCGCAGCAGCATCGTCGTCGAGGGCGGTTGCTGATCGGCCGCCCGTTGCTCAGAGACCCAGGCGCTTCAGGATCTCCTGTGCCCCGAGAGTGGGGGTGAGCTCCCCGCCGCGCACGTCGCGCTCGAGCTGGGGGATCGCCTCGCGCACGTTGCGGTCGGACTGCAGCCGGTCCATCAGCTGGTCGCGGACCATCGCCCACATCCACTGAACCTGCTGGTCGGCGCGGCGCCCGGCCAGCTCGCCCGCCTCCTCCAGCGCGGCGCGATGAGCCTCGACCGCATCCCATACCTCCGCCATGCCGACGCCGCTCTGGGCGCTGCAGGCCAGCACGCGGGGACGCCACACGGCGTTCGGGGGCGTCACGAGCCGCAAGGCGCCGGCCAGCTCGCTTGCCGCGCGGGTGGCGTCCTTCTCGTGCGGGCCGTCGGCCTTGTTGACCGCGATCACGTCGGCCAGCTCGAGGATGCCCTTCTTGATCCCCTGCAGCGAGTCGCCGGTGCGGGCGATCGTGAGCAGCAGGAACGTGTCGACCATCCCGGCCACGGCCACCTCGGACTGGCCGACGCCGACCGTCTCCACGAGCACCACGTCGTACCCGGCCGCCTCCACCAGCACGATCGACTCGCGGGTGGCGCGCGCCACCCCGCCGAGCGTCCCCGCGCTCGGCGACGGCCGGATGAACGCATTCTCGTCGACGGCCAGGGCGGCCATCCGCGTCTTGTCACCCAGGATCGAGCCCTTGGTCCGGGTCGAGGACGGGTCGACGGCAAGCACGGCGACGCGGTGCCCCGCGCCGGTGAGCCGCGTGCCGAGCCGCTCGATGAACGTCGACTTCCCGACGCCGGGCAGGCCGCTGATCCCGACCCGCCGGGACGTGACGGCTTCCGGCGCGAGCTCCATCAGCAGCTGCTGCGCCGCCTGCCGGTGGTCGGTGCGGTTCGACTCGACGAGGGTGATCGCACGGGCCAGCACCGCGCGCGAGCCGCCGAGCACCCCCTTGACGAGGGCCGGCACATCGATCTCGCGGGCCACGGCCCTCCTCCCGAGCTCGCCGCATCGGCGGAGCTCACGCCCTGTGCTGGGCCGCCAGCTTCTGCAGCAGGTCCACGGCGGCCTCGGCGATCACGGTGCCCGGGCCGAACACCGCCGCAGCGCCCGCATCGTGCAGGGCCGGGTAGTCCCCGGGCGGGATCACGCCGCCCACCACGACCATGATGTCGGCGCGATCCAACTTCGCCAGCTCCTCGCGCAGCTCCGGGACCAGCGTGAGATGCCCCGCGGCGAGCGAGTTGACCCCGACGACGTGCACGTCGGCCTCCACCGCCTGCCGGGCCACCTCACCCGGGGTCTGGAACAGCGGGCCGACGTCGACGTCGAAGCCGAGGTCGGCGAACGCGGTGGCGATCACCTTCTGGCCGCGGTCGTGCCCGTCCTGGCCCATCTTCGCGACGAGGATGCGCGGCTGGCGCCCCTCCTCCGCCGCGAACTCGTCCACCAGCTCGCGCGCCCGGTCGATCGCCGGGCTCGACCCGGCCTCCTCGGAGTACACACCGGAGATGATGCGCACCTGACCGGCGTGGCGCCCGAACACCTTCTCCAGCGCGTCGGAGATCTCCCCCACTGTGGCCTTCGCACGCGCCGCGTTCACCGACAGGGCCAGCAGGTTCTGCTCGTCGCTGCGCTCCGAGCCCTCCGCGATCTGCGCTGCCGCATTGGTCAGAGCCTGCAGCGCCGCGTCGACCTCGCGCGAGTCGCGCTCCTCGCGCAGCTGCCGCAGCTTCTCCAGCTGCTCGCGGCGCACCCCGGCGTTGTCGACCTTCAGGACCTCGACGTCCTCGTCCTGGTCAACCACGTACTTGTTCACGCCGATCACCGGCTGGCGGCCCGAGTCGATCCGCGCCTGTGTGCGGGCCGCGGCCTCCTCCACGCGCAGCTTCGGGATCCCGGCGTCGATGGCCTGCGCCATCCCGCCCGCCTTCTCCACCTCCTGGATGTGCGCCCAGGCGCGGCGGGCGAGGTCGTAGGTGAGGCGCTCGACGTAGTAGCTGCCGCCCCACGGGTCGATCACCTTCGTGGTGCCGGACTCCTGCTGCAGCAGCAGTTGCGTGTTGCGCGCGATGCGCGCGGAGAAGTCGGTGGGCAGCGCGAGCGCCTCGTCCAGCGCGTTGGTGTGCAGGCTCTGCGTGTGGCCCTGCGTCGCCGCCATCGCCTCGACGCAGGTGCGGATCACGTTGTTGTAGACGTCCTGCGCCGTCAGCGACCAGCCCGAGGTCTGGGAGTGGGTGCGCAGCGACAGCGACTTCTCGTTCTGCGGAGAGAACTGCTTCACGAGTTTCGCCCACAACAGGCGCGCCGCCCGCAGCTTCGCGACCTCCATGAAGAAGTTCATGCCGATGGCCCAGAAGAACGACAGGCGCGGCGCGAACCGGTCGATGTCCAGGCCCGCGTCGAGCCCGGCCCGCAGGTACTCCACGCCGTCGGCGAGGGTGTACGCGAGCTCGAGGTCGTTGGTGGCTCCCGCCTCCTGGATGTGGTAGCCGGAGATGGAGATCGAGTTGAACCGCGGCATCTCCCGTGAGGTGAACGAGAAGATGTCGGAGATGATCTGCATCGAGGGCTGCGGCGGGTAGATGTAGGTGTTGCGGACCATGAACTCTTTGAGGATGTCGTTCTGGATGGTCCCGGTGAGCTTCTCGTGGGGGACGCCCTGCTCCTCCGCCGCCACGATGTAGAGCGCGAGCACGGGCAGCACGGCGCCGTTCATCGTCATCGACACCGACATCTCGCCGAGCGGGATGCCCTCGAAGAGCCGTCGCATGTCGTAGATCGAGTCGATGGCGACGCCCGCCATGCCCACGTCACCCGCCACGCGCGGGTGATCGGAGTCGTAGCCGCGGTGGGTGGCCAGGTCGAACGCGATCGACAGCCCCTTCTGCCCGGCGGCGAGGTTGCGCCGGTAGAACGCATTGGACTCCGTGGCCGTGGAGAACCCGGCGTACTGGCGGATCGTCCACGGCTGGGTCGTGTACATCGTGGGGTACGGGCCGCGCAGGTAGGGCGCGATGCCCGGGTACGTGCCGAGGAAGTCCACGTCGGCGAGGTCCGCCGCCGTGTACAGCGGCTTCACCGCGATCCCCTCTGGGGAGTCCCACGTCGGGACATCGGCGTGCCACTGCCCGGCCCCGCTCTGCGCGCCGCTCTCCAGGGGGACCTGGGTGAAGTCGGGCAGGCTCCTCATCGCGCCCCCTCCTGTGCCGTCGCTCCTGGCGTCTGTGCAGTTTCCTGGGCCGCGTACACCGATTCGATCACCGCCAGCGCGTCGACGCCGGTGTAGAGCGTGTCGTCCACCCCGGGGACGGCGACCGTGCCGGCGAGGAGCACGTAACGGGCGCCCGCGTCGCGCAGCGCCGCCGCCGTCTCCTCGCCCTGCTCGCGGTAGATCTCGTCGGTGGAACACAGGACCGCCACCGGCGTCCCCGCCTCGGCGAACTCGGCGGCGACCTCGTCGGCGGTGGTGGTGGGCCCGGCCTCGGGCACCTCGATCCCGCCGGCCTGCAGGAGGTTGCGGGCGAACCCGGCCCGCGCGGTGTAGGCGGCCAGCGGCCCGAGCGTGGCGAGGAACGCGCGCGGGCGGGCTCCGGTGGCGGCGAGCAGAGCGTCGGACCGGTCCCGGTAGGCCTCGAACGGCTCGGCTGGCCGGAATCGCGGCAACCCGCCGCCCGGGGCCTCGGGCACGGGGCGACGCTCCACCGGCTTCTCGGCGGGATCGGCGAACTCGCTCACCCCGGTGATGGCGGCCCGGCGCGTTGCCACGTCGGCCAGCCTGCGCCCACGGACCATCGCCACCTGCTCCGCCAGGAAGCCGGACCCGATCGCGGCGAGCGCGCCGCCCTCGGCCTCGATGTCCTGGAAGAACGCCCATGCCGAGCGGGCCAGTTCCGCGGTGAGTGACTCGACGTACCAGGAGCCACCGGCCGGATCGATCACGCGGGCGAGGTGCGCCTCCTCCACGAGCAGGGACTGGGTGTTGCGCGCGACCCGCCGGGAGAACGGCTCCGAGGCGCCGAGCGCGGCATCGAACGGCGCGACGGTGACCGCGTCGGCACCACCCACCCCGGCGGCGAAGCCCGCGAGGGTGCCGCGCAGCAGGTTGCCGTAGGGGTCGCGCCGGGTGAGCATCGCCGGGGAGCCGACCGCGTGCTGGCGCTGCGGCTGAGGCGAGCCGCACACCTCGGTGACGCGCGCCCAGAGCCGCCGGGCCGCCCGCAGCTTCGCGATCGTGGGGAACTGCTCGGCGGTGGCCGCGTAGCGGAACTCCAGCAGCCGGGTGGCGGTCGCCAGGTCCAGGCCGGCGAAGTCGCCCTCGCGCCCACCGGTGCCCGTGAGCACGCGCAGGTACTCGAGGCCCGCCGCGAGCGACCAGCCCAGCTCCTGCGCGTCGGACGCCCCTGCCCCGTGCACCGGCAGCGCGTCCACCACGATGGCCCGCACCTGCGGGGACTCCTCGGCGGCTTGCCTGGCCAGCGGGACCACCTCGGCGATGTCCGGGCCCTCACCGGTGCGCACCCGCCGTCCGACGGGGTCGAGTCCGAGTGTGCCGAGCACGTCGGCAGCTCGGACCGCACGCTCGGCGGCGAGCTCGAGGAACGCTTCCGCGGCCTCGATCTCGGTGCCGGCCGGGGCTGCGGAGGCGTCGAGGACGACGGGCGCCAGGTCGAGATGCACGTCGCCGAGCACGGAGGGTAGGTCGGCGACGGCGGTGGCTCCCTCGCCGACGGCCAGCCAGATCGACCGCACGCCGTTCTCCAGGTCGGCCAGCACGGCCTGCCTCGCGACTGCGGGGTCGGGTTCGGCGTGCCGCTGCCGGACGTCCCATCCGTCCGGCGCCGGTCCCGCAGCCCGGGCACCCCGCACGTACGGGGCGGCGCCGGGTACGCCGACGTCGAGCCGTGGTGCGTCCTGCGCGGTGTAGAGCGGGCGTACCCGAAGGCCGCCGGGACCGGTCCGGGTCAGCTTCTCGAACCCCGCGCCGGGCGAGGCGTCCTCGCCGATACGCCCGGACCGGCGCACGACCTCGTCCACGAGCCGGAGCCAGTCGTCGCGGCCGGCGGGAGGGAAGTCCGCCGCCAGCGAGAGCTCCTCCGGTTCGGCCGGGGCGTCGGCGTCCAGCGCGTCGCCGTCGACCTTCGCCGTGTTCATCGCTTCGCCGTCTTCGCGCTGATCGTCGCCGTCCTCGACCTGCTCATCACTGCGACTCCTCGCCGCCCGCGGCGTTTGCGCCGTGTACGGGCCAGGTGTCGGAGTCTAGTGAACGGCGCCGCCCGGAGGCCTCTCGCGCGCAGCGTGACGTGCCGCACCGCGGTCTCACGCCAGCACGATCGAGTTGCCCTCCACCTGGATGTTCTTGGCGGGCAACGGCGACTGCGCCGGCCCCCGGACCACGGAGCCATCGGTGACGGAGAACCGGCTGCCGTGGCACGGGCAGTTGATCGTGCCGTCGGACACCTGGGAGACGGTGCATCCCTCGTGGGTGCAGGTCGAGGAGAACGCCTTGAACTCACCGGCCGTCGGCTGGGTGACGACCACCTGCCGGTCGGCGAAAATCGTGCCTCCTCCGACCGGGACGTCGGTGGTGCTGGTGAGCGCGGCGCCGCCACCGGAGGACGCCGCACCCGGGGCACCGGTGGGGGCGGGCGCCGGGGCGGCCGGAGCCGCGGAACCGCCTGAGCCGTAGCTGCTGCAAGCGCTCAGCGCCGCGGCACAGACGCCGCAGGCGCCGACCATGACAGCCCGCCGCGGAAGGGCCGGGGTGGGGAGCTTGGCGTGCACGAGGGACTCCTCAGAAGGTCAGGCCCGATGTGGTGAAGAACCACACCGAGGAGGTCAGCCAGAGGGCGGTCATCGCCGTGAACACCATCCCGCCCAGCACTGGAAGGCTCCATGCCGGGGTGTGTGACCTCTGTAGCAACAACATCTTGGTGACGAAGACGCCGTAGAAGAAGCAGCCGAAGAGCGAGTGCAGGAGCGTGCGCAGGCTGCCGCCCTGGAACCCGAGCGCGTAGAGGCAGTGCACCGCGACCGGCACGGTCAGCAGCACCGCTACCCGGCCCGACCAGCGGTGCAGCGCCGGCACCCAGTGCGGTGCGCGGATGCGCGGGAACCGCCCGTACATCAACATCGACGAGCCGAGCTGCACGAGGACCAACAGGAACGCGGCGGTGCCGAGCCACGCCTTGACCGCGACGCCGCTGGAGAAGCCGGCGAGGTTGATGGCGAAGAAGGTGGGCTCGTGCACCCGGCCGTAGACCCCGAGCCCGACGGCGACGAGCGTGCCGATCGCCACAGACAGGAACACTCCCCCGTGGCGGGGGCGCCTGCGCAACCCACGGCGGGGACGCCTGCGGACGGCGTGGGGGGACCGCATCGCCGCGGTCACCGGCGGATCACCGTGGAGCCACCGTCGAGCGCGGTGACCTCGACGGGCGCACCGTCGATCGTGACACCGCCGGGGTTCGCGGGGTCGAGCACGGGGGCGGGCCGTCGCTCCCCCGCCGCGGACGCCACCCCGGTCACCTCCCCGTCACCGGTGACGACCCAGCCGACCCGCGTGGCCACGCCGCGCACGTCGGCTCGTCCCTCGTAGAGCCCGGCAGGCGCGTCGACGCCCTCCGCCGTGTACGACCACGCCTCCTCGCCGTTGGTCTTCACGGTGCCCGTCGACGACGAGCCGTCCGCGGTGCCCGTGATCGTCGTCGAGCCGTCCTTGCTCTCGAGCGTCAGCTGGTCACCCCGCAGGGATCCCTCCAGCCACGCCTCCATCGCCTTGCCGTCGCAGACGTAGGCGACGGCGCGGCCGTCCTTCACCGCGATCGCCACCGAGGCCTCCCGGCCCGCCGTCCACCCGGCGTAGGCCTTCTCGGTGACGGCCTCGCTCGCGGCGCCGGCGTCCTCGGCCGGGGCGGCGGCAGCCGGCGCGGGCACCGGCGTGAGACGAGCGAGGTCGACCACAGTGGACGGTCCGGCCGCAGGCGCGGCTGCGGATTGCTGCGCCGCGTCTCGCTGGCTCAGCGTGTTGGCGATGAGGAAACCGGCGCCGAGTGCAGCCATCGCGGCCAGCGTCAGCAGGGGCGCGTACCTCTTCATGTTCTCCCCGCGAGGTCGGGGCCCGGCCGGCTGCCGGACGTGCTCACTCAACACACGGCTAACGGGCAGGGAGAGTTCAATCGGATATTCTGCGAAATCGGAACACCAGCCGCACTGAACCGCCGGACGCCCTGATACGTCCCATGTATAGGTGCTGTTCCCCGTTGGGGTTCCGCGCCCTGTCCGACGTCCCAGGGAGATCCGGGAGCATGCCCGATGCGCGTCCTCGAACACCAGACGAGGCCCTGGTGCATGCCGTCTACCAGGACCACGGGCGAGCCCTGCTCGCCTACGCCACCCGCCTCACCGGCGACCGCGGCGCCGCGGAGGATGTCGTGCAAGAGACGTTGATCCGCGTATGGCGCCATCCGGAGGCGCTGGCCAACGGCAAGGGCTCCACCCGGGGATGGCTGCTGACCGTGGCGCGCAACATCATCACCGACCGGATCCGGGCCAGAGCTTCCCGGCCCCAAGAAGTGCCTGAGGCGCCCGACGCTCCACCCGTGGAGCGCGACCACGCCGACCGCGTGGTCACATCCGTCACCGTCCTGGCGGCCCTCGAAGAGCTGTCCGAGGACCACCGGGGCGTGCTCGACCAGATCTACTTCCAGGGGCGGAGCCTCGGCGAGGCCGCCTCTGCGCTCGGCATACCGCCGGGCACGGTCAAGTCACGGTCGTACTACGCGCTGCGCGCCCTGCGGCAGCACTTGACGAGCCGCGACCCGGCTGGGGACGAGGTGCCGGCATGACGCACGCCTATCGATCGCACGACCCGGAGGAGCTGGGGGCCTACGTCTTCGGACTCCTCACCCCGGAGCAGGCACATGTCGTGGAGGAGCACCTCGCCGTGTGCCCGGAGTGCCACCGCGAGTGGGAGGAGCTACGCCAGATGACCGACCTGCTCGATGAGGTTCCCCCCGAGGTATTCCTCGAGGGCCCTCCGGACGGGGATCTGGTACTGCAGCGAACCCTGCGGCAGATCCGCTCGGAGGTCAGCGCCAGACAGCGGCGCACACGCCTGACCGTGGCGGCGGCAGCGGTCGTCGGTGTGGCCGTGGTGCTCGGCGGTGGTGTCGCCGTCGGCCGGGCCGTAGCGCCCGAGCCCACCAGCGTGGCCGCCGCGCAGGCACCGGCGGACGAGGACGCCGTCGCGGGCACCCGGGTGCTCACCGGCACCGGCCCCGACGGCGTGGAGATGACGGCAAAGATCATCCCGGCCTCGGGTTGGGTGCGGGTCAGCGCCACGGTGCGGGGCATCCCGGCCGGTGAGCGGTGCCAACTGGTCGTGGTGGGCCGCGACGGGAGCCGCGAGGTGGCCGGAAGCTGGCTCGTACCGCAGTCGGGCTGGCGCCAGGGCATGACGCTCGACGGCTCGGCGATCGTGGCTCCGGACCAGGTGGCAGCCGTGGTGGTGCAGAACGAGGCGGGCCACCAGTTCGCCGAGCTGCACGCATAGACCAGGCATAGACCGGGCCAGGCACCCGCGCGCTGATCACAGCGCGCGGGTGCCTGGTCGTTTCGTCTCCGGGCACGCCGCTCGTGACACCGGTGGGCGGGCACCGTCCTCGGTCAACTTCGAGACCTCCGACACCCTGTTCGGCCGTCACCTTCTACCTGATGTAGAACTACTACATAAGGTAGAAAATCGGTCGAGCGGAGGCTCTGAGTGGACGCCCTGGACCTGGCGCGCTGGCAGTTCGGGATCACGACGATCTACCACTTCTTGTTCGTCCCGCTGACGATCGGCCTGTCCGTGATCGTCGCCGCGCTGCAGACGGCGTGGCACCGCACGGGCCGGACCGAGTACCTGCGGGCCACCAAGTTCTTCGGCAAGCTGTTTCTGATCAACTTCGCGATGGGCGTGGTCACCGGCATCGTGCAGGAGTTCCAGTTCGGCATGAACTGGAGCGCCTACTCGACCTTCGTCGGGGACGTCTTCGGGGCCCCGCTCGCGATGGAGGCACTACTCGCGTTCTTCCTGGAGTCCACGTTCCTCGGACTGTGGATCTTCGGCTGGGACCGGCTGTCGCGCCGCGTGCACCTCGCCACGATCTGGGCGGCCGCGATCGGCTCCAACCTGTCCGCCTACTTCATCCTCGCCGCCAACGCCTGGATGCGGCACCCGGTCGGGTTCACCGTCGACCCCGTCACGCGGCGGGCACGGCTCACCGACATCGGGGCGGTGCTGACCAACCCGCAGGCCTGGTCGACCTACCTGCACGTCGTCTCAGCGGCGTTCGTGATCGCCGGACTGTTCGTCGTGGCGGTGAGTGCCTACAAGCTCCTGCACCGCGACCGCGCACCACACCCGGGCGAGCCCGGCATGTTCCGCAAGACCCTGCGCGCCGGGCTCATCACCACCGTGGTCGCCGGAGCCGTGGTGATCTACTCCGGCGACCACCAAGCCAAGCTCGCGGCACAGTACGAGCCGATGAAGCTCGCTTCCGCCGAGGCGCTCTGGGACTCCGAGAACGCGGCGGGGTTCTCACTCTTCGCGGTGGGCGACCCGGCGATCGGCGAGGCCGGCACCGGGCAGAACGTCTTCGACATCCAGGTGCCCTACGTCCTGAGCTTCCTCGCCACGGGGTCGCCGGCCGGTGAGGTGCAGGGCATCAACGACCTGCAGCAACGCTACGAGGCCCAGTACGGTCCCGGCGACTACGCGCCGAACATCCCGGTGATCTACTGGGCGTTCCGGCTGATGATGGGACTGGGCCTGGCCGGTGTGGTCATCGGCGTGCTCGGGCTGTGGGTCACCCGGCGCGGGCACCTGCCCGAACAGCGGTGGATGTACCGCGTGGCGATGCTCGGCCTGCCCGCGGCGATGGTGGGCAACATCTTCGGTTGGGTGCTCACCGAGATGGGACGCCAGCCCTGGACGGTGGTCGGCGAACTCCTGACGGCCGCGAGCGTCTCCCCCGGCGTGAGCCTGGGCGAGGTGGCGTTCTCACTCTCCCTGTTCACCGCGATCTACGGGGCGCTCGCGGTGGTGGAGGCCCGGCTGCTCTGGCGTTACGTCAAGGCCGGCCCCGGCCACGTCATGCCCTACCCGGGCGACGGCGAGCGCGAACCCGACGCCGTGCCGGCGTTCAGCTACTAGCGGCCACGAGGAGCCGAGATGGATCTCCCAACAGTCTGGTTCGTCGCCATCGCCGTGCTGTGGACCGGCTATTTCGTGCTCGAGGGCTTCGACTTCGGCGTCGGGATGCTGCTGCCCGTACTCGGCAGGGACGCCGACCCTGCCCACCGGGAGAGCGACCGTCGTGTCGTCATCAACGCGATCGGCCCAGTGTGGGACGGCAACGAGGTGTGGCTCATCACCGCGGTCGGCGCCATGTTCGCGGCCTTCCCCGCCTGGTACGCGGCCACACTCAGCGGGTTCTACCTCCCGTTGCTGCTGGTCATCCTGGCGCTGATCGGCCGCGGCGTGGCGTTCGAGTACCGCGGAAAGGTCGACGATCCGCGCTGGCGGGCGCGATGGGACGCGGCGATCGTCACGGGCAGCGTGGTGCCCGCCTTCATCTGGGGGGTGGTGTTCGCCAACATCGTGCGGGGCGTGGAGCTGGGACCGGACGGGGTCGTGACCTCGAGCCTGGTCGACCTGCTGAACCCGTACGCGCTGCTCGGCGGCATCACGACGGTGACGCTGTTCGTCCTGCACGGCGCCGTCTTCCTGGCGCTCAAGACGGACGGACCCGTACGCCACCGCTCCCGGGCCATGGCCCGGAGGACCGGGCCCGTGGCGCTGGTGGCGCTGGCCGGGTTCCTGCTGTGGACCGCCGACCAGCACGGGGTGCTGGTGATCCCCGCCGCCGTGTCGGTCGCAGCCCTGCTCGCCGCGCTCGTCCTCGTGTTCCGCAGGCGGGAGGGCTGGTCGTTCGCGGCCACGGCCGTCGCGGTCGCGGCCTTCACCGCGGCGATCTTCGGCTCACTGTTCCCGGTGGTGCTCCCCTCGCTCGTCGACCCGGCGTTCGACCTCACCGTCGCGGGCGCCGCGTCGGGCCCGTACACCCTGGGGGTGCTGAGCTGGGTCGGCGCGGTGTTCCTGCCGCTGGTGATCGCCTACCAGGCGTGGAGCTACTGGGTCTTCCGGCGCCGGGTGACCAGGGCGCACGTCGGATGAGACCCCTGGACCCACGGCTGGTGCGCACCACCCGCGCGGTGCGGGTGCATCTGGCGGTCACGGTGGCCTGCGGAGCCGCCGCCACCGGACTGATCCTGCTGCAGGCCTGGCTGATCGCCCACGCCGTCGCCACCGCCACCGCGGGCGTCACCGCGCAGGCGGTGGCCGGCACCGTCGGCGCCGTGGCGCTCGTCGCGCTGGCCCGCGCCGGGCTCGCGTACGGGGCGGAGACCATGGCCCTGCGCAGCGCGGCGGGGGTGAAGTCGGACCTGCGCAGGCGACTCGTCCGGCACGTCACAGGCGGCGACCCCGCCTCCACCGACGCCGGCCGGCTCGTCACGCTCACCACCCGCGGCCTGGACGCCCTCGACGACTACGTCGCCCGGTACCTGCCCCAGCTCGTTCTCGCTGCGCTCGTCCCCGTGGCCGTGCTCGTGGTGGTGGTCCGGGCCGACTGGATCTCCGCACTCGTCATCGCACTGACGTTGCCGCTGATTCCGGTGTTCATGGCGCTCGTGGGCTGGCACACCCAGTCCCGTACACGCCGGCAGTGGCACCTGCTGGAACGCCTGGGCGGCCACTTCCTCGACGTCGTGGAGGGGCTCCCGACCCTGGCCGTGTTCCGCCGGGCGAAGGCCGAGTCCGGGCTGATCCGGCGGGTGACCGAGGAGCATCGCTCCGCCACGATGGGCACGCTGCGGGTGGCGTTCCTGTCGGCGTTCGTGCTCGAACTGCTCGCCACGCTCGCCGTGGCGCTCGTCGCGGTGGAGATCGGGCTGCGGCTGCTCTACGGGCAGCTCGATCTGGAGACCGCCCTGCTCGTACTGATCCTCGCCCCCGAGGCCTACCTCCCGCTGCGGGAGGTAGGAGCCCGGTTCCACGCGAGCACAGAGGGCCTCGCGGCGGCTGATCAGGTCTTCGCCGCACTGGAGCGCCCGCACACCGTGGCGACTCGCGCGCCTGAGACGGGTTCCCGGGGGCGAGTCGCCGCCGCCCCCGAGGTCCGGTTCCACGGCGTCGGGCTCACCTATCCCGGCCGGTCGCAACCCGCACTCGCCGGTGTGGATCTGACGCTGCGGCCCGGCGCCACCGTCCTCGTCACGGGACGCAGCGGAGCGGGCAAGACGAGCCTGGTGTCGTTGCTGCTGCGGTTCACCGACCCGACGGCGGGACGGATCACGGTCACGGGGGACGACGGCGAGCCCTGCGACCTGCGGGATGTGGACGTCGACCAGTGGCGCCGCCGCATCGCGTGGGTGCCGCAGCGGCCCTACCTGTTCGACGCCTCCGTGGCCGACAACATCCGCCTCGGCAACCCGGACGCCTCCGACGCCGCCGTTCGCCGTGCGGCCCGGCTCGCCGAGGCGGAGGAGCTGATCGGCGCACTCCCCGACGGGTACGCGACCCGGCTCGGTGAGCGCGGCAGCAGGCTCTCGGCGGGGCAGCGCCAGCGCATCGCGCTCGCGAGGGCATTCCTTCGCCAGGACGGGGACCCGCTCATCGACACCGCGCCGATCGTCCTGCTCGACGAGCCCACCGCTCACCTCGACCCGGAGAACGCCGCGGCCGTGCGGGCGGGCGTCACCCGGCTGCTGCAGGGACGCACGGGCGTGATCGTGGCGCACGACGCGGGCTGGACCGACCTCGCCGACGACGTCGTGCACCTGCAGGACGGGCGGATCGCGGCGGAGGCCGAGACAGTCGGAGCGGTCGGATGAGGCGCCCGCACGGCCCGCTGCGCCGCATGATCGCGCTGGCCCGCCCGCGCGGGGCCCGGTTCGCCCTCGGTGTACTGGCCGGCGCGACCGCCACCGCGGCCGGAGTAGGCCTGCTCGTCGTGGCGGCCTGGCTGATCGCGACCGCCGCCACCCATCCCCCGATCACCGCGCTCAGCGTGGCGGTGGTCGCCACCCGGGCACTCGGTGTCACTCGCGGGGTCGCGCGCTACCTGGAACGCCTGATCACGCACGACGCGGCGCTGCGGACGCTGTCGGACGTGCGGGTGCGCGTGTACGAGCGGCTCGCGCGCACCGAGCCCATCCACCGCTTCCGGACGGGCGACCTGGTGACGCGGCTGGTGAGCGACACCGACTCCACGCAGGACCTGCTCGTCCGCGGTCTCACCCCTCCGCTCGCCGCCCTGATCACCGGTGCGGGCGTCGTCACGGTCGCCACGGCGGTGCTGGTGCCCGGCGGAGCCCTGCTCGCGGCCGGACTGCTGCTGGGTGGCGTCGCCGTACCGCTGATCGCAGCGGCCGCCGGGCGGGAGCCGGGCCGCCGGCGCGCCGCTGCCCGCGGGGCGCTCTCCACCGCACTGGTCGACGCGTTGCACGGGGCGCCGGACCTCGTCGCCTACGGGGCGATGCCCGCTGCCATCGCACGCGTCGAGGAGGCCGACGCCGACCTCACGGCGGTCGAGCGGCGTGATGCCGGGCTGCTCGGGCTCGGTGCCGGGGCATCCGCTCTGATCGCAGGCCTGACGCTGTGGGGCACGCTGCTGCTGGGCGTCACCGCTGTCGAGAACGGCGCGCTCGGACCGGTCCCACTCGCCGTGCTGGTGCTCACAGCACTCGCCGCGTTCGAGATCGTCGCCCCGCTGCCCGCGGCGGCGGCACGGCTAGGGGCGGTGCGCGCGGCGGGCGCGCGCTTGTTCGACGTTCTCGACACCCCGCACGCGGTACGGCTCCGGCCTGCCCGGCCCGCCCTCCCGGAGAACGGCCTGCGGATCCGGGACCTGCGCGTCCGCTACGGGCCGGACGAGCCGTGGGCCCTCGACGGCCTCGACCTGGACGTCCCACCGGGCCGGCGCATCGCGGTGCTCGGTCCCAGCGGCTCGGGGAAGAGCACGCTCGCCGACGTGCTGTTCCGCTTCCGCGACCCGGACCACGGCACCGTCCTCCTCGACGGCGTGGACGTCACGACCCAGGATCCCGACGTCGTGCGCGCCGGCGTGAGCGGCGTGCCGCAGGACCCGCACGTCTTCGCCAGCACCGTGCGGGAGAACCTGCGGCTCGCCCGCCCCGGTGCGTCCGACGAGGAGCTGTGGGACGTTCTCGAACGCGTCCGGCTCGCGGCCGACCTGCGCGCCACCGACGGGCTCGACACGGAGGTCGGCGCACACGGCGCCCGGCTGTCGGGCGGGATGCGGCAGCGGCTCGCCCTGGCCAGGGCGCTGCTCGTCGATCCCGGGATGCTGGTGCTCGACGAACCGACCACCCACCTCGATCCCGACACCCGCGACGCGGTGCTCGACGATCTACTCGCAGCCACCGAGGGCCGCTCCATGATTCTCATCACGCACGACACGGCCCGCCTGGACCGGCTGGACGAGATCATCGTGGTGGTGAGGGGCCGAGTGGTGCAGCGTGGCACGCATGACCAGCTGATCAGCGCGCCCGGATGGTACCGGTGTGGGTGGCTCTCTCAGTCGGCCCACAGCGACGATCCGACACTCTCATGTCGATAGGGTCGAGATCATCCACCATCCACCGATTCGATGAGGTCCTTCGTGCGTCGTCCCCAGCTCGCCGCCGTCCTGGTGGCGCTCGTCATGGCGCTGGTCGCCTGCTCCGGTGCACCCGCACCGACAGGCCCATCGGACCTGTCGGACGCGACGGTGCGCGCACTCGGCTTCGGCAACGACTGGAACTGGAAGCAGCAGGTCAACCCGCTCGAGCTGGGCGTCACACACACCCAGTACAGCCTCGACCCCGACGAGCCCACCGAGGCCCGCCAACGGGGTGAGGGCATCCTGGCCAACAACGGCGCGATCTGGCAGAACATCCACCTGATGGGCTTCGGCACGCTCAACCCGGAGCCCGCTCCCGGCCAGTTCGACTGGTCGAGCCTCGACGAACGCATGCAGCTGGTGAAGCAGACCGGCGGGCGCACCGTCCTCACGCTGTGCTGTTCGCCAGACTGGATGAAGGGCGGCCAACCGGGCCAGACCGACTGGTCAGAGCTGGAGACGGCCCCCGAGCCCGCCCACTTCGACGACTTCGCCGCGCTCGCCGCGCAGACGGTGCAGCGCTATCCGCAGATCGAGCGGGTGCTCGTGTGGAACGAGCTCAAGGGCTTCTACGACGCCGACAAGAACCGCTGGGACTACGAGGGCTACACCGAGCTCTACAACAAGGTCTACACGGCGGTGAAGGCGGTTCGTCCCGACGTCGAGGTCGGCGGCCCGTACGTCGTGCTGACCAGCCTCGATCCCGGTTCCCCCGACTCCTCGGACGTCCGGGGCCCCTGGGGCGTCGCCGACCAGCGTGCCCTCGACGTCGTCGACTACTGGCTGGCCAACAACGTCGGTGCCGACTTCGTCGCGGTGGACGGAGCCACGGCCACCAGGAACGAGACGCTCGCGGAGCCTGCCGACGCGGCTGCGCGGAAGTTCGCCGACCTGACCACGTGGATCCGGGCGCGTACCCAGCTACCCGTCTGGTGGGCCGAGTTCTACCCGGACGTGCCCTCCGACCAGCAGGGCGGGGCCACCAGCCAGGCCAGCGCCGCGTCCACCCTCGCGGTCCTGGCGGCCTATGCGCAGTCAGGGGTGTCGGGCGCCCTCCTCTGGGGTCCGCAGGGGTCCGACCTCGGGTTCTCCGCGCTCTGGACGGACAGCACCCAGTCCGACGGCGGCCGCCCCACCCCGCTCACCGCGGGATGGCAGTGGCTCGTGCCGCGGCTGGAGGCGGGCCACGTGGCCATCGGGCACTCACCGACGCTCCCGGTGCTCGCGTTCCGGGCACCGGACGGGATGCTCGTGGTGAACCTGACGCAGAACCCCGTCGATCTCTCGGAAGGCGAACCGCTCGCGCCGTGGGCGGTCCTGCTCTCCCAGCGGGCTCCCTGACGTCCGTACCGGCCGCGGGCTCATCGCCCCGCGGCCGGTAGGACGGTCGGCGTTCAGGAGCCGTCGGTCACGATGAACGGCGCGACGCGGATCCCCCCGGGTCAGGCCTTCGGGCCGCCCGCCACGTAGATCACCTGACCGGAGACGAACCCGGCGCCCTCGCTGACGAAGAACGAGACGGTGTTCGCGATGTCCTCCGGCTGGCCGGCCCGCGCCACGGGGATCGCAGCGGCCCTGGCGGCCACATAGGTGTCCCAGTCCTCGCCGATCCGCTCGGCCGTCGC
Organism: Pseudonocardia yunnanensis; assembly: GCF_039534065.1. NCBI lineage: Bacteria > Bacillati > Actinomycetota > Actinomycetes > Pseudonocardiales > Pseudonocardiaceae > Pseudonocardia > Pseudonocardia yunnanensis. The sequence goes on along the minus strand of NZ_BAAAUS010000027.1, from coordinate 365,567 downwards.
CCTGGTCATGTCGCTGACGATGAAGCCCGGCGCGATGCAGTTGACCGTGACACCGAACTTGCCGAGCTCGATCGCGAGGGTCTTGGTGAAGCCCTGCAGTCCGGCCTTCGCCGTGGAGTAGTTGGCCTGGCCCCGGTTGCCGAGCGCCGAGGTGCTCGACAGGTTGACGATGCGGCCGAAGCGCTGCTCGACCATGTACTTCTGGACAGCCCGGGTCATGAGGAACGAGCCGCGCAGGTGCACGCCCATCACCATGTCCCAGTCCTGCTCCGCCATCTTGAAGATCAGGTTGTCGCGGGTGATGCCGGCGTTGTTGATCAGCACCGTCGGCGGGCCGAGCTCCTCGGCCACACGCGTGACGGCGGCGTCGACCTGAGCCGCATCGGACACGTCGGCGCCGACGGCGAGCGCCCGCCCGCCCGCGTCCTCGATCGCGCGAACCGTCGCCTTGGCCGCGGACTCCTCGAGATCGATCACCGCAACCGCGAACCCGTCACGAGCCAGACGCTGCGCAGTGGCGGCCCCGATTCCGCGGGCCGCTCCGGTCACGATTGCCACCCGGGCGGTGGTCTGGGTCATCTGATCCTCTTCCTGTCGACGACGCCGTCATCGGAGTCTTTCCCCCGACGGCGATGATCGCCAACTCCTGGGCACCGGCGCGGGATGTGGTGTCGGTCGCCCCGCGGACCCGCCGCGCCCACTCAGCCCGGCGCCCCCAGCAGCCGCGAGATCGTGCGTGCGGTGGCGGCGACCTCGGGTCCGAGCTCGTCCGGCGCACGGCCGGCCACGTCGGCGACCAGTTGGGAGACGCTCACGGCACCGATGACGCGGCGGGTGTGGTCGGCCACCGCGGCGCCGACGCAGCGCACGCCGGCCTCGTTCTCCTCCTCGTCCACCGCCCAGCCGCGGGCCCGCACCGCGTGCAGGTGCTCGACCAGCCGGTCGGGGTCGGCGATCGTGGCCGGTGTGCGGGCGTGCGGGGGCGCACGACGGAGCAGGGCCCGCACCGCGTCCTCGGGTAGCTCGGCGAGCGCAGCCTTGCCGATGGCCGTGCAGTGCAGCGGCACGGCCATGCCGATCCGCGACGCCATCCGGTAGGGCTTGTTGCCCTCGACCTTCGCCACGTAGACGGCCTCGTCGCCGTCGAGCACGGCGAAGTGGACGGTGCCGCCGCAGCGCTCCTGCAGGGCGTGGAGTTCCGGGGCCGCCCGTTCGGCGGCGTCGGTGCGGGCGAGCACGCGACCGGCCAGCCGCAGGATCCGCGGTCCACCCTCGTAGGTGCCCCGCTCCGTGACCCGGACGAAGCCGAGCCGGGCGAAGTCCTGCAGGATCCGGTGCACCGTGGACTTGTGCAGTCCGGTGGCGACGACGATGTCGGCGATCCGCTCGTGGTCGCCCAGCGCGTCGAGCACCGCGAGGGTCTTCTCCACTGCGTTGCTGCCGACCGGACGTGCCACCCCGCCAGCTTATGCGGCCCGACCAGGCGGTTCGCTCTCCGGCCACGGGCTCACGGCGGTCCTGCCGGCCCCGCGTCGGCGATGTCGATGTCCTTCATCTCCGGCGCGGCGACGAACGCCACGAACGACACCAGACACAGGGCGATGAGGTAGGCGGCCACCAGCCACGGGGCACCGCCTGCGGCGGTGACGAGCGCCGCGGCCACGAGCGGGGTGAACCCGGCCAGGGCTGCACCGACCTCCCGGGAGGTGGCGAAGCCGGTGTAGCGCACCCGCGCGCCGAACAGCTCGGCGTAGAAGGCGGGTTGCACGGCGATCATCGGAGCCACTCCGAAGGCGGTGGCGACGACGAGCGCGAGCACCACCAGCACGGGTTGCTCGGTGCGCAGCAGCAAGAAGTAGGGGAACGCGAACGCAGCGGTGAACACCACGGAGAAGATGTTCAACGGGCGGCGGCCGATCCGGTCCGACAGCGCCCCGTACACGGGTTGCAGGGCGATCACCACGATGCCGAAGACGATGACGCCGGTGAGCACGGTGCCCCGCGGGATGCCCAGCGTGCCTGTGGCGTAGGAGACGGTGAACGTGGCGTAGAGGTAGACCGCCGCGGTGTCGGCGATGTGGGCACCCACACCGATGAGCAGGTTGCGCGGGTAGCGCCGCAGCGCCTCCAGCACGGGCAGTTTCACCGTCTGCCGCTCGGCGGCGAGCGCCCGGAACACAGGCGACTCCGCCACCCGCAGCCGCACGTACAGGGACACGCCGATCAGCAGGAAGCTCACCAGGAACGGCACCCGCCAGCCCCAGGCGAACAGCTGCTCGTCGGGCAACAGGCCGACCAGCAGGAATGCGACCGTCCCCAGCACGAGGCCGATCTGCACGCCGGTCTGTGCGAACGAGGTGTAGAAGCCACGGCGCTCGGCCGGGGCGTGCTCGGCGAGCAGGGTGGACGCGCCGCCGAACTCCGCGCCGGCACCGAGCCCCTGCAGCACCCGCAGGAGGACGAGCAGCGCAGGCGCCCACGCCCCGATCGACGCGTAGGTGGGCAGCAGCCCGATCACACCGGTGGACACGCCCATCACCAGCGTCGTGATGATCAGCGTCTCGCGCCGGCCGATGCGGTCGCCGATGTGGCCGAACAGGATCCCGCCCAGCGGCCGGAACACGAAGCCCACACCGAACGTCGCGAACGCGGTGAGGGTGCCGACGGCAGGGTCGGACTGCGGGAAGAACAGGACGTTGAACACCAGCGCCGCGGCGGTGCCGTAGATGAAGAAGTCGTACCACTCCAGTGCGGTGCCGACCAGCGAACCGCTGACCACCCGGCGCAGCTCGACGGGCGTGGTCGCGGTCGTCGAGGCACCCGGCGCGACCGGGGTGGGCCGATCACCGTCCGGCGTCGGTGTGGCATCGGTGGACCGGGGCGTCGTCATCTCATCGCTCCTCGGGCGCTCGTTCCGGCACATGGAACTGCGTTCTAGGATGGCTGCGCACGATACGCCCGGTTCGTCCGGATGGAAAGCGCAGTCCAGCCGGTGCGCCCATGCCGCTCCGCAGTGCCGGCACCACGACGAGCAACCGTTTCACGACCGGCCCCGCGGGAACGCTTCACCGCGAACCACATCCGACGGGAAGGCCGTGCTGATGACCAGCTTCACCGGGCCCGACGAGCCAGCCTCGTTCGACGAGTTCCTCGCCCGCTACCTCGGCTCCGCCTCAGGCACCGGTGGTCCCCGCGGTCCGGCGCGGCGGGTCGACTTCAACCGGCTGATGAGCGCGGGCGCCCGCGAGCTCGTCATGGCCGCCGCGCAGGAGGCGATGGACCGCGGCGAGACCGATCTCGACACCCAGCACCTGCTGCTCGCCTCCACCGCGATCGACGCGACGCGCCGGTGGCTCGGCCGGGCCGGGGTCGATCCGGACGCCGTGGCCCGGCTGCTAGACGAACGGCTACAGCGCAGCGAGCCGACCGGCCGCGCTCCCACCCTCACGCCCGCCGCGAAGCGCGCGCTGCTCGACGGGCACCAGGTGGCGCGCTCCCTCGGCTCCACCTACATCGGGCCCGAGCACGTGCTGCTGGCCATCGCCGCCAACACGGAGTCGGCCGCGGGGAAACTGCTCGCACACGCCCTCTCCCGCGGCGGACCGACCGGCTTCGGGCCGCCGCAGCCGGGTATGCAGCCGGGTGTGCCCGGCGGGGCGCAGACCGGGCAGGGCGCGTCGAGCACCCCGACGCTCGACCAGTTCGGCCAGGACCTCACGGCAGCCGCGCGGGGCGGCCGGCTGGATCCCGTGGTCGGGCGCGCTGAGGAGATCGAGCAGACCATCGAGGTGCTGTCGCGGCGCACCAAGAACAACCCGGTGCTCATCGGAGAGGCCGGCGTCGGGAAGACCGCCATCGTGGAGGGCATCGCCCAGCGCATCGTCGACGGCGACGTCCCCGACACGCTGCTCGGGCGCCGCGTGGTGGAGCTGCAGCTCTCCGGTGTGGTCGCCGGCACCCGCTACCGCGGCGACTTCGAGGAACGGCTGCGGGCGCTCATCGACGAGATCCGGCACCACGGCGACCAGCTGATCGTCTTCATCGACGAACTGCACACGATGGTGGGCGCGGGCGGAGGGGGTGGGGAGACCGGGGGCGCCATGGACGCGAGCAACATGCTCAAGCCCGCACTCGCCCGCGGCGAGCTGCACGTCATCGGCGCCACGACGCTCGACGAGTACCGCAAGCACATCGAGTCCGACGCCGCGCTCGCCCGCCGGTTCCAGCCCGTCCTGATACCGGAACCGAGCGCCCAGGACGCGATCGAGATCCTCAACGGGCTGCGCGACCGCTACGAGGCCCACCACCAGGTGCGCTACACCGAGGACGCGCTGCGCGCAGCCGTCGAGCTGTCGGACCGCTACATCACCGACCGGTACCTGCCCGACAAGGCGATCGACCTCATGGACCAGGCGGGGGCACGGGTGCGGCTGCGCACCCGCACGCCTTCGAGTGACCGGCGCGGGATGGAACGCCGGCTCGAGCAGCTCGAACGGGACAAGGACCAGGCCGTGGCCCATGAACAGTACGAGCGGGCCACCGAGCTGCGTGACCAGATCGCCGAGCTGCGCACCCGGCTCGGCTCCGGGGACGACCCGGACGACAGCGTTCCGGAGGTGGGGGTCAGCGACATCGCCGATGTCGTGTCGCGCCAGACCGGCGTGCCGGTGTCGGAGCTGACCGAGACCGAGCGCGACCGGCTCCTGCGCCTGGAGCAGGAGCTGCACAGCAGGGTGGTGGGCCAGGACGAGGCCGTCACGGCCGTGGCGGAGGCGATCCGGCGCAACCGAGCCGGGCTCGGCGACGAGGGCAGGCCGGTGGGGAGCTTCCTGTTCCTCGGCCCCACCGGCGTCGGCAAGACCGAGCTGGCCCGGGCGCTCGCGGTCGCACTGTTCGGCGAGGAGGACCGGATGGTGCGCCTGGACATGAGCGAGTACGGCGAGCGGCACACCGTGGCCCGGATGGTCGGGGCGCCGCCCGGCTACGTCGGCTACGGGGAGTCCGGCCAGCTCACCGAGGCCGTCCGGCGCCGGCCATACTCCGTGCTGCTGCTCGACGAGATCGAGAAGGCGCACCCGGACGTGTTCAACGTGCTGCTGCAGGTACTCGAGGACGGGCGGCTGACCGACGGGCAGGGCCGCACCGTCGACTTCCGCAACACCGTGATCATCATGACGAGCAACGTGGGCTCGGAACTGGTCTCCGGCCAGGGCGCGACCCTGGGCTTCGGCAGCTCCACCGACGCGGGGGCTCGGGACGACGCCGCGCTGCGCGACCGGATCATGCCGCGGCTGCGCGAGATCTTCCGTCCGGAGTTCCTCAACCGCATCGACGAGATCATCGTGTTCCGCCGGCTCGACCCCGAGCAACTCGCCACGATCACCGACCTGCTGCTGGAGGACACCCGCCGTCGCCTGCAGGCACAGAACATCAGCATCGAGTTCACACCTGCCGCGGTCCGGCGACTGGCTGAGCTGGGATATCAGCCCGAGTTCGGGGCACGTCCGCTGCGTCGCACGATCCAGCGCGAGATCGACAACCGGCTCTCCGGCCTCCTGCTCAACGGCAAGCTCGGGTCCGGAAGCCACGTCGCGGTGGACGCCCCCGACGGCGAGTTCGACATCCACGTCGGTAATGCCGTGGCTGCCGACTAGCCGGAATCCCACGGACCGCGGCCCTGCCCGTCCGCACGGGCGCCCTGCCGCTGCCCGAGGAGCTTCCATAGAGTGGCCATGTGGACCGCATCGGGCCGCCCAGCGCCGTCGTGTTCGACATCGGGGGTGTGCTGGGTGGCTCCGCCGACGGCATCTTCGCTTTCGCCGCCGAGCTCGGTGTGGCCGCCACGAGCTTTGCGGCGGCCTACTGGCGCCACCGCGACGCCTACGACCTGGGCAGCGCGGCGGAGGACTACTGGAACCGCGTGGCGAACGACCTCGGCCGAGACCTGACCGCCGCGCAGGTGCGCCGGCTGGACCTGGCGGACGCACAGCGATGGTCCGAGCTCGCCCCCGGAGCCGCCGACCTCATCGACGCCATCGCGCGGACAGGGGTGCAGCTGGCGCTGCTGTCCAACGCGCCCCGATCCATGGCCGATCAGGTACGCAGCTCCCGGTGGGGAGCGAGGTTCCCGACCAAGCTCTTCTCGTGCGACATCGGCCTCGCCAAGCCGGACCCCGGCGTGTACGCCACGGTGGAGGACGCACTCGGTCTGCCCGCCACCGAGCTGGTGTTCTTCGACGACCGGCCCGTCAACGTCCTCGCGGCGCAGCAGAGTGGGTGGTCGGCGTTCCGGTGGCAGGGGCCGCGGCAGTGCCTCACCGACCTCGCGTCGGCAGGTGTAGCGGTGCCGGGTGCCTGACCCGCGCACGGCTCCGACGATCATCGACGTCGCGCGGCGGGCCGGCGTGTCGAAATCGGTCGTCTCGCGCACCCTCAGCGGGTCCGGCGGAGTGGCGGCCGGCACGCAGGAGCGCGTCCGGCTGGCCGCCGCCGAGCTCGGGTACGTCGCGAACGCCATGGCCCGCGGGATGGTCGCCCGGCGCACGCACACCATCGGTGCGTTCGTGCGCGACGCCTCGAACCCGTACTACGGGCACCTGCTCACCGCGATGCAGGAGCACGCGGCCGCGCGGGGGTACCGGGTCGTGACGGCCACGGGGTCGGGGAGCTTCGCCGTCGCCGACGAACGACGGGCGTTGGAGACGCTCGTCGGGCTCCAGGTGGAGGGGCTCGTGGTCTGCAGCGGTCTGCTCCCCGTCGCGGATGTCCTGCCGCACGCCCGCCGCGTCCCGACGGTCCTCGCGGGTCGCCCGGCTACCGATAGGGCCCTGAGCAGCGTGTACTGCGACGAGATCGACGGCGGGCGCGGCATGGCCGACCATCTGTGGTCGCTCGGGCACCGCCGGGTCGCGGTCGTGACGCTGCGGCCGGAACGCTCGCTCACGCAGGCCCCGCGGACCGCAGAGATGGCCCGGCGGTTGCATGAGTTCGGCGCCGACGTGGTCGAGGTGCCTGACGAGGAGGTCCGCGCAGGCGACGACGGGATCAACGGGCTCGTGGAGCGCCTTCTCGCGGATCCGGCGATCACGGCGGTCATGGCTCCCACCGATCACTACGCCCTCGCGATCCTGGAGGCGCTGGACCGGCGCGGCCTGCGGGCACCGGACGACCTCTCCGTCACCGGCTACGACGCCGTTGCTCGGTCTCACGACATGGGTGCAGCCGCTGGCCGACCTCGGCACGCGCGCCGTCGACGAGGTCGTTTCCCACGTCGAAGGACTCACCACAGATACCCGCCACCAGGCGATCAACGGACAACTGATCAGCGGCCGGACGGCCGGACCGCCACGCCGCTGAGCCGTTCCACCTCGTTCAGGGCCTGTTCAGCCCGCATCGGCGCCGCGGCCACCCGTGGGCAGCAACGTTCCTGACGTGTTGGGGAACGTTCCCACGCCGCTGTCCCGGAACCGCTTCGCCGGACCGTTGTTGATGGCGCCGTGCCTGGTGCTGCTCGCCCTGTTCGCCTATTGGCCGACGGCGCAGAGCGGCTATCTCAGCGTGCACGGGAGCGACCTGCTCGGCCGTCCGACGCGGTTCGTGGGGGCGGAGAACTTCGAGCGCCTGGGCAGCGATCCCGAGTTGCGCCGCGTGATCCTGACGACGGTGCTGATCGCCGTGCTCACCACCGCCCTGGCGACCGGTGCCGGGCTCGCCGCCGCGCTCCTCATGCGCGGGGCGGCACCCCGGGGCGGGCGTGTCGCCTCCCTCGTACTGTCGCTGCCCTTCGCCTACTCCACCGCCGCCGTGTCGGCCACGTTCGCCGGCCTGTTCGCCCCGGCGGTGGGCATCCTCGACCGGACGCTGGCCGTGGCCGGCATCGCCGGGCCGAACTGGCTCGCGAGCCCGGCGTCGGCGATCGCCGCCATCGTCATCACGACCGCCTGGTACGAGTTCGGATTCACCTTCCTCGTTCTGGTCGCGGCGATCTCCCGGCTGGACCGTGAGGTCCTCGAAGCCGCCGCGCTCGACGGGGCCGGGGAGGTGCGCACCGCGTTCTCGATCGTGGTGCCGGCACTGCGCCCGAGCCTGCTGTTCCTCGTGGTCACCCAGACCGTCGCCGGGCTGCAGATCTTCACGCAGGTGCAGGTGCTGACCGGGGGCGGCCCCTCGGACGCCACCCACACGCTGGTCTTCGAGCTCTATCAGCGGGCCTTCGGCGGCGGGTCGCCGCAGTACGGCACGGCGTCGGCGTTGGCCCTGCTGCTGCTCGTGCTCGTCGTCCTGGCCACGGCGGCCCAGTTCCGCCTGGCCCGGGAGCGCTCGTGACCACGTCGGCGACGACGCGCCCGCGTGCCGCCGGGGCGGCGTCCCCGCCCACTGCCTCCGCTCGGACACGGGCGGCGTCGTCCCGGACGGGCAGCGTGCTGCGCTGGGCAGGGCTCGTCGTGCTCTGTGTGATCGTGCTGTTCCCCGTCTACGCCACCCTGGCCACGGCCTTCCTGCCGGCCGGCGACGTCGCCCGCGGGGACCTTCTCCCCGACCCGCGGCGGATGACGCTCGACAACGTCCGGCAGGCCCTGAGCGTGATACCGCTCCTCCAGCAGTACCTGGTCAGCGTGGCCGTCACGGTGCTGCAGACGGGCGCCCAGCTGATCACGGGATCCCTCGCCGCCTACGCGCTCGTCTTCCCCGCCTGGCGCGGGCGGACCGCGGCGTTCGCCGTCGTCGTCGCCACGCTCGCGATCCCCGGGGAGAGTGTCGTCATCCCGAACGTCGAGACCGTGAGCGGCCTGGGGCTGCGCGACACCGTCGTCGCGATCGCACTCCCCTACCTGTGCGTCGCGTATCCCGTGTTCCTCCTGCGGCAGGCGTTCACCACCCTGCCCCGGGAGGTCTGGGAGGCCGCGCGGCTCGACGGCGCGGGCCACCTGCGCTGTCTGGCCCACGTGGTGGTGCCGATGACCTGGCCGCAGCTCGTGACGGCCGCCCTATGGTCGGCTCTGTCGGCCTGGAACGGGTACTTCTGGCCGCTGCTGATCACCGACTCCGCCGCGCACCGCACCGTGCAGGTCGGCCTCGCCCAGCTCGTCGCCGGCGAGTTCGGCGCACCGGGGGTGATCTACGCCGGCACCCTCGTCGTGCTCGCCCCGACACTGCTGCTGGTGCTCCTCGGGCAGCGGTTCCTCGTGCGCGGCCTGGCGGCGCGGATCACCTGACCGCCATTCCCCCGCTCGCCCGTCACGTGTCCTGATCGACCGTCCCCGTCGAGCGCGGGGAGAAGGGAAGTCCATGCGCACGGACCACCGCACCCGGCGGCGCCTCGCCGTCACCGTTCTCGCAACCCTGGTGACCGCGTTGAGCGCCGCCTGCTCGAGCTCCACGGCTCCCGCCTCGGGCCCCGCACCCGGCCCGTCGGCACTCGCGCAGGCGGGGCCCGTCACCGTGACCCTCTGGTACGGCCTCGGCGGTGCGGCCGGCAAGGCGCTGCAGGACGCCGTGGCCGGTTTCAACGCCCACAACGGCGACCACATCACCGTGCAGGCGGTCTTCCAGGGCGACTACGACGACACGCTCGCGAAGTACACCTCGGCCATCCGGGACGGCAACACACCCGACATGCTGCTCTCCAATGACGTGTCCACCGGCTTCATCCACGACGCCGGGCAGACGGTCAGCGCGCAGGACCTCGCGGCCGCGAACCCGGGCGAGCTGAACCTGCAGGATCTCCGCCCCGCCGCGCGGAACTACTACACCGCCGACGGGAAGCTGCTCTCGGCGCCGTTCAACACCTCGATGCCGATGCTGTACGTCAACGACTCGCTACTGACGAAGGCCGGGGTCGACAAGGCCACGCTGACCACCATGACCGGGCTGGACGCGGCGGCGCGGAAGATCCACTCGGCGATACCGGAGGTGGCGGGGTTCGCCGAACCCCAGGGCGACGGCTGGTGGTTCGAGCAGATGACGGCCGCCGCAGGTGCCGAGTACTGCACGCCGGACAACGGGCGCACGGGCACCGGCGCCACCGCTCTCAGCCTGAACAACCCGGAGCAGCGCGCCGGCCTGCAGACGGTCACGGGCCTCTACGCCGACGGCGTCGCCCTCAACACGGGCTCCGACGACGATGCCCTCACGCAGGCGTTCATCGCGGGCAAGGTGGCGATGATGTTCAACTCCTCGGGTGTCATCGGCAACCTCACCACGGGTGGCCTGACCGGGTACACGGCCCTCCCGATCCCGCTCTCCGGGCCGGCAGGACAGGCCGGTGCGATCATCGGCGGCGCGTCGCTGTGGGTCAGCGGCCCGGGCCACGACGCCGCGCACCAGGCCGCGAGCTGGAAGGTCATCAGCTATCTCGACTCCCCGCCCGTGCAGGAGCAGTTCTCGCACGCCTCCGGATACGCGCCGATCAACGTCAGGGTCGACCAGAGCCCGACGCAGCAGCAGTTCCTCGCGCAGCACCCGGCCTGGGCCGCGGTGATGCAGGAGTTCGACCACACTCCGGCGAGCCCTGCCACGGCGGGCTGCCTGTCCGGCGCGCTGCCGAGGGTGCGGCAGGCCATGATCGCGTCGCTGTACCGCGCCTTCGGCGGCACCACCCCGTTCGACGCCGCGATCTCGGACGCCCAGTCCACCAGCACGAACATCATCCGGGACTACCGCGAGCAGGCCGGCCAGTGACGCGCTTCTCCCCCGGCGCGGCCGGTGACCCCTACCGCTACGGGGTCTACCTCCGGCCCGACCCGCGTACCTGCCTGGCGGTCACCAGGATCACCACGCACGTGCGCGCGCAGTTCGGTCTCGTATCCGCCGGGGCGTTCCCGCCGCACGCCACGCTGGTCGGCAGTGAACACCTCGGCCGCGACGAGGACACGATCGTCGACGCCGTCACCAAGGCCCTGGTCCCGCTGACCGCGTTCCCGGTGGTCAACCAGGGGATCCGGCGACCGGGTCGCGGGGTGATCTTCGACGTGCACCACCTCGCCGACGGGGCTCCCAACACGTCATTCGTGGAACTGGCCGCGGCCGTGGACGCCGCCGTCGCGCCCCTGCGCCTGCCCGCCGACGATCCCGAGCCGAACAGGTTCGACACCGCGACGTTCCGGGCGCACCTCTCGCTCGCCTCGCACGACCTCTACGAACGACCCGAGCTGGGCGACGAGGTGGAGGAGTTCGTGCGAGGACTCGGTGTCGAGGCCCCCGCGATGTTCCTGGGCGACACGGTCGCTCTCTACCGCACCTGCGCCGACGACTGGAGCGGCCGGTGGTGGCACACGCTCACGTGGGAGCACCTGCACACCTGGCGGCTGCCGGCGCCGTGATCGTTCCGATTCCCCGAACACCATCGACCTCAGGGACCGCCCATGACCCGCTTCTCGCCCCGCCAAGCCGGGGATCCCTACCGCTACGGGGTATTCTTGCGCCCGGACCCGCGCACGAGCCTCGCCGTCACCACCATCACGACGCAGCTGCGCGCGCAGTTCGGGTTCATCTCCGCCGACGCGTTTCCGCCGCATGCCACCCTGGTCGGGAGCCAGCACATCGGCCGCGACGAGGACATGATCGTCGAGGCCGTCACGAAGGCCGTCGCCCCGCTGACGTCGTTCCCGGTGGTCAACCGCGGCATCCGGCGGCTCGGTGACGGCGGCGCCGTCGTCTATGACGTGCACCACCTCGCCGACGAAAGCCCGAACACCCCGCTCGTCGAGCTGGCCGCCGCCATCGACACCGCCGTGGCACCGCTGCGCAGGCCCGCCGAGGACCCCGAGCCGAACCTGTTCGACCGCCAGGCCTTCCGCGCGCACCTCTCCCTGGCCTCGCACGACCTGCGCCTGCGGCCGGACCTGAGCCAAGAGGTCGAGGAGTTCATCCACGGGCTCGGGATCGAGGTGCCACCGGCGTTCCCCGCGGAGTTCGTCTCCCTCTACCGCACCCGCAGCGACGACTGGAGCGGCCGGTACTGGCTCACCCTTACGTGGGAGCACCTGCACACCTGGCGGCTGCCCGGGGCCGGCTGACCGCTCTGGAGGCCGTCCCGTGATTGGCCGCCCCCTCCGCGGCCAACCACAGGACGACCGGCGACGACATGGTCAGCTCGAACCAGCCGTGTAGGACGCCGGCGTGCACCACGGCCCTGGGAATCGCGAGAAGCCGCCCGGTAGGCGGGCACTCACGGCTGCACCTTCTGCAGAAAGTCCGGTCCGAGGTCACGCACGCTGCCGGCACCGAGCAGGGTGAGGACCGTGTGCATCTCATCGCGCAACAGCTGGTGGATGCGCCGGACCCCGGCCTCACCCGCGGCGGCGAGCCCGTAGGCGGCGAGTCGGCCGATCACAACCGCGTCAGCGCCCAACGCGAGCGCCGTGACCACATCAGTGCCCGAGCGGATACCACTGTCGAGGGCGATCTGTGCCCGTCCGGCGATCGCGGCGGCGACCTCGGGCAGCTGCTCCAGCGCCGCGGGAGCCCCGTCGAGCTGGCGCCCGCCGTGGTTGGACACGAGGACCGCGGAAGCGCCGGCATCCACCGCCGCGGAGGCGGCCTCGGCGGTCAGGACGCCCTTGGCCATCCACGGCAGCCGGGTCGCCGCCATCCGCTCGCTCAGCTCCGCCCACGTCCAGTCCGGCTCGGTGCGGGTGAACAGCTGCCCGAAGACCTCGTCGAGCGCCACCGGACCGCCGACCGGGTAGTTGCCGGTCAGGACGGCCGGGTCCGGGTCGAACCTGTTGTGCCGGGTGCCTTCGCGCCAGCCGACGGTCGGGCAGTCGACCGTCACACACACGGCGCCGTACCCGGCGTCCTCGATCCGACGCAACATGGCGGCGAAGTTCGCGGGCCTGCCCATGGGGTGGATCTGGGCGATCCGCGCCGCGACCGGGGCGGCTGCCGCGACCGCCTCGACCGCGTGGGTGCCTGCCTCCGGCACGATGCTGGCCACGCCCTCGGCCGCGTTCGCCCGAGCTACGGCACAGTGCCCCTCGGGGTGAAACAGCCCGTCCGCGCCGAACGGCGCGGTCAGGATCGGGAGCCCCAGCGGGACGCCGAGGAAGGACGTGGCCAGGTCCGGCGCGCCGATGCCGGTCATGATCCGCGGGCGGTAGGCCCACCGTTCGAATGCCTGCCGATTACGCCGCAGCGTCACCTCCCGCCCGGCACCGCCGTCGAGGAAGTCGCGGACGTCCGACGGCAGCCCGGCGCGGGCCGCCTCGACGATCTCCGACAGCGTCGCAAAATCGGCATCTCGTGGGAAGTAGCTGATCACGTCGTCGGGTGCCGCCATTATCAGGCCCTTTCTGCTGGTGTTCGGTCCGCGATCACAAGGCGGTCGATCACCGTGTCCTGGGACGCGGTGATCAGACCGACGAGCAGGGAAGCAGTGGTTTCACCCCGGGTCCGGCTGAGAACGGGTCGTCGCGAGCTGCCGGGCGGGCTCCGTGGAGTCGCGCCTCGACCGCTCGTCCCACCTGGACGGTCTCGTGCGACAGAGCCAGGGTCAACTCGGCGACCGATGGTTTCGCGGAGCACCTCGAGCCGCCGGTGTGTGCGGCAGTTCGGTGGCAACGAACACCCGGTCCGCAACGGGTTCCACCTGCTCCGGCGCCAGCAGAAGGGCTCGGCATCGGCATTTCCTTGGGTGGTGTGACTCAGGAATGGTCGACGAGTGGTGCACAAGAGCCATCTCACCTGGATTCGCACCCACAGGGGTGGAAACCGAACCAGTTGAACCACCGGGGCACGTCGCCGATGGCTCGCCCGCCGAACCGCAAGCGTCCGAACAGCCGGAACGTCGCGGCCGGGTCCCGCTGACGCGGCCGCCGCACTTCCTCGATCGATACGCGCGGACCCGCCGGATAACTCACGGTTTTCGGCATACACGACTGGTCAGCCGAAAATGCCGATTGTCTACATCGTCCTCCGTTCTCAAATATCTCAGTGTCGTGATGACCAGATAATCAGCCGAGGGAGGTAGCTACAATGGATACGGTCTCCATTAGTTGGTTGCTCCGATGGAGAAGTGCACTAGCAGTGGGGTGGGTGTGGACGAGGGAGGCTGGCTGGAGCTGCTTCTGACCGAGGCGCCAGAGGCCGAGTTCGCGGCCCACGAGCATCGGCTGGCCCAGCAGCGAGGCTCGACCGAACGCGCCGCCGGCGAGGCGGTGGCCGCGTTGCGTATCCGGGCCCTGCTCCAACAGCGCACCCAACGGGCCCGCGAGCTGGCCACGCTCAACGAGGTCGCCGCAGACCTCACAGCCACCGGCCGGCGCGACCAGCTAGCGCTGATCGACGACATCGTCGTGCACGCCCGGAGGGTGCTCGGGGTGGACATGGCCTACCTCGGCCTCGTGGAGGCGAGTCGCCGGCTGCGGATCCACGCGGTGAGCGGCGCGCTCACCCCTCACATGGTCGGGATGTCGATGGCGGCCGAAGCCGGGCTGGCCGGCGAGGTACTGAGCCATACGCGGCCGGCCTGGACCGACGACTACGAGACCGCGCCGTTCAGCCATCACCCGGACAACGACGCCGCCGCCCGGGCCGAGCACGCCCGGGCCGTGCTCGGAGTGCCGTTGCTCGGCCGCGACCGGGTACTCGGGGTGCTGTTCGTGCTGGAGCGGCGGCCGCGCCGATTCACCGGGGAGGACATCGCGCTGCTGGTCGCGCTGGCCGCGCACGCCGCCGTCGCGCTGGACAACCAGGGATTGGTGCAGCGGTACCAGGACGGGTTGGCCCAGCTCAACCGGGTCAACTGCGAACTGGAACGGCGGACGGGTGAGCTCGAGCAGGCGCTGCGCTGGGACAACATGCTCACCCAGGTGGTGTTACGAGGCGGTCAGGTCGCGGACCTGCTGGCCGAGGTCCGTACGCTGGTCGGCCGCCCGGTATACCTGGTCACCTCCGACGGTCCACCGCCGGAAGGCATGCCGGCGGACCGACTGGCCGCCGCACACGCCACTCTGGCCACTCTCGCCACCAGTTCGACCAGCCGTTCCGCCAGTGGTTCGACTGCCCCCGTCCCCTCGGAGCCTGGTCTGTACCCGGTGGTCGCCGGTCGCCGCGTCCTCGGCGCACTGGTCACGGTGCCCGCACCCAGGCTCGCCCACACCGAGCCCGCGCTCGGGCCCGCACTCCAAGCCGAGAGCCTCGGCTCCGAGGTTGTCACCGGGTCTGAAGCGTCCGGTGACATCTCCCGAGCTCAGCCTTGGGGGCCCGGATCCGTTGGGGCGGGTTCGGCGACGGCAGCAGATGGATCGAGGTTCCTGGATGACCAGTTCATCGACCGGCTGCTCGCTCGCGCGGCTCCGGCGCTGGCACTCGCGCTGACCAGGGCCGAAGCGGTCGACGAGGCGGCCCGCCGAGCGCGCGACTCGTTCCTGTCCGACCTGTTGAACAACCCCGGCGCCGACCCGGCCGTGCTCGACCGCCAGATGCGGTTCGCCGGTCTCGACCCGTCGACCCGTTACGACGTGCTGGTGGCCACAGCCGGGACCACCACGACGGGCGACGAGCTGGCCGCGTTGCGGGCAGCGGCGCCCAAGAACGCGGTAGTCGCCGACCTCGGGTCGCGCACGGTCATCGTGCTCCCCCAGGATGCGGTCGAGGCGGTGACGGATTCCTGGAGCACCCGCTTCGGCTCCGTCACCGCCGGGCTGGCCGGCCCGGTCGCCGCTGGGGCACGTGGCACACACGCCGATGGTGCGGACGGTCCGGAGCAGGCAGGCGCGCGGCTGGGGCGGACCTACCGCGAGGCCGGTCAGATCGTGGACGCGCTGCTCGCCCTCGGACGGGTCGGCGAACTCTGCACCGCCGAGGACCTCGGCATCTACCGCGTGCTGCTCAGCACGGCCGGCCGCGCCGGCCTGCGCGCGGCCATCGAACGCAACCTCGGCCCCCTGCTGTCCGCTGAGCAACGACGAGGCGTCCCGCTGGGCGCGACGCTCTTGGCCTACCTCGAGCACAACCTCCGTCCCGGAGCAGCAGCCGAAGCGCTCGCAGTGCACGTCAACACCCTCTACCAGCGGCTGGAGACGGTGACCGCGGCGCTCGGGGACGACTGGCGCCAACCCGCCCGCCGACTCGACCTTCATCTCATGCTGCGCCTCCGCGCCGCCCTACGGGCGCTACCCGACTGACGCCGCCGTCCCGACAGCCCGGATCAGCGGCGCAGGCCGGCCACCACCCGGAGATCGGACACCAGAGCGTCGAGCGCCTCGTCCCGGGTCTCCGGCGGCCCCCGGAGGATCGCCGACGGGTGCACCGTGGGCACCAGTTGGTGGCCCTCCCAGTCGAGCACCTTCCCGCGCGCGTCGGTGATGCGGAAACGGGGACCCAGCAGCGCCTTGCCCGCGACCGCGCCGAGGGTGGCCACCGCGGCAGGCCGCACCGCGCGCAGCTCGCCGTCCAGCCACGGGCGGCAGGCCCGGATGTGCGTCACGCCCGGCGTCTTGTGCAGTCGGCGGTTGCCCCGCTGCTCGAACCGGAAATGCTTGACCGCGCTGGTGATGTACACCTCGCCCCGATCGATTCCGGCGCGCTCCAATGCCGTGTCGAGCACCCGCCCGGCCGGCCCGACGAACGGCCTGCCCGCGATGTCCTCCTTGTCGCCCGGCTGTTCCCCCACCAGCATCAGCCAGGCTGCGGGTGGGCCTTCGCCGAACACCGTCTGCGTGGCGGACTTGTAGAGCTCGCAGGCCGTGCAGTGCGCGGCCTCGTGACGCAGCGCGTCCAGGGCGATCTCGGCGGTCCCCACCCTGTCGTGCTACCCACACCAACGGCCGGGGAACCGTCGCGCCGTCTCAGTCGCCCCGGGCTGCGGCCAGCAGTTCTGCGGCCGCCTGGGCGTCGGAGGGCAGGGCCAGCACCACGCCCGCCGCGAACGTCCGGGCCGCTCGCACGAGCTCGGCTGCCAGCTCCACGCCGGCCCGGGCCGCTCCGCCACCCGCGGCCCTGTCCCGGCCGCTGTCGGCGCGGTCGAGCGCAACGAGGGTGGCCGCGGGCACCGCCGTGTCGGGCACCTCGTGCGCGAGGTACTCCGCCTCGGCGAAGCTGCGCAGCGGCCGCACGGACACGAGCAGCGGAGCCGGCTCGCCCAGCACGTCGCGCAACCGCAGCAACGAGTCGAAGTCGTAGACGGGCCGCGTGATCATGAACTGCGCCCCCGCCTCCACCTTGCGCAACGCACGGGTGGCCTCGGCCTGCAGGTCGTGCGAACCCGGCGCCACCCGGACCCCGATCTCGAACGCGGTCTTGCCCGCCAGCCGCAGCCCGTTGCAGTCACGGCCGTCGTTGAGGCCTGCCAGCAGCTCGACCAGGCCGATGGAGTCCACGTCCCACACTCCGTCGACGTGCGGGTAGTCGCCGAGCAGCGGGGGGCTGCCCGTCTCGCACACCACGCGGCGCACCCCGAGCGCGTGCGCCCCGAGCAGGTCGGCCTGCAACGCCATGATCGTGCGGTCCCAGGTGGTGACGCTCGCGAGCGCCTCGACGTCGAGCTGGTTCTGCAGGTGAACGGCCAGGTTCACCGGGTTCAGCTGGGCCCGTGGGCCGTCGCCGGCGGGTACCCACACCCGGTTCACACCCAGCGCCTGGACGGCCTCGGCCTGCGTGAGCGCCTCGGCGACGTGCCCGGCCTGCGGTGCCTGGATCTCGGCCAGCACCTCGAAGCGCGGTCCGGGCCGCTCGGCGGCGGATCCGGCGGCGGCGGGCTCGGCCACGGCGGCCGCACGGCGCGAGGCCACGCCCGGGACGGTGCGGGCGATCGCGCGGACGACCGCATCGAGGTGCGCCGGGGTGGTGCCGCAGCACCCGCCCACCACCGAGACGCCCGCCGCCACGAGCAACTGCGCGTAGCGGGCGAAGTAGTGCGCGTCGACGTCGTAGGAGAAGCGGGGACCGCTGGTGCGGCGCGGGAGCCCGGCGTTCGGCAACGCCGACATCGGGAGGTCGGTGTGGGAGCGCAGTTCCTGCACCACCGCGAGCACGCCCTGCGGCCCGAGGGTGCAGTTGGTGCCGAGCGCCGCAACGGGCAGGTCGGCCAGCGCTGCGCACACGTCGTGCGGGGTGTCCCCGCCGAGGGTGCGCCCGTCGGCGGCGAACGTGGCCTGGGCCAGCACCGGAACGCCGGTCGCCACGGCGACGCCTGCGGCCTCCACCAGCTCGTCGAGGTAGCCGAAGGTCTCGAGCACGAGCACGTCGACCCCGGCGGCGACGAGCGCTGCCACCTGCTCGCGCACCGCTGCCTCGCGGTCGGCTGGCGCCACCCGGCGCCGCTGCTGCAGTGTGACCGCCGGGGCCACCGATCCGGCCACGAACACGGGACGGCCCGCTGCCGCCGCGGCCGCCCTGGCGACCCGCACGCCCGCCATGTTGATCTCGGCCGTGCGATCGCCGAGGCCGTGCACCTCCAGCCGCAGCCGGCTCGCCCCGAACGTATTGGTCTGGATCAGCTCCACCCCGGTGGCGAGGTAGCTGTCGTGGATCCGCTGCACCTGGTCCGGATCGGACAGGTTCAGTTCCGGTAGCGCCCGCTCCAGCGGGTTGCCCGCGGCGTGCAACACCGTGCCCATCGCACCGTCGGCGACGAGCACCCCCTGTGCCACCCGCTCCCGGAACCCCTCGGGCGACCCGTTCGACCCTGTCATGGCACGTCCCCCAGCACTTGCATGATCTCGCACGCCAGCTGCGCCATCAGCCGGTCACGGTAGTGGTCCAGCCGCAGGCCCGCGATCTCCTCGACCCGCCGGATCCGGTAGGTCACCGTGTTGGGGTGCACGTGCAGCTCCCGGGCGGTGCGCTGCGGGCTGCCGTTGCAGCGGAACCACTCGCAGAGCGTGCCCACCAGATCGGCGCGGTGCTCCCGGTCGCGCACGAGCTCGCCGAGTACGTCCGCGGCGAAGGCGCGTAGCTCGCCGAGGTCGGGCACCTGCAGCAGCAGCCGGTGTACCCCCAGGTCGTCGAAGGCGAGCACGGCGGGCGCCCGGCCCATCCGACGCGCCGCGTCGACCGCGCTGCGCGCCTCGGAGTAGCTCCGGGAGATCTCCCCGGCCGTGCGGCAGCACCCGCCGACTCCCGCGACGACGGCCGCGTCGGGATGGCGGTCCAGCACGGCCGCCCGGCACTTCTCGGCCAGCGCACGGACCCCGTCGAGGCCGCAACCGCGGTCGGGGGGCGCCGGCACCACGGCCACGACCTCCGTGTCCCGCAAGGCGACGATGGCGCCCGGCATCCGGCGTGCGATCACGTGCTGGGCCGGCGTGAGCACGCGGGCGGTGTCGGCAGGGGCGCGCCCCGCGCTGCCGTCGAGAAGCCCGACGGCAAGGACGTGATGGTCGGTGCCCCGGACGAACCCGAGGTGCCCGGCCCAGCGCTGGGCCTCCTCGTCGTCGCGGTCCTTGGCCAGCAGCAGGCCCTCGATCAGGTCGGTGCGGGCCCGGCCCGCGGCTGCGGCGACCACCCGCTCGCGGCCCAGGATGATCCCGCAGATGGTGGCCGCGTGCTCGGTCAGCAAAAGGTTCAGGTCGTCGTCGAGCTCCTGTTCCGGCGCACGGGGCTGCGCCGGCGGCAGCGTCACGAGGTACGCGGCGACCTCGTCACCGACGAGGATCGGCGCCACCACGACCGGCCCCACGACCGGCCCGGCGTCGACGCCCAGTCCCGGCAGCGACACCGGCCTGCGGTTCTGCGCGGCCGCCGCGAGGACGGGCCCGAGCGAGGCGGACGCCGAGGTCTCCGCCAGCCGCTCCCCCGTGTCGGCAGGCGCGGCGGCGAGCACCTCGACCGCGGGCCCCAGCACGGCGACCGCCGATCCCGTGCGGTGCGCGACGAGCCGCACGACGCCGTCGACGTCGGAGTCCTGCGAGGCGAGGCCCGACAGGTGGCTGTAGACGGCCACCAGCTCACGCAGGAGCACGTTCTCCCGCCGGTCGCCCGCCGCCGTCGCGGCCGGAGCGACCCGTGACGGATGCGCCGACGCAGGCATGGGGGGAGCGTAATCACCTCTGTCCGATTGACCCAAGGATCAACGGTCGCTCTTTGTGTTCCGGCACATGTGATCGGCGCCATGGCCTGGATAACGTCAACAACACCCACCGGGACGACGAAGCGAAGGAGCGGGCGTGGACACGACTTCGAGGCCGCGACAAGATCTGCGCACCGCCGCCGAGAGCTCCCCGGTCGGCCCGCTCCTGCGCGAGCTGGAACGCATCTCCGGGCATGCCGACACCGAGCGTGCCGCCGCTGACCAGGCTGTCATCGCCGCACTGCGCGCGGAGGTCAGCGCTCTGCGGGCGGCCGTGGCACACCTGCGCGCAGGCACCGCCGCGCTGCCGAGGCACCTGCAGCCCGTCGTTGCGCGCGCCATGATCGCTGTGGAGTCGGCAGGCTCCGACCCTTCCACGTCCACGGGCTGAGTGCCCGCGCGGCTGTAATCGGCCACAAACGCGGTGACCGCTCGCGATTCGACAGCACGTGCGAGGGAGAGGCACCCCGATGACGGAACGGCCGCACCCCACTCCGCCGGCGGCATCCGCGCGCGGCACCTATCGCCTGGCTCCGTTCCTGCGACCGAACTCCGCGTATCGACGAGTGGCCGCCTGGCTGGAGCGCTCGCCGCGGGCGTTGCGCGTGTTCACCGCCGCGGAGCGGCGCACCAAGGAAGCCGTGTTCGGCTGCCGGATGTGTGGTCAGTGCGCGCTTCCCGCCACCGGCTACGCCTGCCCGATGACCTGCCCGAAGCAGCTGCGCAACGGGCCGTGCGGCGGGGTGTCGCCGAGCGGCGCGTGCGAGGTGTACCCGGCCGAACGCTGCGTCTGGGTCATCGCCCATGAACGGGCCGCGAGCGCGGGCCGGGCGGACGACCTCGCCCTGCTGCAGCGGCCGGTGGACCACCGCTGCGGTGGGTCGAGCTCCTGGGTCAACTACTGGCTCGGCCGTGACGAGAACCTCTGGACCGGCGACGACGGGCTCGCCGACCGTCCCGCGATCCACCGCACGCCCGTCGACCTCGGGCTGCCGGCGGTGCGCACGTGAACGCGCCACCGCAGCTCCGCACGGCAGGCGGCCTGCGCGGTGCGCTCGCGGCGGGCCGGTTCGCGGTGACGGCCGAGATCGGGCCGCCCCGCGGGGTCGATCCGCATTCCGTCCGGCAGTCGGCGGCGCTTCTGCGGGGCTGGGTCGACGCCGCCAACGTCACCGACAACCAGGGGGCCCACGTCCGGCTCTCCAGCCTCGCCGGGAGCCTGCTGGCGGCCGAGGCCGGTGTGGAGCCGGTGATGCAGCTGACCTGCCGCGACCGCAACCGGATCGCGCTGCAGTCCGACCTGATCGCCGCCGCCACCCTCGGCATCCCCAACGTGCTGCTGCTCACGGGGGACCACCCCAGGTTCGGTGACCATCCGGACGCGAAGCCGGTGTTCGACCTCGACAGCGTCCAGCTCGTGTGGACCGCCCGCACCATGCGGGACGACGGACTGCTGCTCTCCGGGCGGCCGCTGGACCCGCGGCCGGGGTTCCTGATCGGCGCCGTGGAGAACCCGTTCGCCCCGCCGGCCGACTTCCGCGCGGCGCGGCTGGGCAAGAAGGTGGCCGCGGGCGCGGAGTTCTGCCAGACCCAGTTCGTGTTCGACGTCGCGGGCTTCGCGCGCTTCATGGCCGAGGTCACGGACCGTGGACTGGACACACGCTGCGCCGTGCTCGCCGGAGTGGGCCCGATCCGGTCGCTGCGCGCATACGAGTTCATCCGCACCAAGGTGCCCGGCATCCACGTCCCCGACGAGGTCGGCCGCAGGCTCCGCGGTGTGCCCGCCGACCGCGTCGCCGCGGAGGGCGTGGCGATCTGCGTGGAGACCATCCAGGCGTTGCGCGAGATCCCCGGTGTCGCCGGGGTGCACATCATGGCGTTCGGCTACGAGCGTGGGATCCCTGAGATCCTCGAGCGGGCCGGGCTGGAGAGGAGTGCACGTGCTGGTTGAGATCCGGCCGGCGGCCCGGCTGCGGGGCAAGAACGCCGTGGACATCACCGCGGCGCTGGCCCCGGTGTTCGGCGCCCTCGGCACCGAGAACGCCGACGACGGGCCGGTCACCGACCTGTCCCGGCTGCGGGTGGTGGCCGACTGGGTTCAGTACCGCAACAACTTCCGCACCCCCATCGAGCTGCGCCCCGTGGTCGGGGGTGGATCGCCCGAGCTGGCCCTGGACCTGCGCGGGCTCTCCGGGGCGGACCCGGACGCCGTCAGCTCCGGGGTGGGCGCCGCCCTCCACGCCCACCGGGGCGGGGGCGCGAGCGCCCGCCACGTGATCCTGGAGGAGTGGGCGCCCAGCCGCTCCAGCCTGATCTGGGCGTTCAACTCGCTGTACTGGCAGCACCTGCAGCTGTGGGAGGAGGCGACGGGGCAGGGCTACGAGTCGGCGCTGCCGGGCGGGCAGAGCGACGCTCGCCACCTGGAGCCGGTACGCGAGACCATCGGCAGGCTGTTCGCGATCTGGGACTCGCTGGCCGAGCGCCGGGCGCTGCCCGAGGAGCTCTACGTCGTGGAGCTCGGCGTGGGCAACGGCAACCAGGCCAGCACCTGGCTCGACACGTTCGTCGAGATGGACCGGGCACACGGCCGCGAGTACTACCGGCGCCTGCACTACCTCATGTGCGACTACTCCCCGCACGTCCTCGAGATGGCCAGAGCCACCGTCCGCGGCCACGCCGAGCACGTCAGCTCGTTCGTGCTCGACGCCATGCGCCCGCTGACCTCGCTCGCCTTCCTGAAGTTCAAGGTCTTCTTCGTCTACATCTCCAACGTCTACGACAACCTGCCCACCGACGAGATCGCCACGATCGGGCAGCGCGAGCACCTGGTGGAAGCGCGGGCCTACCTCCCCGAGCCCGAGGCCGAGGCGATCGCCGCGGGCCTCGGGATCGAGCAGCAGGCGCTCGCCGCACTCGTGCAGAAGCTGCTGCGTCTGGGTCCCGCCCTCCTGGCCGAGGCGATGCCGCAGCACTTCGCCGACGTCCCCGCGGCGGTGCAGTTCTGGCGGGCCTGCTGGCAGGCGTTGAAGCTGCAGGAGCGCTACGTTCCGCTGCACGGCCTCGACACCTACGAGATCGCACCCGGCATCAACGGCGAGCTGCTGCGGCCGTTGCTCTCCACCGGCGGGGACGTGCGGATGCACGTGTCGAACGGGGCGGCCACGAGCTTCGCCGAGACACTCCCGCTGCTGCACCCCTACGGCACGTTGCAGTGCCACGACATCGTCGTCACCGACTCCCACCAGTTCCGCAACAGTTTCCGCGGTCCGGGCAAGTACGACGGGTCGGTCGTGAACTGGGTGAACGGGCCGCTGCTCGCCCACATCGGTGCCCGCAAGGGCTTCGACGTCTCGTTCGCGCCGTTCCGGCGCAGCGGCAGCAACATCACCACGATGACGGCGGACGTGAGGGACTGATGACCGTGACGACGGCCCAGGAGACGATCCCGGACACGGCCCCGGCGGGCCCGCAGGCCGCACCGGAAACTTCGCCCCGGCCCACCCGCACGCTGCTCCCCACCACTGTGATCGGATCATGGTCGGTGCCGGACTGGCTGGAGCGGGCCAAGACCGGTGTCCACCACGGCAGCGTGAGCCGAAGCCAGCTCGCGGACATGCACGACATGGCGGTGAAGGCCGCGCTGAAGGACCAGGAGGTGGCAGGCATCGACATCGTGTCCGACGGTGAGCTGCGCCGCGACAACGACATCGACTACCTGCTGGCCCGCGTGCCCGGCGTCGAGGTGCGCGACGCCGTGAAGGCCTTCTACTTCGACTACCTGGACCTGCACCTGCCCAGGCCGATCCCCGACCCCGGGCCGGGGCCCCTCGGGCTGGTTCCCGACCTGGAGTTCACCCTCGCGCACACCGACCGGCCGGTGCGGTTCTCCGTCACGGGCCCGTTCTCCCTGTCGCGACGGCTGCGGTGCGGAGGCACCGCCGCCTACTCGGAGCGGGCCGACCTCGTGCGCGGGATCGCCCGCGTGCTCAACGCCGAGGCCCGCGCGCTCGCCGCGGCGGGCGCGCAACTGTTGCAGATCGACGAACCGCTGCTCGCAGGGCACCCTGAGGACGTGGGGCTCGCTGTGGAGGCGGTCAACATCGTCACCGAGGACGTCCCGGTCACCTGGGCGCTGCACGTCTGTTACGGCAACCGCTATGCCCGTCCCCTGTGGGAGGGGCACTACGACTTCCTGTTCCCCGCCGTCCTGGACGCCGCGGTCGACCAGCTCCTGCTGGAGTTCGCGCGCAAGGGCGACGAGGACCTGAAGCTGATCGAGCGACACGGGTGGGACCGCGTGCTCGGCGTGGGCGTCCTCGACGTGAAGACGCCCGACGTCGAAGCGGTCGACGTCATCGAGAAGCGCATCGAGCGCGCTCTTCAGGTTCTGCCCGCCGATCGGATTCTCGTCACCCCCGACTGCGGGCTCCGGCATGTGCCGGCCGACGCCGCCCGCGCGAAGCTGCGCGCAATGACCAGCGCGGCCGCCGCTGTCCGCGACCGTATCCAGAAGGAGAACACGTGATCCCCCTGGCCGAGAACGAACACCTCTTCACCTCGGAGTCGGTCACCGAGGGCCACCCCGACAAGATCGCCGACCAGATCTCGGACGCGATTCTCGACGCGGCACTCGCTGAGGACCCGACCTCGCGCGTGGCGTGCGAGACGCTGGTCACCACCGGGCTCGTCGTCGTGGCGGGCGAGATCACCACCAGGGCCACGATCGACTTCGCCTCGGTCGTCCGGCGCACCATCTGCGACATCGGCTACGACGACGGCGCCTACGGGTTCGACGGCCGGCACTGCGCCGTGATGATCACGCTCGACAAGCAGTCACCCGACATCGCCCAGGGTGTCGACGTCGCCCACGAGCACCGCGGCAAGCTCTCCGAGGACGAGCTCGACAGCGCGGGCGCCGGCGACCAGGGGATGATGTTCGGCTTTGCCACGCGGGAGACCCCCGAGCTCATGCCCCTGCCGATCGCGCTGGCGCACCGGCTCTCCCGGCGACTGTCGGCCGTGCGCAAGGACGGCACGCTGCCCTACCTGCGTCCCGACGGGAAGACGCAGGTCACCGTGCGCTACCGCGACGGCGTTCCGGTCGCCGTCGAGAAGGTCCTGATCTCCACGCAGCACGCCGAGGAGGTCTCCACCGAGCAGATCCGCAACGACCTCTGGGAGCACGTCGTCACCCGCGAGATCCCGGCCGAGCTCTACTCCGCCGAGGCCCTCAAGGAGAACTACTTCGTCAACCCGACGGGCCGCTTCGTGATCGGCGGCCCGGTCGGCGACGCCGGCCTCACCGGTCGCAAGATCATCGTCGACACCTACGGCGGCTTCGCCCGCCACGGCGGCGGCGCGTTCTCCGGCAAGGACTCGTCCAAGGTCGACAGGTCCGCCGCTTACGCTGCCCGCTACGTGGCGAAGAACCTGGTGGCCGCCGGGCTCGCCGACAAGGTGGAGGTGCAGGTGGCGTACGCGATCGGGGTGGCCAGGCCGCTGTCGGTGCTGGTGGAGACCTTCGGCACCGAGCACGTGCCCCTCGCGAACATCCGCAAGCTCGTCGACGAGCACTTCGACCTGCGTCCGGCCGCGTTCCGCCGGGATCTGCAGCTGAACCGCCCGATCTTCGGCAAGACCGCCGCCTACGGCCACTTCGGCCGTGACGACCC
The DNA here is from genome assembly GCF_039534065.1 of Pseudonocardia yunnanensis. Classification (NCBI taxonomy): domain Bacteria; kingdom Bacillati; phylum Actinomycetota; class Actinomycetes; order Pseudonocardiales; family Pseudonocardiaceae; genus Pseudonocardia; species Pseudonocardia yunnanensis. The sequence goes on along the minus strand of NZ_BAAAUS010000027.1, from coordinate 339,884 downwards.
CGACTTCACGTGGGAGCGCACCGACAAGGCCGACGAGCTGCGCGCAGCGGCGGGGCTCGACTGATGGCCGGATTTCCGACCGACCTGGAGATCGCGAAGGCAGCGAAGCTACAGCCCCTCGGGGACATCGCCGCCGAGATGGGCATCGGCCAGCACCTCGTCACGCCCTACGGCCGGCAGGTCGCGAAGATCGAGCTCGCGGCGATCGACGAGCTCGCCGACCGGCCGCGCGCCAAGTACATCGTGGTCTCCGCGGTCACCCCCACGCCGCTCGGTGAGGGCAAGACCACCACCACCGTGGGGCTCGGCCAGGCGATGCGCCACATCGGCAAGCGCGCCACCATCGCGATCCGCCAGCCGTCCATGGGGCCGACGTTCGGCATCAAGGGTGGCGCCGCCGGTGGCGGCTACTCGCAGGTGGTGCCGATGGAGCAGCTGAACCTGCACCTCACCGGCGACTTCCACGCCGTCACCGCGGCCCACAACATGCTCTCGGCGGTGCTCGACAACCACCTGTTCCAGGGCAACGAGAGCGAGATCGACCAGCACAACATCACCTGGCGCCGCGTTCTCGACGTCAACGACCGGGCCCTGCGCAACGTCATCGTCGGGCTGGGATCGCGGCTCGACGGCGTGCCGCGCCAGACCGGGTTCGACATCACGGCGGCCTCCGAGGTGATGGCGATCTTCGCGCTCGCCCGGTCGGTGCCGGAGATGCGCGAACGACTCGGACGCATCGTCGTGGCCTACACCCGCGACGGCAAGCCGGTCACGGCCGAGGACATCGGCGGCGCCGGCGCGATGGCCGTGATCATGCGGGACGCGATGGCGCCCAACCTGCTGCAGACACTGGAGAACACCCCGGTGCTGGTGCACGCCGGCCCGTTCGGCAACATCGCGCACGGCAACTCGTCGGTGGTGGCCGACCTGATCGGCATCCACTCCGGCGACTACCTCATCACCGAGGCCGGGTTCGGTGCCGACATGGGTGCCGAGCGGTTCTTCAACATCAAGTGCCGCGCGTCGGGCCTGACCCCCGACGCCGCGGTCGTCGTCACCACGGTCCGGGCGCTCAAGGCGCACTCGGGCAACCACCGGATCGTGGCCGGTCGGCCGCTGCCGGAGGCGCTGCTCGCCGAGAACCCGGACGAGGTGCACATCGGCGGGGCCAACCTGCGCAAGCAGATCGAGAACATCCGCCTGCACGGGATCCCCGCTGTCGTCGCGATCAACGCCTTCCCCGACGACCACCCGAGCGAGCACGCCGCGATCGCCGAGATCGCGGAGTCGATGGGTGCCCGCTCGGCGGTGTGCACGCACTTCGCCGACGGCGGACGCGGCGCCACCGACCTGGCGCGCGCGGTGGCGGAGGCAGCCGACGAACCGTCGGACTTCCATTTCCTCTACCCCGAGAGCGCCCCGCTGCGGGAGAAGATCGAGATCGTGGCGCGGGAGGTCTACGGCGCCGACGGGGTGGACTACGACCCGCCCGCCGCCCGCCAGCTCGACTCCTACGAGCGCAACGGGTTCGGCAACCTCCCCGTGTGCATCGCGAAGACGCACCTGTCGATCTCGTCCGACCCCTCGCTCAAGGGTGCACCGACGGGATGGCGACTACCGGTTCGCGAGGTGCGAGCCTCGGTGGGAGCGGGCTTCATCTACCCGATCTGCGGCGACATGCGCACCATGCCGGGGCTCGGGGCGCATCCCGCGGCGCACAAGATCGACCTGGACGCCGACGGAAACATCATGAACCTGTCCTGACGCGCGTCGAACGTGCACCGGTTCCCCGGAACCGGTGCACGTTCGTGGCCCACGAGTCGGTCATGACCAGCCGGGGTACCCGAGCACATGACCGAGCACGAACACGAGCCCGTCGAGGGCGCCCGACCCCGGCTCGACCCGGGCGACCGTCCCAGCAGCATCCGGCCTGACGCCCTCGAGCCCGAGGAGGACGAGGACGAGGACCGTCAGGGCACCGACGGCCGAGCCGAGCACGGTCCTCCGTCGGAGGCTCCCGACCCTGCGTGACGCTCCGCGACCTGAGATATCCATCGCGTAGCAAAAAGGTGATACGGGTACGAACCGGACATGTCACCGACAGTCGTCGTCTTCGCTCCCTCTCCCCTGCTGACCGTCACCATCGAAGACCGGGCCGGCGTGCCCGACATCCACGTCCACGCCGGCGGACAAGCGGTGTGGCAGGCTCGCATGATCTCCAGCCTCGGCGTCCCGGTGGTGCTGTGCGCCACCCTGGGCGGAGAGGCAGGAGACGTGCTCGGGCACCTGCTCCCGAGCGAGGGCGTCGAGCTGCGTGCCGTGCCTGTCGACTCGCGCAACGGCGGCTACGTGCACGACCGCCGCGACGGTGACCGCGACCCGATAGCGGAGGCGCCCGGCTCGCCGCTGGACCGCCACGAGCAGGACGCGCTCTACGAACTGATGCTGCACGAAGGCATCACGCACGGCACCGCACTGCTCGGCGGCCCGAACTCCGACGACGTGATCCCGGCGGCGCTCTACGCCCGTCTCGCCACCGACCTCTCCCGCAACGGCTGCCGCGTGGCGGCCGACCTCTCGGGCAAACGTCTCGACGCCGTGCTCGAGGGTGGCCCGTTCGTCATCAAGGTGAGCCACGAAGAGCTGCTCGCGGACGGCCGCGCCGAGAACGACGACCCGGCGACGCTGGTCGCAGCGATGCGGCAGCTGCGCGCGGAGGGCGCCGACACAGTGATCGTCTCGCGGGCCGCCGAGCCCGCGCTCGCCCTCCTGCCGGAGGGACAGGACGACGGGAGCGACGTCCTGGAGATCCGCGTGCCGGAGCTGACGCCCGCTGAGACCCGCGGGGCGGGCGACTCGATGACGGCGGGCGTCGTGGCGTCACTCGTCCAGGGTGAGCCGGTGCAGGAGGCGCTGCGCACCGGCGCGGCGTGCGGGGCCCTGAACGTCGTCCGGCGCGGGCTCGGTACGGGCGGTGCGGAGGCCATCCGAGCGCTCGCCGAGCGGGTCGAGCTCAGCGACTGGAGGAAATGACGCACGCCGCGCCCGCATCAAGACTTCCTGGTGGCCGGCATCCATCACAACCTCAGCCGTTCCCAGCAATCAGTTTTTCTCATGAGTAGGAAGCAGGAATGATATCGCGTCGGCGTCGAATTCCCGTGAGCGACATCACTGTGATCCTGCGACGATAGCGCCCCGCGATCCATGTGGCGTACGTTGGCCTGGTCGCTCGCTTTCAGCTGCAGCCGGCATCGTCACGGTCGACGATATGCGGACACATAGCAGCAGCCGCGATCATCACCGATCGTGATTTTGACACAGCTCTCGCATCCTCGCTCTGAGGATCATGCATCCGGGGGGCCTCCATGTGTGGAATAACCGGCTGGGTGGCATTCGACGCCGACCTGCACGCCGAACTCGAAGCCATCAACGCGATGACCGACACGATGGCCTGCCGAGGCCCCGATGACGAGGGCACCTGGGTGCGCGGGCACGCGGCGCTGGGACACCGGCGCCTGAGCATCATCGACGTGGCGGGCGGTCGGCAACCTATGGTCGAAGAAACCGCCGACGGCCCGGTGGCGCTCGTCTACTCCGGCGAGACCTACAATTTCACCGAGCTGCGCAACGAGCTCGCCTCCCGAGGTCATTATTTCGAGACGCATTCAGACACCGAGGTTGTGTTGCGCGCCTATCTGGAATGGGGCAGCGCCTCGGCGGAGCGCCTGAACGGGATGTACGCGTTCGCCGTGTGGGACGCGCGGATTCAACGGCTCGTCATGATCCGCGACCGCATGGGCGTCAAGCCTCTGTACTACTACGAAACCGAGGACGGTGTGCTGTTCGGCTCGGAGCCGAAGGCGATCCTGGCCAACCCGCTCGCCGAGCGTGTCGTCGGCCTGAACGGGTTGCGCGACATGTTCAGTCAATCCAAGTCGCCGACGGTGGCCGTGTGGGAGGGCATGCGTGAGGTCGAGCCCGGCTGTGTGGTCACCACCCACCGGGGCGGCCTCCAGGCCACACGCTATTGGAGCTTGCCCACCCGCGAGCACACCGATTCCCGGGATGCCACCGTCGCCCACGTCCGGGAACTGCTCGAGGACATCGTGGCTCGTCAACTGGTGTCGGACGTGCCGCGCTGCACCCTGCTGTCCGGCGGCCTCGACTCGTCCGTCATCACCGAGATCGCCGCCGGCCGGCAGGCCCGTGTAGGTGAGACCATCCGCACCTTCTCCGTCGAGTACGCCGGCCAGACCGAGCGCTTCGTCGCCGATACCGCCCGCGACGCTCCGGACACCCCGTTCGCGCACGAGGTATCTGCGCATGCCGGCACCGAGCATCAGGACATCCTGCTGGACCCCGACGCCCTGACCGACATCGATGTCCGCACCGCAGTCGTGCGCTCCCGAGACATCCCCCAGGGCCTCGGAGATATGGACACGTCGATGTATCTGCTGTTCCGAGACTTGCGGGCACACTCCACGGTTGCGTTGTCCGGCGAGTCGGCCGACGAGATCTTCGGCGGCTACCGCGAGTTCTTCAGTCGAGAGGCGCTGCAGGCCCGCAGCTTTCCCTGGTTGACGGAGGTGACACCCATGAGGGGCCTCGACGTCGAAACTCTCGATCCCGGACTGCAGGCCACACTGGCGTTGCCCGAGTACGCCAGGGACACATACGACAGTGCGGTCGCGTCGGTTCCACGCCTGGCCGACGACGATGATCACGAGTATCGGATGCGCCAGCTCAGCCATCTCTACCTGACCCGTTTCCTTCGCTTGCTGCTGGACCGTAAGGATCGGCTGTCCATGGCCGTCGGCCTGGAGGTCCGGGTCCCGTTCTGTGACCACCGGCTGGTCGAATACGTCTACAACGCACCGTGGCCTTTGAAGGTATATGACGGGAGGGAGAAGTCGCTGCTGCGCGGGGCCGTCGGTGACCTTTTGCCCGACTCCGTACTGAACCGCAGAAAAGCGCCCTACCCTTCCACTCAGGACCCCGCCTACGTGACCAAGCTGCGGGGCATCTGCCGAGACTATGTCGTCGGCTCAGCCCATCCGGTTGTCGATCTGGTCGATCGCAACTGGTTGGCCGGCGCCGTCGTCGAGGACGGGCCGGTGCGGCCGAGCACCCGCCGCAGCCTGGAACGGACCATCGACCTGGCCATCTGGCTCGATATCTACAACCCGACCTTGAAAATCTGATCCCGCGAAAGTCGATCGGGGTCACCGGCGTCGCCGGAGAACAGGAAGGACGCGATCTGCATGGCCGATGTGCCGGTCGACGTGGTCGGCCGGCACCGATACGCCCGGCACGGACGCCGCGGCCGGCTCATCGGCCCGCCCCTGCGGTCTTCGTCCCGTCCATCTCGACGCTGTCCACGTCCATCTCGGCTCTGTCCACGTCCGGCTCGGGATCCGCGGCGGCACGGACGTGGCCGTTGCGCACCTCGATGACCTCCTCGTAGACGGCCGCTGTGGCCGCGGCCACCCGTTCCCAGTCGTAGCGGGCGAGCACGCGGTCGTGCCCGGCGATGCCGTAGGCCGTGGCCCGCGTCGGGGAGGCGAGCAGGTCACGCACCGCGGCGGCCACGGCGTCCGGACGGCGAGGCGGTACGAGCACGCCGGTGACCTGGTCCACCACCGTGTCCTGGATGCCTCCGACGGCGCTGGCCACCACCGGACGCGCGCACGCCATCGCCTCGAGCGGGACGATCCCGAACGGCTCGTACCACGGCACGCACACCACCGCGTCGGCCGAGCGCAGCAGGGCGGGGACCTCGTTCCTGCCGACCGGCCCGATCAGCCGAACCCGATCGGCCACCCCGGCGGCCTCCGCATGCGAGCGCAGCCGCTCGGCGTGCGGATCGCCGGCCTGCGCCCCGCCGGCCACCACCAACTCGGCGTTCGGAATGCGTCGCAACGCCTCGATCACCTCGTCGACACCCTTGTGCCGCACCAGCCGGCCGAGCGAGACGAGGCGTGGTCGCTCGGAACGTCGCGCCACCGGTCCTTCGGGAGTGAACAGGCCGGTGTCGACCCCGCACGGCACCACGCTGATCCGCCGGCGCGGCGCGCCGAGCCGCGCCAGCTCGAAGACCTCGTCGGTGCAGGTGGCGAGCACCCGATCCACCGTGCGAGCCACGGCGAGCTCCGCGCGTATGCGCCCTTCCGGGCTCGTGTCGTCGCTGCCCTGGTGGCGGCGCGTCACGCTCCCGAGTGCGTGGAAGGTCTCCACGACGGGTATCCGGCCGCCCGCAGCGGCGAGCGCCACCATGCCGGACATCCAGAAGTGCGCGTGGACGACATCGGGCCGATCGGTCGCCCAGGCCGCCTTCAGCGTGTCCGTGAAGGCCGGGAGGTGTGGCACCAGCTCGTCCCTCGGTAGCGGTTCGGCCGGGCCCGCGGATGCATGCCGGACCACGACACCCGGTCGCAACGGCACCGTGTCGGGAAGCGTCGGATCGTCGCGGCGGGTCCACACCGTCACGTCGTGGCCCATCGCGGCAAGAGCGGAGCTCAGCTCCAGCACGTGCACGTTCTGGCCACCGGCGTCGGTCCGGCTCAGTGCGGCGAGGGGGCTGGCGTGCTCGGACACCATCGCGATACGCATCAGCAGCAGCTCCTCCCGACGACGGACGTCGTCCACGAGCCGTTCACGTGCCACAGCAGCATGTTCACGCCAGGGGGGTTAACTCTTGCCACTGCGAAGAAAACCTCACAGGCGCAACTGCTACTCGTCGGAGCCAATTACTACGCTCCGTTGCGTTCCGGAAGCCGACGACCTCATGGGCGCGGCTCGCGGCTCAGGCGATCTCGGCGATCGCCTCGTCGAGGCTGTCGCAGTGGCGGAACACCTCGAGCAGGTTGGTGATCTGAAGGACGCGGCGCACGGCCCGTCCGGCGGCCGCCGTGCGGAAGGAGACTCCGCCGGCGTCTGCGCGACTGCGGGCGTCCATCAGCACGACGAGCCCTGTCGAACCGCAGAACAGCAGGCCGGACATGTCCACGACCAGCCCTTTCGGCTCCGCGTCCACGGCCCGGAACGCCACCTCACGTAGCAGCCCTGCGGTCGACAGATCCACCTCGCCCGCAGGTGCGACGACGAGCACTCCGCTCCGCGGCTCGGACACCGGCACCGTCAGCAGATCGGGACGCAGCGTTACGGGAGTGCGCGGCCGCGGGACCTCGGAGCCGGCCGAGGCGAGCTCGAAGCGCCGTGTCATCCGATACTCACCTCCGGTGGTGAGGTAAATGCGGGGCACCACCAACCCCGGGCAGACTCAACGATGCTCCCCGCCGACCTGGGGCGCAACCACGCCACTCGGTCGGCGGGTGGGTGATCTGGCCCTCAGTCCGGGAAGCGGGCCCGCACCGCACCGTCCGGCCCGTCGTCGACCAGTGCGCCCACGGCCAGCCCGTAGCGCAGCGCCGCAGCGAAGCGATCGGGCGGCCAGGCGTCCGCGCCGACGCGTTCGCCCAGCTCCGCCGACGGCAACGGGCCGCTGCGCAGCGCCTCGAGGATCGCGCCCAGCTCTCGGTCCCGGTCGGGATCGTCGATCAGCGGCGTCTGATGGTAGCTGCGGGCAGCGACGGCCGGACGGCCTGGTGGCCGCCCGTCGGTCTCCGCACGCTGCCCGGCCTGTCGAGCCGCCGGCTGGGCCGACAGCGGTGGCGCGACGTCCTCCAGCGACCGGCCGGCAGCCTCGACCCCGAGCAGGAGCTCGGCGAGTCCGGCGATGATCATGACCCCGGCGCCGATGTAGTAACCGAATGCGACGTTCTCTTCGCGGCCGCTCGCCGCGAGCGAGCTGAAGAGCACCGGCCCGATGATCCCGCCGAGTCCCGTTCCCACGGCGTAGAAGAGGGCGATGCACATCGCCCGGATCTCCATCGGGAAGATCTCCGACACCGTGAGATAGGCCGCGCTGGCCCCGCAGGACGCGAGGAAGAAGACGGCGGTCCAGGAGGCCACGAGGGTCCAGGCCGACAACACGCCCGCCGAGAACAGCCACGCCGTGCCGACCAGCAGCAGACCCGAACCGACATAGCTCACCGTGATCATCGTCCGGCGTCCGATCGTGTCGAACAGCCTGCCGAGGACCAGCGGGCCGATCAGGCTGCCCAGCGCCAGCGGGATGAGGTAGAGGCCGGTGGAGCCGCTCGGCACCCCGAAGAAGGTGGCCAGGACGAGCCCGAACGTGAAGTAGACGGCGTTGTAGAGAAACGCCTGGCCCACGAAGAGCGCGAGCCCGAGCAGCGCCCGCCGGGGATAGGTCCCCAGCACCGTCCCGGCGATCTCGCCGAAGCCGGTGCTCCGTCGCTGGGTGACCTCCAGGAAGTCGTCCACCGGGGGCAGCCGCGAACCGGTCTCCCGCTCGACCCCGCGCTCGATGTCGCCGACCAGAGCCTCGGCCTCGTCATTGCGGCCGTGCGTGTAGAGCCAGCGCGGGCTCTCCGGCACGTGCCGGCGGACGATCAGGATCACCGCGCCCAGCACGGCGCCGAGGGCGAACGCCACCCGCCAGCCGACGTCGGCCGGGATGAGCACGGGATCGAGCAGCACCAGGGTGAGTGCGGCTCCGACCGCGGCGCCGGCCCAGTACGAGCCGTTCACGGCCAGTGACACGGTGGCACGCATGCGGGCGGGCACCAGTTCGTCGATCGCCGAGTTGATGGCCGCGTACTCCCCGCCGATGCCTGCGCCGGTCAGGAACCGCATGACGAGGAAGAACCAGGCGGTGAAGGAGAAGGCGGTGGCGATCGTGGCCGCGAGGTAGAGCCCGAGCGTCACGAGGAAGAGCTTCTTGCGGCCGAACCGGTCGGTCAGGTAGCCGAACACCAGCGAGCCGACGACGGCGCCTGCGACGTAGATCGCGGCCGCGAGCCCGACCTCCGTATCGGTCAGCGCAAGGCCGCTGTCCGGCTCGGTGAGCCGGGCGGCGAGTGCGCCGACGATCGTGACCTCGAGACCGTCGAGGATCCAGACGGTGCCCAGGCCCAGCAGCACGAGCCAGTGCCAGCGCACCCAAGGGAGGCGGTCCATCCGAGCCGGAACATCAGTTCGTACCGTGCTCGCCCCCGCCATGCCGGCGATTAGCCGCGAGCCCGGACACCGAAACATGGCCGACGGCACACGTCCGACGACGCCGCGTGCGACTCCGTTTGCTGTGACCCCGCGCATTGCCCATGAGCGGCCTCGGCGCCAATACTGCGAACGTGGTCACCCATTCTCGCCAAACGTCGACCCGGACTGTGGAGGAACTGTGAACGGTCCTTCACCGTCGGTTCCGGCGGAATGCACGAGTTCGGCAGGCGAACTGCTCGATCGGGCGCGAGCGCTCGTACCGCTCCTGCGTGCTAACGCCGCCGAGACCGAGCGTCTCGGTACTCTCCCCGACGACAACGTCACCGCGCTGCGCGACGCGGGCTTCTTCACGCTCGGCACCCCGCACTGCTTCGGAGGACCCGAGGCCGACTTCCGGACATGGGTCGACGTGATCGCGGAGCTCGCCCGAGGCTGCGGCTCCAGCGCCTGGGTCGCCACGCTCCTCTCGATGGGCTCGCACTTCACCGCCCTGCTCGGGGACCGCGCCCGCTCCGATGTCTGGGCCGCCGGCCCGCACGCGACGATCTGTATGAACCCGAACCCCAGTGCAGGGGGCCGCGCCGTGGACGGTGGCATGGTCGTCAGCGGGCGGTGGCGGCCGATGTCCGGCTGCAACCACGCCCAGTGGGTCATGGGGGGCGTACCGGTCCACGACGGACAGGGCGCGGTCGTCGATCGGAAACTGGTACTCGTGCCGATGAACCAGACCCGCATCGAGGAGACCTGGAATGTCGCCGGAATGCGGGGAACGGGCAGCAACACCGTCGTCGTCGACGAGGTCTTCGTGCCTGAACATCGCATTCTGTCGCTGCCGAGAGCGCTCGCCGGCGACTACGCGGCCGAGCATCCCGACGAGCCGCAGAACGCCATTTCGGCGTCCTCGTTGGTGGCCGTCGCCCAGGCCGCCCCGGCGCTCGGCCTGGCTACCGCGGCTCTGGAACACACGCTGGATGTGCTCGGCGCGGGCCGGGCGGTCGGGACGTCGATCTACCAGAACGCGATCAACGCACCGAGCGTGCAGTTCAACGTCGCCGACGCCGCAAGGCTGATCGACACCGCCAGGATGCACACCGACCGGGCAGTCGCGGACATGAACCAGGGCGTCCGCGAGCGCCACCCGCTCGACCTGGCCACCCGGGCCCGCATCCGCATGGACGTCGGCACGGTCATGCGGAGCACACAGCGGGCAGTGGGCCTGCTCCTGGACGTGGGCGGGGCCGGCGGGTTCGACCTGGCCAACCCGGTCCAGCGGATCTGGCGCGACCTGGAGACGGTGGCGCGGCACCAGATCCTCTCCCCCGACCTGAGCCGCGAGATCTACGGACGCGCGCTGCTCGGCGTCGAGCCACAGGTCAGCAACCTGATCTGAACCGGGGAGCAGCGGGAGCGGCGGAGTGGAGTAGCCCGCACTGTTCGTCTCGTCACTGAGGTGGGGTTTGTCGGCCCGTCGATAGTGCATGCCGGCGCCCTCGTGGCCGAGGATCGAGGCGATGAGATCGCGCGGCTGGGCACAGTGGGCACTGTTGGTCGCGCTGACGGCGGTGGTGACGGGCGGGATGGCCCTGCTCGCCGTGCCGTCTCCCGGCCTCTTCGCCGGACTTGTCGTCGCCACCGTGCTCGCGCTCGTCGGCTGGGCGCCGCAGCAGGTGGCGCCGTCGGCCACCACCGCCGCTCAGGCGGTTATCGGAGTGGTCATCGGCGTTCTCGCCCAGCCCTCCACGCTCACCCAGCTCGCGGCGGACTGGCTGCCGGTGCTGCTGGTGAGCGTGGCCACGCTCGGCGTCAGCATGGCGGCAGGCCTGCTCCTCGGACTGCGCCCGGGTGTCACCCCCCTGACCGGGATGCTCGCGCTCACCGCGGGCGGGGCCTCCGGGCTCGTCGCGGTCAGCCGGGACCTCGGTGCCGACGACCGGGTCGTGGCCGTCGTGCAGTACCTGCGCGTCGGCCTGGTCACCGCGACCATGCCGATCGTGGCGGCGCTCGTGTTCGGCGCGTCCGGCTCGACCACCTCGGGCCCGGACACGGGCGGGCCGGCCTGGTACATCGACATCGGCTTCCTCGTGGTCTGCTCCGCCGTCGGGCTCACGCTGACCCACCTCGCCCGGGTGCCGGCGGGCGGCCTGCTGGGGCCGATGGCCGTCGCGATCGCGCTGAACCTCGCGGGCTGGTCCTTCGGCGCGACCCCGCCCACGCTGATCGTCGAGGTCGCCTACGCCGTGATCGGCTGGCAGGCAGGTGTGCGTTTCACCCGCGAGAGCCTGCGCATGGTGCTCGGGGTGCTGCCGCTCGCCACAGCGCTCATCGCCGCGGTGATCGTCGCGTGCGCCGGCCTCGGGCTGCTGCTCACGGGCCTGACCGGCGCCACCCCGCTGGAGACCTACCTCGCGACCACACCGGGCGGGATCTACGCGGTGCTGGCGACCGCTGTCTCGTCGGGCGCGAACGCCACCTTCGTCGTGGCGGTACAGGTGCTGCGGCTGGTCCTCATGCTGCTCGTGGCCCCGCTGCTGGCCCGACTGGTGGGCCGGCGCGGCCGCGCGCCGGAGCCCTGACCGCACGAGCGGCACACCCGTCCGAACTCGCTGGACGAACGTGCCGCTCATACGATCGGGTGGGCGCCATGACCGTCGAGCAAGCGTTCTGGCTGGCCCATGACGGGCTCGCTCAGCAGGCACCAGGGTCGGCCGCGACGACCCGTTCGTTGCTGCGGCTGGCCGGACCGCTGCCGGCCCGACCTCGCGCGGTGGACATCGGCTGTGGTGGTGGCCAGGCGAGCGTCCTTCTCGCCGCGGAGGCGGGCGCCGAGGTGGTGGCCGTCGACACGCACGAGCCGTTTCTGGAGCAGGCGCGAGCAGCCGCCGTCGCAGCCGGTGTCGGCGGCCGGGTGCGCACCGTGGCCGCGCGGATGCAGGATCTGCCGCTCCCCGCCGGCTCCGTGGACCTGATCTGGGCCGAGGGCTCGGTCTACCTCATGGGGTTCGACGAGGCACTCGCGGCGTGGCGAGACCTGCTGGCCCCGGGCGGCACGCTGGTGCTCACCGAATGCGAGTGGACCACCCCCGAGCCCGCCTCGGGTGCCCGCGCGTTCTGGGACGCGGCATACCCGGCCATGCGCACCACCGACGGCAACGTCCGCGCAGCGCTCGCGGCAGGCTGGACCGTCGCCGCGACCTATCTGCTCCCCGACTCCGACTGGGCGGCCTACTACGACCCCCTCGCCGCACGCATCGAGACACTGCGGGCCGACGGGATCGACGGAGCGGCCCTGGACGAGGTGGCGCACGAGATCGAGATCCGTCGTGCGTACGGCGGCGACTACGGCTACACGGGCTACGTCCTGCGCCCCCGGCCCTGACCGGCCGGAAATGTCGGCCCGAAATGTCAGGTCTCCCCGCTACCGTCCGCCCCATGACGACCACTACCGGAATCGCCACGCTGGGCGCCATCGCCCTCGACTGCCGCGAGCCCAAGGCCCTCGCCGAGTTCTACAGCGCGCTCTCCGGCGCGCCCGTCGTGCGTTCGGATGACGACTGGGTGCAGCTCGCCGACCAGGGTGGCGTCGCGCTGGCCTTCCAGCTGGCTCCCGGTCACGTGCCGCCGCAGTGGCCGAGCGAGGAGCAGCCGCAGCAGATCCACCTCGACTTCGACGTGCCCGACCTCGACGCCGCGGAGGCGCAGGTGCTCGCGATCGGTGCCCGCAAGCACGAGCACCAGCCCGGCACCACCTTCCGGGTCTACCTCGATCCGGCGGGCCACCCGTTCTGCCTCTGTCTGGCCTCACCCGCCGACTAGCCGGGCAGGAGGCGCACGTCACTCTCCCTGGTCGGCGGGAGCAGCAGGTGTGTGGGATCTCCGAACCCCGGGTAGGCCCGTTCCAGCAGTCGATGCCGAGGGAGCTCCCTGGGCATCCGAGGAACGGAGGCTCCACATGGGTACCGACGACAAGATCAACAACAAGGCCGAGGAGCTCAAGGGCAAGGCCAAGGAGAAGGTCGGCCACGCCACGGGCGACGAGGAACTCGAGGCCGAGGGCCACGCCGACCAGACCAAGGGCAACCTCAAGCAGGCCGGCGAGAAGATCAAGGACGTCTTCCGCAGCTGAGTCTGTCGCTCCGCTCATCGCGGATAGGGCCCGGTCGCTCCCGGAGCGGCCGGGCCCTCGCGCCCGTCGGCCCGCCCACCCTCGTTCAAGATCGGCAGTTCGGACCCGGTAGCCGTGTCATCCGCGGCTGCAGGGCCAGAAACGATGATCATGGCGCTCTCTCCGGCTTGACACGTCCGAGTAGTCCTGCGCGCACGGAGTGTGGGCTCAGCGGGCCTCGGGAAACTCCGGACTGCAGGTGAGGCCGCGGGCATCCGCGGCATCCGACGAGAACGGAGAATGAGGAATGGGCGACAAGGTCCGCAACAAGGCCAAGAAGCTCAGGGGCAAGGCCAAGGAGAAGGTCGGCCAGGCCACCGGCAATCAGCAGCTCGAGGCCGAAGGGCACGCCGACCAGGCGAAGGGCGACCTGAGGCAGGTCGGCGAGAAGATGAAGGACGTCTACCGCCGCAGCTGAGCCCGTGCTGCCTCACCGATACCGGGCCCGGTCGCTCGCAGGAGCGGCCGGGCCCGTGGCCGTCAGGAGGGTGCTCGGCGCCTACCGGGGCCGGGGCGGCCGGGCCACGGCGAGGCGCTCCCGGGCCCGGTCCTTGCCGGTCGGGTCGCCGCCGTCGAGCAGTTCCAGCGCGTCGTCCACGGCCGCACGCAGCATTCCGCACTCCGCGGCGCGCTCGGCGAGCTGCGTGTGCATCGTCCACAGGTCGACGAACACCGTGACCTTGGACCGCAGCACCCACGGGTCGAACGGCTTCGTGATGTAGTCCACGGCGCCCGCCTGGTACCCGCGGAACGCCAGATGCGGGTCGTAGTCCACCGCCGTGAGGAACAGGATCGGGATGTGTCGCGTGCGCTCGCGCTGCTTGACGTGACCCGCGGTCTCGAAGCCGTCCATGCCGGGCATGTGGGCGTCGAGCAGGATCACCGCGTAGTCCTCCACAAGCAGCCGCTTGAGGGCGTCCTCGCCGCTGGTGACCGACACGATCTCGATCGGCAGCCCTTCGAGGATCGCCTGCAGCGCCAGCAGGTTGTCGCGGCGGTCGTCCACAGCCAGCACCCTGGCCGCCTGCCTCCCGGTCATACGGACGGCTCCCCTGCACGTGCGGACACCGATCTCGGCCGCACCCACTCGGCCATCAGCGAGAGCAGCGCGTCGAGATCCACCGGTTTGGTGACGTACTCGGTGGCGCCTGCCGCCAGGCTGGACTCCCGGTCTCCGGGCATGGCCTTCGCGGTGAGGAACACGACGGGCAGGTCCCGCCCCTGCGGCAGGGTCCGGATCCGCCGGGTCGTCTCGTTGCCGTCGATGTCGGGCATCATTGCGTCCATCAGGACCACGTCCACCTCGGGGTGCTGGGTGAGCAGCCGGATCCCGTCGCTGCCGTTGTCGGCGTAGAGCACCGTCAGCCCGTGCAGCTCGAGCGCGCTGGTCAAGGCGAACACGTTACGCACGTCGTCGTCCACGATGAGCACGTTGACGCCGGCGAGCTCGGGCGTGGGCCGTCCGCCCACCGGGCCGTCGCCCGATGAAGGCCGCAGGATCGGCTGCCCCGCGGAGGCAGGACGTTCCAGCGCGGGCATGTCCGGCACACGCCGGGGCATCATCCGGGCGGCCGCCGCCGTGACGGGGGGGAGCTCGTCGGGCAGCAGCAGGGTGAACACCGATCCCTCCTCGACCTCGGAGGTCACCTCGATGCGGCCGCCGAGCATGCGGGCCAGCTCCTTGGAGATCGAGAGCCCGAGCCCCGTGCCCCCGTACTTCCGGCTGGTCGTGCCGTCGGCCTGCTGGAACGCCTCGAAGATCATGTCGAGCTTTGCGTTCGGGATGCCGATCCCGGTGTCCCGGACGGAGAACGCGATGACCGTGCGCGCCGAGTCGAGCGTCGGCACCCCGTGCAGCGTCCCCGGCGGTGCTACGCCGATCGACAACTCGACGAACCCGGAGTCGGTGAACTTGATGGCGTTCGCGAGGAGGTTCCGCAGGATCTGCTGGAGCCGCTGGGCGTCGCTGATGATCGTCTCGGGAAGGTCGGGATCGATCGAGACGCGCAGCTCCAGGCTCTTCTCCTCGGCATGCGGACGGAACGCCTGCTCCACGTAGCTGCGGATCTGGACGAGGTCCACCGGGGCCGGGTCGACGTCGACGCGCCCCGCCTCGATCTTCGAGAGGTCGAGGATGTCGTCGATCAGCCGCAGAAGATCCGACCCGGCGCTGTGGATGGTGCTGGCGAACTCGATCTGCTTGTCGGTGAGGTTGTTGTTCGGGTTGTCGGCGAGCAGGCGCGAGAGCAGGAGCAGGGAGTTGAGCGGCGTGCGCAGCTCGTGGCTCATGTTCGCGAGGAACTCGGACTTGTACTGGCTGGCGAGCGCGAGCTGCTGCGCCTTCTCCTCGACGCCCCGGCGGGCCGCGTCGATCTCCATGTTCTTGATCTCGACGTTGCGGTTCTGCTCGGAGAGCTCCTCGGCCTTCTCCTCCAGCTCGGAGTTGGCCCGTTGCAGCTCCGCGGACTGGTCCTGCAGCTCCATCGCCAGGCCCTGGGACTGGGCCAGCAGCTCCTCGGTGCGCCGGTTGGCCCGGATCGTGGTGATCGCGACGCCGATCGTCGCGACGAGACGTTCGAGGAACGTCAGATGCAGCGGCGAGAACGGTGACACCGAGCCCAGCTCGATCACGCCGAGGCACTCGCCCTCGAACTGGACGGGAAGCACCACCACGGCCCGTGGCGCGGCGGAGCCCACCCCGGAGCGGATCGGCAGATAGCCCTCCGGCACGTCCTCGACACGCACGACCTTGCGGGTGGCCGCCGCCTGCCCGACGAGGCCCTCCCCCGTTCCGAACGACAGGGGCGGGTCGCCCGGATTCATCGCGTACCCACCGCTCATCACCCAGCGCGCGTCCCGGGAGCCGCTCACCGGCTCCGCCGCCAGGAAGAACGCCCCGACCTGGGCGTTCACCAGCGGGGCGACCTCGTTCATGATCATGCGGCAGACCTCGCCGAGGTCGCGCTGGCCCTGCAGCAACCCGCCGATGCGCACGAGGGTGGAGTCCAGCCAGCCCTGCTCGGCGTTCTGCCGCGTGGTCTCGCGCAGGTTGGCGATCATCTGGTTGATCGTGTCCTTGAGGTCGGCGATCTCACCGCGAGCCGCCACCGCGATCTGCTGGGTGAGGTCGCCGTGGGCCACCGCCGTGGAGACCGCCGAGATCGCCCGCAGCTGCGTGGTGAGCGTGGATGCGAGTTGGTTGACGTTCTCGGTCAGGTCGCGCCAGGTGCCGGACACGCCCCGGACCTGGGCCTGGCCGCCGAGCATGCCCTCGCTGCCCACCTCACGGGCCACCCGCGTGACCTCATCAGCGAACGACGACAGCTGATCCACCATCGTGTTCACCGTCGACTTCAGCTCCAGGATCTCGCCCCGAGCATCCACCGTGATCTTCTGGCTCAGGTCGCCCCGCGCGACCGCGGTGGTCACCTGCGCGATGTTGCGCACCTGGTCGGTCAGGTTCCCCGCCAGCTGATTCACGTTCTCCGTCAGGTCCCGCCACGTCCCCGCGACACCCTTGACCTCAGCCTGCCCGCCCAGCTTCCCCTCGGTGCCCACCTCACGGGCCACCCGCGTGACCTCATCAGCGAACGACGACAGCTGATCCACCATCGTGTTCACCGTCGACTTCAGCTCCAGGATCTCGCCCCGAGCATCCACCGTGATCTTCTGCGTCAGGTCACCACCGGCCACCGCCGTGGTCACCTGCGCAATGTTGCGCACCTGGTCGGTCAGGTTCCCCGCCAGCTGATTCACGTTCTCCGTCAGGTCCCGCCACGTCCCCGCGACACCCTTGACCTCAGCCTGCCCGCCCAGCTTCCCCTCGGTGCCCACCTCACGGGCCACCCGCGTGACCTCATCAGCGAACGACGACAGCTGATCCACCATCGTGTTCACCGTCGACTTCAGCTCCAGGATCTCGCCCCGAGCATCGACCGTGATCTTCTGCGTCAGGTCACCACCGGCCACCGCCGTGGTCACCTGCGCAATGTTGCGCACCTGGCTGGTCAGGTTCGAGGCCATGGAGTTCACGTTGTCGGTGAGATCGCGCCAGGTGCCGGCGACGCCCTCCACCTCGGCCTGGCCGCCGAGCATGCCCTCGGTGCCCACCTCGCGGGCCACGCGCGTGACCTCGTCGGCGAAGCTCGACAGCTGATCCACCATCGTGTTGACCGTGGACTTCAGCTCGAGGATCTCGCCCCGCGCGTCCACCGTGATCTTCTGGCTCAGGTCGCCCCGCGCGACGGCGGTGGTCACCTGCGCGATGTTGCGCACCTGCGCGGTGAGGTTGCCCGCCAGCTGGTTCACGTTCTCGGTGAGATCCCGCCAGGTGCCCGAGACGTTGGGCACCGCGGCCTGCCCGCCCAGCTTGCCCTCGGTGCCCACCTCGCGGGCCACGCGCGTGACCTCGTCGGCGAAGCTCGACAGCTGATCCACCATCGTGTTGACCGTGGACTTCAGCTCGAGGATCTCGCCCCGCGCGTCCACGCTGATCTTCTGCGACAGGTCTCCCGTGGCGACGGCCGTGGCCACCTGGGCGATGCCGCGCACCTGGTCGGTGAGGTTCGCGGCCATCAGGTTGACCGCGTCGGTGAGGTTCTTCCACGTGCCGGCCACGTTGGGCACGACGGCCTGGCCGCCGAGCCGGCCGTCGGTGCCCACCTCACGGGCCACCCGCGTGACCTCGTCGGCGAACAGGCGCAGGGTGGCCGTCAGCGCGTTGATCGTGTCGGCGAGCTCGGCGACCTCGCCGCGGGCGTTCACGGTGATCGTGCGCGACAGGTCGCCCTGCGCGATCGCGGTGGCCGCCGACGAGATCGAGCGCACCTGGTTGGTCAGGTTGCTCGCCATGGTGTTGACCGAGTCGGTCAGCGCGCGCCACGTGCCGGCGACGCCCCGGACGTCGGCCTGGCCACCGAGCCTGCCGTCGGTGCCGACCTCCCGGGCGACGCGGGTGACCTCGTCGGCGAAGCTCGAGAGCTGGTCGACCATCGTGTTGACCGTGCGGCCGATCCGCCGGAACTCACCGCGCAGCGGGCGGCCCTCGATCTCGAGCGCCATGTGCTGCGAGAGGTCGCCCTCGGCGACGGCCTCGATCACGCGCGCGATCTCGGCGGTGGGCGCGGCCAGGTCGTCGATCAGTGCGTTGACCGCCTGCACCCCGGTGGCCCAGGCCCCGTCGTAGGACTCCTCGTTGAGCCGGTCGGACATCCGGCCCTCGCGGCCGACCACCCGGCTGATCCGGAGCAGGTCGCGGTTGCGCCGCTCCTGGAGCGCGACCATCTCGTTGAACTCGTCGACGACCTCTCCCGCGGGCCCCTGCCGCCGCGGCAATCGGACCTCGAAGCGACCGAGCCGCACCTTGCGCAGGGCCTCGGCCAGCTCCGCCAACAAGGCGGTGTCGCCGACCGCGGCGGGCTCCCCGGGAACCGGGGAGCTCTGGGGCCGTGTGGTGGTCATGCCCGCCGTCCTCCCATGCTCGGACAGCGGCCGGACACGGGCGCACCACGGCACCGGCGCGGCCGCCGCAGCACCTGACCTTAGTGGATCCCATGGTGACCGATCCCGTTGCAGTCGGTCCGGCTTTCATCGATCTGGTGGCGCTCCGGACGGCGGCGCGAGCGCGTCCGCAGCCGACAGTGCACACTGCGTCCGTGCCCGTTCAGCTCGAGCGGCGGACCAGGCTGCCGCCGGATGCCCGATCGGCCGGACGAGCGCGCCGAATGCTCCAGGAGGCACTGCGCGATCTCGACCCCGCCACCAGCGGCGATGGCGGCACCGGGGCCGACGGTGCCGACCTGGTCGACACCGTCGTGCTGCTCGCCAGTGAGCTGTGCGAGAACGCCGTCCTGCACGCCGGCACCGAGTTCGAGGTGGCCCTCACCGTCACCGACGACGAGGTCACCGTGGCCGTGACCGACCGGGGCGCGGGCCCGCTCGAACTGCACCTCGCCCAGCCACGGCAACGCTACGGCCGCGCGGCCAGCCACGGCCGCGGCCTCGCACTCGTGCAGCGCCTCGCCACGACGTGGGGCACCCGCCACGAGTCCGACGGGCGCCACATCACGTGGTTCTCCCTCAGCCGGGGCCGGACCACGGCCGCACCCGCCGCACCGGCCGCACCGCCGGACACCGAGCGCGTGTGGACCAGCGCCGAGCAGGCCCGCTGGCTGCTGCACGTTCCCTCGGCCCTCGGTGACCGGCTGGAACCGGTGGAGCTGGTGGCCGAGCTGGTCCGGAGGCTGCGCGAGCTCCTCGGCGCCGAGTCGGTGGAGGTGGAGGTCGACGAGGGCGACGGCACCGGCTCGCGGGAGATCGCCCGGGACGGCGCCGCGACGAGCGGGGGCGTCGCCGTCGAGGTGCGCCTGCCCATGACGGCACCGCTGCGCGGCGTCCTGCGGGTGGTGCACCGGTCGTCCCGGCACACCGCGAGCATCGATGCCGACAGGACCCGCGATCTCACCGAGCTCGTCGCCACGCGCATCGCGATGGCCGTCGAGTCCAACTGGCTGCGCGGTGTGGACCAGCGCAGGCGCTCGTGGATGACCTACCTCGCGGAGACCAGCGAGCTGCTCGGCCAGTCCCTGGACGTCGACCTGGCGGTCGCGGTGGTCCCCCAAGTCGTCGTTCCCCGGCTCGGCCGGTGGTGCGCCGTCCACCTCGTCGAGCCCTCCGGACGCCTGCGGCTCGCCGCGCTCACCCACGCCGACGAGACCAAGCTCTCCGAGCTGCGCGGGGTGCTCGATCCTGACGGCTCCCCCGGCCTGCCCCCCGAGCTGCGGGCCCGGTTCACCGAGCTGGCCCGCGACGGCTCCGCCCCGGTGCGCTTCGCGGTGCCGACCGACGGGATCGCGGTGCCGCTGCGCGCTCGCGGCCGCACGATCGGCACGCTCCTCGTCGGACGCCCCGACGGGCGCCCGCACAGCCCCGAGGACATCGTGATGGCAGGCGACATCGCCCGCCGCGCCGCGCTGACGATCCACAACGCACAGAGCACCGGCGCCCACGTCGCCGTCTCGCAGGCCCTCCAGCAGGCACTGCTCCCCCGCGCGCTGCCGGTGGTGCCCGGCGTCGACTTCGCGGCCGAGTACCTCCCGGCGAGCACGGGCAGCGACGTCGGCGGCGACTTCTACGACGTGCTCACCGTCGACCCGTCGCACTGGCTGGTCTCGATCGGTGACGTCTGCGGGAAGGGTGCCCGCGCCGCTGCGCGCACCGGTCTCGTCCGGGACGTTCTGCGGGTCCTCGTGCGGGACGACCGGCCGCTGCCGCGGGCCATCGAGATGCTCAACCAGGTCATGATCGAGGCCGGTGACCCCCTGCAGTTCTGCACCCTCGCCGCCGCGATGATCAGCAGGCGCCGACCGGCCGGGATGGATCCGTCGGGCCGCAGCACGCATGCCGGGCTCGACGTCGAGCTCGTGCTCGCCGGGCACGTGCAACCCGTGCTCCTGCGCGCCGACGGCACCGCTGAGCTCATCGGGCAGTTCGGCACGGCCGTCGGGCTGCTGCCCTCCGTGCGCCTGACGTGCACGCCGCACCGTCTCGGACCGGGCGACACACTCCTCGTCTACACCGACGGGGTCACCGAGCGCCGTCGCGGCCGCGAGCAGTTCGGCGCGGAGCGGCTGCTCGACGTGGCCACCGGTGCGGCCGGGCGGCCCGCGCGACAGGTCGTCGCGGCGGTACGGGAGGCGGTCGAACGCTTCTCCGCCGACCCGCTCGACGACGACGTGGCGCTCCTGGCGGTGCGCGCCGTACCCGCACGCTGACCCGGCCGGAGGAATCGGACCTCGGGGATCGACCGCTCGCAGGTACCGTCGGTGGTCGCGATCGCTCATCCTGGTTGGTGATCGCCGATCACGGACGAACGGGGGCGGAGCACTGGACAGGGGGGATGGCCGGCGAACCGTGCTCCGGGAGCTGCGTTCGTGGCCGACGCTGCTGCTCGTGCTGTTCTGCCTCGGTGTCGGCATCCCCACCGCGGTCGCGCTCACCCCGGCTCAGGATCTCGAGGTGTTCGGCCAGCACATCGAGGTCGGGGCCCGGCCGCCGCAGCTGTCCGTCGCCGGTCCCGCCCGGCTCGTTCAGGTGGGAAACACCGCACTCGACGTCGACCGGTTGCGTGTCTACGGGCCCCTGCGCCCGCAGCTGACCATGGGCCCGGTGCAGCGCAACGCGGCCGCTGCCGCCGTGTTCGACCCCGGCGCGGCCCCCAAGGCGGGCGAGGCCGCGATCTCGACCGTCACCAAGGGCTTCGTCACCTGGTACGTGTTCGGCGGGCTCGGGCTGGTCGCCTTCACGCTCACGGCCGCGGCCGGGGCAGCCGGTGTGCGCACCCTCGTGGTGCTCCGCCGCCAGAGCCGTGAGACGGGGGGCCACGCGCCGCTTCCCGAGATCGTCGCGTACTGCCTGCGGGCGGCGCGGCGGATGACCGCGATCGCGGTCGTCGCCTCCGTCGTGGCGTGGGGTGTGTCGGGGGTGCTCGCCTACGGCGGCGCCGTGCAGGGGCTGCGCGGGGTGTCCTCGCTCGCTCAGCTCGTCGGCGCGTACCACCTGAGCCCGGATCCGGTCGGGCCGCCGGTCGGCGGGTTCGAGGGCGCGGTGATCGGCGACTCGCGGGCCGTCCGGGTCGGCGGCCCGTCGCTACCCGGCGGCACAGCGGACGACACCGCCTGTGAGCGCAGCACCGATTCGCTCGCCGCCGAGATCGGCCATCTCACCTCGGCGAACGTGCTCAACCTCGCCTGTCCGAGCGCCACCGTCACCACCGGTCTGCGCGGTCCGCAGCAGCGCGGCGACCGGCTGGTCCCCGCCCAGATCGGTGTGCTCAAACAGGTGCGGGACCTGCGGTTCGTCGTGGTGGCGATCGGCCCGAACGACGTCGGTTGGACCGACTTCCTGCGCTACTGCTACGGCGTGGCGGACTGCTCCGACCAGCTCACCCAGGGCGAGTTCGACTATCGGATGGCGGCGTTCGACCGGGTCTACGGCGACCTGCTCATCGACCTCAACGACCTGCCCGGCCGCCCCCAGATCATCGTGATGACCTCCTACGGCGCATTCCCGCCCGACGCCGACTGCTCCGACACGCGCGCCGAGGGCTACCCAGGGCTCGACGCAGGCAAGATCGGCCTGCTCACCGACCGCAACGAGCAGCTCAACGCGGTGCTGGAGACCGGGGCGCAGAAGTACGGCTTCGCGGTGGCCCGCCCCGAGCTCGGGCTGCTGTGCGAGGACGGTGTCGATGGTCTGGGGCCCGACCTGCAGGGAATGGCCGACCCCTTCCCGTTCCATCCCACCGGGGTCGGTTCGCTGCGGATGGCCTCGTCGGTGGTGCGGCTCATCGCGCCGACGCCCACGCGCTGACCACGCTCAGCCCACTCCCGGGGTGACGGCGAGCGCCCGTGCCTCCCGCAGCGTCCGGCGGCGCACCCCGACCGCAACGCCGACCACGACCAGCGACAGGAACGGGCTGGGGAACCCGAGCGCCGTGCCCACGGCGATGTCGGCGGCGGGCGCCAGCACGGCGCCCGCGAAGATCCAGGGCGCCGCAGTGGGGAGGCGCACCGGACGACCGGTGCGGCGATCGCGGGACCAGCGGGTCTTCCCACCCGGTTTCACCACCGACAGCCACGCCTGGAACGCAATGGCCGAGGCCATCGCCACGGTGCCCAGGAGCAGGCCCGCCGACGGACCCGCGGCCAAGGCGTCGCCTGCCGCGTCGAGCGCCCGCGAGAGCAGGAAGACGCCGGCGTAGAGCTGCACGAGCGTTATCGCGAACTTGGCGAGGACCCAGCGATGGTGGGTCAGGCCCCACTGCGTGCCGAGCCCCAGCATGATCCCCGTCGCCGCCGACGCGTTCCCGAGCGGGGCGAGCAGCGCGACGTCGAGGTAGCGCGCCATCGCCGTCGCCCCGGCCGCCGTCGCCGGATCGCGGGCCGTCACGGCGAGGTAGAGCAGCGCGAAGAGCACCAGCGCCAGCGTCATCCAGCCCGCCGAGGTCAGGACGTGCAGCCAGACCGTCATCTGCCGCCAGCGACGGGAGTTGCTCGCCATGGCCGCGATCATCGAGGACCGCGGCACAGGAGGGCTCCGGAGGAACCCCGGAATCATCCCCCGGTTTTCCCAGTGACCAGCTGGATCAGCGAGCGTCGGCGCTCACGGCGGCCAGCGCGTCGACGATGCCTGCGCCGTAGTGCCCGTTGAACTCCGCATCGCCGGCGCATTGGGCGTCGAAGTCCGGCGTCCGCCCTTCCCGGGTGTAGGACACGACCGGCGCCGGGCACGACCTGGGCGCGGCCGTATCCACGAGCACCCGCTCCACCTCGTCGGGGGGCATCGTCAGGTTCCCGGGGTGTTGCGGGTCGGGGGTGCCGAACTCGCTCACCACCAGTGCCGCCACGCCCGCCACGTACGGCGCGGCCATCGATGTGCCCTGCAGGGGGACGTAGTAGCCGCAGCCACGCGACCCGCAGAAACTCTCCACGCCGTTGGCCGTGCCGAGCGCCGTGACCGCGCCCTTCGCGTCGACCGCCCCGCTCGCCTCCAGAAGGCTGCGCGGATAGGTGGAGAGCACGAGGTTGTCCGCACGCCGGAAGCTCGGCGTCCCGAACCCGTCCTGGAACCAGCCACCGGGCGCGGCCACGGAGACCTGCTCGAGCCCGTAGTTCGAGTAGTCGGCCTTGATGCCCGACGGCCCCACCGCCGACACCCCGATGACGTGCGGACCCTCGGCCGGAAGGAGCAGGCACGTGCCGTTGTCGATCTTCCTCGGGTAGGCGCCACCGGCCGGGCTGTTGGGGCTGGTCGGGTCGGAACCCGGGCTGCCGAGGTCCACGTGCCCGTTGCCGAGCGAGCCGACCAGCGTGACGCCCTTGGCGTGGGCGTACTCCAGCGCCCGGCTCACCGCCTCCACGGTGGTCCGCTGCGCGATACGGGCTTCGGGCGGATCGGCGGGGTTGTCGAGGCAGTTGTAGAGCCAGGGGTCGACGAAGAACGACATGTTGATCACGTCGAGCCCGATGTCGGCGCCGTAGGTCAGTGCGTCGATCACCGGCTGGAGGAACATCAGCCCCGAGTCCTGGCCGCCCCGGATGCTCACGAGGGTGACGCCCGGTGCGACACCCGAGATGCCCGACCCGTCGGCGGCGGCGGCCACGATTCCGGCCACGTGCGTGCCGTGGCCTGCGTCGTCGTGATCGGCGGGGTCGATGCAGTCGGCGAACTCGCACGGACCGTCCATCTCGGCGCCGGTCTCGTCGCGCGGGATGTCGGTGACGAAGTTGCGCGACAGCCGCGTGTCGACGTTCGCGGCGAGGTCGGGATGGGTGGCGTCGATGCCGCTGTCGAGAATTCCGACCTGCACCCGCCGGTCTCCGGCCTGCACCGCGCGCGCGGCATCGGCCTTGATCATCGCCAGTCCCCACAGCTGCGTGTCCAGTGGGTCGAGCCCCGCGGGCCCCTGGGTCGCAGCGGCCGTGACCGCCGGGGCGGCCGCAGGCGAGGACGCGGCCTGCGCGGTGTGCGCGGGCGGCGCCGCACCGACGACCCGCGCGCGGACCGCCCCGAACACGGCGTCGTCAGCGGTGACGGCCTCGACGAATCCCGTGGCCGGCGCCTGCACGACCAGCGCGCCGACCGCGGCGTTCTCGCGCAGCACCTGCCCTCCGGCGGCCTGCACCGCCGCGTCGGCTGCCGCGCGCACGCCGGCGTCACCGGTAGCGGTGAGCAGGACCGTGTACTCCGCGAACTCCATGCTCGCCGTGCTCGTGGGCGCCACGACCCTCGGCACCACCATCACGACCGGCGCAACCAGCGCGACGCCGACGAGCACGCCGATCAGGGCGAGTGCGCGGGGGTTCCTCACCACAGCCCTCCCGAGAGTGCCGCCCCGGGGACAGGACGAGTGCGGATGACCTTAGGGCATGGCGCCGCGCGGTCCCATGCCCCGACGGGACGCTGTTGGGCGAATGCCGAGGAACGCCCTTCTCATTCTCGATGGGCCCGGCACACTGACCGCGTGGCCTCCTGGGTGCTGCACGTCGATCTCGACCAGTTCATCGCCGCGGTCGAGATCCTGCGTCGCCCCGAGCTCGCCGGGCTCCCCGTGGTGGTCGGGGGCAAGGGCGATCCGACACAGCGCGCTGTGGTCGCCACGGCGTCGTACGAGGCGCGCGCACACGGCGTCCGGTCCGGCCTGCCGATGCGCACGGCGGCGAAGCGCTGCCCGGACGCGGTGTTCCTGCCTGCGGACAACCCCCACTACGAGGAGGTGTCCGCGGAGGTGATGGCGACCCTGCGCGGGTTCGACGGCGTGGTCGTCGAGGTGATGGGCTGGGACGAGGCGTTCGTCGGGGCGCACACCGACGACCCCGAGGCGCTCGCGCGGGCCATCCGGGCCGCCGTGCTCGCGCGCACCCGGCTGTCGTGCTCGGTCGGGATCGGCGACAACATGCTGCGTGCCAAGCTCGCCACGGAGTTCGCCAAGCCGGGCACGGGCGACGGAGTGTTCCGGCTGACCGCGGAGAACTGGGACGAGGTCATGGCGCACCGGCCGACCCGGGCGCTCTGGGGCATCGGCGCGAAGACCGCCGGCAAGCTCGCCGACCGGGGTATCCACACCGTCGCCGAACTCGCCGCGGCCGACCCGGTCGCCCTCGCCGCCGACCTGGGCCCCGCCCTCGGACCGTGGTACGTGCAGCTGGGGCGCGGGATCGGCCGCGCCACGGTGGAGGGCACGCCATGGGTGCCCCGCTCGCGGAGCAAGGAGACGACCTTCCAGGAGAACCTCACAGCCTGGGACGACGTGCGCACGGAGGTCGCCGCGCTCGCCCGGCGAGTGGCAGCCGACATCGCCGGCGATCGTCCGGCCGCGCGCGTGGCGGTCAAGGTGCGGTTCGCGCCGTTCTCCACCTACACGCGCAGCGCCACGCTCGACGCGCCCACCCACGATCCCGACGTCCTCGCCGCCGAAGCGCTTCAGGTGCTCGAGAAGTTCACGTCCCGACGGCCGGTGCGGCTGCTCGGCGTGCGGGCGGAGTTCGCCAAGGACGAGCCCGGGGCGACCGACCCCTAGCCGATCCTCACGGCAGTGCGGGCAGGCGGTCCTCCAACCACCGGACCGCCTCATCGACGGTGCTCACCGCCGGCGCGGCGGGCACGGGCGGGCGGTCGAGCATCACGACGGGAACGCCCAGCTCGCGGGCCGCGACCAGCTTGGCCGCGGTCATCTCGCCGCCGCTGTCGCGCGTGACGAGCACGTCGATGTGGTACTCGCGCAGCAGCTCACGCTCGGCGTCGGCGGTGAAGGGCCCGCGGGCCTGGATGACCTCACACCGGGCCGGCAGCGGTGGCGGTGGCGGGTCGACGCTGCGCAGGAGGAACCAGAGCCCGTCGAGCGCGGCGAAGGCGGCGAGATCGCCGCGGCCGGTGGTCAGGAAGACCCGCTCCCCCAACGCGGGCAGCGCGGCCGCAGCGCTCGCGGCATCGGGGACGCGGTGCCAGCGGTCGCCCGGGCCCGCGGTCCAGCCCGCGCGCCGCAGCAGGAGCAGCGGCACTCCGGCAGCGGCGCCGGCCGCCACGGCGTTCTCCGTCATGCGGACGGCGAACGGATGCGTGGCGTCGACGACCACGTCGGTCCCATGCCGGCGCAGCCACGCCACCAGCCCGTCGGCGCCGCCGAACCCACCGATGCGGACGTCCCCCTGCGGGAGTGCGGGCACCGCCACGCGCCCGGCCAGCGACGACGTGACCGCGAACTCCGGGCGCCCGTGCAGCGCGGCGACCAGCCTGCGTGCCTGGCCGGTGCCGCCGAGCACGAGAACCTTCACCCGTCCCGCCGCCGCAGCAGATAGGTGTCCATGATCCAGCCCTTGCGCTCGCGCCACTCGGCGCGGATCCGCACGATCTCGTCCTTGACCTGCTGCAGATCGCCGTGCACCAGCACCTCGTCGGCGGTGCCGACGTAGGCACCCCAGTAGATGTCGATGTCGGTGTCGGTGAGGCTCGCGAAGGCGTTGCGCGCGTCCAGCATCACGACGACGTCGTCGATCCCGGCCGGCAGTCCCTCGCCGGCCAGCCGGCGACCGGTGGTGACCGCGAACGGACGCCCGGTGCGGTTGAGAGCCACCCGGTGTTGCGCCGCGAGCGCCTGCACGCTGCTGATCCCCGGAATCGACTCCACCCGGAACGTGACGGCGCCGCGCCCAGCGATCCGCTCGAGGATGCGCAGCGTCCCGTCGTAGACGGCGGGATCGCCCCACACCAGGAAGGCGCCGCAGCCGTCGGGGTCGAGCTCGTCGGCGATCATCCGCTCGTAGATCGACTCGCGGCGCTCCTGCCAGTCGACGACGGCCTCCTCGTACCGGCCCGGCGCAGCCGAACGATCCCGCTCCGGGTCGCCCGCCGCGACCACGCGGTGCGACCGCGTCACGTGCCGGTCCAGGAGTTCGGTGCGCAGCCGCGCCAGATCGCTCTTGTCCTCGCCCTTGTCGATCGTGAAGAAGACGTCGACGCGGTTCATCGCAGCGACGGCCTGCAGCGTGAGGTGCTGGGGGTCGCCTGCGCCGATACCGATCACGTACACGGTGCGCACTGCTGGACGCTAACCCGGATCCGGTGCGTCCGCGGGAGGGACGTCGGCCACGCGCATCACGAGCGCGGCGGGCTCCACGCGGATCTCCAACCGGGTCGCGTCGCCGATCGGGTCACCGTCGAGCTGCGAGGGCTGCGGGGCCTCCGCCTCGATGACGATCGACCGCGCCTGCCAGTGCTCCACCCGGGCGTTGCCGTCGCCCCGCCTGCTGATCACCCGCCCGGCTACGGCGACCCAACCGGCGAGGGTCTTCGGAGCGATGTTCACGACGTCGAGCACGCCGTCGTCGACCGTGGCCCTCGGCATCAGCACGAGCCCGCCGAGCAAGGTGCCGCTGTTGCCCACCAGCACCGTGCGAGTGCGCCTTCGCACCGGCTGGTCGCCGTCCAGGGTCAGGCTCACCCGTGTGCGGCGCCCTCGCATCGCCCGCAGGCCGGAGATCACGTAGGCGAGCGGGCCGACACGCACCTTCAGCGCCTCCGGGGTGCTCTCCATGATCGCGGCGTCGAAGCCGGTGCCGGCCATCACGAGGAACACGTGCTCCTCGTCCCCGTCGTCGACCCGCACGCGACCGACGTCGATCTTCCGGTCGTCGCCGGTGAGAGCGACGCGGACGGCCGCGGTCACGTTGTCCGGGTTGCCGAGGGTGCGCGCCAGGAGGTTGCCGGTGCCGGCCGGGACGAGGCCCATCGCCACCCCGGTGCCGGCGAGCGCCTGCGCCACCGCCCGGACGGTGCCGTCGCCGCCGCAGGCAAGCACGACGTCGGCGCCGCGTTCGATGGCGATCCTGGCCTGGCCGGTGCCGGGATCCTCGACGGTGGTCTCCAGCCACAGCGGCGGCGCCCAGCCCAGGCTGGCGCAGACCGACTCGATCCGCCTGCGGGTGCCGGGCTCGATGCGGATGGGGTTGGCCACGACCGCGGGCAGCGGCCGGTCCTCCGGTTCCGCCGACAGCGACTCGGGATCAGCGGCCGCCGGGCTGCTCCGGACGACCACGGCCACCAGCAGTGCCAGCACTGGCAGGGCGGCCAGCACGAGGACCCACCAGTCGCCGGACACGACGGAACAATAATCGCCCGGCGGCAGGTGACGCCCTCAGGCCGCGACGAGGTCCTGAGGCTCGGCGTAGGGCAGGCCGAGGTCGTGGGCCACCTGGAGGCTGGTCAGGGCACCGTTGTGGGTCGACAGACCAGCGGCGAGCGCAGAGTCCGCCGCGAGCGCATCGGACCAGCCGAGGTTCGCCAGCCGCAGAACGTACGGCAGGGTGGCGTTGGTCAGCGCGTGGGTCGAGGTGTGCGGCACGGCGCCCGGCATGTTGGCCACGCAGTAGAACACCGACTCGTGCACCCGGTAGGTCGGGTCGTCGTGGGTGGTGGGCCGGGAGTCCTCGAAGCAGCCGCCCTGGTCGATGGCGATGTCGACGAGCACGGAGCCCGGCTTCATCCGGCGCACGAGATCGTTGCTCACCAGCTGCGGCGCACGGGCACCCGGCACCAGCACGGCGCCGATCACGAGGTCGGCACCGAGGCAGGCCCTCTCCAGCTCGTGGGTGTTGGACACGACGGTCCGCACGCGGCCGGCGTATCGGTCGTCGAGCTTGCGGAGCTTGGTGATGTCGAGGTCGAGCACCGTGACGTCGGCGCCGAGCCCGACGGCCATCGCCACCGCGTTCTGGCCGGAGACACCCGCGCCGATCACCACCACACTGGCCGGAGGCACACCCGGGACGCCGCCGAGCAGCACGCCGCGGCCACCGGCGGCGCGCATGAGGGCGTTGGCGCCGGCCTGGGGCGCGAGCCGGCCGGCCACCTCGCTCATCGGGGCGAGCAGCGGCAGCGTGCCGTCGGGCAGCCGGACCGTCTCGTAGGCGATCGCCGTGGTGCCGGAGCGCAGCAGCACCTCGGTGCACGACAGCGACGCGGCGAGGTGCAGGTAGGTGAAGAGGACCTGGCCACGGCGCAGCCGGTGGTACTCCTGCTCGATCGGCTCCTTGACCTTGAGCAGAAGGTCCGCGGCGTCCCACACGTCGTCGGCGGTGGCGACGATGCGGGCGCCTGCCGCCTCGAAGTCGGCGTCGGTGATCGAGCTGCCGAGCCCGGCGTTCCGCTCGACGAGCACGTGGTGCCCGGAGCGGGTGAGCTCGTGCGCCCCGGCGGGGGTCAGCGCGACGCGGTACTCGTGGTTCTTGACCTCGCGGGGCACACCGATTCTCATAGTCACATAGTGAAGATGCCACTGATTTCGCGCAACACCGCTGCAGGAGATTCGATATTCTTCCTACATGTCATCGCCTTCTGCGGAATCGTCGTCCGTGCGCCCGGTCCCGTCGCAGGATGTTCGGCCGCTCGACGACACCGATCTGGCGATCCTGCGGGTGCTGGGCAGCGATGCCCGGGTCTCCAACAAGGATCTGGCCGAACGGGTGGGCGTGGCCCAGTCCACCTGCCTGGCGCGGGTGCGGGCGCTGCGGGAGAGCGGGGTGATCCGCGGCTACTACGCCGACATCGACCCGCGGGCCCTCGGCCACGACCTCCAGGCGATGATCGCGATACGGCTGCAGCCGCACGCCCGCGCCTCGATGGCCGAGCTGGTCACCGAGCTCAGCAGCCGCCACGAGGTACTCGACGTCTACTTCGTCGCCGGGGCGAACGACTTCCTCGTGCACGTCGCCACGGCGAGCACCGACGAGCTCCGCCGGTTCGTCGCCGACCACCTCAACCGCGATCCGGCCGTGGCAGGCACCGAGACCAGTCTGATCTTCGAGCACACCCGCGCGGCCGGCAGGCGGGCGGCGCCCGACCTGCCGGCGTGATCCTCTCTCAGGCGAGGAACGCGCGAAGCGCGTCGAGGAGCCGGTCGACGTCGTCGTCGTCGATGTACGGGGCGAGCCCCACCCGCAACGCACCGGTGTCGCCGAGCCCGAGGCGCCGCGACGCCTCCAGCGCGTAGAACGAACTCGCAGGCGCGTTCACCCCGCGCCCCGCGAGGAACTCGTACGCCGCGGCCGGATCGCGGTCGGCGAACCCCACCAGCAACGTCGGGGTGCGGTGGGCCGCCCGGGAGTACACGGTGACCCCGGGGAGCGCCGCCAGGCCGTCCTCGATGCGCCGACGCAACTGGTCCTCGTGCCGGGCCATCGCCCCCATGGCCGCCACCAGCTGTTCCCGCCTGCCGACCGCCGGATCTGCCGGGCCGAGC
The DNA here is from genome assembly GCF_039534065.1 of Pseudonocardia yunnanensis. Classification (NCBI taxonomy): domain Bacteria; kingdom Bacillati; phylum Actinomycetota; class Actinomycetes; order Pseudonocardiales; family Pseudonocardiaceae; genus Pseudonocardia; species Pseudonocardia yunnanensis. The sequence goes on along the minus strand of NZ_BAAAUS010000027.1, from coordinate 308,844 downwards.
GACGCGAGGAAGTCCACGGCGGCGGTGGTGCCGGCGAGCAGTTCGTAGGGCAGGGTGCCGAGCTCGAACCGCTCGGGCACGACGTCAGTGGACGGCAGGAGCTTCTGCGGGTGCAGGCTCTCGAGCAGTTCGGGGGCCGCCGCCAGCACGCCGCAGTGCGGACCGAGGAACTTGTACGGGGAGCAGGCGTAGAAGTCCGCCCCCAACGCCTCGACGTGAACGGCGGCGTGTGCGGTGAAGTGCACACCGTCGACGTAGGCGAGGGCGCCCGCCTCGTGCGCGAGGTCGGTGAGCGCCCGCACGGGCGGGCAGGTGCCGATCAGGTTGGACGCCGCGGTGACGGCCACCAGGCGCGTGCGTGGCGAGAGGACAGCGGCGAGGTGCTCCTCGGTGAGCTCACCCGACTCCGGATCGAAGTCGGCCCATCGGACGACAGCGCCCACCGCCTCCGCCGCCTGCACCCACGGCCGGATGTTCGCATCGTGGTCGAGCCTCGTCACCACGACCTCGTCGCCGGGGCGCCACGTGGCCGCGAGGGTGCGGGCCATGTCGTAGGTCAGCTGGGTCATGCTGCGGCCGAACACGACCCCACGAGGGTCGGCGCCGAGAAGGTCGGCCATGGCCTGCCGCGCGCCGATGACGATGTCATCGGCAGTGCGCTCGGCCGCCGTGACCCGTCCGCGGTTGGCGAGCGGGGAGACCAGCGTGCGAGTCACCGCGTCGGCGACGACGTCGGGCACCTGCGACCCGCCGGGACCGTCGAAGTGGGCGTACCCGGCCTTCAGCGCGGGGAAGTGATCACGGACGGCGCGGACGTCGTAGGGCATACCCGCACCCTGTCATGGTCAAGTGCCCACGGCGAGCCGTTGTGATCCCACTCCGCCATCGCCGCAGGGTGGCATCCGTCGTCACCAGGCGTCGGGTTCCTCGGCTCCGGGCGCACGGTGCCGCCCCTGGCGCAGCCCGCGCTGGTAGGTGGCGAGGCGTTCGCGGACGCGGTCGGGAACCCGCTCCGTGACGGGGTTGGGGTCCTGGGGGCGCGGCGGCGGCACGAGCTGATCGCCGGGGCGGCGCCGCGGCAGCCCGCTCGACGTGGTGCCCGATGCGGCCTCCGGGCGGGCGGCGCGGGCCGCAGCCTCTCGCCACTCCCGGTCGCTCGGCGACTCCCAGTCCACCGGCCCGGACCCGTTGACGGCGCCACCGGAGCCGTCGTCGTCCTGCTCCGGTTCGGGGTCGCGGAACCACGCCGAGGCGATCGCCTCGAAGATCGGGGTGGAGAACCGATCGTCCATCGGCTCTTGCGGCAGGTCCAGCAGCGGGCCGAAGAGCTCGTCGACCGGGGGCGACGACGAGCGGGAAGGGAGCGGGTACTCCGACGCGGCCGGTTCGTCAGCGGGGAGCCCGGGGTAGGCGGCCCCGTTGACCGGCTGCTCGGACCCGTTGTTCGAGAAGACGGAGTCGTTCGCCAGGAGACCTTGCCCGTTGCCCGGCTCGTACGAGCCGAACCGGGATGACTCGAACGTGGACGACTCGAACTGCGGAGAGTCGTATTTCGGAGACTCGAACTGCGGAGACTCGAACTGCGGAGACTCGAACGGGGACGAGCTGTACTCCGACGAGCCGTTGCGCGGCGCGAACGGGTTGTCGTCAGCGGACCCGAGCGCATCGTCGCTCCCGCGCACCGAGCCGTCGCCCAGCCCCAGCGGATCGGCACCCAGCCCGAGGGGGTCGTTGCGCAGCCTGCGAGCGGCGTCGCCCAGCCCCAGCGGGTCGCTGCCCAGCCCCAGCCGATCGCTCCCGGCTAGCCCGAGCCGGTCGCTCCCCGCTGCCGGCCGGTCGCTTTCCATTCCCAGCGGGTCGTTGCCCGATCCCGGCCGGTCATTGCCCGATCCCGGCCGGTCATTGCCCGATCCCAGCCGGTCGTTGCCCAACCCCAGCGGGTCTCTGCCCAGGCCCAGCGGATCGTTGCCGAGCCCCAGCGGGTCGTTGCCGAGCCCGTTGCCGTTCCTCGTCGGAAGGAAGGGGTCGGAGAGGACCGGGCGCGGCTCCTCGAGCGTGACGGCGGCGGGCGGGCAGTGCACGCTCGCGACCGGCCCCGGACCACTGCGCGGAGGACCGGCCAGCGGGCGGCTCAGGCTGATGCCGTGACGGGACCGCCCGGCGATCTGCTCGGCGATCACCGCCACCCCGTCGCCGCTCATGTCGTCGAGGGCGAGGCGCGCTCCGCCGTCGACCGACACGTCGACGACGATCCCGCGCCCTTCCACGCGGCTCGCGACGTCGAGGCGCGCCCCCGGGTAGACGGAGGTGACGTCGTCGACGAGTTCGGACAGCACGTGCAGGAACTCGGTTGCCGCAGCGGGGGCCACCGTGGCGGCGGGAGCAGGACGGACGTCGACGCGGCCGCGCTCCTCGGCGGCGTCCGCGGCCTCGGCGAGGATGTCGGACAGCTTCCGGGTCGCGCCACCGCGCGCACCCGGCTCCTGACCGCCGAGCACCAGCAGGCTCTCGGTGTCGCGCCGCATCCGGTGGGCGGATTCCGCCAGCTCCGCGAACCCCGGGGATTCGGGGTAGGACTGTTCCGCCCGCAGCCGCTCCAGCAACCACAGGTGCCGGTCCAGGCGAGCCTGCAGGCGGCGGGCGACCCCGGCGGCAGCCTCGTCGCTCGATGGGGGCCGTGGGATGTCGTCCCACCTATCGGCCCATACCGCAGACCCCTGGCGTCCGACGTTCACCGAGTCACCCTCGGAAGCGAACATCCTGTCGCCCACCAATCGGTCCTCTCGCACGGGTCGATCCGCCCCTCTCCTTCCCCCCGAAGCCGCGAGTGGGTCTGTCACGGCGACGCAACGCAGAGTGGCATGTCCTAGCCCGCGGCACGTTACCGCGCCCCGCTCGACCCGGGCACACGGTTGCCGAGAGTGCGCTCAGGACACGGCTGCATGCGGCGGACGGCCCCGTCGATTTCGCCCATCCCGGAAGAGGGTCCGCGGCCGCCCGCCGCCGACGAACGGACGGCCGCGCACGGACGAGCGGTGGAGTTCCTGCGATCAGGCGAAGTGCAGCTGCGACCGATGAGTTTGCGGCGCACGAGCGGTCCCCTACTCCGTGCGGCGCGAGGGCGGCGCGGAACAGGAGAGGTGCAGTGACAGGAGTGCGGGTTCTGGTGGGCACGCGCAAGGGCGCTTTCGTCCTCACCTCCGACGGGAAGCGGGAGAGCTGGAACGTCAGCGGCCCGCACTTCGCGGGGTGGGAGGTCTACCACGTCACGGGGTCGCCTGCCGACCCCGACCGGCTCTACGCAGCACCGTCGGGCGGCTGGTTCGGGCAGGTCATTCAGCGTTCCGACGACGGCGGCGCCACGTGGGAGCCCGTCGGCAACGAGTTCACCTACGAGGGGGTGCCCGGCACCCACCAGTGGTACGACGGCACACCGCATCCGTGGGAGTTCGCGCGGGTCTGGCACCTGGAGCCGACGCCGAGCGACCCCGACACCGTCTACGCCGGGGTCGAGGACGCAGCCCTGTTCCGCTCCGCCGACGGCGGCCGCACCTGGCAGGAGCTACCGGGGCTGCGCGAGCACGGCTCCGGCCCGCACTGGCAGCCGGGGGCGGGCGGGATGTGCCTGCACACGATTCTGCTCGACCCACGCGACCCGGCCCGGATACACGTCGCCATCTCGGCGGCGGGGGTGTTCCGCACCGACGACACCGGCAAGACCTGGCGGGCCACCAACCGCGGCCTCAAGTCGGAGGGCATCCCCGACCCCGACGCGGAGGTGGGCCACTGCGTGCACAACCTCGCCATGCACCCGTCACGGCCGGACGTGCTCTTCATGCAGAAGCACTGGGACGTCATGCGCAGCGACGACGGCGGCGACACCTGGCACGACATCGGCGGCAACCTGCCCACCGACTTCGGCTTCCCGATCTCGGTCCACGCGCACGAGCCGGACACGATCTACGTCGTGCCGATCACGAGCGACTCCCACCACTTCCCGCCGGAGGGAAGGCTGCGCGTCTACCGCAGCCGCGCCGGCGGCAACGAGTGGGAGCCGCTCACCACCGGCCTGCCGCAGGAGAACTGCTACGTCAACGTCCTGCGTGACGCGATGGCCATCGACACCCTCGACGACTGCGGCGTGTACTTCGGCACGACCGGCGGCCAGGTGTACGCCTCCCCGGACGCCGGGAACACCTGGGCCCCGATCGTGCGGGACCTGCCCGCCGTGCTCTCGGTGGAGGTGCAGACGATCCCATGACCACCACGGCCACGGTGCGGATCAAGCTGCCGGCACACCTGCGCAAGCTCGCCCAGGTCGACAGCGAGGTTGCCGTCGACGTCACCGGACCTGCCACCCAGCGCACAGTGCTGGACGCGCTGGAGCGCACCTACCCCGTCTTGCGCGGCACGATCCGCGACCACCGCACCCAGCGCCGCCGGGCGTTCGTGCGGTACTTCGCCTGCGAGCAGGACCTCTCGCACGCCGAGCCCGACGACCCGCTCCCCGAGGCCGTCGTCAGAGGAACGGAGCCGCTGCTCATCGTGGGAGCGATGGCGGGCGGCTGATCAGGAGGCCGGGACGCCGGCGCTGCCCTCACCGGTGGTGCCGGCGCCCGATCCCTACTCGAAGCGGGACGGGTCGCCCGCGCCGCGGCGGATGATCTCCGGCTCCGGCCTGGAGTAGTCCACCACCGTCGTGGGCTCGGTGCCGCAGTCGCCCGAGTCCAGCACGGCGTCGACGGCACCGTCGAGCCGTTCCTTGATCTCCCAGCCCTGCGTGAGCGGTTCGGGCTCGTCGGGCAGCAGCAACGTGGACGACAGCAGCGGCTCCCCCAGCTCGGCGAGGAGTGCCTGAGCCACCGTGTGCTGGGGGATCCGCACGCCGACGGTCTTCTTCTTCGGGTGCAGCAGCCGGCGCGGCACCTCCTTGGTGGCGGGCAGGATGAAGGTGTAGCTGCCGGGCGTGGCCGCCTTGATGGTGCGGAACACGGTGTTGCTGACCTGCACGAACTGCCCGAGCTGCGCGAAGTCGCGACACACCAGCGTGAAGTGGTGCTTGTCGTCGAGCCGGCGGATCTCGCGGATCCGATCGAGCCCGTCGCGGTCGCCGAGCTGGCAGCCGAGGGCGAAGCAGGAGTCCGTGGGGTACGCGATGAGGCCCCCGGACCTGATGATCTCGACAACCTGCCCGAGCGCGCGCCGCTGAGGATCGACCGGGTGAACATCGAAGTAGCGCGCCATGGGCAGAGCTTAAGGAGTGACGCACTCCCGCGTGGCCCCCGACAGGCAACATCGTGGTCGCCCACGACCGGCACCCCGCCGGTGGCGACCACGCCCAGGGCGGGCCGGCTCAGCCCCCGTGCAGCCGCGAGATGTACCTCTGGGCACCGAGAGCGAAGTCGAACCACTCGGCCAACGGGAGGGGCACTCCTTGGGAGGCCCGGAACTCGAAGATTCCTGCCTTCTCCCGCGCGGCGCCCGGCCCCACGTCCTCGACCTTGTCGCCCATCGCTCCCATCGACTGGCTGCCCTCGATCGTGGCGAGCAGATCCGTGTTCGCGGGAATCGCCCTCAGCCAGCGCCCGACAGTCAGATCCACCGCGCCCGTTCTTTCGGTGCCGGATTTGATGAGATTCTGATTCGGGTCGATGCGGCCTCTGAAAAGCGCCGCATTTCCACGTGAACCTGCTTCGACGACGAGGTCGACCCAGAGTTGGGTGTCGGCGCCGAGTAACGTCTGCTCATTCTGCGGAAGCAGCTGGAAGAGCTTCGCGAAATCGGTGCGGGCCAGCAGGAGATTGCCGAGCTGCTTGGGGTAGGCGAGAGGTATGCTCGCCGCTCCCTGAACGAGATAGCCGGCTATGACGCCGATGAGGCCCTTGAGATCCTCGCTGGGGTTCGGGAGGCCCGGCCTGCCGTGAACCTGCGCCGCTCGGCCGCGCAGCGTCGCCGCTCCGCGCGCCATCGCGGGCGGAAGCTCGAAGGCCCGTGCGTCCGCGTGCGCGCCTCCGTCGCCGTAGTCGATGGCGTCGACCATGTGGGCGAGGTCGCCCATGTCTCCCATGTCGCCCACGTTGCTCACGTCGCCGGCATCGCGCACGTCGCCCGGCCGCGGCCGGAGCCGCTCACCCAGCCGCGGGATCGCACCGAGCTTGAGCCCGCTCGTGACCTGCGCCGCGGCCCGCAGACTCCCGCGCGGAATGATCGCGAAGTCGTCGTCCACCAACCGACCCGTTGCCTTGTACTGCCGAAAGAAAGGTAGCTGGATCTCCGGCGTCGGCCGGAGGCTCTCCTCGTCGTCGACGGGTTTGGCGTCGGTTCTGACCGAGGTCCGCTCCATCTGTTCGCCGAGACGGGTCAGGCCCCGCATCACCGTCGTGAGGCGTCGCTCACCGGCATCGCCTTCCTCGACCGGCGGGTCGACGATGAACTCGATCTCCGAATGCCCGCCCTGAGGGTCCGCATCGGCCTCGGCCTTGAACCCGTCGAACCGAGTGCCGATCAGCTCGCGTTTCCCGAGCGGCTCACCGGTACTGATCCTCTTCGCGCGCCACGGGGTCTCGAACTCGAATCCGACCTTGCGCTGGACGACGAGATGATCCGGAGCCGTCCCGAGGGAGTCGTACCCGGCCCAGGACGCCGGCGTCGCGCTGACGTCGGTCCCGGGGCGGGCCTCCCTGTCGCCGCGCACCCCGGCGTCGAGCGGTCGCCCCGTGGCGCGTCCGACGTCGTGGACGGTCGACCGCCGGCCCCGCGGGCACGCCACGGCACGCTCCGCGTGCACCGCGGCCTCTCGAGCAGCCTGTACGGCACGCACGACCGCCGTGTTGCCGGCCCTGCGCTGCAGCGCCATGAGGATGCCCACATCGCCGGCGGAGCGGGGGCTGCGCGAGCGGGAGTGCGACCCGTCGTCGAGCGCCTTTTCGACGTTCTGCGCCGACGATTCGTGACGATGCACGTAAACCCCCCTCGACACCGACCGACCTTCGCGGTGATGCACCACTCACGTCGCCGATGGTGCGAAGAAGGGTACAGGAGCTTTCGGAGTCGAGAAACAGGCTGCGCGTTTCGTCCCGTTCATCCCGGTCGAGATGACGGACTCCGGCCTATTGATCGGCTTTACCACTGTCTGGGAGATTCGGGGGGTGGAGAACACCGCGGAGTTGCGAAAGTTGACTGCACTCGTTGTCCGAGGTGGCTGGGAGGGCCACTGCCCCGTCGAGACCACCGACAGCTTCCTGCCGTTTCTCGAGAAGTCCGGCTACGAGACGGTGGTCTCGGACACCCTCGACATCTATCTCGACGCCGACCTGATGGCCCGCACCGACCTCATCCTCCAGTGCTGGACCATGGGGACGATCACCGCCCAGCAGCTCGCCGCGCTGCGTGCCGCCGTGGCGGGCGGCACGGGGTTCGCCGGGTGGCACGGCGGGATCGCCGACGCGTTCCGCAGCTCCACCGACTACCTGCACATGGTCGGCGGCCAGTTCGCCTGCCACCCCCGCAACTTCGTCGACCACACCGTCGAGGTGGTGCCCGAGCGGGCCGATCACCCGATCGTCGCCGGCGTCTCCCGCGTCACGCTGCACACCGAGCAGTACTGGGTGCTGACCGACAGCCGCAACGACGTCCTGGTCACCACCACCGTGGCCGCGCTGCCCGGCGACCCGTGGACCGAGCCGGTGGTCTCCCCCGCCGTGTGGACCCGCACGTGGGGCGCCGGCCGGGTCTTCGTCTGCACCGTCGGCCACAAGCAGGAAGACCTCGACGTACCCGAGATCCGCACCATCATCGAACGGGGCCTCACGTGGGCGAGCCGATGAGGATCGGCATCGTCGGTCTCGGCAGGATCAGTGGGGCCTACCTGACGACCCTCGCCCACCTGCCGGGCGTGCGGGTCACCGCGCTGGCCGACCGCGACCCGCTCCGGGCCGAAGCCGCGCGCGACCACGCACCGGGGGCCCGTGCGGTGCCGGTGGAGGAGCTGCTCACCTCCGACGAGGTCGACCTCGTGCTCAACCTGACGATCCCGGAGGCGCACGCCGAGGTGGCCACGGCGGCGCTGCGGTCGGGCAAGCACGTCTACGGGGAGAAGCCGTTCGCGATGGACCTCGTGCAGGCCCGCACCGTGCTGGCAGGCGCGGACGGCCTGCGTGTCGGATGCGCGCCCGACACCGTGCTCGGCACCGGCACGCAGACCGCGCGCAAGGCCGTGGCCGACGGGGTGATCGGCACCCCCACGGCCGCGAACGCCGCCTTCACCTCACCCGGGCACGAGTCCTGGCACCCCGACCCGGAGTTCTACTACCGCCCCGGCGGCGGCCCGCTTCTCGACATGGGCCCGTACTACCTCACCGCACTGGTCCATCTGCTCGGCCCCGTCGAGCGGGTGGTCGCCGCGGCGGGACGCGCGCGCGACATCCGCACGATCGGTTCGGGGCCGCGAGCAGGCACGGACTTCGCGGTCGAGGTCGACACCCATGTCACCGGCGCGCTCGTGCACGCAGGCGGCGTGGTCACGACCCTCACCACCAGCTTCGACGTTGTCGCCTCCACGCAGCCGCGCATCGAGATCCACGGCACCGAGGGCTCCCTCTCGGTGCCGGACCCGAACCGGTTCGACGGCGAGGTCCTGCTGCGCCGTCGGGGAGCGGCGGAGTGGACGGCGCTCCCGCCGTCGGCCGGTTACTCCGGCGCCGCCCGCGGGATCGGCGTGCTCGACCTCGTGACGAACCATCGTGCGGGCCTTCCGCACCGCGCCTCGGCCGAGGTGGCCGTGCACGTCCTGGACGTGATGGAGACCCTGCTGTCCGCGGCACACCGGCGCACCGGACTCGCCGTCTCGACGACGTGCGAGCCGCCTGCCCCGGTGCCCCTGGACGAGGTGGCCGTCGATGGGCGCCCGTTCCGGACCGCCTGATCACCGCGAGGCGCACGTCATCGCCCGGCACGGGCACCGGCGTGCGCCTCGCGGCGGCCTCAGTTCAGCTTGCGGACCGGGGATCCCGCCACGAAGGCGGCGATGTCCTCGACGGCCTCGCGGAAGAACATGTCGTAGGTCCTGCGCGTGACGTAGCCGAGGTGCGGCGTGGCCAGCACGTTGGGCAGGGAGCGGAACGGGTGGTCGGCGGGCAGCGGCTCCACGGCGAACACGTCGATCCCGGCCCCCGCGATCCGGCCCGCGCGCAACGCGTCGACCAGCGCGTCCTCATCGACGATGGGACCCCGGGAGGTGTTGATCAGGTACGCCGTGGGACGCATCCGGGCGAGCTCGGGCGCGCCCAGCAGTCCCCTGGACCGGTCGGAGAGCACCAGGTGGATCGTGACGAAGTCGCTGACCTCGAGCAGCTCCTCCTTGCCGGCCGCGAGCCGCACGCCGGCGTCGGCCGCCGCTTCGGCCGTGAGGTTCTGGCTCCACGCGACCACGTCCATGCCGAAGGCCTGGCCGATCTTCGCCACGTGCCGGCCGATCCTGCCCAGGCCGATGACGCCCAGGGTGCTGCCGTCGATGTCGGTGCCCACGGTCTGCTGCCACTGGCCACCCGCGCGCAGTGACGCCGTCTCGGTAGGCACGGACCGGGCCAGGCCGAGGAGCAGGGCCCAGGTGAGCTCGGCGGTCGGCGGCATGAGCCCGCCGGTGCCGCAGACGACCACACCCTGCTCCGCGGCCGCGGCCATGTCGACGGAGGCGTTGCCCATCCCGGTGGTCACCAGGAGCCGCAGCTGGGGCAGCCGCGCCAGCACCGAACGCGGGAACGGGGTGCGCTCCCGCATGATCACGACGATCTCGTGCTTGCCGAGCGTCTCGACCAGCGCATCCTCGTCGTCGATGTGCTCGTGGAACACCTCGACGTCGACCGCGTCGGCGAGGGAGCTCCAGTCCGCCGTCCGGAGCGCGACGTCCTGGTAGTCGTCGAGCACGGCACAGCTGAGCTTCATGAATCCTCCCGGATCGTCATCGTTTCATCGCCGGCACTCCGCTCCGGGTGCCGGCAAGGGCTGAAGTCGGCGCCGAGCCGCTCGCTGATCTCCGCGGCAGCGCGCACCAGCATCGGCGCGAACCGCTCGCGCATCGTCTCCTCGTCGGCCGAGGCCACGGAGGCGGACATCCCGAGGGCGGCGATGACCCGCCCGTCCGCACCCCGGACCGGGGCGGCCACCGACCGCAGGCCCTCCTCGAGCTCCTGCTCGATCATCGCCCAGCCCTGTGCACGCGCGGCGTCGAGCCGGTGCAGCAGTTCCTCGGGCGTGCGGACCGTCCGCGCGGTCAGCGGCGCCAACTCGGCTCGCGCGAGGTAGTGGTCCAGCTCGGTCTTCGGCAGGTCGGCGAGCAGCACATGGCCCATCGCGGTGGCGTGCGCGGGCAGCCGCGTGCCCGTGGCGAGGGCGACGCTGGGCCTGCGATGGGTCGCCACGCGCGTCACGTAGACGATGTCGGTGTCGTCGAGTGTGGACAGGGAGCACGCCTCGCGCGTCTCGGCGACCAGCTCCTCCATCCACGGCTGCGCGATCACCGGCAGGTTCAGGGAGCTCAGATAGGCGTAGCCGAGTGCAAGTACGCGGGGCGTCAGGGCGAACGAGCGTCCTTCACTGCGCACGTAGCCGAGCTGCTGGAGCGTGAGCAGCACCCGGCGGACCGTCGGCCTGCTCAAGCCGGTGAGCTCGGCACATCGGCTGAGCGTGAGGCTCGGGTGGTGGTCCGAGAACGCCAGGATCACGGCGAGGCCGCGTTCGAGTGACTGGATGAACTCGCGCTGGTCCGGCTCCTTGGGCACTCGATCTCCCTTGACAGTGGTCACTACCGCGCGCGACATTACGAATGTCCGCAACCCGTACTGACTGTCCGCATAGCGTACATCAGTGCGAGGAGTCGGCCGGCGAGAAATGAGGCGCTGATGCGAACCGCCAGCTACGGGGACCTCGACCACCTGGTCCAGCCGGACCGCGTGCACGGGAGCGTCTACACCGACCCCACGCTCTTCGCCGAGGAGATGCGCAGCATCTTCGGCCGCACCTGGGTCTACGTGGCGCACGAGTCGGAGATCGCGCAGCCGGGCGACTACCGGAGCACCACGATCGGCCTTCAGCCCGTGATCGTCACCCGCGACGCGGACGGCGGGATCCACGTGCTCCTCAACCGCTGCCGGCACCGCGCGTCGGTCGTCTGCCGGGAGCGCTCGGGCAACGCGACCTTCTTCCGTTGCCCGTTCCACGGCTGGACCTACCGCAACAGCGGTGAGCTGCTGGGCGTGCCGATGAACCGCCGCTACAGCCCGGAGAACCTCGACAAGTCTGCACTGGGCCTCACGCCGGTGGCACGGGTGGACTCCTACCGGGGGCTCGTCTTCGCGAGCCTCAACCCCGACGTTCCCGACCTCGCCGAGCACCTCGGCGGAGCGCGCCACTACCTCGACCGCGTCTTCCTGCACCCCGCGTTCGAGAAGACGCTCAACCTGAGCGCGGGCCGCAACGTGCACGAGTACCCGGCCAACTGGAAACACGCCATCGAAGGCGGGGTCGACGGCTACCACGCGATCACGTTGCACGAGACCTGGTTCAAGATCCGCGACCAGAGCCCGGACCGCCCGCACGCACGCCTGGGCTCGCGCGACGAGACCATCGGCTACAGCGAGGCCCACCCCGGCGGCCACGTGCTCCTCGCCCGCTGGCCCAGCGAGGGCGACGTCGAGGAGTTCCGCAAGACCTATCCCGAGTACACCTCGCGCCTGGAGTCCGAGCACGGCAGCGAGCTGCTGCGGGACTTTCTCGGCCAGTTCAACGTCCTGATCTTCCCCAACCTGCACATCACGCTGCAGAACCTGCGCGTGATCACGCCGATCAGCCCGACACGCACGCAGATCACGATGTCGCCGATGCTGATCGGGGACGCTCCCGACGATCTCAACGCAGAGCGGCTGCGCGAGTTCGAGGAGGCGTTCGCCACGGGCTCGTTCATCGCCCCCGACGACTCGGAGGCGTTCGTCTGCGTGCAGGAGGGCGTGGCCGCCGAGGTCGATCCGTGGCTGCTGCTCTCGCGCGGCCTCCACGACGAGGAGCGGCTCCCCGGCGGCGGCTACCGCGGCAAGCCGAGCGACGAGACGCCCCAGCGGGGCCTGTTCCGGGAGTGGAAGCGCCTGCTGCAGGAAGGGCGGACGGCATGACCGGCACGACCGGGGCAACTCGCACGCTCACCCGCAGCGACGCCGAGGACTTCCTCTACCACGAGGCCGAACTGCTCGACGGTTTCCAGCTCGACCGCTGGCTGGAGCTCTTCACCGACGACGCCGTGTACTGGGTGCCCGCCCGGCACGACGAGGCGGACCCGCAGCGCCACGTGTCGTTGATCTACGACGACAGGGGCCGGATCGAGGAGCGGATCTGGCGGCTGCGCGTCGGACCGGCCCACGCCCAGATCCCGCCGTCGGTGACCCGCCGCCTCATCACGAACGTCCGTGTGTCCGATGCGGAGCACGGCCCCGTCGTGCGGTCGAACTTCGCGATCTTCGAGGTCCGGAAGGGCACCCAGCGGTCCTTCGCGGGCGAGTACGAGCACCGGCTGGTCCCATACGGGACCGGCTGGCGGATCCGGCGCCGGACCGCTCGCCTCGTCAACTGCGAGGCGCCCATCTTCAACCTCACGTTCCTGGTCTGAGCCGCACTGTGAGCGCCCGATGAGCACCAACGCTCCCCCGACCCGCCTGGTGCTGCGCAACGAGTTCGCCACCGTGGAGGTCATGCTCGACGAGACCGCCAACGGGCCCCGCCTGCTCGTGCGTGACCTCGAGACCGGCCGTCAGGTCCATCTCGACGCTCTCGAGGTGGAGAGCCTGACGCGGATGACCCACGACGACTTCGCCGAACGGGTGCGCCCCGCCTGATGCGGCCTGCGCGGTAGTGGGCCGCACCGGTGCCATGCCGACCCCTCGACGAGGCTCCCGCGGACACGCTCCGCGAGCGCGTTGGTCCGCACAGGTCACAGGATGCTCCGTCGTCACCTCCGCAGCCGGGCCGACCTTGGCGTCATTTCTGTGTTCCGCTCATTTTCGTCGTCGCGCCACGCCGATATTCACCGGTCCGGGTAATGGTTGAGGACCGAACGCTTTCGGGAACCGTGGCGTCATTGACCTGAACTCGGGCAATTGCTCTGATGATTCAAGGGGAAATCGGCTGCGGGGAGCAACGGTCATGCCCGAATCGGATCGCGCGCGACGCCGAACGCCGGTAGCGGTGCTCGGCGCGGCCGTCGTGCTGCTCCTCGCCGCCGGGGCGGCCGCCAGCGGTGCGGTCGGCCCGGGCGCCGTCGCTGTGGCCGCGCCGCACGTCCGGCTCGTCCCGGCCGACGGTGCCACCGACGTGGCCCCGCTCGCACCGATCAGCGTGGAGGCGACGGGTGGTGCGCTCACCGACGTCGCCCTCACCGCCGAGGACGGCACCTCGATCCCGGGAACCCTGTCGCCGGACGGCCGGACCTGGACCGCGTCGACGGCCCTCGCGTTCGGCACCACCTACCGCTTCGCGGGCAGCGCCACCGGCGAGGGCGGCTCCGTTCCGGTCACCGGCGGTTTCTCCGTGGTCGACCCGAGCAGGCTGCTCCGCGCATCCACGAGCATCGGCGACGGCGCGGTGGTCGGTATCGCCGCCCCGATCGACATCCGCTTCAGCGGCCTCGTCGCCGAGGCCGACCGCGCCGCGGTCGAACGGCTCCTCTCGGTGCGCACGTCCGTGCCCGTCGTGGGCTCCTGGGCGTGGCTGCCCGATACCGCCCGCAACTCGCGGATCCACTGGCGACCGGCCGAGTACTGGCCGCCCGGCACGAAGGTCCACGTCGAGGCCCGGCTCTACGGGCTCGACCTCGGCGATACCGAGTTCGGCGCCGCCGATCTCACCAGCGAGTTCAGCATCGGCCGCTCCCAGATCGTGCGCGCCGACGTCAAGCGGCACCGGATGGTCGTCATCAGGGACGGCAAAGAGGTGTCCAACGTGCCCGCCAGCTTCGGGCTCGAATCCGACCCGAGGCGGGTCACGCGAGGCGGCGTCCACGTCGTGATGGGCAAGTCCCGCACCGAACTGATGACCAACCGGGCGTACGACTACGAGAACGTGCCCATGCACTGGGCAGTCCGGATCTCCAACAACGGCGAGTTCATCCACGCCAACCCCGCTTCGGGCTACGCGCAGGGCAGGCAGAACGTCACCCACGGCTGCGTGAACCTCTCCACCGCGAACGCACGCGCCTACTTCAACTCGGTTCTCTACGGGGATCCGGTCGAGGTCACCGGAAGCCGCATCCAACTTTCCGCTGCAGACGGCGACTTCTACGACTGGACGATTCCGTGGGATGAGTGGCGAACGATGTCGGCGCTGCACGGTTCGGAAAACCAGCTCGCGCGTATGGACGGCGAGGCCTCCATCCAGCTTCCCCGCTGAGGCCGATTCGCCCCTCGGAGATCCCCCCTCAGGCGGGGTCGCCCATGCCGTCCTGCGTCTGCGTCGCCGGCTGATCGCCGAGCATCTGCACCGCCTCCCGCAGGCTCGCCAGGTAGCGCGCCTTGTGCTGCCGGTAGCGCTGCACGGGCGCCGAGATCGTGTAGCACCCCATCACGATCCCGTTGCTCCAGATCGGTACCGCGATGCAGGCGACCCCCACCGAGAACTCCTCGATGTCGGTGGCGTAGCCGTTCTTCGCCACCCGTGCCAACTCCCGATCGAGGACGGCCGGATCGGTGATCGTCTTCGGCGTCATGCTCTCCAGCGGGTGCATGGCGAGGTAGCGCTCGCGGTCGGCGGGCTCGGCGAAGGCGAGCAGCACCTTCCCCGAGGCCCGCGCGTTGGCCGCTCCGCGATAACCGGGCCGCAGGTCGGTGACCTGCACCGCGTGCGTCCCGGCCAGGTGCGCGAGCACCACGGGGTTCCCACTCCGCCACGCGCTGAGGTAGGCGCTCTCGCCTGTGGCGTCGGTGATCCACCGCAGCGGTGCCAGCAGCTCGGGAGGCGGGACGGTCTGCTGCGCGTACGCGGCCGACAGCACCTCCATCGCGAAGCCGAAGCGGTACTGCTTGCGCTCGTCGCGGGCCAGCAGCTTCGCGTCGACCAGCGTGTTGAGCAGGTGGTACACCGTCGGCACCGACGTGCCGAGCTCCTTGGCCAGACGGTTGACCGACCGGTCCTGCTCCGGCAGTGAGGCGATGAGCATGAGCAGGTGCGCGGCCCGGGACACCGACCGGATCCGGGTGCCCGTTCTCATCTCGTCGGTCATGTCATCCCTCACGTCCGATGCGACCGTTTCGGCTCCATCTTCGCGTGTCCGCTCGGGGACGGCGCGTTCACCTGTCCGGGCTGCGGATCGAGACGCCTCCGTCCACGGGCAGGACCGTGCCCGTGATGTAGCGGGCCTCGTCCGACACGAGGAACAACGCCGCGTATCCGACGTCCCATCCAGTGCCCTCGACGCCTAGCGGCGAGGCGGCACGCCTGCGTTCGCGCACCTCGTCGGCCATCCCGGCTGCGTAGACCATCGGCGTGTAGAGCGGTCCCGGCGCGATGCAGTTCACGCGGATCCCGGCGGCGGCGTGGTCGATCGCCATCGCCCTGGTCAGAGCGATGACCGCGCCCTTCGCGGCGGTGTAGGGCGTGAGCCCGCGCGGGCGCAGCGCCGAGATCGACGACAGGTTCACGATGGAACCCCCGCCCCCCGTCGCCATCAC
The DNA here is from genome assembly GCF_039534065.1 of Pseudonocardia yunnanensis. Taxonomy (NCBI): domain Bacteria; kingdom Bacillati; phylum Actinomycetota; class Actinomycetes; order Pseudonocardiales; family Pseudonocardiaceae; genus Pseudonocardia; species Pseudonocardia yunnanensis. The sequence goes on along the minus strand of NZ_BAAAUS010000027.1, from coordinate 293,137 downwards.
CGGCACCACCGCGCGGCTCGCCTGGACGATCGTCCGCACGTTGACGGCCATGACCCGGTCCCAGTCCTCCGACGTGGCGTCGAGGATCGTGCCGGGGCCCTCGATCCCGACGTTGTTGTCGAGGACGTCGATGCGCCCCCAGCGCCCGACGGCCGCGGCCGCCATCGCGGTGCAGTCGTCCTCCACCGTGAGATCTGCGGCGACGGCGACGGCCTCGCCGCCCTCCGCGGCGATCATGTCCACGGTGTTGTTCGCCGCGGCCTCGTCGCGGTCGACGACGAGAACGCGGGCGCCGTGGCGAGCGAACAGGATCGCCGCGGCCCGGCCCGTACCGATTCCCTCGGCACGGGAACCGCCGCCCGTCACGACAGCGACCTTGCCCTCCAGGCGCCGCTGCGCAGGCGCTCCGTCGACCGGGCCCGTCATGACAGCCCCATCAGGGTTGCCGCCGTGCCGCCGAGCATCTGCTCCACCTCGTCCGTCGTGATCTCGACTCCGTGTCGGCCCGCAATCTCGGGAAGGTCCCGGAAGGTCTCCACCCAGGTGTGCAGCGGCATCACCGCCGATACGCCCGGGCAGTCGCTGCCGAACACCACACGGCCCAGCCCGATGCCGTTCTTGATCTCGGCCAGATGCGACACGAAGCGGCCCTCGTCCTCGATGAGCAGGCTCTGCCACAGCGAGAGTTCGAGGTACAGGTTCGGCTTCCAGCGGGCCATGTCGAGCGCCAGCGGGAACCACGCGCGCTGGCCGGCGTGCAGGATCACGAAGTTCGTGTCCGGGAAGTCCGCGGCCGGCTCGTCGAGGTGCAGCGGGCTCGCATACGTGCTGATCAGCGGCGCGGCCATCGGCCCCGTGTGCACCGCCACCGGCACGCCCCGCTCGCCTGCCAGCGCGTAGAGCGGATGGCACACCGGGTCGGCGGGAGAGAACCCGGAGCAGGGATGCAGCTTCAGCCCGCGGGCCCCGGCGTCGAGCGCGTCGCGGAACATGTCGACCGCCCCCGGACGGCGCGGGTCGATCCCGAAGAAGGCGATGAAGTGCTCCGGGTCCTCCCGGGCGAGGTCGGTGGCGAGCCGGTTCTCCTCCTCGATCGACCGGTCGCCTTCCCCGAGGCGCAGCCCGTAGTCACCGAGCAGCAGGCACGAGCGGTCGACCCCGGCCTTCTCCATCTCGGCACGGATCTCACCCGCCCGCGCGCCGACGTCCTGCACGGGCGCCTCGGCGTGCCGGTGCACCCCGGCGACGCCCCCGCGTGCGGCGATCTCCCGCACCGCTGCGTACCGCTCGAAGATCGACCACAGGTGGCGGTGCAGATCGATGATCATCGCAACCTTCCCATCAGCGCAGTGCTCCCATCAGCGCAGTGCTCCCTCGGTGGGTGTGTGCTCCCCGGCCCACGCCAGGTGTTCCAGTACTGCCACGGAGAACTCCCGCGGCCGTTCGAGGAAGGCCATGTGCGGGGCGTCCATCTCCACCAGCCGCGCATCGGGCACCCGCGCGGCCAGATCCCTCATGACGTCGATCGGGGTCGACAGGTCGCGCATCCCCGCGATGCACGTGGTGGGCACGCGGATCTCGCCCAGCCGCTCCAGCACGTCGTGCGTGCCGATCGCGCGCCAGGTGTCGGCCAACGCCCCCGGGTCCATCGCGAGCAGCCGCTCCCGCGCGTACGCCATGTACGGGGTGTCCCGGTCGGCCTCTAGCGCAGCCGGGGTGAACCACCGGGTCAGCGTGTCCTCGAGCATTCCCGCCGATCCCTTGTCCTCGGTGGCGTCGGCCCGGTCGTTCATGACGGCCGAGTCGCCACGCGGGGTGGTGCAGGCGAGCACGAGGGAGCGCACGCGGTCCGGATGTGCGAGTGCCAGGTGCATCGCGACCATGCCGCCCAGTGACGCGCCCACCACGTCGAGCGGCCCGGTGCTGTGGCCCACGATCTCGTCGGCCATGTCGGCGAGGGTGAGGCCGAGGCGGGCCCGCTCCCGCTCACCGTGGCCGGGCATCGTCACGGCGCGTACCGGGGGCAGGTCCAGCCACTCGATGCAACGGCGGTCGAGACCGACCGGGTGCAGGAACAGCAGCGAGCTGCCGTCGGAGTGCCTGGCCATGTCAGGACGCCCTGGTCGGGATCTCGCGATAGACGTTGCGCACGTAGGAGGTCCAATGGGGGGTCACGCGCTTCGTCCACTCGGTGGGCGGCTGCATCGCCTTGTAGGCGTCGGTCTCGAGCACCTCCGGGTCTTCCAGCTCGTAGAGCGCGAGGTACTTCGGCTCGCCCTCGACGCTGACGAACCGCCGTGCCGACAGGAAGCCCGGGCACCCGAGCCGCTCCGGGACGTGCTCCTCGTCGTACCAGCGGTTGAAGTCCTCCTCGTACGCCGGATCGATGTCGATCATGACGAGCAGCAGGCCGGTGCCCCGATCGCTCATGGTGAGCCTTCCTCTGCGGAGTTCCCGATCCCGGCCGGCAGGGGGCCGGCCAGGGTGTACGCGTCCTGCACGAGGTCCATGACCGCGGCCATGTCGGTGAGCGACGCCAGCGGCGGCTCACCTTCCCTGACCCGGCGCAGGACGTCCCGGACGAAAACCGGGTAGTGCGGAACGTTGGTGGTGTGTGCCCGCACGTGCTCACGGGCACCGTCGGCGCGGAGGACCTCGACGTCCTCCGGCCCGGTGGCGATGAGGTAGTGGTCGCGCGCAACGATGCTGAACCGCATGTCGAACGTCGAGTGCGGGCCGGGCAGCAGATAGCCGGTCTCGACGTGGAACGTGCGCGCACCGCTGCGCAGACTCACGAGTGAGTGGTCCTCGATCGGCAGCCCGTGGGCGGCGTTCGACATGACAGCGCCTGCCACCTCGACCCCGGGACCGAAGAGCACCCGTGCGAGATCGAACATGTGCACGGAGAGGTTGATCGTGCACCCTCCGCCGGACTGTGCGGGGTCGAGCATCCACCCGCAGCCGGAGTCGAGGTACCGCTGGGGCGTGCCCGCGATCCAGCGGAACGACAGATAGTCGATCTCGTCGTCGGCGAACCGCTCGCGCATCACGCTGAGCAGCTCGCTCTGCCGCCACACGAAGGGCACCGCCGCGAACGCACCCTCGGCCTCGGCTCGACGGGCCAGGCAGCGCACCTGCTCCGCGTCGGTGCCGCACGGCTTCTCCATGGCGAACGGGATGCCGCGGTCCAGCAGGTGCTCGGCCTCCCCCACCATCTCCGTGTGCGAGCCCAGTGCCAGCACGAAGTCGGGCCGGACGTCGTCGTAGAGCTGCTCGTCGGAGACCGACCACGCGCAGCCCAGCCGCTCACCCAGGCTCTTGGCCACGCTCTCGTCCCGGTCGCTCACACCGGCCAGCTCGACGTCGGACAGCTCCAGCAGGGTCGGGAGGTACAGGTCGAGGTGCCAGTGCGACGCACCGACGACGGCCACGCGCAGGGGCTGCGGGGACGGGGTCATCAGATGGACCGGTTGATTCCGCCGTCGACGACGATCGTCTGCCCGGTGACGAACCCCGCCCGCGGCGAACACAGGAAGGCGCACAGGTCGGCGATGTCCTCGGGTCTGCCGACGCGGCGTACCGGGATCCGCTCGGCGTAACGCCGCAGCTGCTCGTCGAGGTCGACCCCGGCGCTCGCGGCCGCCTTGCCCTGCACCTCGCGCAGCCGGTCGGTGAGGATCGGCCCCGGTGCGATGTTGTTGACCGTGACGCCCGCCGGGGCGAGCTCGTCGGCCAGCACCTTCGCGAGCACGGTGACGCCTGCGCGGTTGGCCTCGGAGATCACCAGCTCGCTGATGGGTTCCTTGGTGCCGTACCCGGTGAGGTTGACGATCCGGCCCCGCCCGGAGGACCGCAGGTGTGGTTGCGCGGCGCGGATGAGCCGGACGGCGCTCATCAGCACGCCCTCGTGCGCCGCGTCCCAGGCGGCGTCGTCCAGGTCGGCGAACCGCCCGGCGGGCGGCGGCCCGCAGTTGACCACCAGTAGGTCGAGCCCGCCGAGGAGCTCGACGGTCTGCTCCACGAGCGGGCCGATGTCGGCGGCCGAGCCGAGGTCGGCGGCGACGCTGCCGGCCGCACCGATCTCGGCCGCGGTGGCCTCGAGCTTGCCGCGGTCGCGGGAGGAGATCACGACCCGCGCCCCCTCACCGGCCAGCGCCGCTGCGCAGGCCCGGCCGAGCCCCTGGCTCGCGGCCGTCACGAGCGCGCGGCTCCCGGCGAGTTCCAGATCCATCGCGTGCCTTTCCTCGAATGTCCGAACCTGCGGTCAGGTGCCCTGTCCGCCACCGAGCGGCAGCGCCGCCACCGCGGCGGCGTCGGGCGGGTAGACGGTGCGCAGCGCGCCGCCCTGCCACTGGACGAGGATCGGCACGATGTACTTGTTCGCCCCGGTCCCGTCGAACCCGACCTTGCCCGGCGGCACCGCCGATGCAGGGCCCTCGGTGAAGTCGGTGGTGACCAGCGCCTGGCGGATCAGCGCCGGGTCACAGGTGGCGCCCGACTCCATCAGCTGCGCGAGCGCGTGGACCGCCGCCCACGACTCGCCGGCCTCCTGCGGCATGAACACGCCGTACTTCTGCTGGTAGGCCGCGGCCACCTCGGGCACGCCGGGGAGTTTCAAGTCGGCGTTCCAGGCCGCCGACGCCATGATGCCGTCGGCGGCAGGGCCCAGGGCCGCGGAGAACTGCGGGGTGAGCGCACCCCCTCCACCCGACGTGGCGATCGGCGTCGTGACACCGCGGGAGCGCAGACCCCGGATGATGAGCGACAGGTCGGAGACGTTGCCACCGAGCACGATCACGTCGGTGCGTGCGTCGGCGAGCCTACTCACCACCGCCGTGGCGTCGGAGAGCCCGTTCGGGAACGTCACCTGCTCGCGCACGTCGAGGCCCTGCGCCTGCGACCCGGCCACGATCCCGGCGCTCTGCGCCTTGGTGGAGGCGTCGTCGCTGCCCGCCACGGCGACCGTCCGCAGGCTGCGGCTCTGCTCGGCGAACACGCCGGCCACGGCCTTCATCGTCTCCGTGCCGAACGCCGATGCCTTCGGCGGGATCTGGAACAGGTAGTGGTAGCCCTTCTGCGTCAGCTCGTCGACGAACGACTGCGTCAGCAGGGGGACCTTCCGGGTCTCGGTGGCGATCACCGTCGTGAGCGTCATGCTGCTCAGGTAGGAGCCGACCACGGCCGACATGTCGTTGCCCTGCAGCATGTTCTCGGTGACGGTCTTGGCCTGGCCGGGGTTGTCGGAGCTGGTGTCGCCGCTGACGATGCTGATCTTCGCGCCGTGCAGCGCCCGGATCCCGCCCGCCGCGTTGATCTCGTCCGCGGCGAGCAGCATGCCGTTGAGCGAGTTCTGGCCGTTCTCCGCCCACACGCCGCTGAGTGGGTAGGGCGCGCCGATCTTCACGCCGGCGTCGCAGTCCACCGCGCCGCTGGACCGGTCCTGGAACGCGATCCCGCCGCTGCACGCCGTGGCGGCGGCGAGCAGGATCGCGGCCACGACCGCACCCGGCAGCCGGAGTCTCACCGGGCAGCACCCGCGGGCTGCGCCGGGGGCGCGCCCACCAGGAACGAGCTCAGGAACTGCAGCGAGGCCCCCAGCCGTTCCCGCTGGTCGGCGACGCCGGGGTAGTTGTCGAGGCCCTCCACGGAGAGCCGGTACGGCTCGGCGCGCTCGTCCTGGGCCACGAGCACGCCCATCAGGGAGGTCAGGTCGGCGACGCCCTCACCGGGGTAGCACCACTGCACGTCGAACCCGCGGCGGTGGAACCGGTCCTCGACGTAGCGCGACTCGATGCGGAAGTCCTTGGCGTGCCCGGCGGGCGCGAGCGGGGCGAGCCTGCTGATCACGGTGAGCGGGTCCTGCAACGAGGAGATCGGGTTGATGAGGTCGAGGAAGACGGCCACGCGGTCGCTCCCGACCCCGTCGATGATCTCCACGTACTCCTCGGCCGTGAAGTCGGAGTGGTTCTCGAGCAGGATCTGCACGTCACCGGGCACCTCGTCGACGGCCCGCCGCAGCACGTCGGTGACATAGCGCTGCTCCGCGACGATGCGATCCGGCGTGCCCATGAGTTCGTTGCGGTAGAAGCCGGAGGAGACACGGGCGAACGGGCTCCCGATCGCCTCGGCCAGCTCCGTCCAGCGCCGGATGCGCTCGACGCCGGAGTCGACGCTGTCGCCGTTTCCCGCACGGCCGACCACGTCTCCGGAGAGCGTGATCTCCAGGCCGAGGTCATCGGCGAGTCCGCGTAGCGCCGCCAGCCCGGCCGCGGGCCGGTCGGCGACGTGCACGGCGTTGAACTGCACGAACGCCGCGCCCAGATCCGCGACCTCGCGGAGCACGTCCTCCAGGCGGATCTCGCCGGTGGCGAGGCGGCAGTGGTACGAGAGCGTGTCCACGCCCAACACGATGTGCACGGCCGGTGGTCCCTTCTTCGAGCGTTGCCCCGCTGGGTCCTTGCAGTGCGCCGCCTCGGCGGGCGGCGGAGGTTCTCAGCCGGCGGCGAGCCAGCCCTGGATCGACGCCGCGATCCCGTCGCTGTCGGGGAGGAGGCCCGCCACCAGGCTGGGCGCGGCCGGGACCCGTGTGTCGGGCAGTCCCAGGCGCAGCGCCGGGCTGCGCAGCGCCACCCCGGATCCCGCGACGCGCGCCACCACCTCGGCCCCGAATCCGCCGGTCACGTTGGCCTCGTGCAGCACCGCGAGCCGGCCGGTGCTCCGGACCCGCTCGATCACGTCCTCCGTGGGGAACGGGTTGAGCCAGGGCAGCTCGAGCACCTCCAGCGACACCCCCTGCTCCGCGAGCGTGGACGCGGCCGCCACGGCCCGTGCCGTGATCGCCCCCCAGGTGACGAGCGTGGCGTCGGACCCCTCGTGGCGCACCCGCAACCCACCGGGCGGTTGCACGGGTCCGCCGAGCACCACCTCCTGCTTCCCGGCGCTGTAGAGCGTGCGGTTCTCGATCACGATCGTCGGGTCGTCGCAGTACACGGCGGCGACCAGCAGGTCGTAGGCGTCCTGGGCGGTCCACGGCATGCACACCCGCAGGCCCGGAACGTGCAGGAAGAACGCCTCCAGGCTCTGGCTGTGCTGGGCGCAGGCCCCCGGGGCGGAGCCCTGCTGGGTGCGCACCACGACCGGTGCCCGCAGCTCCCCGCGGCTGACGTAGTGCACGTTGGCCAGCTGGTTGACGATCTGGTCGAAGGCCACCAGCGAGAAGTCGGCCCACATGATCTCGACGATGGGACGGCGGCCGAGCATGGCCGCGCCCACGGCGGAGCCGAGGATCGCCGACTCGCTGATCGGGGTGTCGAAGACGCGCTCACCGAAGTCACGGCGCAGCCCACGGGTGACGCCGAAGACACCGCCCGGCTTGGCGATGTCCTCGCCGTAGAGCAGCGTCTCCGGCAGCTCCTCGAGGCAGCGACGCAGAGCCGCGTTGACGGCCTCACCGTAGGTCAGCTTCGCGACGGTGCCGTCCGCCTGCGACGGGCGGAGCGCGGTTGCAGAGATCTCAGACATAGAGGTGGTCCTTCGCGGTCGCGGGGTCGGCGAGCGGTGCGGCGAGCGCCTCGGCCGCCGCCCGCTCCATCTCCGCGCGGGCGTCGCGCTCCGCGCCCTCGATCACGGTCTCGTCCACGCCGGCGGCCCGCAGCTGCCCGCTCAGCTTGGCGACGGGCTCCCGCCTGCGGGCCTCATCGAGCTCGCCGGGCCTGCGGTACTGCTCGGCATCACCGATGTAGTGGCCGACCAGCCGCGCGGTCATCGCCTCCACCAGCGTCGGCCCGCCGCCCTCCCGGGCCAGCTCGACGGCATCACCGAGCCGGTCGCGCACGACCGCGGGATCGTTCCCGTCGATCCGCTCGCCGGGGATGCCGTAGGCCGCGGCGCGCCGGTAGAGGACCGCGTCGCGCACCATCTCGTCGATGGGGGTCAGCTCCGACCACGTGTTGTTCTCGCAGACGAACACGACGGGCAGGTTCATGGCGGCCGCGAAGTTCATCGCCTCGTGCACCGCGCCCTGGTTCATCGCGCCGTCGCCGAACACCGTGATGGCCACGCGCCCGGAGCCGTCGAACCGGCCGGCCAGCGCCGCTCCCACCGCGATCGGCGCCCCGGCCCCGACGATGCTGTTCTCGCCGAAGAAGCGGTGGGCGGGGTCGCTGAGGTGCGCTGATCCGCCTCGGCCCCCGTTGGTGCCGGTGGCCCGGCCCAGTACCTCGCCGAACAGGGCAGCGGGCGCGGCGCCGCAGGCCATGGCCCAGCAGTGCCCGCGGTAGGTCGCGAAGACGGCGTCGTCGGGGCCGATCAGCCCCGCCGCGCCGACCGCGATGGCCTCCTGGCCGATGCCCAGGTGGATCGAGCCGACGGCGTCGCCCGCGAGCCGCAGATCGCGGACCTTCTCCTCGAACGCCCGCATCCGCCAGACCTGGTGCAGGTCGGCCAGAAGCTGCTCGGTCGGCGCGGCCGGGGCGCTCACGGGCCCGGCTCCCTGGTCAGGGGCGCGTGTGCGCGGACGTGTGTCATCGGTGTGACTCCGATCGGGGTCGGTGCGGGGAGGCGGTGCAGATTCGTCGGGGCAGTGGGAACGTCAGCCGACAGCGAGGCTCTGGCCGCCGTCGACGGCGAGAGCCACACCGGTGATGAACGCGGCCTCGTCCGAGGCGAGGAAGAGCGCGGCATGGGCGACGTCCCACGCCGTGCCCATCTTGTTGCGCAGCGGCACATGCTTGTTGCGCTCGGCGATCACCTGCTCGCGCGTGGCGCCGCCGCGCCCCACGCGGTTCTCGATCGCCATCGGGGTGTCCATGAGGCCGGGCAGGATCACGTTGGCGCGGATGCCGTGGGCCGCGTTCGTGATCGCGATGTGCTCGGTCATCGTGACGACGCCCGCCTTGGAGGTGCGGTAGGCGACGTACGGGTAGTTGATGTTCGCCGCGATCGACGAGATGTTCGTGATCACCCCGCCGCCCTGCTCGCGCATCACGGGGATGGTGTGCTTGCAGGTGAGCACCATGCCCTGGAGGTTGATCGCCATGATGCGGGCGAACGCGTCGGCTTCGATCTCGGTGATCGGGGCGTCGCCGCCCGCGATGCTCACGCCCACGTTGTTGTGCAGGATGTCGATCCGGCCGAAGCGCTCGACGCACGTGGCGACCATCGCCGCCACGGCGTCCTCGTCGGTGACGTCGGCCCGCACCGCGAGTGCCTTGCCGCCCTCGGCCTCGATCTCCGCGACCGTGTCCTCGGCGGCTGAGAGGTCGCGGTCGGCCGCGAGCACCACGGCGCCCTCCCGAGCGAGCAGCACGGCCGTGGCCCGGCCGTTGCCCGCTGTCTGTCCGGGCGTCTGGCCGGCGCCGACCACGACCGCCACCTTGCCCGCCACGCGTTGTCCCATGTCGTCGACCCCTTCGTCGCGCGTATCGCCGGACTCCTGACTAGCGGAGGAACTCCTCGACCCGCTCCGCCCCGAGTCCGATCTCCGCGTAGTGCCGCCGTGCGTTCTCGATCTTGGTGAAAACGTCCTCGTACCCCGTGGCCCTGCCGTCGGGGTCGACGTAGACGTAGCTGCCCGTGACGTGGAAGAGCGTGATCATCTCCGCGACGCCGTCCGGCACGACCAGCGTGTGGGTCTCCCCCGGCGGCTCGAAGGCGTAGCCGCCCTCGGTCGCCTCCCAGTCGTGCTCCAGGTAGTGCCAGCGCCCGCGCAGCGTGAACGAGTGGACCGGACCGGCGTGGCGGTGTCGCGAGAGCACCCCGCTGCGACGCACCCTGAGAAGGTTCACGAAGTAGCCCTGCGACGGCGAGAGCAGCAGAGGGCGGAACGCGACGTCGGGCGCCTGCGGCACCCAGAGCCGATCGTCCGCGTCCAGATCGAGGGCACCCGGTACGACCAGGTCGGAAACCATGGCGAACGGCTGCCGTCCGCGGAACGGAGCGAGGGCGTCAGTGCTCATCGCGTTACCTCGGGTTTCAAATTATGAACCCTTGCATCACTACGTGAAGAACGGTAACCATGTGGGCGGCACCGCGTCAACGACCCAGACGACGCCACGAACGATGGAGTTCAAACCGATGGCTCTCGTTCCCTACCTCTCCGAATCCGACCTGTCCGAGGCCGACCGGCCGCTCCTGGCCCGCCCGATCAACCTCTTCCGCGCCCTCGCCAACTCCCCCGACGGGCTGCGCCACTTCTCCGTGCTGGGGCAGTGGATCCGCCACGGCTGCGAGCTCGACCCGCGGCTGCGCGAGCTCGCGATCCTGCAGGTCGGGCACCTCACGGCCAGCCCGTACGAGTTCAGCCACCACGTGAAGATCGGCTACGACTTCGGCGTGTCCGACGACGACATCACCGCCGTCCTCGCGTCCACCGCCGGGCGGGAGCACGGACTCGGCTCGGTGGAGACGGCCGTGCTCACCGCGGCCAGGCAGATCACCACGGACGGCCGGATGGCCGACGACACCTGGGCGACGCTCGAGGAGCACCTCGGCCGGCCCCGGCTGGTCGACCTGGTCATCATCATCTCGTTCTACAACGCGGTGATCCGCATCCTCGGCACCCTGCAGATCGACGTCGAGCCCGACTACGAGCGCTATCTCGAGGCCTTCCCGCTCCCCGATCAGCCGCCCGTCCGCAGTTCCGCCGACGGACGGGCGGCTGGGGATGCATCGGGCAACGGCCATCGGGAGAGCGCCGGCTAGAGACCGAGGTAGGCCCGCTTGAGGTAGTCACTTTCCAGCAGTTCCTCACGGGAGCCGCGGAAAGTGACTGCCCCGGTGGTCAGCACGATGGCCCGCTCGATCACCTCGAGGGCCTGCGTGGCGTTCTGCTCGATGAGCAGGATCGACACGTCGAGCTCGCGGTGGATGCGGGCCAGCCGCTCGAACATCTCCTCGACGATCACGGGTGCGAGTCCGAGCGAGGGTTCGTCGAGCATCAGCAGCCGCGGCTTCGACATCAGGGCGCGGCCCACCGCGAGCATCTGCTGCTCGCCGCCGCTCAGCGAGCCGGCCAGCTGCGTCGCGCGTTCCGCGAGCTTCGGGAACAGGTCGAAGACCTCGTCGAGGAGCTGGGCCCGCGACACCGCAGGCGGCGTCGCGTAGGCGCCGAGGGCGAGGTTGTCCCGCACCGTGAGCGACGGGAAGACCCGCCTGCGCTCCGGCACGTGGGCGATCCCCGCCGCTGCGATGCGGTGCGGCGCGAGGCCGAGCACCGAGGTATCGCCGAGCGAGATCGCGCCCTCGGACGGGCGGACGAGACCGGAGATCGCCTTCAGCAACGTCGACTTACCGGCGCCGTTGGCGCCGAGCACGCCCATGAACTCGCCGGGCCGCAGCTCGAAGGACACGTCGACAAGCGCCCGGATGTTGCCGTAGGCGACCGAGAGCCCGTCCACCCGCAGCGGGGCCGCCGCGGCCGACGCCGATCGGCCGGCCCGCGCCGACCACGGGACCCTCATGACGGCTCTCCGAACGTCCGGGCCGCCTGCGGGCCCAGGTAGGCCGCCACCACCTGCGGGTCGCGCATGACCTCCCGCGGCGCACCCTGCGCGATCAGCGCCCCGTGGTCGAGCACGAGGACGCGGTGGCTCAGCTCCATGATCACCTTCAGCACGTGCTCGATGACGATGATGGTCAGGCCCTGCGCGCCCAGCTGCCGGACGACGCCGATGATGTCGAGGGTCTCCTCCTGGTTGAGACCGCTCATCATCTCGTCGAGCAGCAGCAGCCGCGGCCGGAGCGCCAGCGCGCGGGCGATCTCCACGCGCTTCTGGTCGGCGAGGGGAAGGGCGCCGACCTCGGCGTTCATCAGCGACCCCATGGACAGCAGCTCCGCCACCTCGTCCGCCCGGCGAGCCGCCGCGGTCAGTGACCGGCAGACCGTGCTCGCCGCCAGCGTGACGTTCTCCGCCACGCTCATCGCCCGGAACAGCCGCACCGCCTGGAACGTACGGGCGATGCCGAGCCGGGCCACCCGCTCAGGCGGCAGACCGCTGACGACGGTCTCCCCCAGCGTGATCGTGCCCGATGTGGGTCGCACCGCTCCGGCCACGGCGTTGAAGCTCGTGGTCTTGCCTGCGCCGTTGGGCCCGATGATCCCGAGGAGCTCACCCTCGGCCACCGAGAAGCTCACGGCGTTCACGGCCACCAGGCCGCCGAAGCGCACGGTCAGCTCGTCGACCTGCAGCAGCGGTGCGCCGGTCGGCGCCACCGGAACGGCGGGTGTGGTCATCCGGCGCTCCCCTCGCGGGTCGCGGCCGCTCCCGCGGGCCGGGGGGCGGCGGCCGGCGGCGGGGAGGCGATCCCCGCTTGTCGCGCCCGGCGGCGCAGTGACATGAGCCCGCGGGGCTCCACCCACAGGATCACGAGCACGACCAGCGCGTAGACCACCAGGTTGAACCCCGCCGGGTACGCGGACAGCTGCGAGTTCAGCAACTGCTGCAGCGGCACGAGCAGCACGGCCCCGATCACCGGACCCCAGAGCCTGCCGGCCCCGCCGACGAACGCGATCACCGCGATCTGCGTGGCCAGCGCGGCACCGAAGGCGCTGTCCGGGTCGATGAACCCGATGTACTGGACGTACACGGATCCGGCCAGCGCACCCGGGACGGCGCTGATGGCGAGCCCGGCGAGCTTCACCCGGAACGCCAGCACGCCGCAGGCCTGGGCGGCCTCCTGGTCGACGGCGACGGCCCGCAGCTGCAGGCCCAGCCGGGAGCGTTGCACCAGCCACCCACCGGCGAACGCCAGCGCCGCCAGCACCAGCGCGATGTAGTAGAAGACGAGCTTGTCCGAGAAGGCGAACGAGCCCGGGTCGTCACCGAGCAGCGGGAGGGTGAGACCGACCTCGCCGCCGGTGAACTGCTCGTAGTGGCCGGTCAGGATGGCGAAGACCAGCGTCAGGGCAAATGTGGCGAGTGAGAAGTAGATGCCGCGCAGGCGCAGGGTGACCGCGCCGAGGAGCAGGGCGACGACGACCGCGATCACCACGCCGAGCACGAGCCCGACGTAGGCGTTGCCGCCGTACTCGGCCTGCAGGAGCGCCGAGGAGTAGGCACCCAGGCCGAAGAAGATGCTGTGGCCGAAGGAGATCTGGCCACCGAAGCCGCTGATCACGTTCCAGCCCAGCGAGGCGGCCATGAAGATCAGCGTCAGGGTGGCGACGCTGAGGACGAAGTACGTCTGGATGAACCAGAGCGGCAGGCTCGCGACGAGCACGAGGACGGCGACGCTCACGCCGCCGGTGGAGCGCGCCGCGCGTGTGATCCGGCGGTCGCGCCCGATCATGCGTGGGCCCTCCGTCCCGCGAGGATGCCCTGTGGGCGGAACACCAGCACGAGCACGAACGCGAGGAACAGTCCGACGTCCTGCAGGTCGACGGCCACATAGATCGCGGTGACCTGCTGGATCACCCCGACCAGGAGTCCGGCGACGAACGCGCCGACCACGTTGCCGAGCCCGCCCATCACGACTGTGACGAAGGCGATGATCAGGAAGCTGCCGCCGGTGGTGGGGGTGACCGGGTAGTAGGTGGCGAGCACGCAGCCTGCCACCCCGGTGAGCATGATCCCGACGCTGAAGCTCACCGCGTACACGCGGTCCGGATCGATGCCGACCATGGCCGCCATGTCCCTGTCGTCGACGGTGGCCCGGATCGCCTTCCCGTACAGCGTGCGCTGCAGGGCGTAGTAGAGGATCAGGAACACCAGCAGCGCGATCAGGAACGACACCAGCCGCGCCTGCGCGATGAACACCCCGAACACGTCGTAGACGCCGGGCAGCACGCCCTGCACCGCGCGTGGGGCCGGGCCGAACAGCATGAGCAGCCCGTTGGAGATCAGAATCGACACTGCCAGCGTGAGCACGAGCTGGCCGTGCTGGGCATCGACCGCGCTGATGCCGGTGATCGACAGCGTCCGCCGGACGATGACCCGATGGACGATCGCGCCGAGCAGCAGCGACCCGATCGCCACGGGCACGATGCCCAGGAGCGGGCTCAGGCCGAGCCATGTGAAGAGCAACACTGCCCCGAACATGCCGAGCGTCACGAAATCGCCGTGGGCGAAGTTGATGACCCGCGTGATGCCGAAGATCAGGGTGAGGCCGCTGCTGAAGAGCCCGTACAGCCCGCCCACCAATATCCCGCTGACCAGGGTCTGCACGAGTGTCGTCACCACGTGATCACGCTCCACCGTTGGACCGAGGATCGAAGACCGGGACGCGAATTTCACAATATGAACGCTAAGAATGTGTTATGAAGACGCTAATCACACGTCCGAGTGGGCGTCAAGACCTTGCAAGCCCTTTGCTTGCTTAGCGTCAAGCAATTAATATCCGATCCATGCTTCGCTCCCTGCCCGCCGGTGGTTCGATCAAACAGGATCAACGACAGGGCGAGGAGCCCCTACCGCGGCGCTGGACCGTCTTCGCCGTGATCGCGATCGCCCTGCTGATGGCCTCGATCGACCAGACGTCGGTGGCCACGGCACTCCCCGCGATCCAGAACGACCTCGGCGGCTCCCTCGCGTGGAGCAGCTGGACGATCACCGTCTACGCGCTCGGCCAGATCATGTCCATGCCCATCGCCGGCAAGCTGAGCGACCAGTTCGGACGCAAGACGATCTTCCTGGTCGCGATCACGATGTTCACCGTGACCTCGCTGTGCGCGGGGATGGCAGGCGACATCGCCACCCTCATTGTCGTACGCGTGTTCCAGGGCCTGGCCGCCGGAGCGATCGTGCCGTCGGCCACGGGCATCGTCGCCGACCAGTTCGGGCGCGATCGCGACCGGGCGATCGGGATGTTCACCAGCATCTTCCCGATCGGCGCGATCATCGGGCCCGTCGTCGGCGGCGTGCTGGTCACCTACACCTCATGGCGGGCGATCTTCCTGATCAACCTCCCATTGGGCGTGCTGCTGGTGATCCTCGTGGCCGTCCTGATCCGCACGACGCCGCGCACCGCGGCCGCCGCCCCCATCGACCTGCGGGGGATCGGGCTGCTCTGCGGGCTGCTGCTGTCCACGATGACCGCGATCACCGCGCTGGGCACGCCGGGAAACCTGCGTCTGCAGATCATCGCGGCCTCGATCGCAGCGGTGGTGGCGGCGGTTCTCTGCTGGCGGTTCCTGCGGCACGCCAGCCGGGATCCCCATGCCGTGGTGCCGATGCGGCTCCTGCGCGGCCGCACCTTCGGAACGATGAACACGGTCAACGTGATGTTCGGCGCGGCGGCGCTCGGGTTCGGCACCCTGGTGCCGATCTATGCCGAGGACCGCTACGGCATCGCCCCGCTCGCCGCTGGCGGCCTGCTGGCGATCCGGGCGCTCGGGATGATCAGCCTCTCGGGGCTGTCGGTGTTCCTGCTGCGCCGCACCGGCCACCGGATCCTCATGGTCGCAGGCTTCGTCCTCATGACCGTCGGGCTGGTACTGCTGGCCCTGCCCCCTCAGGGCCTCTCCCCGCAGGCCTGGCTCTCGATCGCCGCGGGGATCACCGGTCTCGGCATGGGTATGGCCGCGCCCGCGAGCAACAACGCGTCGCTGCACCTCGCACCCCGCGAGATCTCGGCCATCACCGGGCTGCGCGGGATGTTCCGCCAGTCCGGCGCGATCGTGTCGATCACGGTCACCACGGCAGTGCTGTCGGTCAGCACATCGCCCGGGATCACGCAGGCCTACGTCTTCGGCGTGTTCGCCGTGATCCTGCTGGCCGCCGTCCCGCTCATCATCTCGATGCCCGACCACCGCGGCAGCTGGTGAACCGATCGCGGGGCCGTGCCCGCGGGTAACGTGCCGCCATGGACACCGTGCGCGGGGTGCTGATCGACATCGACGGCGTGCTGACGGTCTCCTGGGAACCGTTGGACGGCGCCGTCGACGCCCTGCGCGCCATCCGTGATGCCGGGCTCCCGGTCGCGCTGGTCACCAACACGACGTCCCGCACACGGCGGCGGATCGCCGCCACGCTCGCGGACGCCGGGTTCCCGGTGAGCCGACAGGACGTCCTCACCGCACCGGCTGCCACGGCCGCGTACCTGCGCGAGCACCGTCCTGATGCGACGTGCCTGCTGCTGAACAGCGGTGACGTCGACGAGGACCTCGAGGGCGTGCGGATCGTCTCGGGGCCCGGCGCAGAGCCGGACGTCGTGGTGCTGGGCGGGGCCGGCCCCGAGTTCGGCTACGAGGCCCTCAACGACGTGTTCGGCCACCTCCAGCGCGGAGCCGAACTGATCGCCATGCACCGCAACCTGTTCTGGCGCACCGACGCCGGGATGCAGCTCGACAGCGGCGCGTTCCTGCTGGGGCTGGAGCGTGCGGCGGGCACCGAGGCGGTGGTGCTCGGCAAACCCGCGGAGGCGTTCTTCGCCGCCGCGCTCCGCAGTCTTGGCGTGAGCGCCGGGGAGGCGGTGATGATCGGCGACGACGTGGAGTCCGATGTGCTCGGCGCGCAGGCCCACGGGCTCACCGGGGTGCTCGTGCGCACCGGGAAGTTCCGCCCGGACGCCGAGGACGGCATCGACGGGCATCGCCCGCAGCACGTCGTCGACTCGATCGCCGACGTGCCCGGGCTTCTCGGCCTGGGCTGAGCGCGATCCCTAACCGCCACACCGCCGCGAGACATCGTCGAGTCGTGCGAGCTCCCGGTCCGTGAGGTCGAGCTGCATCGCAGCAGCGCTCTCCTTCGCCTGCTGTGGCTTCGACGCTCCGGGGATGACCACGACCGTCTCGCCGTAGAAGCGGATCAGCCAACTCAGCGCGACCTGCGCCGCGGACACCCCGTACGCACGGCCGATCGCGCCCAGCTCGTCGATCAGCGGTGCGGTGCGCGCGAGTCCCCGCGCTCCGAGGCCGGTCATCGTCCGCCGAACCCACGGCAGCGAACGCACGCGGGCGGGGTCGGCGTGGAACACCCCGGTGAGGACGCCGGACCGCAGCGGCGAGTACGCGATGAGCGTGATCCCGAGACGGCGCGCGGTGTCCAGCACGCCGTTCCGCTCGACGGTGCGGTGCAGGAGGCTGATCTGCACCTGGTTGGAGGCGAGCGGCACCCCCTCCGACCCCAGCAGCGCATTCGCCTTCTCCATCTGGCGTGCCGAGAAGTTGCTGACGCCGACGGCGCCCACCCGGCCGGCCCGGGCGAGCCGCGCCATCTCCACGAGCTGGCGGGACACGGGCGAGAGGCTGCCGTAGGGCATGTGGATCTGGTGGAGGTCGATCGGGTAGCCCTGCAACGACGCGACCCGGGCGTCCAGCGTTCGGCCGATGCTCGCCGCCGTGCGGCCCGCCGGCGCCCATTTCGTGGCGATCGTGACCGAGCCCGCTACGACCTCCCGCTCGCGCAACGCCGTGGTCAGCGCCCGCTCCGACCGTCCACGGCCGTACATCTCGGCCGTGTCGAACCAGGTGATCCCCCCGTCCAGCGCCGCGCCCACCACCGAGGTGACCGTCGACTGGTCCAGCGCCCGGTAGAAGCGCTCGACAAGCCCGGATCCCGAGAACTGCATGCAGCCCAGGCCCACCGGCGTGATCCCGACCCCGGTCGCCCCTAGTCGTCGCATCATGACCTCTCCCCTCGTATGAGACATCAGTGTCTCAACACGAGACGAATCGGTCAATGAATGAGACGTCCGTATGCTCATCCGCATGGTCCGGCAGTCATCCATCCACGATCGCGTCGCCGCGGGCATCCTCGACACGGCAGCCGACGTACTCGCCAGGCGCGGGGAGGCGGCGAGCATGGCCGAGATCGCCGACGCCGCGGGCGTCGGGCGTGCCACTCTCTACCGCTACTTTCCGAACCGGGACGCTCTGATCCGAGGGTTGACCGCGGCGGCGGTGACGGAGCTCTGCGACCGGATCGCCGACGCCGAACTGGACACCGTCGCCGTGCCCGAGGGAGTCGCGCGGGTCACGCGGGGCTTCATCGGTGCGGGCAGCAAGTACGGCGCTCTCCTCCAGACGCTGCGCAAGCAGCCCGCCGACCAGGCCGAGCTCGACAAGAAGCTCGGCGAACCGGTACGCGAGCTGCTCCGCCGCGGGATCGCCGACGGCACGCTTCGGGCCGACGTCCCCGTGCCTGTGCTGTTCGATCTCTTCACCGGCCTGCTGGAGCGAGCCCTGCACCTGGTGGTGCGGGAGGAGCTCGGGGTGGAGCAGGCGAGCAGCGCGATGGTCACCGTCTTCCTGGACGGCACCCGCACCGGATAACGGTCAGCGACCGGCGCCCAGCTCTTTCCCCACGGCAGCCAGCGCGCGGGCGAGCAGCGTGCCGGAGCCGGGGTCGGGCGCGCCGCCCAGCACCACCCCCGCCACGCCCTCGACGGTGAGCAGCGCCCGGGCGTAGCGCACAGCCGCCTCGACGCCGGCCGACACCGGATCGGCGGCCCGGCGGACCGACTCGACGTACCCGGCCGGGAGCACCGCGGCGGCGAAGGACGACATGAGCGCCGCCCCGTACTCGTCGACGATGAGGGGTACACCCGGCAGTACGGGGATGTCCGCACCCGCTCTGCGCGCGGCGTCGGTGAAGGCGGCGACGTCCTCGACCTCTCCGCAGAACTGGAGCAGGCATATCTGGGCCCCGGCCCGGACCTTCTCGGCGAGGCGGCCGGCGCGGTGTGTGACCGGCGGAGCGGCCGGCGACTCCGCGACGGAGACGAGCAGCCCGGCCGCCCGGGCCAGCGGGACGAGCTCGTGCGACTCCAGGTCGAACACCGGCATCGCGTCGGGACGGTGCCCGCTCTCCGGGTGGTCCCCCGTGACGCAGTGGACGGCCACCACTCCGGCATGAGCGAGCGCGGCGATCTCCCCCTCCAGCGCGACCCGGTTGCGGTCGCGGCAGTTGAGCCCGGCCCAGACCGGGAGACCGTGCTGCTGCACCAGCAGCGCGCGATACGCCGGCGGGTACTGGACCCTCGCCGCAGGCGAGTCTCCCGTCGTCACCGCGTCGACCGTCCCGCGCATGACGTCGGCCGTCTCGGCGATCGACCGGACGTCGAGCGGGACAGTGGGCATCTCCGCGACGATCACGGGCCGCCGGCGCATGAGAGCGCGGAACTCCCGTCCTGCGGCACCGGGCCCGCGAGCAGACGCCGCACCGGCCCAGGGCACGATCGGGTCGTCGAGGAACACGCACGGCTCGGGGGCGATCTCGCACGAGCCGTCCGGGCCCACTCCCCCGCACGGCCCGTAGGTCATGCGCTTGGGGCAGCCGCGACCAGGGGCGACGGTCACGGCCGGGCGCCCGGCGCCTGTCCGCCGGAATCCAGGGCCGGGTGCATCCCGGCCTGGCCGGCGGCCCGGCCGATCCACTCGTACAGCGCGCCGTCGGCGTCCGCGGCGAGCGGGCTCGTGCACCGGCCGTCGGCACTCGCCAGGCGGCCTCCCACGTACACCTGCTTCAGGTTGCGCAGCCCGCACGCCATCACGTACGTGGCGTAGACGTCCCAGACCGGGCCCGTGCCGGGCGCCCGGTGGTCGACCACCACGAAGTCGGCGAACTTGCCGACCTCCAGGCTGCCCACGCGATCGGCCACCCCGAGCACCTCCGCCGAGCCGAGCGTGTGCATCCGCAGCACCTCGCGCGGCAGGAGCACCGAGGCATCGGTGTGCAGCGCGCGCATCGTGTACATGCCGATGCGCATGTTGCCGAACGGGTCGGACTGGTCGGTGCACGACTGGTCGTCGAGCCCCATCCCGATGCGCATCCCCGCGCGGGAGTACCGCACGACGTCGGCGATCCCCGACCCGAGCCGCCCGTTCGACGTGGCCTGCCAGACCATCGCGCAGCCCGCCTCCGCCGCTGCCGCGACCATCTCGTCGGTGGGATGCACGAAGTGGCCGAGCAGGAGGGCAGGACCGAGCACCCCGGCGTCGGCGTACCAGGCGAACTTCTCGCGCTGCACGTCGAGTTCTTCGGCGGTCTCGAGGAAATGTGCCTGGTTGCCGATCCCGTGCTCCCGCATCACCCGGGCCTCCAGCTCGGCGGTGCGGGGCGTCGCTGCCCACTGCACCGATCCGAAGACCGAGGCGCCGAGGTGCTGGTCGGGCGGCGTCCGACCCGCCGAGGCCGCGACCATGTCCGCGAACTCCGCGAACACCTCGCGTTCGGGCCCGGCGTCGTCGTCGAGCCGGATCGCGTTGACGACGCGGAGCCCGGCATCGGCCGCGCCGTCGAACTGGCGGGTGAGGTACTCGGGCGGGTGCACCCCGTCCACGGTGCCCTTCCCGGTGGCCGGGTCGAAAGCCCGGCTGACCCGCGACTGGGTGAAGTTGTACGCGGTCGTGATGCCGCAAGCGAGGAAGTCGAGTGACCCGTGCACCGTCGACCAGTACATCGCCTCGGCGTCCGCGTGCCGGAACACCTCCGACATCGCCCGCAGCCAGGGATAGAGGGTGGAGTCCGGAGCGATGCCGCGCAGGCCGGAGGTGAACAGGTGCGAGTGGGCGGAGACGAAACCCGGCGCGACGATCGCCCCGCCGGCGTCGAGCACGGCCGAGGCGGGCCCGGCGGAGTGCTCCGGGGGCGGGTTGCCCGGCCCGATCCCGCTGATCCGCCCGCTCGCATCAACCCGCATCCAGCCGACGAACCAGTCGGGCTGCCCGTCGCTCCCGGCGTCCGCCATCGGCAACAGCACGGCGTTGACGACGGTGAGGGGGAGCATCCCGCTCACCTCGTGGTGAAGCGGGCGGCCTCGCCGATCACCTCGGTGAGCCGAGCGACGGCCAGCTCGAAGAGCAGCTTGCCGTGCTCCGCGGTGGCTCCCGTCGGGTCGCCGATGTAGCCGTCCGGGCCGAAGTCGTCACTGGTCCAGCCGAACGAGACCGGTTTGCCGAACCCGATCAGCTCGAACTCACCCAGCCTCTCCGGCACCCGACGCTCGGCCAGTTCGAGATGTACCAGCTCGGGGCGCAGGTGCAGCATGAGCGAGGTCTCGTTGTGCCCGCCGTGCACCCCCATCCCCAGCTCGGACGTGACGGATCCGCCGCCGCCCTGGTCGACCGGCACCGACAGGTGCGCGAAGAAGGTACGGAGACCGAAACGCCTGCGGATCTCCCGGCACGCGACCTGGCCCAGCGCGGAGTTGCCCCCGTGGCCGTTGACGAAGAGCAGGCGGGTGATCCCCGAGGTCTGCAGGGACCGGCCGATGTCCACAAGGGTGCGCATGAGCGTGTCCCACGACAGCCAGATCGTGCCCGGCGACCAGTGGTGTTCGTCCGACTTCGTGTAGGCCAGCCCGGGGAGCAACACCACGGATGCGGAGCCGTCGCGCGCGACCGCCGCCACCGCGGCCTCGGCCGCCTCCGTGGCGGTGACGTAGTCGGTGGACACCGGGAGGTGCGGACCGTGCTGTTCGACGGCCCCGAGCGGCAGCACCGCCACCGTGTCCTCGGGCAGTTCCGCGATCCGAGGGGCGGTGAGGTCGACGAACCGGGGAACGATGGGCTGCATCGATTCGCCCGCAAGCGCGCTCATCACCGCACCCCGATGTTCACGCGGGTGTCGACGGGTGGCGTCGCTGTGAGCTTGCCGGGGTTGAGCAGGCCCTTGGGGTCGGTGCGGCGCGCGGTCTCGATCGCCAGCTCGACGTGACGGTCCACGTACCACTGGTGCGGCGAGTGCACCCCGATCCCCATCGCCTCCAGCTCGGGGACACCGGCGAGCACGGCCTCCTCACCGCGGTAGCCGGCCACGACCATCGCCCCTGGTCCGTGCTTGAACAGCTCGAGATGCAGGTGCACCGGCCCGGGGTAGACCGCGCGGACGGCGTCGGGGTCGTCCCAGAGCGGGGCACCGCTGGTCTCCATGTGGAAGAAGCTCCGTTCGGGACGGGACCGCTGGAGGAACCAGACCGGATGGTTGTAGGACATGCCCGAGAGCCGGTCGGTCTCGGTGTAGTCGGCGAGCACCGCCACCACCTCTCCCCCACCGCCGCGGATCCGGTCGGTCAGTTCGTCCACCGTGGACGCCTCCGCGATCACCCGCAGGCTGTGCAGCTGTGGGTCCAGGGCCACCGAGGCGGGCAACGTCGGCACGAGCGCCGGCTCGTCGGCCGAGGCCAGGCGCGGCAGCCGCGGAAGATCGAGCAGCGAACGGTGCACGGCGACGAGCGAGGCGTAGGAGGGGAAGGCCGCATAGACCGCGGTCCAGTCGCGCGCCGGATCGGTGCGGATCTCGACGTCGACGAGGACTCCGGTGACCCCGTAGGTGTGGATGTAGGGGATCAGCTCCTCGCCGCGCACAGTGACCGTCTCGCCACTGCCGTCCATGGGAGCGACCGTCGCCGCGACGACACAGCCGTCGCTCGTCGTGCCCTTCTCGATCGTGCCGGTACCCGCGCTGCCACCGCCGACGAATCCGCCGATCGTCGAACTCTTCGTGGACGGGAAGATCCAGATGTCGCGACCCGCGGCGCGGGCCACCCGGTCGATCGCGGTCATCCGGGCGCCCGCGCCCGCGGTGACCGTGCCACCGTCGCCCACGGTGATCGTGTCCAGGCCGCGCAGGTCGAGCAGGATCCCGCCGTCGAACGGCGTGGCCTGCCCGTAGTTGCCGGTGCCGGCACCCCGCGGCGTCACGGGTACGTCGTGGTCGAAGGCGACCTTGAGCACGGCCGGGACGTCCTCCGGCCGGGCGGGGCGCACGACGACATCGGCGAGGTAGCGCCCCGGCGGCACCTTCTCCTGCAGGATCGGCGACATCCGTGACCAGTCCGAGGAGACCTTGGTGATCAGCGCGGGGTCGGTGGAGATCGACCCCGCGCCGAGCCGCTCCAGGGCGGCCGCGGCGGCCGCGGTGCGTTCGGCGATGGTGGCCACCCGGTCAGCCCATCTTCATCGTGACGTCGGGATCGATGAACTCGTTGGTGTAGAGGCTCGTCGGGTCCGGCACCGCCGTGATCGTCCCGTTGTGCTGCAGAATCGGCCCGAAGGTGCTCACGATCTGCTGCATGCGGGTGGGGTCGAGCCGGCCGAACACACCGGACGCGGGGTCGTTGGTGACGAAGCCCTGCTCGACCTGCGCCTTGGCGGAGAAGTCGGCGACGCCGGCGGAGTACGTCCAGCCGGTCTGGTAGGCGTTGACCAGGTCGACGATCAGCTGGTTGGTCGGCGCGGGGTTCGTCAGGTAGTCGATCTGGGCCTGCTGCATGATCGGCACGAGCTTCTGGAGGCAGGGCCGCAGCGCGTCGAGTTTGTCGGCGCGCACGGCGAGGGGCTCGGGGTAGATCGAGTAGCCGACGTCGGCCAGCTTCTCCGAGCCCACCGGCTTGCGCCACTGGGCGATCTCGTTCTGGTAGATGTAGGGCTCCGCCGTGGCGAAGCCCTGCTGCAGGATCTTCGGGTCGGACACGAACCGGGCGGGTGTGCCGTCGTAGCTGGTGTCGGACTGGGCCGGGGTGATGATGCCCTGCGACTCGAGCAACGCGGGAATCACGTCGCCGGAGGTCACCACGGGCGCGCCGGTGGCGGCGATGTCACGGATGGTGGACTTTCCGGGGTAGGTCGCGGGGTCCCACATGAGGATCTGCGGGCTGATCGTCATCTGCGAGGTCACGGCGACGGTGGGCTGCGAGGCGGCAGCGCTGATCGCCTCGTCGGTGTTCACCGCGCCGAGCACGATGGAGTCGTCGAGGTACATCAGGGCGGGTACCGGCTGGAAGCCGACGTTCGGCCCGCCGGGGCGCACCTCGATGTCCACCCCGGTGTCGACGCCCTGGGCCACGAGCGACCCCGTCACCGACTTGGCGGCCGCGTCGATCGTGCGGTCGGCGCCGACGAGGCTGTACATGGCGCCGTGCTCGGCCTCGGGCTGCCAGTCCTGCTGCATCACCACCGTGGCGGGGCACACGCCGGCCAGATCGAGCGGCCCGCCCGCGGGTGCGGCCGGGGCGGCGGGTGCGGCGCTCGCGCCCGACGTGTCGGCGGTTCCGCCGCCGCAGGCGGTGAGGGCGAGCGCGGCGGCCAGGGCCGTCGTGGCGAGCGCGGTCCGCCGGCCACTCGTCGTTCTCATCGGGGACATGGGAGCTCCAGGGGGGCGGGGAGGGATTCGAGGGGGTCAGCGGGCGGTGCGGCCGTACCAGCGGCCGACCACGGCGCGGTCGAGCGCGGCGAAGATCATGAAGACCACGACGCCGAACAGCGCGGTGAGCGTGATCGCGGTGAACAGGGCGTCCATCTGCAGGCGCTGGGTGTAGATCCGCAGCAGCCCGCCGATGCCCGGGGAACCCTGCTGGAAGTAGAAGTCGGCCACGATCACACCGATCACCGACAGGCCCGCCGCGTTGCGCAGCCCGGTGAAGATCGCTGGCACGGCCGCCGGGAACTGCAGCTTCCACAAGCGCTGCCAGCGGCCTGCGCGGTTGAGCGTGAAGAGGTCATGTGCCGCCGCGGCGGCGGACTGCAGGCCGAACAGCGTGTTGGAGATCATCGGGAACAGCGCGATGATCACGCACACCACCACCCGGGCCGTGAACGCATAGCCCAGCCAGATTCCGATCAGCGGCACCAGCGCGAGGATCGGGATGGTCTGCAGGATCACCGCGTAGGGGTAGAGGATCTTCTCCGCCCACCCCCACTGGGACATGACCACCGCGTACCCGATCCCCAGCACCACCGCGGCGACCAGCCCGATCATCGCCACCGCCACGCTGCGGCCCAGCGCCTCCAGCATCGGCTGCATCAACTGCGGGTTCGACAGCGCGCTGCCATAGGCCTCGTGCGGCGGGGGCAGCAGGAACCGCTGGTTCGCGGGCAACACCAGGTACGACACCGCGTACCAGATGACCAGGATCCCGGCCAGCGCCCCGATGATCGGCGCCGCCCGACCCAGCGCCGCACCCGCCCACCCGCGCCGCGTCGGCCCACCGGATGCGGTGACCGCGGCCGCCGCGCCACCGCCGTGCGCGGGTGGCCCGGCGGTTGCAGCGGCCTCCGTGGGCGACCCGTCCGCGACCCGGTCGAGCGCAGCGCCCGCCGACGAGGCGCCTTGGCTGGGAGCAGCGCCGCCGATGGCCGGACCGTCGGAGGCCGTGCCGTTGCTCGCGGCGTGGCCGGAGCCCGGGGCGTCCGGAGCAACGGACGGAGAAGCAGGACGGGCGGTCATGAGTGCTCCCCCAACGCGGCGGACACCCGCCCGGTGATCTCGGCGAACTCCGGCTCGTAGCGCAGCTCCGGTGGCCGCGGGTACTCCCACGGCACCGCGACCTCGGCGACGATCCGCCCCGGTCGCCCGCTCATCACCAGCACGCGGGTCGACAGGTAGACCGCCTCCGACACCGAGTGCGTGATGAACAACCCGGCGAACCGCTTCAGCCGGAAGATCTTCTGCAGCTCCGTCTGCATCTGCAGGCGCGTGATCTCGTCCAACGCCCCGAACGGCTCGTCGAACAGTGCGAGCTCGGGCTCGGCGACCAGCGCCCGCGCCAGCGATACGCGCATCCGCATCCCGCCGGAGAGCTGACGAGGGTGCTGTGTCTCGAACCCGCGCAGTCCGACGAGGTCGAGGACCTCCTGCGCCCGGGCCCGCCGTTCCTCACGCGGCACGCCCCGCAGCTCACCGACCAGCTCGACATTGCGCAGGGCGGTGCGCCACTCCAGCAGCGTCGCGTCCTGGAAGACGTAGCTGGTGGAGGCGGCGGTGACCTCGACCGACCCGCTCGTCTCCTGCTCGAGGCCGGACGCGAGCCGCAACAGGGTGGACTTTCCGCACCCCGACGGCCCGACGACCGTGACGAGCTCGCCGGGAGCGATCGTCAGGCTCACGTCGGTGAGCGCGACGGTGCCGGTGGGGAAGGTCTTGGTCACACGGTCGAGGGTCAGGGTGGTGGTGGGGGCCTCCTGGGGAGGCGCACTGGCGGCGACGGTTCTCACCTCACGAAGCTCGGCGGTCGGGCGGGCAACAGCCCGGGGAGGGATGGACGGGGAACGGGCAGGTCGAGCGACCGGTTGACGCGGGTGTCGGCCACGACACGGCCGCCGGAGACGACGATCCGTGCGTCCTCGGCCCCGGCGAGGACGTCACCGAGGTGGGTGTCGGGCACGAGCAGCAGGTCGGCCGCATCCCCGGGCGCCGTGGATGCCGGGGGCAGGCCGAGGACGGTGCGGGCACCGGTGGTGACTGCGGCGAGCGCTTCCTCCGGCCCCAGGTGCCCCGCCGTCATCAGCAGCGACGTCGTCTCGAACGGGTCGGCGCGGCCTGCCGGGTTGAACGGGTCGCGCAGGTTGTCGGCACCGGCGGCGAGCGCGATCCCGGCGTCGAGGATCCGGCGCACGGCCGTCAGGCCGCGAGGCGCCAGATGCGTGGCTTCCCGGCCCTGCAGGTACAGGTTCGTGATCGGCAGCGTGACGATGCCGAGCCCGGCGCGGGCCACGAGCTCCAGCACCGGCTCGAGCCGCGCGGGCGGCAGCGACCCCAGCCGCACGCAGTGGCTCGCCGTCACCCGCTGCGTGAGACCCCGGGCCAGCACCTGCTCGGCCAGGTCGACGATGTCCATTCGTGCGTCCGGGCCGCTGACGTCGGTCTGCTCGTCGGCGTGCAGGTCGACGGGGAGCCCGTGCCGCTCCGCGACGTCGAGCATGCGGGTGACCTCGTGGTGCGGGTCGGGCGCGAGGTGCGGGCAGCCGCCGACGACGTCGATCCCCCGGGCCACCGCCTCGCCGATCACGACTTCCGGCACCTCGCTGCCGGCGAGCAGGCAGACCTGCAGCGTCACGCGGCCCCTGAGCTGCTCGCGCAGGGCCACCAGCGCGTCCACGCCTCGGAACCGGTCGCCGTCGGGCGGGACGTCGACGTGGGTGCGGATGGTCGTGATCCCACGGGCGACGTAGCGATGGACCGCGGCCAGCGCTCGCGCGGAGATGTCCGCGGCATCGATCCCGGGCAGAACCGCTCGCCACTGCTCGATCGCGGCCACCAGATCGTTGCCCGCCCCGGGGGCGATACGCGCTGCGGTGAGGGACTTGTCGAGGTGGGCGTGCGGCTCGCACGCCGCGGGCAGCACCCGCCAGCCCGAAGCATCCAGGTCCACGCCCGCGACGATGTCTCCGTCCCATGGCCCCGGCCCGCGGACGGCCTCGATCACCCCGTCGGCGAGCAGCAGGTCGGCCACGGTGCCGTCGAGCAGGCGGATGCCGCGCAGGGCGCGGACAACGCTCCCGGCCAGGTGCGGGGCGGCGTCAGGGGCGCCGATCGACTGCGTACTCCGCACGGGTACTCCATGGTCGAGTAGGTAGCTGACCTGCGGGATATTGATGGGGCCAACATCGGGCGACGCTAGGGACAGTCCGTTTCGCCCGTGTGACCGACTATTCGCGGACGTGTGAACATGCCGATGGTGCGCAGGACCCGACAAGATTCGCCGGAAGAACAGCGCGACGCGGAAGTGCGGCTCGGACGCGCGATCCGGGGCGTACGTCAGGACCGCGGCCTGACGCTGATGCAGGTGGCGGCGGCCTCCGGGCTCTCGCAGCCGTTCCTGTCCCAACTCGAACGCGGGCGCACCCGGCCGTCGATGCGCTCGCTCTTCCGGATCGCCGCTGCGCTCAGCACGACCCAGCAGAGGCTGCTTGCGCTGGCGGCGGGTGGACCGTCCGACGAGCCGGTCCGTGGGAGCACCGCCGCGCTCGTCGACGTCGAAACGGGCGGCGCGCGGTTGTTGCTGCACGACGCGGCCGGCACCGACGTCACGGAGTTCGTCGGGGTGCCCGCCGAGTTCGGGGAGTACTTCAGCCACGAGCGGCGGGAGATGCTCTACGTCGCCAGCGGGCGCATCGAGGTGGAGCTGCGCGAGTCGCGTCACGCCCGGACGGCCACGCTGGACGCCCGCGACACGATTGCCTACGCGGGGCTCGTCGAGCACCGGTTCCGCCGGCTCGGCACGGAGCCGTGCGTCGTGCTCGTCATCCACAGCGGGGGGCGCGATGCGTGAGGAGCTCGCGGGCAACCCGCTCGACGTACTGGCCCGCTGGGTGGCGGAGGCCGAGGCCGCAGGTCTCCCGCTGCCGAGCACGATGACCTTCGCCACGGCCGACGCGCACGGCGTGCCACACGCGAGGACGGTCCTCGTGACGGCGATCGACGCCGCCGCCGTGCAGTTCCACTCCTCCAGGCCCACGACGAAGACCCGCGATCTGGAGCGGAACCCCGCGGTCTCGGCGGTGTTCCACTGGCCGGCGCTCGGTCGCCAGGTGGTGCTGCAGGGCCGGGCAGCGGAGCTCGACGCCGCGGCGTCCCGGGTCGCGTTCCCCACCCGGCCGCGGCAGCTCCAGCTGATCGCCTGGGTCTACGAGGCCCTGGCGCCCGGTCTCGTGGCCCCGCGCTACGAGGTGGAGCGCGGGGCCGTCGAGCGCTCGTTCGACGACTCCGCGGCGCGCGACCCCGCCACCCGGGAGATGCCCCCGAGCTGGACGACGATCCGGCTCGTACCCGACCGCGTGGACTTCTGGCAGGCCGGCACCGAGGTGACCCCGCCCGGAAAGACCCGTTTCGTCCTCGACGGCGACCGCCGCTCCGGGGCAGCGGCACACAAGGCGGCCGACGGCTGGCGCTGCTTCCCGGTCCTGCCGTGACCAGGCGTTTCCCACCCCTCGAGGGGACGCCCGCCCAGGTCGGCGGAAAGCCGTCGGCTACTGCGTCGCCGCGGCGCTGAGCCTGCGCTGCGCGAGTGCCATCGACTCGTGCAGCGGGGTGGTGCCGGCCGTGCGAGCGGCGTCGAGCACGTGGTTCACGGTCTCCTCGATCGCCTCGACCCGTGCCGCGGCTGCCTCGTGGTCGAGACCGCCGACCTCGCGGCTCAGCACGTAGATCACGCCACCGGCGCTGGTCACGAAATCGGGGACCCACACCGTTCCGGCGTCGGCGAGCAGCTGTGCGACCGAGTCGCTGGTCACCTGATTGTTCGCCGGCCCGATGATGAGCGGCACGTCGAGAGCGGCCACGGTCCGAGGGTTGAGCACCCCTCCCACCGCGGCGGGCACGAGCACGTCGGCCGGGGTCAGGAGTGCCCGATCCGGATCCACCCAGCCGTACCCCGCGTTCTTCGCCTCCTCGCGCTTCTGGTCGTCGACATCGGAGACGACGACCATGGCCCCTTGCGCGGAGAGGTCGGCTGCGAGCCGCGACCCGACCGAGCCGAACCCGGCGATCACCACCCGCCTGCCCAACAGCGACTCCGAGCCGAAGACGTGCCGGGCGCCGGCACGCAGAGCGGCCTGGACGCCCAGCGCCGTGGGCGTGCCCGAGCTCCCGGTGCCGCCGTGCTCCTGCGGCAGGCAGAACGAGTAGGGCGTCACCTCGCGGATGACCATCATGTCCTCGGGCCCGGTGCCCACGTCGGGTCCCACGCAGTAGCTACCGTCGAAACCGGCGACGATCTCGGCCACGTCGTGGAGCACGTCGTGGCGCACCTGGGGGGTCAGTACCGTTCCCATCGGCAGCGCGACGACCGTTTTCCCGCCTCCGTACTCGAGACCGGCGGCCGCACACTTGTACGTCATCGCCTCCGCGAGGCGCATCGCATCCGCCGTTCCCTCACGCCAGCCGGGATAGGTCCAGATACGGCAACCGCCCACGGCGGGTCCGAGCGCCCGCGAGTGCACCGCGACCGTGATGGCGGCACCGGATCGACGGCCACGCCGGATCACGACTTCCTCGTGCTGCAGGGCACCGTGCTCAGACATCGACTACCTCAGCTCTCGGAGATGATGGGCTGGACGGGGCGGACATCGCGTTCCTGTCCTGTCCGCGATGCCACGCTGTCCCCTCCACCCTGCGCCGTTCGGCCACTGATGACCAACGCAGATCCCAGCTACCGGCCATCGCCATGAGTGCTGACAGAGAGAGCGATGACGCTGCAGGCGCCCGCCGGTACGGCGGTGATCACCTCAACCGGCTGTGGGGTCAGCCGGCTTTGACGAGATCCGCGGCCCGCTCCGCGATGCCGTAGACGGTGGCGTTGGTATTGGCCGACACGATGGAGGGCATGACGGAGGCGTCGGCCACCCGCAGCCCGTCGATCCCGCGCACCCGCAGCTCGGTGTCGACCACCGCCATGTCGTCGGTGCCGATGCGGCACGAACCGACATGGTGGGAGTAGGTCCGCAGGCTCCGGAACAGGTAGTGCCGCACGGCCTCGTCGTCATCCTCGCGCACCCCGGGTCCTGGGAGCACCTCCTCGGCCCGCCACGGAGCCAACGCGTCGGCACGGCCGATGGCACGGGCGATGCGCAGCCCCGCGGCCATGACCTCGACGTCCCGGGGATCGCCGTAGTAGTTCGGGTCCAGTAGTGGTGCCGCGTCGGGCCGGGAGCCCGACAGCCGTACCGAGCCACGGCTGCTGGGGGTCATGCTGCCGAGGGCGACGCTGTAGGCCTGGCCGGGCACCGGAAGGGCGGGCGGCAGGGCAGGCGCGAAATACGGGATCTCCAGCACCTGGAACTGCAGGTCCGGCCCGTCCTGAGCCAGGTGGCTGCGGGCCAGCCCGATCATCTCCGCATGGTTGTTCACTCCGGCCGGGATCGGCACGGGCGAGCTGTAGACCACGGTCGAACGCGGATGGTCGTGCACGTTGGAGCCGACGCCGGGAAGGTCCAGTGCGACGTCGACCCCGACCTCACGCAGGTGTTCCTGCGGCCCGATGCCCGAGAGCATCAGCAGTTGCGCGGAACCCACCGTGCCCGCCGCCAGCACGACCTCCCCATTGCACGCCGCGGTGTGCAGTGCGCTACCCACGCTGTACTCGACGCCCGTGCACCGCCCGCCGGACAGGAGCAGCCGGTGGGCCGGCGCGTCGGTCACCACGTCGAGGTTCGGCCGCTGCAGCACCGGGACGAGATAGGCGTCGGCCGAGCTCTGCCGTCTGCCGTCCACGATGTTCAGATCACACCAACCGAAGCCCTCCTCCAGCCCGCCGTTGATGTCGTCCGCCAACGGATGCCCGGCCTCGGCCGCCGCGGTCAGCCCGGCCACCGCCACGGGGTGCGGCGACCGCGCCGGCCCCACCGTCAGCGGACCGTCAGCGCCTCGGAGCGCCGGATCCCGCCCCTCGGTGCGTTCACTGCGCCGCAGGTACGGGAGCAGGTCGTCGAACCCCCAGCCCTTCGCCCCGGCCGCGGGCCATGCGTCGTAGGACGAACGATGCCCACGGATGAAGGCCATGCCGTTGATCGCGGAGGACCCACCGAGGACCTTCCCGCGCGGCCAGGGGATGGCCGTGCCGGTCGCGCCCTGCACCACGGTGGTGCCCGCCCAGTCGACGGATGTCCGCTGCAGGGCAGGCCACCCGGGCGGCACCGCCACGGCGGGCGGCGGTTGCCCGCTGCCGGCTTCGATCAGCAGCACCCGCACGTCCGGGTTCTCCGACAACCGCGCCGCGATCACGCAGCCTGCGGTGCCGGCACCCACCACCACGTAGTCGTACCCTGCCTTGTCGGCCACGCCACAAGTTCACGCCGGACGCCCCTACCGGTGCAGCGCTGTATGGCCAACCTCACGACATTCCGGGGCCCTGACCTGGGCAGACCCGACTTCAGTGGTGGCAATCAGGCACATATCGGGCTTCCATCGTTCCTGGAACGCCGGGCCGCGCTCAGCCGGCTGCGCGGGAGCCGAGCAGCCCACGCAGCGACCCGGCCACCTCGATCTCCGGACGCGCCACCAGCTGCCCGTCCCGCACCACCACACGGCCTGCCACCACCACGTGACGCGGTCTGCGGCCGGGCCCGGCCCAGAGGAGCCCGGCGAGCGGGTCGGCCACCCCGGCGTCGGCGACACCGGTGACGTCCCAGCAGACGAGGTCGGCGGCGCATCCGGGCTCGATGCGGCCCAGCTCGGCACGACCCAGGCCCCCGGCCGACCCTGCGGTCGCCCAGACGAGCACCTCCCGCGCGCTCACCGCGCGCCCGGCCAACGGCGCGACCTGCAGCGCGAGCCGTGCGTCGGCGAGCAGGTGCCCGGCGTCGTTGCTGCCGCCCCCGCTCGTGCCCAGCCCCACGGCGACCCCGGCGTCGGACAGCGCCGCCATCGGCGCCACTCCCCACCCCATCGGCAGGTCGCAGCCGGGCGCGTGGGTGGCGCTCACCCCGCCCGCGGCGACCCGGGCGATCTCACCGGGCGTCACGCCGCAGAGGTGCGCGAGCGTGACGTCGGGGGCGAGCCAGCCCCACTCGTCGAGCAGCTCGAGCGGCCGTCGCCCGTAGCGCTCCGCGGCCACCTCCACGTCCACCTGCTCGTTCGCCTGCGTGCGCCGGCGCAGCCCGTGCCGCTGCGCGACCTCGCCGAGCAGTGCGAACGTCTCGGGCGCGTCGCTGTGCACCCCCGCAGGCCCCACCGCCACCTGAATCATGCCGGTGGCGTCGCCGCCCAGCCGCGACGCGATCGCATCCGCCGACGCCGCCGCGGACTGGGGGTCGTCGCGGGCGCTGCCGCGCACGAACACCAGACGCGCGCCGAGCTCCTGCGCGGCCGCGGCGACCGCCGAGGCCAGCTCCACCCCGTCACCTGCGGTCGGAGGCCAGGTGAGGTGATGGTCGGCCACGGTCGTCACCCCGCACAGCAGCGACTCGGCCAGCCCGACGCTCGCCGCCGCATGCGTGAGCTCGCCGTCGACACCGACCGCTGCGTAGGCGGCGGCCATCCGCGGCAGCCACTCCCGCATCGGGACGCCCCGTGTGCCCGGAAGGGTCCGGAACGCCGACTGCAGCAGGTGGTGATGAGCATTGACCAGCCCCGGCGTGACGACACAGCCCGAGGCGTCGAGGACCTCGCCCTCGACCGGGCCGTCGGCCACGCGGCCGTCAGGCCCGCAGGCGATCTCCCCACCGGGTTGCTCGACCACGCCCGTCCACACCAGGTCGGCCCCACGCACCGTCAGCACGGACCAGTTGTAGCAACCCGCACCGCACCGACGGGCGTGGGCCGATCAGCACTGGTGACTACCAGCGTGTTCCCTTCGTCCACTGTGGACGCCAGCGGATCCATCGCGGCATGAGCACGATGGCGACGAGGCTGATCAGTGCGGTGGCTGCCAGGTAGCCCGCGGCCCACCACGGCGTTCCTGCGCCAAGAGCGAGCAGCCCGGTGAGGATCACCGGGGTGAGCCCGGACGCCCAGATGCCCGATCCCTGGAAGACCAGCGACATCCCCGTATAGCGGACGTCGGTGTCGAAGAGCTCCGCGAACAGCGTCGACTCCGCGCCGGTCATCAGTGAGTACCAGACACCCAGCTGGAGCAGCAGGACCACCACGACCAGCCACGTGATCCCGCTGTGCACGGCGAAGAACGACGGCACGACGGTGATCCCGAATCCGGCCACACCGGTGCCGAACACGAGCCGCCGCCCGAACCGGTCGGCGAGCAGGCCCGCCACCGGCGTCAACGCCGCCATCAGCAGCGCGCCACCGGTGACGGCCAGGAGCACGACGATCTTGCTCATCCCGACGGTCGCCGTGGCGTAGGTGATGGCGAAGACGCCCCAGGTGTTGAACGCCGCCCCCTCCGCCCACCGGGCGAGCATCCCCGCCACGAGACCGCGGCGGTGGCCGGACGTGCGGAAGACCTGGACCACGGGCGCCCGCGCCGTCCCACCGCTGTCGCGCAGTTTGCGGAACTCGGGCGTCTCGAGAATCCGTAGCCGCACCAGCAGCCCCACCACGACCAGCACCACGCTCAGCACGAACGCGACGCGCCACCCGACAGCCAGGAACGCCTGGTCGTCGAGCACCTCGCCGAGCAGGGCGAACACCCCGGTACCCAGCGCGAGCCCGAGGCCCAGGCCGATCTGCGGCACGCTCCCGAAGCGGGCGCGCGACCCCGGCGGCGCGTTCTCCACCGCCAGCAGCACGGCGCCGCCCCACTCACCGCCCACGGCCAGGCCCTGCAGCACGCGCAGCACCACGAGCAGCACCGGCGCGGCGACACCGATCGACGCGTACGAGGGCAGCAGCCCGATGAGCGCCGTGGCCGCTCCCATCAGCACCATCGTGGCGACGAGCGTGCGCTTGCGCCCGAGCCGGTCGCCGATGTGCCCGAACAGGACCCCGCCGATGGGGCGGGCGACGAACCCCACGGCGAACGTGCCGAAGGCCAGCAGGGTGCCCACGAGCTCGTTGCCGACGGGGAAGAACAGCTGCGGGAACACCAGCCCCGCGGCCGTGGCGTAGAGGAAGAAGTCGTACCACTCGACGGTGGTGCCGACCAGGCTCGCCAGGAGGATGGTGCGGGTCCTGGGCGGTGGCCCGTCAGGTGGACGTTCTGCGAGGACCGCGGCCGTGCTCATCGCTCGCCCTCCCCCGTCACCGGGCCCCGAGCCCTCACTGGGCCGCGGCGAACGGGACGGTCCGCGACTCCGGAACGGACGGGGCCTGGCCGCCGGGTCGCTTCCAGATGCCGCGTCGCTCCAGGATGGGCAGCACGCCCTCACCGACCCACCAGGCCTCCTCCAGGTGCGGGTGACCGGACAGGATGAACTCCTCGATGCCCAGGGCGTGGTACTCGGCGATCCGGTCGGCGACCTCGCTGTGGCTGCCCACCAACGCGGTTCCGGCGCCACCGCGGACGAGACCGACGCCCGCCCACAGGTTCGGCGCCACCTCCAGGTTCGCCGTCGACCCGCCGTGCAGGGCGCGCATCCGCCGCTGCCCCTCCGACTCGCTGTGGGCGAGACCGGCCTGCACACGCTCGATCGCGGCCGGGTCGATCGCCTCGAGCAGCGACTCGGCGTGGGACCAGGCCTGCTCCGAGGTGTCGCGGGTGATCACGTGCAGGCGGATACCGAAGCGGATCGTGCGCCCGCGCTTCGCGGCGAGGCGGCGGATCCAGTCGATCTTCTCGGCGACCTGCGCGGGTGGCTCACCCCATGTCAGGTAGACGTCGGCGTGCTCGGCCGCGACGTCACCCGCCGCGGGCGACGAGCCCCCGAAGAAGATGGGCGGCACCGGGTCGGGCAGGCGATCGAGGAACGCGTTCTCGACGCGGACGTGCTCGCCGTCGAGATCGACCTTCTCGCCCCGCCACAACGCCCGCACCACCTCGAGGAACTCCCCGGTGCGGCGGTAGCGGGCGTCCTTGTCCAGGAAGTCGCCGTAGGCCCGCTGCTCCGCCGGCTCGCCGCCGGTGACGACGTTGAGCAGCAGCCGGCCACCCGAGTGCCGCTGGTAGGTGGCGGCCATCTGTGCGGCGAGCGTCGGTGAGACCGATCCGGGGCGGAACGCGACGAGGAACTTCAGCCGCTCGGTCTCGGCCACGAGCATCGCCGTGGTGAGCCAGGCGTCCTCGCACCACGCCCCCGTCGGAGTGAGGGCACCGACGAAGCCGACCTGCTCGGCGGCGCGGGCCACCTGGGTCAGGTAACCGATCGAGGCGGGCCGGACGCCACCGGCAGAACCGACGCCGACGCCGTGCCCGCCCCCGACGAGCTGGCGGCCGTCGCCATAGGTGGGCAGGAACCAGTGCGCGGTCAGAGGAGCAGGAGACACGGCGAACCTTCTTCAACGATTTCGCGGGGAAGCGCCCGGCCGACGGGCACGGGCAAGAAAACCGGCGGGGTGGCGCGTCAGCCAGGACACACGCAGGACGCGAGTCGGCAGAGGTCGACATGCCGACGCTGCGTGAGCAGAACCCCGTTCACGGATACCACCCGAGCACGCGCGCGGAGTTCGCGCAACCAAATGTGATGTGCGAGTTCGGCCCTACTCCCATGCCGACCCATCGTTCGAACATTTACCGCTTCCCGTTCCCATACTTCAGCAGTCGGCAGGAAATGTCCGTCGAAATGTCGGACCGCCAGGAATTCGATCAGAAATTGTGACGGCGACCACTGCCTCGGGCCGGTGCCGCTCTGCGACGATGTCCGGGATGTCCCAGGCCGCCACGCTGAAGGCGCGCCGCCACGTCGACCTCCGTCGGCAGGCGAGCGCGCTGTGTGCGGCGCCCGTCGCGCGCGACTGATCCACGTCGCGCGCATCAGGCCGCAGGCACCCGTCACGGGCTCACGCACGATGGGCCCATCCAGGCAGGGACATCGATGCACGCACTCCTCCGCGCCCCCGCCCCGCAGCCCGACGGCGGTGACCAGCTCGCCGGCGACGGCCGGCGCACCGCGACCGCGGCATCCGTTCTGCGCACGATCCTCGACCACGGGCCGGTGGCCCGCAGCACCGTCGCCAGGCTCACCGGGCTCTCGGCGGCGGCGGTGAGCCGTCAGTCGACCGAGCTCGCCGATCTCGGCCTGATCCGCGAGCGACCGGTGCGCAGGCCGCGTCCCGCGATCGGGCGCCCGCACGTCCCCGTGGACATCGACACGCGGTCCCATTTGGCCGGCGGGATCCACATCGCACTGCGCCACACGACACTCGTGCTGATGGACCTGCGCGGTCGGGTGCTCGCCGAGCAGCGGATCCCGCACCGGGACCGCGCAGCGCAGGCCGTGCTCGCCGACGCCGGGGACCGGATGGTCGCCTTCCTCGACGAGCACACCCGCGGACGCAGGCCACTCGGGGTCGGGCTGGCCAGCGGCGGGTGGATCGACCCTGCGCGCGGGGTCGTCGTGCGGCACACGCAGCTGGGCTGGCGCGACGTGCCGGCGCAGGCGGTGCTGGAGGGGAAGCTCGGCCTGCCGGTGCGCGTC
Source organism: Pseudonocardia yunnanensis (assembly GCF_039534065.1). Lineage (NCBI taxonomy): Bacteria > Bacillati > Actinomycetota > Actinomycetes > Pseudonocardiales > Pseudonocardiaceae > Pseudonocardia > Pseudonocardia yunnanensis. The sequence goes on along the minus strand of NZ_BAAAUS010000027.1, from coordinate 256,515 downwards.
GAGAGCCACTCCCGCGCCCTGGCCCGCGCCGAGCAGTTGATCGGCTCCCACCGAACCCGCGCACGGATGAGCCTGGTGCACCTGTTCGTCGGCAACGTGGTCGACGCCGCGATCGTGACGGGCGGGACCGTGCACCACGGTCCCCGGTCCGCGGCGGGCGACGTCAGCCACCTCCCGGTCGGGTCGGGGCCGACGCTCGCGGGCGGTCGTTGCCCCTGCGGACGCACCGGCTGCTTCCAGGCCACGGTGGCCGAACAGGCGCTCGCCGAACACGCCGCAGGCACCGGCCTCCTGCCCGAGGCCCGCTTTCCCGACGTGCTCGCCGCACTGGAGGCGGACGAGCCGTGGGCTGTCGCACTGTTCCGCGAACGCGCCCGACTGGTCGGCCGCGCAGTGGCCCTGCTGCTCGACGTGATCAACCCGGAGATCCTGGTGGTGGCCGAGGCCGGGATCACGCGGCGGCCCGAGCTGCTCGACGAACTGCACACCGAGGTGGCGGAACGCGCGCACGTCGCCGCCGATCCGCGGCGCACCGTGGTGGCGAGTTCGTTCGGAACCCGAACGCTCGGCGTGGCGGCGGGATCGATCGTGTTGCACGAGGCGTATGCGCGCCCCTTGGAATTGGGGCCGCCACCTGCGCGCGGGTGACCCGCCCCGGAGGCACGACCATGGCGTCCGGTACGTCAGGCGTCCGAGCCGGTTCTACGGACGATCGACCGGTAAAGCATGAGTAATATTTGTACAAACAGCCATGTTGACGCGTCTCGGTACCGCGACTAAATTCGAACGGCACAGCACGCGGTATTCGATATCTCGGACCGCGACGTTCGACATCTCGAACTTCGGAAGCCTTTTCATCGCAGTCGCCTTTCGGCGACGCCCCGTTGCCGGACGACCCCCTACGGAGTGGGTCGCGCGGAGATTCAGGCAGGTGTTCGATGACCACCGAAGAGCTGAGTCAGCAGGTCGGTCCGGCTGAATCCAAGCACATCAATTCGCGGCGATATCAGGATGTGATCTCGGGCGACCGGGTCACGACGACGCACTGGTTCATCGCCTGGGCCGGCGGCCTCGGATTCATGATCGAGTCGATGGGCACCGCGGTCTACGCGCTGATCATCCCGCAACTGCTCGACGACTTCGACGCCGATCTCAACGAGCTGACCTTCGCGCTCTTCCTCGTCGGGCTCCTGTCGGCAGGCGCCACCTACTTCTGGCCGTGGCTGGCCGACAGGATCGGGCGGCGGCCCTGCTTCATCATCAACATCGTCCTGTGCGCCTTGTCGCTCGTCCTGGTCGCACTGTCCTGGAACTGGCTGTCGTTCATCGCGTTCTACGGCCTGTACCTGTGTGCGCAGGTCGGTGAGTGGGGCGTCGCGGCCTGCCTGATCTCCGAGACGTGGCCGGCCCGCCGACGTGCCTCGGTGCTGAGTTTCGCCCGGTCGTTCTACGGCTACGGCGCGGCACTCGCCGGCCTGCTCGGCGTCACCCTGGTGGCCACGATCGGCTGGCGGTACGCCTTCCTGCTCCCGGCCGGGGTCGCGTTCCTCGCCCTGTTCGTGCGCTTCTTCTGCCCCGAGTCGCCGTACTGGCTCCGGGCCCGGGACCGCAGGACCCGCCTCCGTGCGGCCGTGGCACGCGGCGAGCAGGTGAGCGCGGAGGACAGCGCGTGGCAGCGGAAGGCGGAGAAGCCGGGCCTGGGCCAGCTCTTCCTCGCCGACCAGCGCCGGCGCACGATCGTCGCCATATTCGTGCCGGTCGTCGGCCTGATGGCATTCACGATCGTCGGAGCCTGGCAGCCGTTGTACCTGCACAACGAACTCGGGTGGACCACCAGCGAATACAGCGTGTACACCATCTGGTGGGGGCTCGCCGGCACGCTCGGCTATTACCTGTTCGGCTGGATCGCCGACCATCGCAGCCGGCTCAGCGCGATGTTCGCGGGCAATCTGCTGTGTATCGTCACGATCATTCCGTGGGCGCTGAGCACGGAGCCGTGGGCGATCTACACGTTCGGCCTGCTGGCCAACGTCGGGTTGATCGGGGTGTGGGGCACGATCATGACCTACACGGCCGAGCTCTTCCCGACGAGGATCCGGGGTCTCGGCCAGGGGATCTCGTGGGGCACGGCGGGCTTGATCAGCAAGGGTGTGCCGTTCCTGGCGCTGCTGATCAGCGACGTCACCGGTTCGTTCCAGCTGGCTTTCCTCCTCATTCCGGTGCTCCTGATCATCCAGCTGATCGGCCTGGTCGTCGCGAAGACGGAGTACGCGGGCAAGGAACTCGACGAGATTGCGGTGTAGGCGTGACGAACAAGGTGCTCGTGGCAGGAGCCTCCGGCCTCGTCGGTGAAGCGGCCGTCCGGCGGTTCGCCGCGCGGCCCGGATGGAAGGTCGTGGGTGTCTCCCGGCGTGTTCCCGAAGACGCCGGGAACACCGCCTTCCACTCGATCGACCTCACCGACGCGGTGGCGTCCCGGGAGCTGTTCGGGAAGATGGGCGACGTCACGCACCTCGTCTACGCGGCGCTGCAGGAGACGCCGGGGCTGTTCGAGGGCTGGCTCGACGAGACGAACATCGAGCGCAACGCCCTGATGCTGCGCAACCTGTTCGACCCGCTCTCCGAGGTGGCCACCGGCCTGCGCCACATCTCCCTGCTGCACGGCACCAAGGCGTACGGTGTGCACCACCCGTCCCTGGGGTACGACGGGCTGCGGATCCCGTTGCGGGAGCGCGACCCCCGCCGCGAGCACCGGAACTTCTACTTCGACCAGGAGAGCTACCTGCGGGAGAAGCAGGTGCACGGCACCTGGCAGATGACCGTCTTCCGGCCGACGGTGATCTACGGGGAGGCCGCAGGCAACAACATGAACCCGCTGCTGCCGATCGCGGTGTACGGCGCGCTCCTGCGTGAAGAGGGGCGCCCGCTCGACCATCCGGCCGGCAGCCTCGAGCCGTGGCTGCGCGAGGCGGTGCACGCCGACCTGGTGGCCGATGCGCTCAGCTGGGCGGCGACGTCGCCCGCCGCGGCCGGTGGCACGTACAACCTCACCAACGGCGACGTGTTCACGTGGGCGGGCGTGTGGCCGGCCATCGCCCGCACCCTCGGCATGCCGCTCGGCGAACCCCGCGAGGTCTCCTTGCGCGAGGAGCTGCCCCGCCGCAGGCGGGAGTGGGCGGCGATCGTCGCGAAGTACGGTCTGGCCAGCTCTCCGGACGTCATGGAGCTCGTCGGCTACAACTCGCTCGTCTACACGGACAACATGATGCGCGGCGCGCCTGCCGGGCAGCCGGTGCCGGCGCTGAACAGCACCGTTGCGGTACGGCACGCGGGTTTCGGCGCATGCATCGACACCGAGGACATGTTCGTCGAGCTGCTGCAGCGCCTGGAGGCGAAACGGGTGATCCCGCCGGCCGGCAGCAGCTGAGCACTGAGCACGCACCCGAACCAGATGATGTGTCCAGCCGTGCTGAATGATGGGTCGATGCCGCCCGTGACCCTGACGCTGTCGCTGAGCGCCGACATCGACCCGCCGCTCGCCGGGCCTCAGGCGGCCCAGCAGCTCGGCCGGGAGATCGCCCGACGCTCCGACGCCACGCTGGCCGGCACCTCCCTCTCCGCCGACCACGGCCGCGTCAGCTGGACCGTCCTGCGGCCCCGGACCGACGGGGCGTACGCGCACCCACTCCTCGAGCTGGAGCGCACCGTCCACGCTGTCGTCCGGGAGGTCCAGGGCTGGGAGCGCGCCCTGATCCGGCCCATCGAGCTCCGGGTACTGACCGTCGACGACATCGACGACCGCCCCGACGAGCCGACCATCCCCGACCTGGTCGGCGTCGACGAGTTCGCCGAGTTGCTCGGTGTCAACCGGGCCCGCTTCTACCAGCTGCGCGACAGGCCGGACCTCGGGTTCCCGGGCCCGGTCGCCCGGGGCGTGTACCTCCGGGCCTCGGCAGAGCAGTACGCGCAGGACCGCACCCGCCGGCTCGGCCGGCAGGCGGCTTCCGGGGCCTGATGGTCGCTGATCGCCGCGAGATCCGGGTTATCGCCCTCGGCAGGGCCGAACCCTGGATCTCGTAGCGATCAGCCCGATACGCGCTCATGGGGATTCGGCCCCGCCACCTGCGCGGACTTAATTACAGAAGTCGCAAAATTGACTTCCGCTGGTCCCCCACACACGATGGTTCACATGAGCGCGCCGCACCTGACCAGGGCATGTCGCCCCGGGTGCTGTACCTGCGGGTGACCGCCGGCGCTCGGCGCCACTGATTCGCGGCCACCCGGCTCGCTGCCTGAAACCTCTCCGCATCATTAGTCCGAACATTTGACCACCCCGGTCCCATGCATTGCGTCGTGGCCGGGGAATGTTCGCTGCCACTTTCAGGAAAGGACCGACATGACCGTCGCGCCCGAACGCACCGCTCTCTCCGTCCGGCCGGTGGCCGGACACATCGGCGCCGACATCTCCGGCGTCGACCTGTCCGCGCCGCTCGACGAGACGACCGTCTCGGGCCTGACCGACGCCCTGCACCGGTACAAGGTGATCTTCTTCCGCGGACAGGACCTCGATCACGCCGCGCAGATCCGCTTCGGCAGGCACTTCGGCGAGCTCACCTACGCCCACCCGCACGACGACACCCCGCCGGAGGGCCACCCGGAGATCTTCACGGTCGACCCCGAGCGGTACGCGAAGCGCTACGGCGGCGAGTACACGGTCCGCACCCGGCGGAAGTACAGCTACGTCGCGGGCTGGCACACCGATGTCACCGCCGCGGTGAACCCGCCTGCCGCGTCCATCCTGCGGGCCGAGGTGGTGCCCGAGGTGGGCGGCGACACCACCTGGACGAACCTCGTGGCCGCCTACGAAGGACTCTCGGCCCCGGTCCGCGCTTTCGTCGACACGCTGCGGGCCGAGCACCGCTACGGCGGCAGCGACAAGCCGTCAGGCGGCTCCGCCTACGCCCGCCGTGTCAACGACAACCTGCTGGTGGCGATCCACCCGGTGGTGCGGGTCCATCCCGTCACCGGGGAGCGCGCGCTCTTCGTCAACCCCGGCTTCACCAGCCACATCGTCGACGTCGAGCCGCGGGAGAGCCGGGCGATCCTCGACCTGCTCTACGCCGAGCTCACCCGTCCCGAGTACACCGTGCGGTTCCGCTGGGAGCCCGGAAGTGTCGCCTTCTGGGACAACCGGGCCACCGCCCACCTCGCCCCGGCCGACCTCGACCACCTCGACGTACGGCGGACCCTGCACCGCGTCACGGTGATCGGCGACCGCCCCGTCGGGCCCGACGGCCGTGAGTCCGAGCTCCTCGCGGGGCGCCCGCTCACGGCCGACCACGCCGTCGTCGTCGACTGACCGGCCCGACGACACCGAGACCGAGGACCCGTGAGCACCTCCCGTTCCCGACGCACGCTCGCCACCACCGCGGCCGTACTCGCCGCGGTGGTGGTCGCGGCCTGCGCCACCACCACCCCGGCCGGCGGCGGGCTCGCCGCCGACGCCCCCCTGCCGACCGACGTCCCCGCAGGCACCACCCTCGTCATCGCCGACCAGGCCGAGGCCCAGCAAGTGGCGCTGCGGGCGTCGGGAGAGCTCGAGAAGCTGCCCTTCACCGCGCAGTTCGCCAACTTCACCGGCGGCCCGGCGATCCTCGAGGCGTTCCGAGCGGGCGCCGCCGACGTGGCCAGCGTCGGTGACACGCCGCCCATCCAGGCCCTCGCCGCCGGTGAGGACGTCCCGATCATCCTGGCCCGCCAGACCGACCCGTCGAGCACGCAGCTCGCCGTCACGCCCGGCAAGAACATCCGCAAGCTCGCCGACCTGCGGGGAGCGAAGATCGCCTACGCCGAGGGCACCGCACAACAGGTGATCGTGCTGAGGGCGCTGGAGAAGGCCGGACTGCGGACGTCCGACGTCGAGCTCGTCCGGCTGCAGCTGGGCGACTTCAACGACGCCGTCCGCACCGGGCAGGTGGACGTCGCTCCGCTGAACGAGCCGCGGCTGACCCGGTTCCTCACCGAGGCCGGGCCGCGCGGCGGCGGTGTGATCGACCCGGCGGAGACGGCCGACACCTCCTCCGGGCTGAACTATCTCTATGCACGCCGCGAGGCCTTGGAGGACCCGGCGAAGGCAGCGGCGCTGCGTGCCTACGTCGACCACTACATCCGCTCGCAGCAGTGGATCAACGAGCATCCGGCCGAGTGGGTGCAGCAGTACTACGTGGAGAACCAGGGCATCAGCCAGGCCGACGGGCAGCGGATCGTCGACTCGCTGGGGCAGATCACGTTCCCCCGCCTCGACGCCGCGGTGGTGCAGCGCCAGCAGGAGACGATCGACGTGATCGACCGCGCCGGGGAGCTCCCGAAGCAGGTGCGCGCGAGCGACGGCTTCGACCTGCGCTTCGACCAGGTCGTGACGACCACGGTGCCGGCCGTCGGCGCCGCCTACGGACCGGCAGGGGCGTCATGACCCAGCTGTCGGTCTCCCGGCCCCGCGAGCGCGGCCGCCACGGCGAGGCCGCGGATGACCCGCGGCTGGCTCACCGGATCCGGCACGGCCGCAGGCTCGGGCCCGGGCGGGCCGTTCCGGGCGGGCTCGCCCTCGGCCCGGTGCTGCTCCTGCTGGCCTGGGTCGTCACCTCCGCGACCGGGCTTCTCGACCCGCAGACCCTCTCCGCGCCGTGGACGGTCGTCACGACGTTCGGCGAGCTGATCGCCGACGGCAGGTTGCAGAGCAACCTCCTCACGTCCGTGCAGCGCGCCGGGATCTCGCTCGTGCTCGGCGTCGGGATCGGTGTGGCGCTCGCGCTCGCCGCGGGGCTGAGCCGCGTCGGCGAGGCGCTCATCGACGGGCCGGTGCAGATCAAGCGTGCCGTCCCGACGCTGGCCCTCATCCCGCTCGCGATCATCTGGTTCGGGATCGGCGAGGAGATGAAGATCATCATGATCGCCGCGAGCGTCTTCGTTCCGGTGTACATCAACACCCATGCGGCGCTGCGCGGCGTCGACCACCGGTACGTCGAGCTCGCCGAGACCGTCGGGCTCTCCCGCGCGGAGTTCATCCGCCGCGTGGCGCTGCCGGGCGCACTGCCGGGCTTCTTCACGGGGCTGCGGCTCTCCGTGACGATCTCGTGGATCGCGCTGGTCGTGGTCGAGCAGGTGAACGCGACCAGCGGCATCGGCTATCTGATGACACAGGCCCGCACCTACGGGCAGACCGAGATCATCGTCGTCGGGCTGGTCGTCTACGCCGCCTTCGGGCTGGTGGGAGACACGCTGGTCCGCGCCGTCGAGAGGAGGGCGTTGTCATGGCGACGGACGCTGGGCAGCTGACGAGCCTGCCGGGAGCGGTCGGCCCGGCGGTGTCGCCCGCGGTGCGGGCGCGCGGCCTGACCCGCGGGTTCGACGGGCGGACGGTGCTCGACGACGTCGACCTGGACATCACGGCGGGCGAGTTCGTGGCGCTCCTCGGGCGCAGCGGGTCGGGCAAGTCCACCCTCCTGCGTGCCCTCGCGGAGCTCGACGACGGCGTCGCGGGTTCGGGCGAACTGCGGGTGCCCGCCGAGCGCGCGGTGGTGTTCCAGGACTCACGGCTGCTGCCGTGGGCGCGCGTGCTCGACAACGTCGTGCTCGGCCTCGGTGGTCCCGATGCGCGCAGGCGCGGAAGCGCGGCGCTCGACGAGGTCGGCCTGTCCGGGCGCGAGCGGGCCTGGCCGAACGAGCTCTCGGGAGGCGAGCAGCAACGGGTCGCGCTGGCCCGCTCGCTCGTCCGTGAGCCCGCCCTGCTGCTCGCCGACGAGCCCTTCGGGGCGCTCGACGCCCTCACCCGGATCCGGATGCACGCGCTGCTGCGTGAGCTCTACGATCGGCACCGGCCCGCGGTGCTGCTGGTCACGCACGACGTCGACGAGGCCGTGTCGCTCGCCGACCGGGTGCTGGTGCTCGACCGCGGAAGGATCGCCGTGGACCGGGCGATCGGCCTCGACCGGCCGCGGACCCACCGCGACCCCGCGTTCATCGCCCACCGGGAGTTCCTGCTCGCGGCGCTGGGGGTGGACAGGTGAGCGACCGTGAGCACCGGCGTCAGCTGAGCCTCAACGCGTTCATCTACCCCGCGGGGCACCACGAGGCGGCCTGGCGGCACCCCGCGAGCGCTGCGGAACGGATCTACGACGCGTCCTACTACCAGGAGATCGCCCGAACCGCCGAGGCCGCCACCCTCGACGCGGTGTTCTTCGCCGACGGGCCGGCACTGCAGGGTGACGTCGCGCACAACGCGGTGGGCCGGCTGGAACCGATCACCCTCCTCACGGCGATCGCCGCGGCCACCGAGCGCATCGGGCTCATCGCCACCGCCTCGACCACGTACTACGAGCCGTACAACCTCGCGCGGCTGTTCGGCTCGCTCGACCACATCTCCGGTGGCCGGGCCGGCTGGAACATCGTCACCACCGGCAACGACGCCGCGGCAGCCAACTTCGGCCTCGACGCCCACCCTCCGCATGCCGAGCGGTACGCGCGTGCCCGGGAGTTCGTCGACGCCGTGATCGCGCTGTGGGACAGCTGGGAGGACGACGCGGTCGTCCTCGACCGCGAAGCGGGGATCTACGCCGACGCGAGCAAGATCCACGAGATCGGTCACGCGGGCGAGTACGTACGCGTGCGGGGCCCGTTCAACCAGCCACGCCCGCCCCAGGGGCACCCGGTGCTCGTACAGGCCGGTGCGTCCAACGACGGGCGCGCCTTCGCGGGCCGGTACGCCGAGGCGATCTTCACGGCGCACCAGCGGCTGGCCGACGCCCAGGCCTTCTACGCCGACATCAAGGCCAGGGCCGCAAGCTTCGGCCGCCGGCCGGAGGACGTGAAGATCCTGCCCGGGATCAGCCCCTTCATCGCCGGCACCGAGACGGCGGCGCGGGCCCTGGAACGTGAGTTCAACGAGCTCACGGTGCCGGCGTACGGGCTGCTCCAGCTCGAACGGATCACCGGCGCGTCGCTGAACCACCTCGACCTCGATGCACCCGTGCCACCGGCGCTCTTCGCCGGGGCCGGGGACGTCACGGACAACGGGCGCAGCCGCCTGCAGGTGGTGGCGGGCATCGTCGAGCGGGAACGGCCGACGGTGCGCGGGCTGCTGCACCGGTTGGCCGGGGCACGGGGCCACCGCGTGTTCGCCGGCACGCCGGAACAGGTCGCCGACACGATCGAGGAATGGTTCCGGTCGAACGCGGCGGACGGCTTCAACGTGATGCCGCCGTACTATCCTGGCGGCTTGACGATCTTCGCCGAGGCCGTGGTGCCCATCCTGCGTGACCGCGGGCTGTTCCGCACCGAGTACACGGGCCATACCCTGCGCGACCACTTCGGACTCCCCCGACCGACCGGCCGGATCACCGCATCAGCGGTCAGTGCATAGCCCGTCTCCCACCCCGGTCACCGCGGACCGGCCGCTGCGCCGGCTCGTCGTCCCCGCGTTCCTGCCGGCCGCGGTGTTCGGGATCGGGCAGGGCGCCGCCGCACCGGTGGTGGCGCTGAGCGCCCGCGAGCTCGGTGGCTCGGTGGCCGCTGCGGGGGTGATCGTCGCGCTGCTCGGGCTGGGCCAGGTGCTCGGTGACCTCCCCGCCGGGCGGATCGTGGCACGGCTCGGTGAGCGCAACGCCGTGCTGCTCGGCAGCGCCGTCGGGCTGATCGGCGTCGCGCTGAGCCTCGTGGCGCCGTCGGTGGTGCTGCTCGGCGTCGGCGTCGGGCTGTTCGGGGTGGCCAGCGCGGTGTGGGGGCTGGCCCGGCAGTCCTACGTCATCGACGCCGTGCCCGAGGCGATGCGGGCGCGGGCGCTGTCGGCGATGGCCGGTCTGTCGCGATTGGGGTTCCTGCTCGGCCCGTTCCTCGGCGCCGCGGTGGTGCACTTCGTCGGTACCCGCGGGGGCTTCCTGGTGCAGTTGGTGGCGGTGGTCGCGTCCGGCGCCCTGATGGCGGGCCTCCCGCGGCTCGAGCACGGTCCGGACGAGCCCGGCGGGCGCGGGCGGCGGCCGGGGATCTCGCTGCGGACGGTCGTCACGACTCACAGCCGCGTGCTGCGCACGTTGGGCGTCGGGGCCCTGCTGATGGGAGCCGCACGGGCGTCGCGCACCGCCGTGCTGCCGCTCTGGGCCGACCACATCGGCCTGGACGCGGTGTCGACGAGCCTGCTGTTCGGGATCGGGGCCGCGATCGACGTCGCGTTGTCCTACCCCGCCGGGCGCCTCATGGACCGGCGCGGACGGCGCGGGGTGGCGGTCGCCTCGCTGCTGGTGTTCGCGGCCGCCCACGTCGCGCTGCCGTTGGCGACCACCGCGGTGACACTCGGCGCCGTCACTCTGCTGATGGGGGTCGGCAACGGGCTGAGCAACGGGGTGATCATGACCCTCGGCGCCGACGCCGCACCCGCGGACGCTCGAGCCGAGTTCCTCGGCGCCTGGCGACTGTGTCACGACCTCGGGATGCTCGCCGGTCCGGCCGCGATCGCGGTGGTGAGCGCGGCGGCCGCACTCGGTGCCGCAGCCCTGTCGATGGGTGGCCTCGCCGCCGTGGGGGCAGGAGTGATGGCCCGGTGGGTGCCCAAACGGCTCCCCGGACCCCGGCCGGGCTGATCGGGCTACCGTCGGGGGACGAGAGTTGATCGTTCCTCGGGCCCCGGTTCCACCGACCGTATTCCTGGAGTTGCTCATGCCCACCACCACGCGCGCCGCCGTCATGTGGGAGGCCGGCCAGCAGTGGGACGTCGTCGAGCTCGACCTCGACGACCCGAAGGACGGCGAGGTACTGATCCGCATCGAGGCGGCAGGCCTGTGCCACTCCGACGACCACGTCCGCACCGGCGACATGCCCGTCCGCTACCCGATGGTCGGCGGGCACGAGGCCGCCGGCGTGGTGGAGCAGGTCGGCGCCGGGGTGCGCCGTGTCGGGGTGGGCGACCGCGTCGTGTGCTCCTTCATCCCCGTCTGCGGCACCTGCCGCTACTGCTCGACCGGGCGGCAGAACCTCTGTGACGCCGGCCGCAACGCCGTGAGCGGCATGCTGCAGGACGACACCTTCCGGTTCCACAGCCCCGACGGTCGTGACGTCGGCGGGATGTGCGCGGTCGGCGCCTTCTCCGAGCGTGTGGTGGTCAGCGAATTCTCCTGCGTGAAGCTCGACGACGACATCCCGTTCGACGTCGCGGCGCTCGTGAGCTGCGGCGTCCCCACCGGCTGGGGAAGCGCCGTCTACGCCGCCGGGGTGCAGGCCGGGCAGACCGTGGTGATCTTCGGCTGCGGCGGCGTGGGCATCAACGCGGTGCAGGGCGCCGCCCACGCCGGTGCCGAGCACGTCGTCGTGGTCGACCCGGTCGAGTTCAAGCTGGAGAAGGCGCGCGAGGTGGGTGCCACCCACACCTTCACCGACCCGCAGTACGCCCGGGAGTTCGTCAAGACCGCCACCCGGGGCCAGTACGCCGACCACGCCATCATCACGGTCGGAGTGAACGACGAGAAGGTCGTCGGCAACGCCATCGGCGTCATCGGCAAGGACGGACGGGTCACCGTCACGGCGCTGGGGCGCCACGGCGAGCCCCAGATCGTCGCCTACGACGCCATGATCGTCGCCTACCAGCGGCAGGTGCAGGGCGCCCTGTTCGGGGGGTGCAACCCGCTCTACGACATCCCCCGGCTGCTCGGCCTCTACCGGGCGGGCGACCTGCGGCTCGACGAGCTGATCACCCGGCGCTACTCCCTCGACCAGATCAACGACGGCTACCGCGACCTGCTCGACGGCAAGAACATCCGCGGCGTCCTCACGCTGGGCGGCTGAGCGCGCGCCGCGTGCGGCCCTCGCAGATCCAGGGGCTCTGCGAGGACCGCACCGAACGTGTGGACCGCGGTCAGTGGTGCTTGGCGCGCTCCACGGTGACCTGCAGCGCTTCGAGCAGGGCGCGGGCCGAGTCGAGGCTCAGCTCCACGGCCACCCGCGCCGCAGGGCCGCGCTCCGGGTTGAGGAAGTCGATGTTCACGGTGTGCGCGTCCGGCGCGTGCACGGGGTGGTCGTAGTAGACCGTCGCCGTCCGCAGTGGGAACCAGCCGTCCGGTCCCTTCCCGCTGCTGGCCGCGACGTCGATCTTCTCGGTGCTGTACGTGCACATGGCGGGCTCAGTCCTTCCCGGACAGGTTCTTCGCGAAGAAGGCCTCCACCCGCTGCCACCCGTCGGCCGCCGCCGCCGGGCGGTAGGCCGGCCGGTCGACGGAGAAGAACGCGTGCCCGGCGTCGTCGTAGCGGTGGAACTCGTACTCCTTCCCGTTCGTCTGCATCAGCTTCTCCAGCTCGTCGACCTGGTCGGGCGAGGGGTAGGAGTCCTCGTTGCCGAACAGCCCGAGAACCGGGGCGCGCACCTCGGCCACCCGGTCGGCGAGCGGCGCCACCTGCAGCGGGAAGCCTTCCGGCGGCGTGCCGACGACGAACGCCCCGTAGCAGTCGACGGCACCCTGGATGTCGAGCTCAAGGGCGGTGAGGAACGCCTGGCGCCCTCCGGAGCAGTAGCCGATGGTGCCGACCTTGCCGTTGGAGGTCGGCAGGGCGCGCAGCCAGCGCACCGCACCCGCGGCGTCGCCCACGAACCGGGCATCGGGCACCCCGCCGCTGGCGCGCGCGGCGGCCGCGGCGTCGTCGGGGTCCGCGCCAGGGGCCTCACGGCTGTAGAGGTTCGGGCAGATGGCGTTGTAGCCCATGACGGCGAACCGCCGCACGATCTCCTTGCTCTCGCGGTCGTAACCGGGCATGTGGTGGATCACCAGCACGCCACCACGGCTCGCGCCGTCCATGGGACGGGCCGCGTAGGCCTCGATCTCGTCGTTGCCGGCACCCAGGATGCCCACCGTTTCGGCGAGCACGGCGTCATAGCGCACGGAGCACTTCTCCCTCGATCGTCGCGGTCCCGGCAGGGACGCCGGGTCACGGTCCCCTTCATACCGCCGTGGTCGACTGCCGCGTTGCGGAGGTCTCTCGTCCGCTACATGAACGCGCGTCAGGCCGGCCCGGCCGTGGCGTGCGGGTAGAGCTCGCGGTAGGAGGCGATGTGGCCGAACGGCGTCACCACCGACTCCGCATGCAACACGGCGTGCACCATCGCGCGGGCGAACGCCGCCTCGGCCGCGGCCAGCACTGCGGCGGGCGGGTCGGCGGCGGTGATCGCTGATCCGGGCACCGAGAGCGCGAACACGGTGTCCCCGTCGGTCATCCCATGGGCCGGGGACACCGCGCGCGCCATCCCGCGTTGCCCGGCGGCGGCCACCCGGCGCAGGGCAGCGGGGTCGAGCGGAGCATCCGTGGCGACCACGCCGATCACTGTGTTGGGAAGGTCGAGGCCGGTCCGCCCCCGGGCGGGCTCGGCGAGCCTGCGCTGCGCCGCCGCGTGTTCAGCGGCGGAAGGTCGGGCGAGTGCGAACTCCCCGTCGGCCCCGGCATCGAGGGCGAGCGGCAGCCCGGTTGCCTGGTCGAGGGTGGAACCGTGCGCGTTGACGGCCACGAGCGCCCCGACGACCGTGCCGCCCGCGAGCACGCTGCTGGCTGTGCCGAGCCCGCCCTTCATCTCGGCGGAGACGGCTCCGGTGCCGGCCCCCACGCATCCCTGCTCGACCGGGGAGAACGGCGGTGAGTCCGCCGCGGCCTGCGCGGCGTCGCGGCCGAACGCGGCGTCCGGCCGGGCGGTGAACGTCCCTCCGCGCCCGAGGTCGTACAGCGCCGCCGCAGGAACCAGCGGGACCAGGACGTCCGACGCAGCGTTCAGCGCTCGTGCCCCACGGCAGTGGGCGGCGAGCCAGTCCAGCGTTCCGCCCGCCGCCGACAGCCCGTACGCACTCCCGCCCGTGAGCACCACGGCATGAGCGACGGCGCCACCCGACCGGAGGTCCAGCGCGGCGGTGTCGCGGGTCGCCGGGCCGCCACCGACCACCTCGACCGCCGCCGGGGCCCCGGACGGGGGTAGCAGCACGACGGTGGTGCCGGTGAGGAACCCGTCGCCGATGCGTGTGACGTGGCCGACACGGACTCCGGGAACGTCCGTGATCGCGTTGTGGGGCCCGGGAACGGGCGCGGTGAACGGCACGCTGATGTTCATACCGTCTCCCGCTCGGGCAGCTGCGGCACGGCGGCGAGCAACCGCCGTGTGTAGGGGTCCGCGGGTGAGGCGAGCACGTCGGCGGTGCGGCCGCGCTCCACGATCACTCCCTCGTGCAGCACCACGATCTGCTCACACAGCCGGTGCACCACGCCGATGTCGTGCGAGACGAGAACCAGCGCCAGGCCGAGGTCGGTGGCGAGGCCCCGCAGCAGGTCCATCACCTGCTCGCGCACGGTGACGTCGAGCGCCGAGAGCGGCTCGTCCCCGACCAGCACGCGGGGGCCGGGAGCGAGCGCGCGGGCGATCGCGATCCGCTGCCGCTGACCGCCCGAGAACTCGTGCGGGTACCGGTCCTTGGCCGTCGCCGCGATCAGTCCGACGGCCCCGAGCAGCTCGGTGACCAGGGCCGCGTGGTCGCCGGGTACGTCGAGGCACTCCAGCGGTTCGGCGAGGATGTCGGCCACCCGCATCCGCGGGTCGAGCGAGGTGAACGGGTCCTGCGGCACCATCTGCACCTCGCGACGGAACCAGCGCAGCGTCCGGGGCCTTCCCGGGCTCACGGGCCTGCCGCGGTAGGTCACCGTTCCCGAGTCGGCCCGGTCCAGCGCGAGCAACAGCCGCACCAGCGTGGACTTGCCCGACCCCGATTCTCCGACGATCCCGATGCTGCCGCCCTCGGCGAGCTCGAGGCCGACCCCGCGCAGGGCGTGCCGCACCGGCCACGGGCCGAACAGCCGCTGCCGGGGCAGCGGATAGGTCCGGTGCAGCGCCTCGGCGCGCAGCAGCACCTCGCGGTCCACCGCGGCGTCGGATAGGCCGCTCAGGTCGCTCACGGCTGCGCCGACTCCGCCACTACCGGCTGGGCAGCCTGAGCTGCCGGGGCGTGCCAGCTCGTCCGCCACGCCGCCTCCAGCATCGCCCGGGTCACCGGGTCGCGCGGGTGGTGCAGGACCTGTTCCACCGCTCCGTGCTCACGCAACCGCCCGTCGGCCAGCACCGCCACCCGCCTCGCCACCTGCGCCACCACGGCGAGATCGTGGCTGATGAACAGCAGGGCCGTGCCCCGCCGGCGCACCAGGTCGTCGAGCAGGCGAAGCACCTCGGCCTGCACGGTGACGTCGAGCGCGGTGGTGGGCTCGTCGGCGATCAGCAGGTCAGGGCCGCCGGCGAGCGCGATCGCGATACCCACGCGCTGTCGCTGGCCGCCCGAGAGCTGATGCGGGTAGGCGCGCACGAGCACCTCCGGGTCGGGAAGCCCCACGCTCGCGGCCAGCTCGACGGCGCGGCGAGCGGCCGCGGACCGCGTGGCGCCGGTGAGCCTGCGCACCGGCCCGGCGATCTGCGCCCCGACCCGCATCAGTGGGTCCAGTGCCGTCGCCGGCTCCTGGAACACCATCCCGATCCGGGAGCCGCGCACCTGCGCGAGCTCGCGGTCGGAGCGGCCGGCCAGCTCCCTCCCGTCGAAGCGGATGCTGCCGGTGACGCTCGCGCCCTCGGGCAACAACCCGATCGCGGCGAGCGCAGTGAGCGACTTTCCCGACCCGGATGCGCCGATCAGCCCGAGCCGCTCCCCCGCGTCGAGGCGCAGCGACACGTCGTTCACGAGTGTCCGGCCGCCCAGCCGGATCGTCAGGTTCTCGATCTCCAGCAGGGCCGTCACGACTGCACCTCAGCAGCGGCCGCCCGCCCCGGGAGCCGCAGCCGCGGGTCGATCGCCTCACGCAGGGCGTCGCCGAGCGAGGTGAAGCCCAGCACGACGAGGGCGATCGACAGGCCGGGCCAGATGACCACGAGCGGGTACACGGTGACGTACTGCTGGAGGTCCTGCAGCATCCGTCCCCAGGACGGCGTGGGCGGCGGTGTGCCGAACCCGAGGTAGGACAGCGCCGCCTCGGCGAGCACCGCCAGCGCCAGCACGAGCGAGAGCTGCACGACGAGCACCGGCGCGACGTTCGGCAGCACATGCCTGCGGACGATGCGCGCGGTGCCCGCGCCGGCCACCCGGGCGGCCAGCACGTAGTCGGTGCCGAGCACCGAGGTCATCTCGGCGCGCGCCACCCTGGCCACGTTCACGCCTGCGCCGATGCCGATGGCCACCACCGCCGTGCCCACCGAGCCGCCGTAACCGGCGGCCAGCACCATCGCGAGCAACAACGTCGGCAGCGCCACCAGGACGTCGATCAGGTGCGCGACCAGCTCACCGCCACGGCGGGGAACGGCGGCGAGCACGGCGAGTCCCACTCCGACGACCCCGGCCACCACCGTGGCGGTCACCGCCGTGAACGCCGTGATCTGCGCGCCCGCGAGCAGCTGGCTCGCGAGGTCGCGGCCACTGCCGTCGGTGCCGAGCAGGTGCGCGCCCGACAGCGGCGGAAGCCATGGCGAGGACGGGTCCACGAGCGTCGGGTCGAACGGCGTCCAGACCAGCGATACCAGCGCGGTGAGAAGCAACAGTGCCACGACGACGGCGCCCAGGAGCCCCGTCGGCCTGCGTAGAACACTCACCTGGGCACCCGCAGGCGGGGATCGATCAGGCGATGGGCGAGGTCCACGAGGAAGCCGATGGTGAGCACGGCGGCGGTGAGCAGCAGCACCTCGCCCTGCACCTTCACGAGATCACGGTTGCCGACGTCGGCGAGCAGCATCTGCCCCACCCCGGGCAGCGCGAACACCGCCTCCACCACCACCGCGCCCACCAGCAACGCAGCGACCTGCAGCCCGAGGATCGACACCACCGGCAGCGCCGCGTTGCGCAGCCCGTGCCGCAGCAGTGCCCCGGCCTTGGTCAGGCCGGTGGCTCTGGCCGTGCGCAGGAAGTCCTGGTGCAGCACGCCGAGCGTCGCCGACCGGACGAACCGCAGCAGCACCGCGCCCTCGGCCAGCGCCAGCGTGACGGCCGGCAGGATCAGGCTGCGGAGCGCGCGGCCGGGCTGTTCCCACCCTGCGACGGGAAACCCCTGTGCGGGCAGCCAGCGCAGCCACACCGCGAACACGATCGCGAGCACGAGGCCCACCCACAGCGTGGGCAGCGCGATGCCGAGCTGGCTCCCCACCGAGATCACGACGCCGAGCCCCCGACGGTGCGCCACCGCCGCGAGCACCCCCAGCGGCACCGCCACGAGCAGCGACAGCAGCATCGCCGCAGCGACCAGCGGCCCGGTGACGGCCAGCTTCGCGCCCAGCTCCGCCGATACCGACACCCCGCTCAGAGCGGAGGTGCCGAAGTCTCCGGCTAGCACACCCCCGATCCAGGCGGCGTACTGCACGGGCAGCGGCCGGTCGGTGCCGAGCTCGTGACGCAGCTGCGCAACCTGCGCGGGTGTCGCCTGCATCCCGGCGATCACCTGCGCGATGTCGCCGGACAGCAGGCGGAGCAGCAGGAAGATCAGCACGCTCGCGGCGAGCAGTGACGCGACGAACAGCGCCGTGCGACGTACGAGGAACACCGTCACCACTGTCTCGCTACTGCGCGGGCGTCGCCGACACGCGCGCGAGGTCGAGCCGCGAGTTCGTCTCCCTGGTGGGGAACCCGGTGACGCCCTTCCGGAGCACGACGAGACCGCTCGAGGTGAAGAGCCAGTCGCTCGCGGCGTCCTCGGAGATCTTCCGTGCGACCTTCCGATACAGCTCGTCGCGCTCTCCGTCGCTCGGCGCCGTGGCTGCCTGGGCGGCCCACTCCTGCACCTGCATGTCGGAGTAGCGCCAGTAGTAGGCCGGGTTGGCGTAGGTCGCGATGTCACGCGCTTCGGCGTGGTCGACGATCGACAGGTCGTAGTCCGCCTTGGTGTAGACGCGGTCGAGCCAGGTCGGGAACTCCACGGGCTCGAAGCGCACCCGGATCCCCACCTGGCCGAGCTGCGAGGCCACGTACTCGCCGATCACGGAGTTGTAGATGTTCGGCACCACGAGGTTCAGGTCCAGCCCGCCCGCGTAGCCGGCCTGGGCGAGCAGCGCCCGGGCCGCAGGGGGGTCGTACGGGTCGATCGCGGTGAGGCTTGGGTCGAACCACGGATCGGTCGGTGCCACAGCGCTCCCGATCCGCTGCCCCTTGCCGGCCTGAGCCACGCGGATCAACCCGTCCTTGTCGATCGCCTGCCTGATCGCGTGCCGTACCCGGGCGTCGGCGAGCGCGCCACGGCTGTTGTTGATGCCCAGCGCGAACTTGTCGCTCGTGACGCCCTCGGCCACGGTGAAGTCCGGGTTGTCCTGGAACGGCGCCAGCAACGTCGCCTCCGGGCCCGTCATCACGTCGGTCTCGCCGGTGAGCTGCGCGTTGTTGGCCGCTGTCGTGTCGGGGATGTAGTGCAGCACCACCGTGGCGAGCTGCGCAGGTTCGCCCCAGTAGTGCTCGTTGCGCGCCAACGTGATCGACGACCCGCGCTGCCAGGATCGGACCACGAACGGTCCGCTCCCGTTCGTCGTGTCGGCGAGGGTCGCGGGGTCAGTTCCCCGCTTCAGCACCACCCCGGCCCGATTGGTGAGCCCGTAGGTGAAGTTGGCGTCCCGTTGCCGGAGTGTGATCACCACCGTTTCCGCATCGGGTGCGCTGATGTCGCTGACCGCCGCGAAGTCCGCTCTGTTCGGGTTCTTCGAGCCCGGCGCGATCACGTTCCGGTAGGACCACACGACGTCGGCGGAGGTGAGCGGAGAGCCGTCGGCGAAGGTCAGGCCGTCGCGCAGCCGGAACGTGTAGGTCAGTCCGTCGGCCGAGGTGTCGGACCGCTCGGCGAGCAGAGGTGCGATCGTGCCGTGGCTGTCTCGGGTGAGCAACCCTTGGTAGACGTTGTCCAGCAGCAGCTGGGGAAGGGCCACGCCCGCGACGGTGGTGATGTCCAGGCTGGTCGGTTCCAGCACGAGCCGCACGTCGAGCGTGGTGTCGGCGGCCGCGCCGCCGCCACCACCGGGCTCCTCGCCACCGCAGCCCGCCACGAGCACCGCCACAGCGAGCAGCAGGGGAACGAGTCGTCTGACCCGCATCGGGGTCTCTCCTTACCGGGTCGGGACGGACGTGACGGTGGCGACGAACCGCAGCAGCTCGGCGTGGACGTCGGCCCGGTCTAGCTCGTGCAGGACGTCGTGCCGAACGTGCGGGTACACGACGACCCGCGCCCGCGGCAGCAGGTCGGCCACGGCGACGGCGTCCGATGCGGGCGCGATGTCATCCTCCGCACTGTGCAGCAGCAGCACCGGGACGTGGTCGAGTGCCCCGTCGGTGACCAGCGCGCGAGTGCGCGCAGCGGCCGCGGCGAGCGCCGCGAGTGTCTGTGGCCGCAGCCCACCCTCGCACGCCGATGGGTCCTCCCGCAGCCGTCGGGCCTGTTCAGGGATGCGCACCACCGCGGAGTGGTCCTTGCTCGCCTGCACCGGGTGCCGGTCGGACGCCGCCGGCGCGGTGACTCCCCGCGCTCCGTCGAGCAGCGAGGAATCGGCGAGGACCAGGCCCGCGATGTCGGCGGCGGGGTCGGTGGGCCGGGCCGCGGCCCCGATCCCCGGGCGGGCCGCCCCTGTGCGGATCTCCCCGACCAGCAGCGTGGCCACCGCTGCCCCGAGCGAGTGCCCGGCCACCACCACCGGCACCCGGGGCCGGGCCCCCGTGATGCGTCCGAGCAGTGTCTCCGCGTCGGCCACGAGATCGTCGATGCGCTCGACGAGCATGCGCTCGCCGTCACTGAAGCCGTGCCCGGCGTGGTCGAGCGCCCAGGTCTCGATGCCCGCTTCGGCCGCGGCCTCGGCGAGCGGGGCGTACTGGCCACTGTGCTCACCGAGACCGTGCAGCAGCATCAGCACAGCCGACGGCTGGACACAGGGCACCCACCGCCGGACGTGGATGTGGCCCCGGCGACCGGTCAGCCACCCTCTGATCATGCCGATCTCCCCCGTTGCGCTCTGTCCTGCCTCGTCGGCGCCGCCGATGGCTTACGACGCACCGGTCGAGTGGCAAAGGACCAGCCTGCTGACGCCCCGGCCGGCGTGCTCGTCACGCGCGCCGGGCCGGCACGTCGGCCCTCCATCTTTCTGCCACCCGGGCATGTGAGCGCAGCCAGGTCACCAGCACGTTCCTCCCGGAGGCCGCGCGCAGGTCGGCGTCCGGGTCGGGGCTCACTGTCATAGGGCAACCTCGGCAGGGAAACGGTGGCGGTTCGCCTGCCCGCGGACCACGGGGCAGACGGCGGGAATCAGTCGCTGGACCGATCGAACTGATCCCCTCGGCGACCGACCCCGAAAGGATCGAGGGGCGCGCCAGACATTCCGCCGGCCGAGGTCATGAAGGGATGTAACCACGCCGACGCGCCGGCGACCACGGCCGTACCCCGGCGCGTGATGTGATCCATGCCGCGCCGCGGCCCGGCGACCGCGCCGGTCGGCGCCTGCCTCAGGTCACACCGCCCACGAACAGTGGACACTCGTCCTCGGACGTGTGGACCGTCACCGTCGGTAGGCACAGGGACGATCACGCCCGTCCGCAGCGCCGCTCCGCCACCCCGCCACACCCGGTCTGGTCAGGGAGGATGGGCCCGTGGCTACCCCATCGTCCCGAGGGTCGGAGAACCGTGGGCCGGATGGACCGGATCCGGCCACCAGGGCACCCGCACCGTCGGCTGTGCGCCGCTGGCGCCGTCGGCTGGCGGACGAGCGGGAGGAGGCGAAGGTCTACCGCGACCTCGCCACCCGCCGCACCGGGGAGGAACGGCAGATCCTGCTCGGGCTCGCCGAGGCCGAGGAGCGACACGCCGCACACTGGAAACGGCTGCTCGGCGACGAGGCCGGGAGGGTCCGCCGCGGGGCCGCCCGGATGCGCCTGCTCGCGTTCCTGGCCCGGCGGTTCGGCTCGGTGTTCGTCCTGGCGCTCGCGCAGCGCGCCGAGACGCGGTCGCCCTACCGGTCCGACGCCGACGCCACGGCCGCCATGGCCGCCGACGAGAGGGTCCACGAGGAGGTCGTTCGCGGCCTCGCCGCGCGCGGCCGCGCACGCGTCTCGGGTACGTTCCGGGCCGCTGTCTTCGGCGCGAACGACGGGCTGGTCAGTAACTTCGCTCTCGTGCTCGGTGTGATCGGCGGTGGCGCATCCCCCAGCACCATCGTGCTCACCGGTGTGGCCGGACTGCTGGCCGGAGCCCTGTCGATGGGCGCAGGGGAGTACGTGTCCGTGCGGTCGCAGCGCGAGCTGCTCGCCGCCTCCTCCCCCGACGTCCGCGACGCGCATGCCCTGCTGCGTGAGCTCGACGTGAACGCCAACGAGCTCGCGCTCGTCTACCGCGCGCGAGGGGTGCCTGCCGCGGAGGCCGACCGTCGCGCTGCCGCTGTGCTGCGCAGCGGCGACCCACAGTCGCTGGGAGGGCCGGACGGGGCGGACGACGGCGGCCACGACGTGGTCGGCACCGGATGGAGCGCGGCGCTGTCGAGCTTCTGCTTCTTCGCCTCGGGAGCCGCGGTGCCGGTCATCCCGTTCCTGTTCGGGCTGGGCGGCGCGCCGGCGCTCATCGTCGCGGGGATCCTCGTCGGGCTCGCCCTGATGCTCACCGGCGCCACCGTGGGCGTGTTGTCCGGCGGTCCCCCGTTGCGACGCGCGTTGCGCCAACTCGCGATCGGGATGGGCGCCGCCGCTACGACCTACGTTCTGGGCCTGCTGGTCGGCGCAGCCGTGGGCTGACCGTCCCACCTGCGCTGCTCTGCGGCGGCACTATAGAAAGGCCCGATACCGCTATCGACCGCAGCGCATTGTCGGCAGACCGGTGCGACCTTAGCGTCGATCTGGAGAATCCGATCGACGCATCGAGGGGAAACGGACACGATGGGTAAATTCACGATCCAGCCCCACACCCGGCTGCAGGAGTGGGTCGCGCAGGAGCACGGCTACTTCGCGGCAGAGGGGCTGGACTACGAGTTCCAGGCCGACGGCCTGTCCAGCGGCGCCTACACCACCTCGGCGGTGCGCTCCGCCGACAGCGTCCCGGTCGAGGTTCGCAAGGGCGCATTCGAGGACATGTCGAGCGAGCGCGCCTGTGACGTGTCGGCCGCGTGCCACTGGGCCGTGAACGCGGTGGCCGCCACCGGTGTGGGCAAGATGTGGGGCCACGCCTACTCGATCACGCCCTCGGGTGTCTTCGTCCCGCCCGACTCCGACCTGCACCGCCCCGACGACCTCGCCGGCGTGGAGGTGGCAGTGGGCTACCACTCCGGCAGCCACTACTCCACGATTCAGGCGCTCGAGCCGTTCATCCCCTTCGAGCAGATCTCGCTGTCGTTCATGGGCCTGCCGAACGACCGGCTGCGCCGGCTCCTGCGCGGGGAGGCGCAGGCCGCGAGCCTGTTCGGCGCGCAGTGCTACGTGGCCGAGCAGCTCGGGTATCGCAAGCTTGCCGACGCCACCTTCGCGATCGGCTTCCTCATCGCCCCCGACGCCGACCTGGACGACACGAAGAAATACTTCCGGGCCCTGCAGAAGGCGCAGGTGGCCATCGACCTGCATCCTCAGCGGTACCTGCAGTACTGGACCCGCGAGCTGCCCGAGGACATCGCGGCCCTCGTCGACGTCCGCCGCTTCGGGTCGGGCGAGCGCATCGTGTTCGAGCCGTACACGCGGGAGATGTACGACGTGACGCAGCAGTGGATGCACGAGCACGGTCTCCTGGAGGTCGCACCCGGGAAGGACTCCGCCTACGCGAGCGTCGTCCTGGTCTGACAGGCACGGACAGAGCCGGCGGGGGGCACCGGCGGGGAGGGAGAACGGGTCGTGAACCTGGATCTGTTCCGTCTGCAGGTCTTCGTCACCGTCGTGGACCGCAACGGCTACTCCGCCGCCGCCCGCCGGCTGAACCTGGCTCAACCCTCGGTCTCCCGTCACGTCAGTGAGCTGGAGCGCGTCTGCGGCGCCGAGCTCCTGCAGTACCGGGACCGCGGAATCCACCTCACCGCCGCCGGCCGGGAGGTCTACCGGGCCGCACTGGTGATGCTGACGGAACAGCACCGCCTGCAGGACTCGCTGGGAGATCTCAGGAACGGGCGACGAGGTCGCGTCCGGCTGGGGGTGAGCATGGCGTTCGAGCAGAAGTACTTCTTCGAGGACGTGATCGGGCCGTTCAGCCGCAGGCACGAGGGCACGCAGTTGTCCGTGCGGTTCGGGCACAGCCCCCGGGAGGCACAGGCCGTGGTGGACGGCCAGCTCGACCTCGCCTACGTCATGCGCTGGCACCTGCCGACCGATGCGGAGTTCGAGTTCCTCCACGACCTGCGGCTGACCTTCGTCGCATCCCGCGACCACCCACTGGCCGGCCGGCATGCCATCAGGGTGTGCGACATCGCCGAAGCGGGTTTGATCACGGCGCCGTTCATCGGCGTCGAGGAGAGCTTCTACCGTGAGGTGCTCCGCGAGTTCGGGCTCACCGGCGACCACTCCGTGATCGAGGTCGACGGCATGCAGACCCGCTTCCTCGCCACCGCCGCCGGGCTCGGTGTGCTGGCCACGTTCATCCCCGACCACGCCCGTGAGGCGGTATGCGCCGATTTCGCGCTTCTCGACGTGGAGGGCCGACCGACCACGGTGCAGGCCGGTCTCGTGCGGCGCAGCGACCAGCCGGGGTCGAGCACGACGGACGAGCTCGCAGCCTGGTTGCGCAAGCTGTCGGCACCCTGACCGCCATTCGGCCCCATCGAGGGGACGGCCGAAGCGGCGCCGGGAGTGCCTGACCATCATGGAGCCGGTACGACACCGGCCCGCTGAACGGAGCAGACGTGAGCACCCCCATTCCCGCCCCCGTCCGCACGCTGCTCGATGCCGCCAACAGCGGTGACATCGAGGCCTTCCTGAGCGGCTTCACCCCCGAAGGCGTGGTGGACGACTGGGGGCGGGAGTTCCGCGGCCGGTCGCGGATCCGCTCGTGGAGCGACGCCGAGTTCATCGGGGTGCGGGTCTCGCTCACGCCGACCGAGGTCGTCGACGAGGACGGCGTCGTGACGGTGACCGCCCAGGTCGGCGGCGACGGGTTCAACGGGCCGAGCCACTTCTCGTTCCGGGTGCAGGACGACCTGGTCACCCGGATGACGATTCGCGCCTGAGGGACCGTACTCGCCACGTGAGGGTCCGACCCGTCAGGATGGCCTGGTGGAACCACCCCCGCCCGAGATGCGCATCGGCGACCGCGAGCGGCGGGAGGTGGACGCCCGCCTGCAGGAGGCGTTGGCCGACGGGATGCTGACGCTCGCCGAGTACGACGAGCGGGCCGCGCTCTGCTGGGCAGCACGCACCCGCAGCGAGCTGAACGCACTCACCCTGGACCTGCCCGAGCCACCCCCGTCCGAGCCGACCGTCGCTCTCGAGACGGCCGCTCCCGACGCCCCGGCCACGCCGGACTCAGGGCTGGTCGGCCGGGCCATCGGCGGGCTGGTCACCGCGGCGGTGATCGGCGGCGGCATCTTCGTCGGCATCCAGGTTCTCTCCGCCGACGACGGCGCCTCCGTCTTCGGCAGCAGGACGGTGAACGTCGGCAGCGACCAGCAGCGGGTCGAGGTCGGCATGATGTTCGGCAGCCTCCGCGTCATCGTTCCGGACGACGTGAGCGTGCGGCCGTCCGGAACTGTCATCTTCGGCAGCACCAACTGCAACGAGGCCTGCCGTACCGGCCCCTACCTCCGAGAGGTGGCGGTGGAGGCCGACGGCGCGTTCGGCAGCGTCTCGATCATGCGGCAGAGCGAGTTCGACCGCGCGGCCGTCATCGACCGCGACCGGGACCGCAACCGGCACGACGACTCCGACGACGACTCCGACGATGACGACTAGAGCCGCACCGTAGGACCGTTCCCCCTACCAGCCCGCCACCGAACCGGCGTCGACCGGGAGCGTCACACCCGTCACGAACGACGCGTCGTCGGACAGGAGCCAGACCACGGCCGCCGCGACCTCCTCGGCCTCGCCGATGCGCTGCATCGCCTGCGGCTTCATGATCTGCGCCAGCCGCTCGGGCGTCGCCCCGCGCGCGAAACCCGTCATGATCGTGCCCGGAGCGACCGCGTTGACGCGGATGTGGTCCTCGGCGTACTCGACCGCCGCGTTCTTGGTGAGGCCGACCAGGCCGTGCTTCGCCGCGGTGTAGGGCCCGAGCCGCTTCACGCCGCGCAGTCCGGCGTTGGAGGCGGTGTTCACGATCGAGCCCCCTCCCCCGCGCAGCATCTGGCGGATCTGGTGCTTCATCCCGAGGAACACCCCGCGCAGGTTCACGGCGATGACGCGATCGAAGTCCTCGTCCTCGACGTCGGCCAGGAGCCGGCCACCGCCGGGGATCCCCGCGTTGTTGTGGGCGAAGTCGAGTGACCCGAAACGGTCGAGCACGCCTGCGACGAGCGCCTCGTGGTCGGCGGCCCGCGACACGTCACATGCCTGGAAATCGGCCTCGCCGCCGGCATCACGGATGATCTTGACGGTCTCCTCGCCCCCCACCCGCGCCGACTCGAGGTCCGCGACGAGCACCCGCGCGCCCTCCTGCGCCGCCCGGATCGCGGTGGCGCGCCCGATCCCGCTCGCCGCCCCCGTCACCACTCCCGCCCTGCCGGTCATCGACCCCATCGCGCTGCCTCCCTGGACGTTCGTCGTCGCCGGGTCCGGCCGATGCAGGTCGCGACGGCGCGGACCATGGCACAGCCAGGATCAACCGGCCGGTGGGGGTCGCGGGAGCGGTTCAGCGCGCGATTCCGTGGTGATTCGTGCAACGCCTCACCCGACCAGGGGAAGCGTCGGCACGCCCTGAGACGGCCGCGGCGCCCCGGCGGCTACGATTCCGCCGATCGGAGCAATGTCGGTGATCCATTCAGCCCATACTCCTCACCGGCGCCGCTCCTCACCCCTTGCTGCAGACACCCGAAGGGCGAACCCTCCATGGCGCAGAGACCGTTCGACTTCGTGATCGTGGGCGGCGGCACGGCCGGCTGTGTGCTGGCGAACCGCCTCACCGCCGACCCCCGCATCCGGGTTCTCGTCCTGGAGGCCGGGCGGCCCGACTACTGGTGGGACCTGCCGATCCAGCTGCCGATCGCGATGGGGATGCCCGTAGGAAACGAGCACCACGACTGGCTCTACGAGTCCGAGCCCGAACCGGGGCTGCAGTCACGGCGACTGCACCATCCGCGAGGCAAGGGAATCGGGGGCTCGAGCTCGATCAACGGGATGATCTACCAGCGCGGCCACCGGGCGGACTTCGACCGGTGGGCCGCGGAGTGCGGCACCCCCGAGTGGGACTACGCGCACTGCCTGCCCTACTTCCGGCGGCTGGAGAACTGCCTCGACGAGCGCGACGACGCCTACCGGGGCCACGGCGGTCCGCACACGCTCTCCCGCGGCCCGGCCGACGGCCCGATCTTCGCGGCGTTCCTCGCCGCCGCCGAGCAGGCAGGCCATACGGTGCTGCCCGACCTCAACGGCGCGGAGCAGGAGGGCTTCGCACCGCTGGACCAGGGCGTGCGCGGTGGTAGGCGGGAGTCCGCCGCACGGGCCTACCTGCATCCGGCGCGGCGCCGGCGCAACCTCGAGGTGCGCTCACGGGTGATGGTCACGCGCATCCACGTCGACGGCGGCCGCGCTGTCGGGGTGCGCTACCGGCAGGGCAACGACTCCGAGAGCGTGGTGACCGCCCGCGAGATCATCCTGTGCGCGGGCGCGATCGGTACGCCCCAACTGCTGCAGGTCTCCGGCGTCGGCGACGCCGACCAGCTGGCCCGGCTCGGCGTCCCCGTGGTCGACGACCTACCCGGTGTGGGCGAGTCCCTGCAGGATCATCTCGCGGTACATCTGCAGCACGTGTGCCGGGAACCGGTGTCCATGGCGCATGTGCGCCGCAAGGTCAACTGGCCGGGGATCGTCGCGGAGGCGCTGCTGCTCGGTACCGGTCCGGGGAGCCGCAACCCGATGCAGGCGGGCGGGTTCGTCCGCAGCACCCCCGACCAGAGCCACCCCGACCTGATGTTCCTGCTCGCGCCGCTGGCGATGCACAGCTCCGAGCGGTCGATCCCGATCGGCGAGCACGGCTACCAGATGCACGTCGGCGTCATGCGGTCATCGGCCCGCGGCTCGGTGCGGATCACCTCGCCGGATCCGTCGCAGCACCCCGCGATCCGGCTGAACTTCCTGACAGGGGCGGAGGACCGGCAGCGCTGGGTGGACGCCATCCGCATCGGACGGGAGCTGCTGGCACAGCCCGCGATGGAGCGGCTGAACGGCGGTGAGAGCCTCCCCGGACCCGAGGTCCGCTCCGACGACGAGGTCGTCGACTGGGTCGCCCGCACCGCTCGTGTGGGGCTGCACCTCGCGTGCAGCGCCCGGATGGGCATCGACGAGGGCGCCGTGGTGGACCCCACCACGCTGCGGGTGCGTGGCCTGGACGGGCTGCGCATCGTCGACGCCGCGATCATCCCCTCGCTCACCAACGCCAACACCTATGCCCCCGTGCTGATGTTGGCGGAGAAGGCTGCCGACATGATCCTCGGCAACACCCCGCTCCCGCCGGAGGACCCCGCCACCGCCCCCACCAGCATCGCTGTGGGCGGTCCGGGCACGGCCGGGGAACCCGCCGAAGCGGAGCCCGCAACAGCCTGATCGGCACGACAAGGACATAGGGGACGTTATGGCCGACCAGGGCTTGGGGCGATCAGTGCACGCCTCACCGCCTGCCTTACTGTGCCCTCCCATGAGGAGAGCCGCCAAATGAGAAATGCCTTGGCGAGCTGGAAGGCCCCGCAGCACCGTGACGGATTGGCCCTTGTACTCAGCTCCGCGGTCACCTCGGGGATCGGCCTGTTGTACTGGGTGGTCGCCGCGCGGCTGTTCGACCCCGAGACCGTCGGCGTCAACTCGACGATGACGTCGACGCTCACGCTGCTCGGCAGCGCGGCGCAGCTCAACCTGGGTAACGCGCTCCTGCGTTTCGTGCCCACGGTGGGCAACTCGGCCCGCTCGTTGGTGGTCAAGTGCTACGCGGTCAGCATCGCGGCGGCCTGCCTCACGGGCGCCGTGTTCGCGCTCGGCTCGGAACTGTGGGCATCCGAACTGCTCGACTCCGTCGGAAGCGGTCCACTGTTCGCCTTCTTCGTGCTGGCCACCCCCGTGTGGTCGATCTGGGTCATGCAGGACTACGCGCTCACGGCGATCAAGCGCGCCACCCTCGTGCCGGTCAAGAACCTCGTCTTCGCGGTTCTGAAGATCGTCCTGCTACCGGTGGGCGCGGCTCTCTCGATGTTCACCGCGATCTCCGTCTCCTGGGCGGCGGCCACCGCGGTGCTCGTGGTGGTGGTCAGCGTCTGGCTGTGGCGCGCCCTCCCGGCCCACGGCACCGCCACCTCGGACAACGCCGAGGCGTTCCAGGCCCGCACCATCGTCGGGTTCGTGTCCGCGGACTGGGCCGGCACGCTCTTCTCGCTGTCGGTCAACTTCGGCCTGCCGCTGCTCGTGCTGGCCCGCCTCGGTGCGGACGCCGCCGCCACGTTCGGCGTGGCGTGGGCGATCGCCTTCGCGCTCTACCTGGTCTCGAACGGGATGGGCCAGTCGCTGCTGGCGCACGTGTCGGCCGACCCGGAAGGGCTGGATGCCGCCTACCGCGGCATGGTCCGCAAGGCGCTCACCCTGATCGTGCCTGCCGTGATCGTGATCGTGCCGGGCGCCGGGCTGATCCTCTCGATCTTCGGCGAGCACTACGCCGAGACCGGCACCATGCTGCTCACGCTCAGCGCGCTCTCCGCGATTCCGAACGTCGTGTCCATCGCGACGGTGAACGCCGCGCGGGTCCGGCAGCGGCGGATCATCCAGTTCGGCGTGCCGGCGGTGATCGCGGTCATCGTGATCCCGCTCTCCTGGATCCTGATGCCCCTCATGGGCCTCACCGGCGTCGGTGTCGCCCTGCTCGTGGGCCAGTCGATCGTTGCCGCGGTCATCCTCATCACACGCTGGCTCAGGCCGCGGCGCTCCTCCGGCGTGCCGTCAGGTCCCGCACCCGTACTCGATCCCGCCATGGCCGACGTCGCAACCAGCCCGATCCCGATCGTGACCGGCGGGCTCCCTGCCTACGGCATGCCGGCATCACCTGGGGAACCATCCGTGCGGGACGCGCAGGGCGACCCGTCCTCGTCGATCTCTGCGGCGACCCAGCCGATCCCCCGCCCGCCCCACTCCACGCGCGAGTAGCCCCACCACCGGAGAGTCGCCCGGAACGCACCCGCGAGTCGCCCATCGCACGCCCGTGAGTCGCGCTGTTCCCGTCTGGACACAGGCGACTCCGGGCGTGGAGAAACCCACTCGCACCAGCCGGGAGTCGCCCTCTTCTGCCGGGGAGTGGGCCGTTCGCGTCCGCCGAACCAGTGAGGCGACCGATTCCTGCGGATCGCCGGGCCCGGCCATGCCACCTCCGGGTCGGAAAGGCATTTCACCTGCGCCGACCGGTGGTCTGCTGTTGGTGAAGCGGCCGACTGCGGATCACCAACCGCTCATGTCCGATTGCCAAGGTCTGCGCAGCCGCGGGCCCCCGCGGCACCGCTATGGAGAGAGGCTGCGGAGTGCGCGAATGGCATCCATAACGTCCGTACCGGTGGCTGCACCGCGGGCGACCGTACCCCGGCAGGCACCGGCGCCGCGACGTCGTTTCGGAGCCCGCGAGCGTCACGACTTCCTCGTGTTCCTCGCCTTCGCCGCACCGAACATCCTCCTGATCGTCGCTTTCACCTATCGGCCCCTGCTATCGAACATCTACTACTCCACGCTCAACTGGACGCTCGGCGCGGCGACGGCTGTGCCGGTCGGGTTCGACAACTACGTGCGGTTCTTCACCTCGCCCGACACCGGAGAGATCGCGCGGGTCACCGCGATCTTCACGGTGGCCACCGTCGGCGGGTCGATGCTGCTGGGCCTGTTGATCGCGCTGGCCCTCAACCGCAAGGTCCGCGGCGTCGGCTTCGCCAGGGCCGCGGTGTTCTCCCCGTTCGTGCTCTCCGGCGTGGGCGTGGGGCTGATCTGGGTGTTCATGTTCGACCCCACGCTCGGCGTGTTCGCCGCGGTGCTGCGTGCCGTGGGCCTCGACAGCCCCCAGTGGTTCAACGACCCGACGCTGAGCCTCGTGATGGTGATCATCGTCTACGTCTGGAAGAACATGGGCTACGCGGCGGTGATCTACCTGGCCGGGCTCCAGGCCATCCCGCGCGACCTGATGGAGGCCTCCTCCATCGACGGGGCGGGCCGGCTGCGGACGTTCTGGTCGATCACTCTGCCGCTGCTGTCCCCGACCACGTTCTTCCTGCTGGTCACGAGCGTGCTCAACTCGCTTCAGGCCTTCGACATCATCCGGATCATGACCCCGCTCGGCCGGGGCACGACCACCCTCATCTACGAGGCCTACCTGCAGGCCTTCGGTGGGTACAACCGCGCGGGCTACTCCGCCACCGTGTCGACGGTGTTGTTCGCCCTGCTGGTGCTGTTCACCGCGATCCAGATGCTGGTCCTCGAGCGGCGGGTGCACTACCGATGACCATCACAACGGCGCAGCCACCTGTCGCCCGCACACATCCGCTCGCACCGCGCAACCTCGTCGCCGCCGCCGCGGGCTCCTACCTGCCGCTCGTGCTGGCCGTCGTGGTCGTCGCGCTGCCGCTCGTGTGGATGGTGCTCTCGTCGTTCAAGACGCCGACCGAACTGCTGACGCGCGACCTCTCCACGATCCTGCCCAGCAGCCTCGCGCCCGACAACTACGTCGAGGCCGCACGCGAGGTCCCCTTCGCGCGCCTGTTCCTGAACTCGGCGATCGTCACCGTGGTCGGTGCCGGGATCAAGGTGCTGCTGGCCGTCTTCACGGCCTACGCATTGGTGTTCGTCCGTTTCCCGGCCAAGAAGCTGATCTTCGCTCTGATCCTCGTGACGCTCATGGTGCCGCCGCAGGTGTCGCTCCTGCCGAACTACATCCTCATCAGCGGCATGGGCGGCACGGACACCTACTGGGGGATCATCCTGCCGGGCCTCGGCACCGGCTTCGGCACCTTCCTGCTCCGCCAGCACTTCATGACGCTGCCGACGTCCATCCTGGAGGCGGCGGAGATCGACGGAGCCGGGCACTGGCGCAGGCTCACCCGCATCGTCATGCCGATCTCCGCACCCAGCATCGTGACCGTCGCGCTGGTCAGCATCGTCTTCGAGTGGAACGACTACCTGTGGCCCCTTGTCATCGTCTCCGAGCCCTCGATGATGACCCTGCCGGTCGGCCTCACCCTGCTGTCCAACAGCGAGTCCAGCGTGGCGAAGTACGGGGTGCTCATGGCGGGCTCCGTGGCCGTCATCGTGCCGGTCCTCATCGTGTTCGCCGCGCTCCAGCGCTATGTCATCGCGGGCCTCACGCAAGGCGCCGTGAAGGACTGAGCGGAGCTCGCGAAGCGAAACACCAGCACTGAGCGTGCACTGACGCAGCCGCTACCCCGCAGCGGCGAGCTCCCTCCGAACCCTCCCCCCACCCACCAGAAGGACCTTTCATGTCAGCTCGCCACGCCCACTCCCCGGCTCTCGACCGGCGCGGCTTCCTGCGGCTCGCCTCGGCGGTCGGCGTCACGGCGGCCCTCGCCGCGTGCGGCGGCCCCGCCACGACGTCCGGCTCCGCCCCGGCGACGGCGCCGGCGGACATCGACTACACGGGCGTGAAGCCCGCCGCCCAGATCACCTGGTGGTCGAACAACCCCGGCAGCTCGCAGGCCGTGTCCCAGCAGATCATCGACGCATTCCACGCCTCGCAGTCCGACATCAAGGTCAACCTCGTGACCGCGGGCAAGGACTACGAGGAGATCGCGCAGAAGTTCCAGACCGCTCAGACCGGCGGCACCCTGCCCGACCTCGTTGTGCTGTCGGACGTGTGGTGGTTCCGCTACTACATGCTGGGCTCGATCATCCCGCTCGACTCGCTGATCAAGACCGTCGGCATCGAGACCGGCGACTACCGTGACCAGCTGATGGCCGACTACCAGTACAACGGTGGCCAGTGGGCCATCCCGTGGGCCCGGTCGACCCCGCTCTTCTACTACAACAAGGCGCACTGGGCGAGCGCCGGGCTCCCCGACCGCGCCCCGACCACGTGGGCCGAGTTCGCCGAGTGGGCACCGCGGCTGCAGTCCGCAGGCACCGGCGTCCAGCACGCCTTCCAGCACCCGGCTCTCGCCGGCTACGCGGGCTGGTCCTTCCAGAACAACCTCTGGGGCTGGGGCGGCGCCTGGAGCAACGACTGGGACATCACCTGCGACTCGCAGCAGTCCGTCGCGGCCCTGCAGTTCCTCCAGGACTCGGTGTACAAGAACGGCTGGGCCGGCGTGGCCAGCACCGACTCGGCCAACGACCTCTCGGCCGGTGCCGTCAGCGCCACGGTGAGCTCGACGGGCAGCCTGGTCGGCATCCTCAAGGCCTCGAAGTTCGACGTGGGAGCGGGTCCGCTGCCCGGCGGGCCGGTCGCCAGCTCGCCGGTGTGCCCCACGGGAGGCGCCGGCGTCGGCATCCCGAAGGCGATCCCGAAGGAGAACCAGCTCGCCGCCGCGACGTTCGTGAAGTTCCTGACCTCGCCGGAGAACACCGTGAGCTTCGCCGGCGCCACCGGCTACATGCCGGTGCGCAAGTCGGCGGACGTGTCGAGCCTCGTGGCGAAGACCCCGCAGAGCAAGGTGGCGATCGACCAGCTGGCCGTGACCCGCGTGCAGGACCGGGCCCGGGTGTTCTTCCCCGGCGCCGACCAGGAGATGGGCAAGTCCTGCGCCAACATCCTCACGTCACAGGCCGACGTCCAGACGGAGATGGTCGCGCTGAAGAAGACCCTGTCCGGGATCTACGACCAGGACGTCAAGCCGAACCTGTAGTCGTACGCAGTGGCCCGCCGCCGGTCAGCACCGGCGGGGGGCCGTTGCCCGAGCTCATTCGGACGGTGTCGGCTGCTGCGAGTCCGCCCGGTCACCGGCCGCGGGTGACTTACGCAGCCGCAGGGCCCACACCACGAAGATCACGCCGAAGACGAGGGCGAACACCCCGACCAGCCACAGAAGCGTGATCAGCCCCGCGCCGGGCCACACCAGCAGCACGATGCCGAAGAGCACGCTCACGATCCCGCCGGCCAGCGTCCACCCCCACGACGTCACTCCACGCTTGCGCATCGTGAACGATTCGACGATCTGCCCGACGCCGCTGATAATGCTCCAGAAAGCGATCACGAAAAGGATCGCCAGCACCGTGACGCCCGGCCAGACGAAAGCGATGATACCGGCGATCACCGATATGACGCCCTGAAAGACCTGCCAGCCCCAGTGCGACTCTTCCTTGCGGTGGCGAAGACCGGCGACGAGCGCGGTGACGCCGTCGATGATCGCGTACGCGCCGAAGACGAACACCAGCGCGAGCAGCGCCGTTCCTGGCGAGAAGAGCGCGAACAGACCGAAGAGGATGGCCAGGATCCCGCGGATAAGCACGAGCCACCACACGCCACGCAAAGCCGCCTGGGGTTCGTAGGTGGTCATGGTCGGCTCCTATCAGCCGGTCAACGCATTGTGGAAATTGTCACGGTACCTGTGCCGGAGCCTCCGTCGAGCCCCTGAACGGGGGCAGATCGGCGTATTCCCGGCGGATACACCCATTTACGGTGTGCAACGAGAAGCGGCCGGCCCGGGCGCTACAGCAGCAACGCGGACGCCCACAACGCGACCGTTGCCGCCGCCAGCACCGGGGGCACGGTGAGCGCGCCGAGCGCATGGAACTGCCCAGCCCGCGGCCGGTCCGCGTACGGCAGCAACCGGCGCCACAGCAGGGTCGCGAGCGAGCCGGCGTAGGTCAGGTTCGGTCCGATGTTCA
Source organism: Pseudonocardia yunnanensis (assembly GCF_039534065.1). Taxonomy (NCBI): domain Bacteria; kingdom Bacillati; phylum Actinomycetota; class Actinomycetes; order Pseudonocardiales; family Pseudonocardiaceae; genus Pseudonocardia; species Pseudonocardia yunnanensis. The sequence goes on along the minus strand of NZ_BAAAUS010000027.1, from coordinate 222,553 downwards.
CCCCGAGCAGGACCGCCAGCACCGCGATGGGATGGCCCGCCACGACGGGCAGCATCAGCAGCGTGGCCGGGAGGTTGTTGACGACGTTCGCCAGCAGTGCGGCCACGAACGCGAGCACCAGCAGGACCACCAGGCCCTCACCGTCGGGCAGGGCGTTCTCCAGCGCAGAGCCGAGCCCGTGGCGCGTCACGGCGTCGACGACCACACCCAGGGCGATGACGAAGACACAGAAGCCCGGGTTGGCCGACAGCACGAGCGCGCACGGCGTGAGCTCGCGACGTACGAGGCGCGGGACGGCCAGCAGGAGCACCCCGCCGACAGCGGCGACCGCAGGCGAGACGCCGAGTGCGGAGGCGACCCCGATGCCGACCACGGTGAGCACGAGAACAGTGAGGGCGTAGCGGGGGGCCGGATCGTTCGGGACGGCGGCCACCGCGTCGTCACGGTCCGGATCCCGCAGGTCACGACGGAAGAAGGCGCGCAGGGCCACCCATTCGAGCAGGCAGGTGACGAGCCACGGCAGCGTCATGAGGGCGGCGAACCGGCCGAAGGACAGCCCGGAGGCGGTGAACGCCAGGAGGTTCGTCAGGTTCGACACCGGCAGCAGCAACGACCCGGCGTTCGCCAGATGCAGGCACGCGTAGAGGTGCGGACGTCGCGGGGCGCCGACCCGCTGGGCCGTGCGCCAGATGACCGGGGTCAGCAGCACCACCGTGGCGTCCAGCGTCAATACGGCGGTGGTGACCGCGGCGAGCCCGACGGTCAGGAGAAGCAGCCGGGACGGCCGCCCGGCCGACGCCCGTCCGGCGAGTGCGCCGAGATGGTCGAACACACCCGCCGAGGCGCAGAGGTGACCGAAGGCGAGGATCGCGGCCAGGAACAGGACGGTCGGGAGCAGCTGCCGAGCGGTGGCCAGCGCGGCCTCCACCGGCACCAGGCCGATCCCCATGACGAGCGCCGCAGCCGGGACACCGACCGCAGCCTCGTTCCACCCGAACGGTCGCCGGATCGCCGCCAGGAGCACCAACGCCAGGATGACGGCGGCGACCAGCTCTTCCACGTTCTCCCAGCATCGTCTCGCTCCGCCGATCCGGCAGCGCTGCGCGCCTCAGCCGGTGTCGGACGACATCCGACAGGCTAGAGCGCGACCTGACCGGGGCTTACGGGGCCTTCGGCTCCTCCCGGTGCTCCGCCTCCTCGGCGAGCGCCTCGTCGATGAGCGCCTCGAGCTGGGCGAAGCTGTGGCGCGGGCCGTCGGTACGCAGTACCACGGCGCCATCGTCGTCGACGCCCGCTTCGGCGAGCGCCTCCGTGATGTCGTGCGCGGCGTGCAACGCCCCCTTCCCGAAGCGGTCGAACGCAAGGTGCTTCGGGTGGACCGGGGGCAGGTCCGGCTTGTCTTCGGTCATCGAGGGGCCTCCAGGGACGAACCCGTACGTCGAGGCTACGTGGGACGACGGGTCCGTGCCGCGGGATGGCCCGCACACCGAGACGGCGCGCGGGCCACCCACTGACAGGCGGTACTCAGGAGGTCACTGCGCACTGACCCCTGTCCTGCCTCACCGGTCCCTGCGCCGACGGCTTGATGTCGAAGTCGAAGATCGCAGTCGGCAGGTACAGCGAACAGCAGGCGTTCGGAATGTCGACGATGCCGCTGACACGGCCCTCGATCGGCGCCGAACCCAGCAGCAGGTACGCCTGCTCGCCCGAGTAGCCGAACTTCTTCAGGTACTCGACGGCGTTGAGGCACGCCCGCCGGTAGGCGACGGTGGCGTCGAGGTAGTAGTTCTCGTCGCTCTCGCGGTCGACAGACACCCCGATGAAGGTCATGAACTCCGAGTACCGGGGCTCGACGTTGCCCGGCATGAACACCGGGTTCGTCGTGACCCCGTAGGTCTCCATCCCACCCTTGATCAGGTCGACGTGGAAGTCGATGAAACCACCCATCTCGATCGCGCCGCAGAAGGTGATCTCGCCGTCGCCCTGGCTGAAGTGCAGGTCTCCGCCGGAGAGCAACGCACCGGGCACGTGCACCGGGTAGAAGACCCGGGAGCCCCGGGTGAAGTTCTTGATGTCGTGGTTACCACCGTTCTCCCTGGCGGGCACCGTCCGGGCCCCGTCCCGCGCGATGCCTCCGGCTACGTCGCCGGTCGCCGTTCCGCCCAGCGTGTTCTCCTCCAGCGGCGGGAGGGCCAGTGGTGGCACGCGGTCCGGATCCGTCTGGATCAACGCCCGCTCGCGGGCATTCCAGCGGGCCAGGAGCTCGGCGGACGGCGCCGTGCCGAACAGGCCGGGATGCGTGATCCCCGTGTAGCGGATGCCCGGGAGGTGCCGGGACGTCGCCACCTGCCCCGAGAAGTCCCAGATCGCCTTGTAGGCGTCGGGGAAGTAGTCGGTCAGGAACCCGCCGCCGTTCGCCTTGGCGAAGATGCCGGTGTAGCCCCAGCCCTGACCGGGTGCGTCGCCGAACTCCTGAGGAGCCTGCACCGCCCCCAGGTCGAGAATGTCGACAACGAGCAGGTCACCCGGCTCGGCGCCCTCAACGGCGATGGGACCGCTCAGCATGTGAGCGTGGGTCAGGTCGACGTCGCGCACGTCGTTCGCCGAGTCGTTGTTGCCGATCTGCGCGTCGGTCCACTCCTTGCACTCCACCCGGAACTGCTGTCCCGGCCGGACCGTGACCGCCGCAGGCACATCCGGATGCCACCGGTTGTGCCCCGGGACCGCCTGATCGCGCATCGACTTGGACTGGTCGACGGTGAAAACCACTTCGGGCATGGTGGATCTCCTTCCGGATCTGGTCGGTCACCCCGTCGCCGCCGGGACGGTCGGCGCAGGAGTCGGTGCCGGTGCACGGCGAACACGCCGGCGGTCGAGCAGGTACAGCCCGCCGAACACGACGACGCCGCCGATGGCGAGCCCGATCGCGATCGCGGTCGGGTTACGCCACACGCCGGTGAGCAGCAGCATGGCCGGGATCGCTGCCGTGACCCAGGCCTCGATGATCGTCACCCAGCCGGTGTAGTTGGTGAGCGAGTCGCGCTTGAGGCCGAGTACCACGAAGAACAGCGCCCACAGGAACGCCCAGTAGAGCCAGATGACGCCGAACGCGGGATCACCGAGCAACTTGAAGTTCGCGACCGAGTAACCCAGCGCCGTGATGGCGACGAACAAGGAGAACCACCCCACACCGGTGGTGTCGAGCCCGGCCAGGAGCCCGATGCCGACGTAGAGGTACGTGAAGCCGAAGAGGAACAGGCCCGACGCCGCGAGGATCACCGCCGGGTCGCCACCCGACGTGAAGATCAGGTACAGCGGTGTGACGACCTGCAGCCCACCGACGAAGAGGTTGATCGGCGCAGCCGCTCTACCCTCGACGGCCCCGACCAGCAACAGGCCGTTGATGAACAGCACCGCTCCGACGTACAGCAGACCAACAATGGCCATCTCTGTCCTCCTCGCTGCGCCCATGACCCGGCGACGTGGCGCCGGTCGACCATCAGGTCAGCGGCAACGCGGTGGAGCGGAGCGCCGAGCTGGGGCGGCGACGGGTGCCCGGTGCGGTCGCAGCGGGCACCACGGGGACGTCCCAGACCGCGTCCTCGCGCAGCCGGTGCCTGTCGAGTCCCTGGTCCGTGCGGATGCGCGCGGGCTGCCGACGCGCCCCCGCCCGCAGCGGCCGGCGCGATCTCGCGCCGTCCGGGCCGGAGTTGCGGCGACCCGCGGGTCGCACTCCGGGCAGCGGAACTGGTACGTCGCCATCACATCTCGCAGCGTGTCCGGGGCCTCCGAACCGGGCCAGCGTAAGCCCGGCTGCAGCGGACCGGATAGGGCCGAACGGCCGTGGCCGAAGTGGCGTTTGCGCTGATCACAGGCCATATGATCGGCATCTCGGTAGCGCGGGACGCCATGTCGGCACCCCGGCGTTCTACTGTCGGGGAGTCCCCTCGACAAGCTTCCCGGGAGGTCTTCATGCCCACCAGACCACCGGTCATCACCGACGCCGCACCGTCCCTGGACGAGGAGCAGGCGCACCGCCGCCGCACGTACGTCATCCTGATGGTCGTCCACCTCATCGGGTTCGCGGCGTCCTACCCGCTCTACCTCTGGACGCCGGTCGCCGGCGTCGTGGCCGTCGTGCTCACCGGCGTGCTGCCCTGGATCGCAGTCCTGCTGGCGAACGCCGCGACCCGCCCCCGGCACTGACCCACTCGACCGAACGCACGAACGGCACTCTCCGCGGAGAGTGCCGTTCGTGCGTCAGTGCCCGGGGTTATGCGGCGAGAGCATGCGTGAGGGTGTCGACAGGGGCCGCAACCGTGAGGGCCGCGACGACGGAGGCGGGGACGACGGGCCGCAGCTCCGTGGCCGGGTTGCCGCCCCAGCGGGTGAACGGTGCCGTCTCCTCGCCCTTCATCAGGAAGGAGTCGGCACCGAGAACCGTGCCTTCGCCCATCGTGACCCCGTAGTGCACGAACGCGGCGACGCCGATGGTGGCACCCGAGCCGATCACCGTGCGGTCGGACTTGAACGTCCCGTCTTCGAGCGAGTGGCACTGGATCACGCTGCCGGCGTTCAGCGCGACGTCATCCCCGATGGTCACCAGCGTCTTGTCGGGGATCGAGCCGCCGTCGTCGAAGAGCCGCTTGCCGACCTTCACGCCCAGCAGCCGCCAGAGCACGGTACGGAACGGGGTGCCCGCCATCCCGAGCATCATGTTGTGCTTCCACAGCCGCTCGTGGCGCCAGAAGTACGGATCGTAGATCGAGACGAACTTCGGGCTGAGCTTCCGGAACCCCATCACGGCGCGCTCGGCGAACACTCCGAGGAGGGTGCCGAAGACCAGGTCGGCGAGAATTCCGACGACGGTGGCGACGGCGCCGAAGCGCGCGTAGAACTCCGAGCTGACGGCCAGAAGGACCACCAGCGCAACCAGCTGTACCCAACGGACCAGCAGGAACGTCGCCATGCTCCCGACGTTGTACCGGAGCTTGGCGCGCAGCCGCTGCCGGAGCACCTCCGGGGACCTCAGCTCGTCGAACTGGCTGTCACGCGCGACGCTGCGGGGGATCTCGAAGGCCGGCGACCCGAGCAGGCCGACATCTTCCCGCACCGGGCCGTCGATCGGCACCAGGACCTTCGTGGCCAGCAGGACGTTCGCGCCGATCTTGGCATCGGCCGGGTAGACGATGCCGTTGCCCAGGAAGTTGCGCTCACCGATCGCGATCCGCGACACGCGGAAGGAGCTGCTCGAGTAGTCGGTGTTGAGGACCGACAGGCCGTCGGAGACCATCGTGCCGGTCCCGATCCTCGTCAGGAGCGGCGAGTCCTGCTGCAGCTCGGTGCCGAAGTTCGACCCCGTCTGCTCCGTCTTCGACAGGTCATAGCCGAGGCCGCGGGCGTACGCGACAACCGCCGACGAGTCGCCGAACAGCGTCATGAAGAACGGCGAGTTGCTCACGAGCGTGATCAGCGACGCGACGACGTGGTGGAACCCGTAGAGCCGGTAGGTCCTGCCCGTCCGGAGCATCGGGGTGAGCAGGCGCGGCACCACGAACATCACTGCGAGCCACAGGATCAGACCGCCGAAGAACACCACCGCCGAGAGCGCCACCAGCGACAGGTAGTACGAGGGACCGGCGAGCGCGGCGACCGGGGGCTCGAAGAAGTTCTCCACCTGCGGAACGGCGGTGAGCAGTGTGATCACCGCGCCGGACAGCGCCGACAGCACCACCAGCGAGCCCAGCATCTCGGCCGTGCCGAAGACGAACCGCCGCACCGTGCCGCGCGGAGCCGGCACGACCAACCGGTAGTTCGTGGTGGCGGGCTCGGCCGGAACGCCGTGCCAGGCCTCACCGGCCGGGACGACCTGCCCCTCGTGCATCGACGATGCGTTGCCCAGCTGTGCGCCATCGCCCATCGTCGTGCCGATGTCGAGAACGCTCGTCTCGCCCACGAAGGCATCGCGGCCGACGGTGATCCGCCCGGTGCGCAGCACTCCGCCTTCAGCGTGGTATCCGCTGAAGATGACGTTGCGGCGGATGATCGAGTCGGCTCCGATGCTGATCAGGTCGGTGGCGACGGGGACGCTGCGCGACAGGATCGTGGCGCCGCGTCCGATCTTCGCGCCGAGGGCCCGCAGGTAGAGGTTGTAGACCGGGGACCCGGCGAACAGCGCCATCGGGTTGACCTGGATCAAGTTCTTGACCAGCCAGAACCGGAAGTAGCCCAGGCTCCAGAGCCGGATCTCCCGCTCCGTGAAGCGTCCGACCAAGGCCCACTTCGCCACGATCGGAAGCAGGGCCGTGGCGAGGAAGACCATCGCGGTGGCGGCAGCGGACCGGGCGAACACCTGCAGCAGGTCGGTGCCGTCGGACGCCCAGGTGAACACGCGGTCCACGACGAAGGAGCCGACGAACGTGACGGCCAGGAAGGTCAGCAGTTGCAGCGCGCCCGTCATCAGGTAGCCGACGGTGCTGGTGCGGACCACGGTGCCGGTGTCGACGGAACGCTCAGCCGCCGGGATCGGGCCGCCCACGGTGGCCGCAAGCTCACGGACCGTCGAGTGCTGGTAGATCTCGCGCATCGACAGCGAGGGCAGAGCGGTCTCCTTGCGCACCCTGGCCGAGAACTGGGCCATGAGCAGCGAGTTGGTGCCCAGGTCGTCGAAGAAGTCGTCCTCGACCGAGACCTGGTTCACGCCCAGCGTCCGCGCCAGCGCACCGGCGAGGATCTGCTCCGTCTCGCTCGCCGGGGCCACGTGCTCTCCCCCACGGGAGGTGGCGCGCCGCTCGGTGGGCGCGGGCAGGGCCCTGCGGTCCACCTTGTCCTGCGGGGTCATCGGGATGGCCGCGAGCTGCTCCAGGTACGCCGGGACCATGTAGGTGGGCAGGCGCTCCTTGAGGTGCGCCGTGATCTCCTCCGGGTCCAGCACGGCCGTGTCGGAACGCAGGCTGTAGTAGGCCACCAGTTCCGTCGCGCCCGGCGCCGGCTCGAACGTGTCGACCACGGCCGCGGCCACACCCGGCACCTGAAGCAGCACCGACTCGATCTCGGTCAGCTCGATGCGATAGCCGCGGATCTTGACCTGGAGGTCGATCCGGCCCATGTACTCGATCTCACCGGCCTCGTTGACCCGGCCCAGGTCGCCGGTGCGGTAGATCCGGCCGGAGGGGTTGCCCGAGATGCCGAGGAAATCGGGGATGAAGGCTTTCTGCGTCAGGTCGTCGCGGTTGAGGTAGCCCGCCGCCAGGCCGATCCCGGCGATCCCGATCTCCCCGACCGAGCCGTGCGGCAGGGCGCGCTGCGGGTCGTCGCGGTCCAGGATGACGGTGCTGTAGGTCGGCAGCGGCTGCCCGATCGTGACCGGCCGGTTCGGGTCCAGCGTGGTCCAGGTGGCGGTGACCGTGGCCTCGGTGGGCCCGTAGACGTTGAGGAACCGGCGGCCGGGCTTGTACCAGCGGGCGATCAGGTCCTGCGGGCAGGCCTCGCCGGAGACCAGCAGGAACCGCAGCTCCGGCAGATCCTCCTCGAGGGTGGCCAGCAGCGTCGGCACGCAGCACAGGGCGGTGACGTGCCGCTCGGTCAGGAAGTCGTGCAGGTCCCAGCCGAGCAGGGTCGACCCTGCAGGCTTCGGGACGAGGGTCGCCCCGGCCATCCACGGCACCCAGATCTCCTCGACCGAGAAGTCGAACGCGATCGTCATCCCCTGGTAGACGCGGTCCTGGGCGGAGATCCCGTATACCTCCGCGGCCACCCGCACGAAGTTGCAGATGCTGGCGTGCTCGATCGCCACGCCCTTGGGTCGTCCGGTCGTGCCGGAGGTGTAGATCAGGTAGGCCAGGTCCTCCACCGGCTCGCCACGCTCTGCGTCCGACAGCCGCGTCGGGCTCTGCTGCGCGATCGCGTTCGCGGCCTGATCGACGTACACCAGACCGGGCGCGAAATCCTCCAGGCCGTCGACGCGGTCCCGCACGTGCGAGAGCGACAGCACAATTCGCGCACCCGCGTCGGAGATGATGTAGGCGATCCGGTCGGACGGAAACCCGACGTCCAGCGGCACGTATGCAGCGTTGATCTTCAGGACGGCGAGCATCCCGATGTAGGAATGCACTGCCTGGTCGAACAGCAGCGCGATGCGGTCGCCCGGCCGGGCACCCTGTGCGATCAAGAAACGGGCCAGCCGGTTGGCGCGCTCGTCGAGTTCCGCGAAGGTCAGCGTGATCTCACCGGCGTCCACGGCCAGATGATCCGCATTCCCGGTGGAGCGCATCCCATCGGCCTGATCCTCGAAAAGATGATTGAGACGCTCACCGCTGTGGGTCCGCGGACCCTGCGCGTGATCGGCCGCCACCAGGACAAGACCCGGCGGCCGCGGGGCGGGCAGAGAGCCGGGTTCCTGCAGCAGCGTGCTCACGATGTCTCCTCGAACGAAACGACTTGTGACCTGTCGGGGCAGTAAAAGGGCGAACTGATCCGCGGCACGTCGCCGAACGACGCGCCGTATGAGAATTAGCCGAGAGAGCAGACCGGGGGGATATGTGCCGCGACGCTGCGCCAGTGCCGGTGTGAGACCGTCTCTCTATGGTTACTACGTGTCAACCGCGAGGAAGGTTCGCTGATTCCTCAAACTCTGAAGTGCTTCGCGCCACGCCCAGCGGGGTTCCGGGCCGGTCACACGGCGCTGCACCTCGAAGACCTTAACCCGCGGAGCACCAGTGGTCCGGACATGCGAAATTGCCGACAGTTATCGGCACGCGAAAACGAACGATCACGGCAATGGTGACACCGAAAAGTGCGCGGAGTCAGCCGTCGCTCGCTCCCGGTGAGCATGATGACCGGGCCTCGGTCGCGTGACCCACCGCACCGGCGCCCACCCCGGCAACTCGCCCCGATCGCTCGCGGCGAGTCCGGCCTTCTCGTTCCTCAGCCCGCTGCCGCGTGGTCCCGCCGCGGGTCGGCGACCAACCGGTTGAAGGTCCGCTGCACACGACGGTTCGCCCCGGCCAGATCAAGGGGCGGGAGAGCGTTCTGCGCGCGCCGTCGCGCACTGGCGGCCAGTGGCTCGAGGCCATCGGGGTCGGCGAAGGTGACAGCCGACAGGTCGACGTGCGACGTGAGCGGGAAGATCTCGAGCAACCGGAGCGCCTCGTCGAGTAGATCCGCGCTCGCCCTGTCGAGCTCTCCCCCGACCAGCAGGTGCACGCCGTCCCGTCGGTCGACCATGCGCCACCAGCAGGGCAGCACTCCGGGGTCGCTCGCGAGGTAGTCAGACGAAGAACGTTCGAGCACTGGTCGTCCTTTCACGGTGGTCGGGTCAGCGGAGCGCCACGACGGGCCGGGACGGCCACCCCCACGGCCGTGCCCCGCTGCTGCTGGTCAGATCGATCGCCGGTTGCGAGCCGCGGCTCGTGCGGCGGACGCGATCCCCGCAAACCGGATTTCCTTCTGCAATTCCCCGAACCTTCCTGCAATAGATGTTGATTCAACGGTACGACCGTGCCCACCCCAAGTGTCGACAGAATGGCGGGGGTGTAGCGCCGGTTACATGTGATGACCACAACCCAACGTCGGCAATTCGTCCGGTCGTGCGGGTAACTTCGCCGATCAACCCGGCGGAAGATTCAGAGCATAAGTCGAGAGCAGAACGAAAGGTCGCATCCGACAGGAACGAGACGAGTCCGGCGTCCGGCGTGCGGGGTCAGCGGCGCGGAGTCGTGAAGTCCGTGCGCGGCGGCTGCCCGACCGTGCCGGGCGGCATCACTCCCGCGGCCGGTCGCACGGGCTGAGGCGGTCCCCACGCGAGGGCGAGCACCAGCTGCGCCCGAGTACTGGGCGAATCGAGATCCTCGCCGAACAGCTCGTGCAGCTTCGCGAGCCGGTAGCGCACCGTCTGCGGGTGCACGTGCAGCTCCGCGGCGATCGCCCGCCGGTCGCCCATGTGCCGCAGCCAGGCGAGCAGGGTCTCGGACAGCCGCTCCCGCGACGCCGGTGACGAGGTGGCCAGCGGACCGAGCACGCGGGCCCGCAGCGCGTCGAGCAGCCCCGCGTCGCGATGCACGATGATCGCGTCGAGGTGGTCGGCGGTGAACACGGGATCGTCGACGAGCACGCCGCTGCGCTGGAGGCGCGCCGCGGTCTCGGCTATGTGCAGGCTGGCCGGGAGCCGGTCGGCGGGCACCGCCACGCCGACGACCGCGCGCGTGCCGCGCAGCACGGTGGAGAGCCTGCGCAGGTTGCGCCGCGACGGGTTCGGCACGATCGCGCCCAGCAGCGGCGGGCGGCTGAACACGATGTTCGACGGGTCGAGGCGGGCGAGGGCCTGGTGCGAGGCGGGGCTGTCGGGCTCCACCAGTACCACCGCCATCTCGTCCGGCAAGGGCCACTCGGCCCGCTCCGCCGCGGCCTGGACCGCCGCCTGGTCGGCTCTGTCGGAGAGCAGCAGCCCGACGAGTTCCTCACGGAGGCGCTCGCGGGTGACCGCTGCCTCCGACTGCTCCAGGACGTAGCCGCGGGCCGAGGACGAGGAGAGCTTGTCGACGAAGAGGAAGACCGCCTCGGCCAGCGCTGCCACGGTGCGCGGTTCGACACGCTGCTCGACGGCAACGGCCGACACGTGGCGCCAGAAGACGCGCGCTCCCATCTGGTAGGCGGACAGCAGCGTCGTCAGGTCGCTCCCCTGCCGCCACTGGATGCGGCCGATCTCCTCGAAGAGCTCACCTTCGACGCCGCCGTCGGCACCGCTGGTCGTCACGAGCGTGACGAGCCGGTTCAGGGCCGCGTCGGCGGCCACCCCCACCTCCGCACTGTTGGCGGCCAGGAACCGGGCGTAGTCGGGCCAGTCCTCCTCCAGAGCCAGACGCACCTCGTCCAGCAGCACGGGAAGGCGGTCGATCAGGGCAGGCACCAAGCCGGCCAGCGACGGATCTGGATCGTCCACACACATCTTGTACGCCTGTCCGGTCACGAGCAGGGGCCGAGTTGTACGAGTTTGACAAAATTGACCCCAAATAATTAACCACAGATGCGCAGAGACAGTGGACGGTTCCCGGGCAACATCGCCTCATGGCCGAACCGTCGTCGACACAGGACGCGACCGCCGGGCCGCTGCCTGGCGCCGAGACGCGGCTGCGCAGTGCGGAACAGGCAGAGAACTTCCCGGTAGCGCTGCGGATACTCCCCGCCCGGCTGCGCATCCGGCTGCGTGCGGTCTACGACGTGGTCCGCACGATCGACGATCTCGGTGACGAGTCCACAGGGGACCGGTTGTCCGAATTGCACGCATTCTCCGACGATCTCGCCGCGGTCTGGAAACGCGAGGGGCCCGGCCCCCTCGCGCCGGTGCTGCAGCGGCTGGTTCCCGTGGCCCGCGACGGGGGCCTGCCGCGTGAGCCGTTCGACCGGCTGATCGCGGCGAACCTGCAGGACCAGGAGGTCATGCGGTACCGCACCTGGGACGACCTGCTCGGCTACTGCCGGCTGTCCGCCGACCCCATCGGACGGCTCGTGCTCGCCATCTTCGAGGTCGACGCCCCGCCCGGTAGCGCCGTCGAACGCGGGAGCGACCAGGTCTGCACGGCACTGCAGCTGCTCGAGCACTGGCAGGACGTGGCGGAAGACCGCGACCGCGGCCGCGTCTACCTGCCCATCGAGGATCTCGAGCGCTTCGGTATCACCTTTCCGAGTGATGTCGTCCCCTCATCCGTCGACGACGCTCGGCTGAACGTGGGAGATCTCGGGGCGGCCGGCACACCGCCCGCGCTACGCAGACTGATCGCCCACGAGACCGCTCGTGCGGTGGCGCTCCTCGACCAGGGCGCCGCGGCGATGAGCGGCACATTGCACGGCTGGGCCCGTCTCGCCGTCGCCGGCTACGTGGCCGGTGGCCGGGCTGCGGCCGACGCGTTGCGTCGCGCCAAGTGGGACGTGCTGGCCGGCTCGCCGGCCGCCAGGCGACGTGACGTCGTCAGGCACCTCGTCCCCGACCTGATCCGGAGCACGCTGTGACCCCGCCACGCACCCCGCTCGATGCCGCCTACGAGGCGTGCGACGCCATCACCCGGCGGGAGGCCCGCAACTTCTACTACGGCATCCGTCTGCTGCCACCGGCGAAACGCTCGGCGCTCTGTGCCGTGTACGCCCTGGCCCGGCGCATCGACGACATCGGCGACGGCGACCTGCCCACCGCGGAGAAGGTGGCCGCTCTCGCCGACCTGCGGCAGTCGCTGCGGCGGCCGCCCGACGCGGCCGACCCCGTGCTCGTCGCGGTGACCGACGCGGTGACGCGCTACCCGATCCCGCTCGGCGCGTTCGACGAGCTCGTCGACGGGGTCGAGGCCGACGTCGCGATGGACGCCCGGTCCGACACCGCGAGCTGCTTCTACGAGTCGTTCGACGACATGGTCGGGTACTGCCGTTGCGTCGCAGGCTCGGTAGGGCGGCTCTGCCTGGGCATCTTCGGTTCGCGCCCGGACCCCGAGGCCTCGCGCTACGCCGACGTGCTGGGCATCGCGCTGCAGCAGACCAACATCCTGCGCGACATCCGCGAGGACCTGCAGAACGGTCGCATCTACCTACCCCGGGCGGAGCTCGAGCGTTTCGGCGTCGAACTGGTGCTCGACGAGCACGAGGTGCTGGTGGACAAGACCGGCGGCCTCGCGGAGCTGATCACGTTCAGCGCGGCGAGGGCACGCGAGTGGTACGCCGAAGGCCTCAAGCTCGTGCCACTGCTCGACCGGCGCAGCGCCGCCTGCGTCACCGCGATGTCCGGCATCTACCGCAAGCTGCTCGACGACATCGCCGCCGACCCGCCCTCGGTGTATCACCAGCGGCGGTCGCTGTCGGGCTGGCAGAAGGCAGCGGTGGCGGCACGGGCGCTCTCCGGCCGAGCACCCGCGGGAGTCCAGACCTCATGAGCGCCGGTACGGACGACGGCGCGAGCGCCAGGGTCGGGGTGATCGGCGGCGGACTCGCCGGGATCACCGCTGCTCTCCGGTGCGCCGACGCCGGGCTCGCGGTGACGCTGCTGGAGGCGCGGCCGCGGCTCGGGGGCCTCGCGTCCTCATTCCGGCGCGGCGAGCTCGACGTCGACAACGGACAGCACGTGTTCCTGCGCTGCTGCACGGCCTACAGGGCGCTGCTCGGGCGGCTAGGGGTGGCCGACCTGGTGACACTTCAGGATCGGCTGGACATCCCCGTCCGCATGCCTGGGCGGCGGCCCGGCCGGCTGCGCCGGTCCCGGCTGCCTGCGCCCCTGCACCTTGCGGGGGCGTTGTTGTGTCACCGTCCGTTGTCGTTGCAGGACCGACTGCGACTGGGCGCAGCAGCGCTCGCGCTGCGGAAGGTGGACCCGGCCGACCCCGCAACCGACGCCGTCAGCTTCGGTACGTGGCTCGCCGAGCACGGCCAGAGCCGCCGGGCCGTCGACGCGCTGTGGGACCTCGTAGGGGTGGCCACGCTCAACGCCAAGGCGGACTCCGCGTCGCTCGCACCAGCGGCCACCGTCTTCCGGCTCGGGCTGCTCACGGACGCGGCGGCCGGCGACATCGGCTGGGCCAGGGTGCCGCTCGGACGACTGCACGACGACGCGGCCGCGCGAGGGCTGCGCGAGGCCGGAGTGCAGGTGCACACCTCGACGAAGGTCCGCTCCCTGGAGCGCACGGGAGACGGATGGCAGATCGGCTCGGAGCGTGAAGGCGAGAGGGTGGAGGAGACCGTGGTCGACCAGATGATCTGCGCCGTACCGCCCACGGTGGCGGAGCGGCTGCTGCCTGCGGCGGCGCTCGACCTGCCGCAGGGTTGGTCCACGACGTTGGGCAGCGCTCCGATCGTGAACGTGCACGTGATCTACGACCGCACGGTGCTCGACGTGCCGTTCGTGGCGGGCGTGGACACCCCGGTGCAGTGGGTCTTCGACCGCACGGAGCAGTCCGGCCTGCATCGCACACACCCGGCTCCGGCGCAGTACCTGGCCGTCTCCCTGTCGGCCGCCGACGACCTGATCCGTACGCCGGCGGCGCGGTTGCGCGAGGAGATGCTGCCGGCCCTGGCCGCGCTGCTGCCGGCGGCGCGTGAGGCGCGGGTGCTGGACTTCTTCGTGACACGTGAGCCGCACGCGACGTTCCGGGCGTCCCCGGGCAGCGGCGCGCTCCGCCCACCTCCCACGACCCGGACCCCCGGGCTGTTCATGGCCGGGTCGTGGACCGACACCGGGTGGCCCGCCACGATGGAGGGCGCGGTCCGCAGCGGGAACGCCGCCGCCGACGCCGTGCTCTCCGCGGCAGGTGCACCGGTGCGCGCGGCGGGAGTCGCGACATGACCGCCTCCACCACCTCGACCACAGCCGTGGAGGCGCTGCGACGCTGCCGCGATCTCGTCACCCCCGCACTGCAGGGGGCTGTCGACCGGCTGGATCCCGCGAGCCGCGAGCAGGCGTCCTACCACCTGGGCTGGACCGAGCTCGACGGTTCGCCCGGCAACGGCGGCGGGAAGGCCGTGCGGCCCGCGCTCGCCCTGCTCTCCACGGAAGCCGCCGGCGCCCCGGCCGGCGTCGGACTGCCTGGTGCGGTGGCCGTCGAGCTCGTGCACAACTTCTCACTCCTGCACGACGACCTGATGGACGGCGACACCGAGCGCAGGCATCGCCGCACGGTGTGGGCACAGTGGGGCGCCCCGTCGGCGATCCTGACGGGCGACGCACTGCTCGCCCTGGCCGTCGAGATCCTGCTGGAGTCCGAGTCGCCGCACGCGGCGGCCGCGGCCTCGCTGATCGCCCGCACCACCCGCGAGCTCATCCGCGGCCAGGCGGAGGACGTCGCGTTCGAGCGGCGCGGCGACGTCAGCGTGGACGAGTGCCTGGCCATGGCCGCAGGGAAGACCGGATCGCTCCTGGCCGCGAGCGCCGAGATCGGGGCGCTGCTGGCCGGCGCCTGTCCCGCGGTCGCCGCGGCGCTGCGCACCTTCGGTGCCGAGGTCGGCGCCGCGTTCCAGCTCGTCGACGACCTGCTCGGGATCTGGGGGGACCCGACGGTCACCGGCAAGCCGGTGTTGTCAGACCTGCGCTCTCGCAAGAAGTCGCTTCCGGTGACGTACGCGGTGCACCACGGCGGCGCGGCCGGGGTGGAACTCGCGTGCTGGCTCGCCGGGAGCAGCGACGACGAGAAGGACCTGCGACGGGCAGCTGCGCTCGTCGAGACCGGTGGGGGCCGCGACTGGGCCGCCGCCGAGGCGCGCAGGCGTATGTCGCTGGCGGAGAAGGCCCTCGCCGGCGTCGACATCCCCCCTGTCGCCCGTGCCGAGCTCGTCGCCCTCGGCCGCCACCTCACCGACCGGGAGTTCTGATGACCCTCACGGCGCCCGAGACCACCTCCCGCAGCCTGCACTCGGCCCTCGACGCCGCAGTCGGCTTCCTGCGCGCCCAGCAGGATCAGCAGGGCTGGTGGAAGGGCGAGCTCGAGACCAACGTGACGATGGACGCCGAGGACCTGCTCCTGCGGGAGTTCCTCGGTATCCGCGAGGACCAGGAGACCGAGGAGGCCGCCCGCTGGATCCGGTCCCAGCAGCGTGCGGACGGCACGTGGGCGAACTTCCGGGGCGGCCCCGGCGACCTCTCGACCACCATCGAGGCCTGGGTGGCGCTGCGGCTTGCCGGTGATTCACCGGACGCGGAGCACATGCAGCGGGCGCAGAAGTTCGTGCTCGCCTGGGGCGGGGTGGAGAACAGCCGGGTGTTCACCCGGATCTGGCTCGCGCTGTTCGGGCTGTGGTCGTGGGACGACCTGCCCGATATGCCCCCGGAGATGATCTTCCTGCCGCGCTGGTTCCCGCTCAACGTCTACGACTGGGCCTGCTGGGCACGCCAGACCGTGGTCCCGCTGACCGTCGTCGCCACCCTGCGGCCGGCGCGGCCCTTGCCGTTCGGCATCGACGAGCTGCAATGCCCGCGGGAACGGCTCACCCCAGGGCAGCGGCAGGCTGCCCGGCCGCGACGGGCCCCGTTGTGGTCCTGGCCGGGGGCGTTCCAGCGGCTCGACAAGGTGCTGCACCGCTACTCGCGCAACCCCGTGCGGCCACTGCGCAGGCTCGCGATGCGCCGAGCCGCCGAGTGGGTCCTCGCCCGCCAGGAGGCCGACGGCTCTTGGGGCGGCATCCAGCCGCCGTGGGTGTACTCGCTGCTCTGCCTGCACCTGCTCGGCTATCCGATGGACCATCCCGCGATGAAGGCCGGCATCACCGGTCTCGACGGGTTCCTGGTCCGCGAGCAGACGCCCGACGGGTGGGTCCGCAGGCTCGAGGCCTGCCAGTCCCCCGTGTGGGACACCTGCCTGGCCGTCACCGCACTGCTGGACGCCGGCGTCGCCCCCGACGACCAGGCCGTGGTGCGCGCCGCGGACTGGATGCTCGCCGAGGAGATCCGCGTCACCGGAGACTGGTCCGTCCGCAGGCCGCACCTGGCTCCGGGCGGGTGGGCGTTCGAGTTCGACAACGACGGCTACCCGGACGTCGACGACACCGCCGAGGTCGTGCTGGCGCTGCGCCGCGTCGCCCACCCGGAGCCCGAACGGCTGCGTGCCGCCGTGGACCGCGGGGTCGACTGGGCGGTCGGCATGCAGTCGCAGGACGGCGGCTGGGGCGCGTTCGATGCCGACAACACCCGCGAGATCATCACGAAGCTGCCCTTCTGCGACTTCGGCGCCGTGATCGACCCGCCGTCCGCCGACGTCACCGCGCACATGGTGGAGATGCTCGCTGCCGAGGGCCTCTCCGACTCCGAGGCCTGCCGGCGTGGCGTCTCGTGGCTGTTCGCCTCCCAGGAGGACGACGGGTCGTGGTTCGGCCGGTGGGGCGCCAACCACGTGTACGGGACGGGTGGTGTCGTGCCGGCCCTCATCGCCGCCGGGGTGCCCGAGTCGTCACCGGCCATCCGCGCCGCGGTGCGCTGGCTGGAGCTGCACCAGAACCCCGACGGCGGCTGGGGCGAGGACCTGCGCTCCTACGCCGACCCGGAGTGGATCGGGCGTGGCACCTCCACGGCGTCCCAGACCGCGTGGGCGCTGCTCGCGCTGCTCGCGGCCGGTGAGCGTTCGACGGCCGTCGAGCGCGGTGTGCAGTGGCTGGTCGACACGCAGCTCGAGGACGGCTCGTGGGACGAGCCCGAGTTCACCGGCACCGGGTTCCCGGGCGCCTTCTACATCAACTACCACCTCTACCGGATGGTGTTCCCCGTCTCCGCACTCGGCCGTTACCTGGACGCGGACCGATGAGGAACCCCGTCGTCTGCACCCCTCTCCGGGCGGAGCGCATCGCCGTCGGCAGGCGACCCGGCGCCGCCCAGGTCGTCCGCACGGGTTTCGGCCCTCGCCGCTCGCGTGCCGCTGCGCACCGGATCGCCGCGGGCGGTGCCCGGCCGGTCCTCGTCGCGGGAGTGGCGGGAGCGCTCGACGCCCGGCTGCGACCCGGCGACCTGGTGGTCGCGGACGAGGTGCGAGGCGACGGGGTCGAACCGGTCATGGTGCCGAGCGCGGTGCCGCTGGCGGCCGCGCTGCGCCGGGTGGGCCTGCGCGTCCACGTCGGGCCGGTCTTCTCCAGTCCGTCCGTCGTCGACGGTGACCGCCGCTCCGAGCTCGCCAGGACCGGGGCGCTGGCCGTCGACATGGAGTCGGCCTGGCTCGCCGACGCAGCGGCGGGTGGCCCCTTCGCCGTGGTCCGCGCCGTCGTCGACACGCCGGACGCGCCGCTGTACCGGCCCTCCACGCTCGTTCACGGCCTGCGCGCGCTCCGGTCCCTGCGCCGCGCGGCGCCCGCCCTGGACGACTGGCTGGCCGCCACCGCACCGCGCACGGTCGAGCTCGCCGAGCCCCGGTCGTTCTGTGCGGGGGTCGAGCGCGCCATCGACGTCGTCGACCGGGCCCTCGACCGCTACGGGGCTCCGGTCTACGTGCGGCGGCAGATCGTGCACAACGCCCACGTGGTGCGCGGGCTGGAGCGCCGTGGGGCGGTGTTCGTCCAGGAGGTCGAGGAGATCCCCCGCGGCGCGGTCGCCGTGCTCGCCGCGCACGGGGTCGCCCCCGCTGTCCGCGCGCAGGCACGAGGCCGTGACCTCTCGGTGATCGACGCGACCTGTCCGCTCGTCGCGAAGGTGCACTCCGAGGTGCGCCGCTACTCCGAGCGCGGCGACACGGTGTTCCTCATCGGCCACGCCGACCACGAGGAGGTCGAGGGCACGGTCGGGGAGGCTCCGCAGCAGGTGGTGGTCGTCGAGGACGTCGCCGCCGCGCGGTCGGTGCAGCCCCGTGACGCACAACACGTGGCGTACGCGATGCAGACCACGCTCGCCGCCGACGAGGCCGAGGAGATCGCGCTCGTGCTGCGCGATCGCTTCCCCGAGCTCGCCGGGCCGCGACGCGACGACATCTGCTACGCCACCACCAACCGCCAGCGCGCGGTGCGCGCGGTGGCGCAGAAGGCCGACCTGGTGCTCGTCGTCGGCTCGCCGAACTCCTCGAACTCGCTCCGCCTCGTCGAGGTGGCCGGGCGCGAGGGCACACCTGCCCACCTGGTCGACGACGTCGGCGAGCTCGACCTGCGCTGGCTCGCCGGCGTGCGCCGGGTGGGCGTCACCGCCGGTGCGTCGGCACCCGACCACCTCGTCGACGAGGTGGTGTCCTGCCTCTCCGGTCTCGGGCCGGTGACCGTCACCACGGCCACCACCGGGACCGAGGACGTCTCATTCACCCTGCCCAAGGAGGTGAGCTGATCATGCCCATGCCCATGCGCCAGTCCATTCGACTCGCCGCGTACCTGATGAAGCAGAAGATCAAGCGCGTCGAGAAGTTCCCGCTGCTCGTCGAGCTGGAGCCGCTGTTCGCCTGCAACCTCAAGTGCGCAGGCTGCGGCAAGATCGAACAGCCTGCGGCGCTGCTCAAGCAGCGGATGTCGGTCGAACAGGCCGTCGGCGCGATCGAGGAGAGCGGCGCGCCGATGGTGTCCATCGCCGGCGGCGAACCGCTGATGCACAAGGAGATCGACGAGATCGTCCGGCAGCTCCTCGCCCGCGGGAAGATCGTCTTCCTCTGCACCAACGCCGTGCTGCTGCCCAAGCATCTGCATCGGTTCACACCCCACAAGAACTTCGCGTGGATGGTGCACATCGACGGGCTGCGCGAGCGTCACGACGCCTCGGTGTGCAAGGACGGGGTCTTCGACCAGGCCGTCGCGGCCATCAAGATGGCGAAGGAGAAGGGGTTCCGCGTCAACACGAACACCACCTTCTTCACCACCGACACGCCGCACGACGTGATCGACGTCCTCGACTACCTCAACGACGAGCTCGGCATCGACAACATGCAGATCTCGCCTGCCTACGCCTACGAGAAGGCCCCGGACCAGGAGCACTGGCTCGGTGTCGAGCAGACCCGCGAGCTGTTCCGCAAGGCCTTCGACGGCGGCCGACGCAAGAAGTGGCGGCTCAATCACTCTCCGCTGTTCCTCGACTTCCTCGAAGGAAAGGTCGACCTCGCCTGCACGGCGTGGGCGATCCCGTCCTACTCGCTCCTGGGCTGGCAGCGGCCCTGCTACCTGCTCGACGACGGCTACGTGCAGACCTACAAGGAGCTGATCGAGGACACCGACTGGTCCGCGTTCGGCCGCGGCAACGACCCACGGTGCGCGAACTGCATGGCTCACTGCGGTTACGAGCCGTCTGCGGTTCTCGCAACTCTCGGCTCGTTGCGGGAATCCCTGCGGGCCGCAGCGGGTAGTTGAGGAGAAGGGCATAGTGGTGGGCACGGTGGAAGCCGACGAGGGACCGGTCAGAACCGGACGATGAGCCCGTTATCGCCCCGTTACCGGTCTCAGTACACTGCTTCCACCCCGCGGCCGGCCGGAGAGGCAGAGGATGCTGCAGCACCGAATTACGGTTCACCTCCCGTCGATCGGGTCGTTGATTCGCCACGCAGGCACCCCGCTGCTGGAGTCCACCCTCGTGCCCCTCGCACTGTTCTGGGTGCTCTTCACCCAGGCCGGGTTCGACGCCGGGCTGTTCGCCGCCCTCGGGTGGTCCGCGCTCGCCATCAGCCGCAGGCTGGTGCTGCGCAGGCGGCTGCCGGCGGTGCTCCTGATCAGCACGGGGCTGCTGATCGCACGCACCGCGATCGGGCTGTGGACCGGGAGCGCGTTCTTCTACTTCCTGCAGCCCACGGTGCAGAACTTCGTCTTCGCGCTGGCCTTGCTGCTCACGCTCGGGTTCGAGCGGCCGCTCCTGGCGAAGCTCGCCGACGACTTCTGCCCGTTCCCCGAGGCACTCACCGGACACCCACGCATCAAGCGGTTCTTCAAGCGGGTGTCGCTGCTGTGGGCCTTCGTCTTCCTGGTGAACGGGGCCACCACGCTCTGCGTGCTCGCCACCCAGACGGTCGGCAACTACCTCGTCGTCTCGACCGCCGGGTCCTACACGATGGTCGTGATGGGGATCGCCCTCTCGCTGTGGTGGTTCCGCCGGTCGCTGGCGGGCGAGGGCATCCGGCTACGGATCGGCGCCGCACCGGCCGTGGTCTGACGCCTCGCGCGGGTTCACACCCGCGTGGCGAGTGCAGCCAGCTCCGCGTCGAGGTCGGCGCGGCCGAACTCGGCCGCGCGGCCGGCGAGCGCGGCCCGCTCCCCCGGGTCGTCCCGCAACCTGCGCACCGCCGCCGTCACCTCGGTGGGCGTGGGGCAGACCACAGCGAGGCCGGCCTCTGCTGTCATCGTGGCGCCCGCCTTGCCGTGCCCCGGGATGGGCGCGGCGAACAGCACGGCCCGGCCCACCGCGAGCGCCTCGGTGGCGATCACCCCGCCCGCGGTGGTGGCCACCAGGTCGGCGGCGGTTATCTGCTCGGCCACCCGGTCCGTCCAGCCGAGAGCCACCAACCGGCCGACCGGGAGCCGGCGGGCGAGCAGGCGCGCCCGCAGCCGCTCGTTGCGGCCGCACAGCACCACTACCTGCACGTCCTCGCCACCGGCCAGCACGGCGTCGACCACCGTCTCGAGGCCGCCGAAGCCCAGCGACCCGCCTGTGACCAACACCACGAACGCGTCGAGTCGCAGTCCGGTGGCCGCTCGGGCCGCGGCCGGGTCGCCTGGGTGGAAGCGCCGGTCGACCGCCGCGGGGGCCAACCGGACATCCGCCTCGGGAGCCACGGCTTTCGCCTGCTCGCGCGACGCGGGAAGCAGGGTCCACGTCTCGTCCAGTTCGGGCCACACCCAGAACGGGTGCACGGCGACGTCGGTCACCACCGCCACGGCGCGCCCGGGCAGCCGGCCACGGCGGCGCAGCCACGCCAGGCCTCCGGAGATCAT
The DNA here is from genome assembly GCF_039534065.1 of Pseudonocardia yunnanensis. Taxonomy (NCBI): domain Bacteria; kingdom Bacillati; phylum Actinomycetota; class Actinomycetes; order Pseudonocardiales; family Pseudonocardiaceae; genus Pseudonocardia; species Pseudonocardia yunnanensis. The sequence continues at coordinate 201,220 of NZ_BAAAUS010000027.1, read as the reverse complement.
CGGGTACGTGGAGACCACGAGGTCGGGGGCCAGCTCGGTGAGCGCCGGTTCGAGCGAGCGACCGATGCCGCCTGCGGACATCGCCTTGAACAGCTCGGCGACCTTCGGGAACCGGACGAGCAGGTCGTAGCCCAGTCCGTAGAGGTGCGGGACGAACCGCAGTGTCAGGTCGTAGGAGACGCGCAGCAGCACGTCCCGCCACCAGCCGCCGCGCCCGGTGCCCTCCAGCTCCAGCACCTCTGCGGCAGGCCAGAGCTCGCGCATCCGTGCCGCGAGCGCCCGTGCCGCCGCCACGTGGCCCTCGCCCACGGGCGCGGACAGCACGACCACGCGCGCAGGACCGTCCGCACGGTCGGCGCCCATGTCGCCACGGTCCCTCTCGGCTCGGTCCACACCGGCACGCTAGCGCGGCACCGATCTCCCGGTGGGGTGGATTACGCCACGGACGCGCTCTGCCGAGCGCAGGATGACGCCAGGATGAGCGCACGATGAGCAAGCACACACGATGAGCACTGACACCGGCACGAGCACGAACGCAGGCCCGCAGGCCGGGTCGTCCGCGAGCGCCGCGGCGGCTCCGCGGCGCATTCTGCTGGTCACCGGGGGTATCGGCGGAGGGCACCACGCCGCCGCTCGCGCCATCGAGGAACGCGCGCGCCAGGCATGGCCGGGCGTCGACGTGGCGTGGACCGACACCCTCGACGGGATGGGCCGGGGCACCGGCCCGCTCTTCCGAGCCATCTACGCGGGGTGCATGCGCCGGCTGCCGTGGCTCTACGAGCTGTACTTCTGGCTGCTCTGGCACGTGCTCCCGTTCCGGGCCGGTACCCGCGCGGTGATCGGGGCCTGGAGCGGCCGGGGGCTGGCCGCGCAGATCGCCCGGCACTCCCCTGACCTCGTCGTGGCCACGTTCCCCGAGGGGATCACCGGACTCGGCCGGCTGCGCCGCCGCGGCGCGCTGCCGATGCCCGCGGTCGCCGTCATGGCCGACCCGGCGCCACACCCGCTGTGGGTGGACCCCGCGCTGGACCTGCACATGGTGTCCACGAGCGCCGCCGCCGCGCTGGTGCGCCGGGCCGCGCCGACCGCACCGGTCCGGGTGGCCGCCCTGCCGGTCGCGAGCCGATTCGGCCCACCAGTGGTGGAGGCCGTGCGGGACCGCCCGCTGGTGTACGTGTCCTGCGGCTCGATGGCGTTCGGTGACCTCGCCACGGCATGCTCGGCCGTGCTCGATGCGGGCGCCGACGTGCTGGTGACCTGCGGACGCAACTCGCGTGTCCGGCACCGCCTGCTGCGGCTCGCGCGCCGGCACCCCCGCGGTGCGGCGATGCGGGTGGTGGACTGGGTCGACGATCCCGCTGCCGCCACGGCCGCCGCCGACATCGTCGTCACGAACGCCGCGGGCGCCACCACCCTGGAGGCGCTGGCCTGCGCCCGTCCGCTGCTGCTGTTCGCACCGATCCCCGGCCACGGTCGCGCCACCGCGGCGCTGCTCGCGGACGCCGGGCTCGCCCGGGTGTGCCCGGAGCCGGAGGACCTGCACGCGGCGGTCGCCGAGCTTCGCGACACCGGAGCACGCGACGCCGTCGTCCGGCGACTGCGGGCGCGCCTCACCGGCACCGACCTCACCGCCGACGTCGCCGCGCTCGCCGAACTGGGGTCGCATTCCCGCACCCCGCTCGCGCCACGGGTACGAGCGCAGGACGCGCTCTTCCTGCACGCCGCCACGCCCGAGGTCCCCCAGCAGGTGGGCGCACGCATCCTGGTGGAGGACCCCGACGCCCGCGACGACTGGCCCGACCATCTGGCCGAGCTCGTCCGCTCCCGGGTGCCGGACATCCCGCTGCTCGGCCGCCGGCTGCAACGCCCCCGCCTGGCACGTCCGCTGCGCTGGCTGGTCGACCCCGACCCGGACCCCGCCCGGCACGTGCACCCCGACATCGTCGAGATCGGGGCGGACGGCGCGTCACCGACCTGGGACGACGCCCTGACCACGTTCTTCGCCACCGTGGTGGACCCGGTGTCGACAGGATGGGAACTGCAGGTCGCCCGCGACCGGGCGGCGGGCGAGGTCGCCGTCCTGGCCAAGGTGCACCACGCACTGGGCGACGGGCTCGCCGTCACCGCCGCGTTGGTCCAGTTGCTGACCGACGAGACCCCGCCCTCGATCGCCGGCCGCTCCCTCGACGAACCCGGCCCGGCACCGGGTGTGGCCGACCGGGCACGCCGCGCAGCGGTCGTCGTCCGGGGCGTCGCGAGCCTCGCCCTCGCCGGAGTGGCGGGGCCGTCCCCACTGGCCGGTCCGATCGCGGGCACCGCGCACCGCCGTGCCAGCGTGTGTTTCGACGGGGCACGGGTCCGTGCGGCGGCCCGAGCCCACGGCGTCGGCACCACGGTGCTGGTGCTGGCAGTGGTCGCCGAGACCCTGCACTCCGTCCTGACCGCACGCGACCCGAGCACCGTGCCCGCCACGGTGCGCACGATGGTCCCGATGACCACCCGCACCAGCGCCACGGTGCGCAGCCGGGCACTGGGCAACCGCACCGCGGCGGTTTCCATCGACCTGCCGACCGGCCACATGACCCCCGCCGAGCGGGTCGCGCGGGTGGAGAAAGCGCTGGCAGCGGGATCGTCCGCGGGCCAGCCCGAAGGCGCAGCTGCAGTTCTGCGCGTCCTCGGGCTGTTACCTTGGGAAGCGCAGGCCCTGCTGGTGCGTCGGATTTACGGGCGGCGGTTCTTCCACGCACTGGCCTCGGTGATGCCGGGTTCGCGGCGACCGCTGCATTCGCGCGGTGGGGTGATTCGCGAGGTTTATCCCGTGCTACCGCTGGCCGAGGGCGTGGGCCTGGCGGTCGGGGCACTCCACTGGGGCCGCACAACAGCGATCGGGATCACGGCGGATCCACAACTCATACCCGAGATCGGGGGAATTCCCGATCGCGTTAGGGCGTCGTTAAGCGCTATGCAGGAACGTGTGGACTGACGGGGGGCGGAGGTGACGATGGACACGGGAACCGCGCTGGTGATAGCGGTGCCGGCCGCCGTACTCGGCGCCGCCGGGTTCGGGCTCGCCAGCGCCGCTCAGCAACGCGCCACCCATGAGGTGGCCGTTACCCCGACGCTGAGCCCGCGGCTGATCGTGGAACTGCTCGCGCGGCCGATGTGGCTGCTCGGGCTGGTAGCCACGATCGTGGCCCTCTTCTTCCAGATCGTGGCGCTGGCGTTCGGGCCGCTCGCCGTGGTGCAGCCGCTGCTCGTCACCGGCGTGGCCTTCGCCGCCGTGTTCGCCGCGCTGATGTCCGGCCATCGTCCCGACCCGCTGATCCTGCTCGGTGCGTTGCTCTGTGCCGCGGGGCTCTCCACGTTCCTGCTGCTCGCGCGCCCGACGGCCGGCTCGACCGACGGGGACATCGACCTGTGGGCCGGTCTGCCACTGGCGATCGCCCTCGCCATCGTGGTGGTCGGCTGCATCTTCTACGCGGCCAGCGTCGACCACCCCTCGCGAGTACTGGCGCTCGCACTGGCCACCGGCGTGCTGTACGGCGTCACGGCCGGGCTGATGAAGGTCATCACGGGCCAACTGCGGCTGGGGCTGGACGAACCCTTTCGTCACCCGGTTCTCTACATCGTCTGCATCATCGGCCCGATCGGCTTCCTCCTGAGCCAGAACACGTTCCAGGCCGGCCAGCTCGTGGCCCCCGCCGTGGCCGTGATCACCAGCGTCGATCCCGTGGTCGGTGTCCTCATCGGAGTGGGCTGGCTCGGCGAGGAGCTCGACACCTCCCCCGCCCAGCTCGCAGGCGAGTGCATCGCCGCCGCTGTCGTCATCGGCTCGATCGCGCTGATCGTCGCGCGAGGCCACCGGATCCTGCGGCACAGGGCGGCCACGGCCGACTCGGCAGCCAACCAGCTCCCGACGTACTTGCCCCCACGCCGTGACGCCGGCGTACAGCACGGCCGTATCTCCGGATGACGCGACTACCGCGCAACGCGGTCGTCACCGGCGCGTCCTCCGGGATCGGGGCGGCTGTGGCGGAGCGGCTCGCCCACCACGGCTGCGGGCTTCTCCTCGTGGGTCGCGACCAGGCCCGCCTCGATGCCGTCGCCGTTCGCACCGGGGGGCGCGCGGTCGTCGCGGACCTCCGGAACCGTGCAGGAGTCGAGGCGGTGTGCGACGCCGCTGACGGCTGGGCCGAGTTGCTGGTCCACGGCGCCGGTGTCGGCGCGGCCGGTCCCCTGGCCGAGACGCCTGCCGACGTCGTCGACGAACTGCTGGCGGTCAACCTCGTCGCTCCCGTCCAGATCACTCGAACCCTGCTACCGACCCTGCGTGCCGCGCACGGCCACGTCGTCTTCGTGGCCTCCGTCGCGGCGATCGGGGTGGCGTACGAGGCCACCTACTCGGCCACGAAGGCAGGCCTGCGCGGGTTCGCCGACGCGCTGCGGGTGGAGTCGGAGGTCGGGGTCACCACTGTGCTCCCGGGAGCGGTCACCACCCCGTACTACGAACGGCGAGGGCAGCCCTACCACCGGCGCTTCCCGCGTCCGGTCAGCCCGGAACGCGTGGCAGAGGCGCTGGTGGAGGCCGTGCGGAGGGACCGGGCCGAGGTGTTCGTGCCTCGCTGGCTCACCGTCGGTGCCCGCGTGCACGGCGTGGCGCCCGCCGTCTTCGCCCGTCTGTCGCGCCGCATGGACCGGCGGGCCGACACCCCGGCCGTCTGAGGCGGCGCTTCGAGGCACCGCCGGGGCGGCCCGCGGTCAGGGCTGGGTGTGCATGGCGAAGCCGTCGTCGGTGCCGCAGCCGATCTGGCGGCTGCTGACCGGCCCTCCGGTGTCGATCGCGCAGGTCCACTTCCCGATCTCCCGGATGCGCGACGTTCCGTCGCCAGGGACCTGGATCGCCGCATCGTGGTAGTACTGCGTGATGACGTTGATCGCCTCCGTGCACCCCACCGTGCCGGCGTCGGTGGCCTCGGCGATCAGATCCACCTGCTGACCGCCGTCGGGGCCGACCTTGCCGCAGTTCACCGCCTGCGATTCATCGGCGGGCGCGGCAGCGGGGCCCGGCTCAGCGGCCGGGGCCGGCTCGGCGGGCTCGGCCGGTGCGGCGTGCCCGGCGTGCTCCGCCGGCACGGCAGGCTCGGCGGGCACGCCGGGCCCGGCCGGCACGGCGGGAGCGGAAACGGCCACCGACGAGCCGGCCGGCGCAACGGTCACAACCGGCTGACCTGCGCAGGCCGAGGCCAGTCCGACTGTGGCGAGCATCAGTCCGATGGTCAGCAGGCGAGCAGAGCGGGCACCCACGGGAAACTCCTCATTGTCAGGTCAGGTGCCCGGGCCTCCGCGTGGTCGCGGTCGTTCGCCGTGCACTGACGGGCCGCACGTTCCGCGCCACCCGCTGGTGATCAACGCGGGGCGCGACGACCCGGTTCACCGGATGACGAAGATCGTCACGCGCGCTCGGGCGTGTCCGGACCGTCAGGGCTGGGTGTGGAGGGCGAAACCGTCAGTGCTGCCGCAGACGATGTACCGCTGGCTGACCGGAAGCCCGGTGTCGATCAAGCACGTCCACTTCCCGACCTTCCGGACGCGGGCCGTGCCCTCTCCGGCAACGGGGGCAGAGGCTCGCTTGTAGTACTGGCTGATGGCGGTGATCGCGTCCGTGCACCCCACCGTGCCTGCGGGAGTGGGCTCGGCGATCAGGTCCACCTGCTTGCCGCCGGTGGGGCCGACCTTGCCGCAGTTCACGGGCTTGCCGTCGATGTCAGCCGCCGACGCCATGGGGGCGCGGACACTCGCCGAGAGCGCGGCCAACGTCGACGGCGCGGACGGCATGACCACGGCCACCGGACCGGATACGACCGGCTGGCCTGCGCAGGCCGCGGTCAGACCGATGGTGGCGAGCATCAGGCCGCCGGTCAGCAACCGAGCAGAACGGGCACGCACACGAGACTCCTCATCGTCCGGCCAGATGCCTGGGCCGCCGCATCGCGCGGCCGGTCGCCCGGGCACCGACAGGCCGCACGCGCACGCGCCGCCTGTCCGACATGAACGTGACTCGTGGCGATGCGGTTCACGCGACTTCGAGGGTGTGCGCGAGCGGCACGCCCGGCCGGTAGGCCAGGTACCGGTAGGACGGTGCGTCCAGCACGGCCATATCTGCGCGAGCCCCCACCCCGAGGTGACCGACGTCATCGCGGCGCAGCGCGGCGGCCCCGCCCCGGGTTGCCGCCAGCACGGCATCGACGGGAGTCATTCCCATCTCCCGCACCGCCAGCGCCACGCAGAGCGGCATCGACGACGAGAAGCACGTGCCGGGGTTGCAGTCGGTGGCCAGCGCGACCGTGACACCGGCATCGAGCAGGCGCCGGGCGTCCGGGTAGGGCTGGCGGGTCGAGAACTCGACACCGGGCAGCAGCGTCGCCACGGTCCGGCCGGACGCGAGGGCGTCGACGTCCGCGTCGCTGAGGAAGGTGCAGTGGTCGACGCTGGCGGCGCTCAGCTCGACGGCGAGCTGCGCCCCAGGTCCAGGGCCCAGCTGGTTGCCGTGCACCCGCAGGCCGAGGCCTGCGGCCCGGCCGGCCTCCAGCACGGCACGGCTCGCCGGGCCGTCGAACGCGTGCGGCGAGGCGGGCTCGCAGAAGACGTCGATCCAGCGTGCGTGGGGCGCGCAGGCCGCCAGCATCGGACCGGTGACCAGCGCCACGTAGTCGTCCACGCGACCCGTGTACTCCGCCGGCACCACGTGCGCCCCGAGGAAGGTCGTCTCCGCGGTGACCTCGCGGGCCAGCCGCAGGGCGCGGGCCTCGTCCGCCACCGTCAGGCCGTACCCGCTCTTGACCTCCACGGTGGTCGTGCCCTGGGCGCGCATCTCCGCGACGACACGCTGCAGCTGCGATCGCAGGAGCTCATCGCCGGCATCGCGGGTGGCCCGCACAGTGGAGGCGATGCCGCCGCCGTCGTACGGGACACCGGACATCCTCGCCTCGAACTCCGCCGACCGCTCCCCCGCGAACACGAGGTGCGCGTGGCTGTCGACGAAGCCCGGCAGCACGGCCCGTCCGCCGACGTCCACGCGCTCGTCAGCCGGGGGTGCGGCGCCTGCCGGGCCCACCCAGGCGACCGTGCCGTCCTGTACCACGAGAGCCGCGTCGGGCACCAGCCCCAGTGGCCCCGCCCCCAGCTCCGGGTCATTGCTGACGAGCTCGGCGATGCCGGTGATCAGCGTCGCTGCACGAGTGGTCATGTCCCGCTCCAGATGGGCTCGATCGCGGCGCGCAACAGGGCACCGATGTCGCCGAGCCGGTGTACCCCACCCGTGACCACCGGCACGCCGCCGACCAGCACCGTGTCGACGTCCGCGGCGCTGGCCACCAGCACCACCTGTGCGGGGTCCGCCCCGGCCGTGCGGGGGCTGTCGAGGCGCACCGCCACCAGGTCGGCCCGCTGCCCGGGGGCGATGCGGCCGGCGTCGGGCCAGCCGAGGCCGGCGTGCCCCTGCGCGGTGAGGGCGTCGACCAGCGCGACCGGTGTGAATCGGCCGCGCTCACCGCCTGCCAGCCGCTCGTGCCACTCGACGAGCCGCGCCTCCGCCAGCAGGTCGGTGATGACGTGCTGGTCGCTGCCGACCGTCAGCGGCGACCCGGCATCGCGCAGCGCGCGGAACGGCCCGATCCCGTCGGCCAGGTCGGCCTCAGTGCTCGGGCAGGCGCACACGGTGGTGTGCGAACCGCCCAGCAGCGCGACGTCCTGCTCCGTGAGGTGGGTGGCGTGCACCGCCGTGGTGGTGGCCCCGAGGACGCCGTGCCCGGCGAGCAGAGCAGTGGGCGCGCAGCCGTAGAACGCGAGGCAGGCCTCGTTCTCCTGCGGCTGCTCGGAGAGGTGTACGTGCAGAGGACGACCGAGCGCGGCCGCCGCCACCTGCGGCAGCTGGGGAGCAGGCACCGCCCGGACCGAGTGGATCGCGGCGCCGATACGCAGCGAGTCGCCGTCCGACAGCAGCTCGACACGCTCGGCCCACCCCGCCACGTCCCCGTCGGAGAACCGGGTCTGCACCTCATCGAGCGGGGTGTGGCCTGCGGCGTCCAGACCCCCGGCCAGGTAGCAGGCGTCGAGGAGGGTGAGCCGCACCCCGGCCTCGGCGGCCGCCTGGACCAGCGCGTGGCCCATCGCGTTCGGGTCGGCGTACGGAGTGCCGCCCGGGCCGTGGTGCAGGTAGTGGAACTCCCCGACGGTGACGACACCCGCCAGCGCCATCTCGGCGAATGCCGCTCGGGCCAGCGCGAGGTAGGAGTCCGGGTCGAGCCGCCGGGCGACGGCGTACATCCGCTCCCGCCAGGTCCAGAACGTGCCGCCGCGATCGTGGGTGCGACCACGGAGCGCGCGGTGAAAGGCGTGGCTGTGGGCGTTGGCGAACCCGGGCAGCACCATGCCGGGCAGCCGCTCGTCGCCGGGCCCGGCGTCCACACCGGTCTCCACAGCGATGATCCAGCCGTCTCGGACGCCGACACGCACGCGGGATATCGGGCCCTCACCGATCCAGGCGTGCTCGCACCACCACGTCTGCGCCGGCGATGACACCGTCACCCGAGCTCCTCCAGGACCCGCACGAGAGCCTCGACGCCACGATGGCAGTCGTCCGGGTCGGCGTGCTCGTGCGGGGAGTGGGACACGCCGGTCGGGTTGCGCACGAACACCATCGCGGTCGGGACGCCGGCCGCCGAGAGGATCCCGGCGTCGTGTCCCGCGCCTGTGGCCAGCACGGGCGCCGGTGCTCCGTCCTCGCCCAGCAGGGCGGCGAGCCTGTCCCGCAGCGCGGCGTCGAAGTCGGTCGCCGCGGTCCAGGACTCCTCCACGGGCTCGCTTCCCGCCGCGACACCGACCGCGGCGACGACTGCGCGCACGTCCTGTTCCACAGGCCCCCGCGCGTCGAGCCAGGCCGTGACCGCCGACGGGATGGCGTTCACCCCGTTCGGCTCTACCACGAGCTTGCCCACCGTGGCCAGCGCGGCGTGCCGCTCCGCCGCGCTGCGGGCGGTGCCCACGACCGCGGCGAGAGCGAGCATCGGGTCGTCCCGGTCGGCCAGCCGGGTGGTGCCGGCATGATCGGCCCGGCCGCGCAGGTCGAGCCGCCACCGGCCGTGTGGCCAGATCGAGCTCGCCACACCCACCGGTGCGCCCTCGCCCTCGCGCGCGTCGACCAGGCCCTTGCCCTGTTCGACGTGCAGCTCGACGAAGGTGGCGACGCGGCGCAGGGCGCGCTCGTCAGGCCCGACCTCGGAGGGGTCGTGACCGGCAGCCGACATGGCCTCGGCCATGGTCGTGCCGTCGGCGTCACGCAGCGCCCGCGCGCGGTCGGCGCCGAGAGCGCCCGTGATGATCCGGCTCCCGGCGCAGGCGACCCCGAACCGCGCGCCCTCCTCGTCGGAGAACACGGCGACGCCCAGCGGTCGCTGCGGCCTCCATCCCCGGGTCCGCAGCGCATCCAGGGCGGCGAGCGCCGACGCGACGCCGAGCGGCCCGTCGAAGGCTCCGCCGTCGGGCACCGAGTCGAGGTGGCTGCCGACCACCAGACCGGGCCCGTCGGCGTCGGGATCGCCCCACCAGGCCCAGAGGTTCCCCGCCCGGTCGCTGGTGACGTCGAGCCCGCGTTCCTGTGCCTCGCCGGTGAACCACTCGCGCAACGCGGCGTCCGTCGACGTCCAGGCGAAGCGCCGGTATCCACCGGAGCTCCCCTGGCGGCCGACCCGCTCGAGATCGGCCCAGAGCGCATCGAAACGGTGTGCCGATGATTCGCTCATCGCGAGCCGGCCCCCGCGGCGAGCGTTCCGGGCGGATAGATCATCTCGGCCGGCACGTCCGTGGTCCGCCTCGCCCACGGGTAGTAGACGGCAGCGGTGACGGCGAGGCCGACGAGCCAGGAGATGTCCGCACCGCCGAGGGCCTCGGTGACGGGGCCGGTGTAGAGCGCCTGCGCCATGAACGGGATCTGAACGAGCACACCCACCGCATAGGAGACCAGCGCGACGACGTTCCATCGGCCGTAGCGGCCGTCGGGGTCGTAGAGCGCCGGCACGTCGACCCGCTCCCGCGAGATCAGGTAGTAGTCGATCAGGTTGATCGCGCTCCAGGGTGTGAAGACCATCAGCAGAGCGAGGATGAACTGGCGGAAGTTGTCCAGGAAGTTCGCCGAGCCGAGCAGCGCGATCAGCACGGACGCCAGGACGAACCCCACGATGAAGGCCGCCCGGCCGGCCCGCGACACCCGGACCGCCCGCGTCATCGACGTGACCGTGGTGAGCATGCACATGAACCCGCCGTAGGCGTTGAGGCAGTTCACGGTCAGTTTGCCGACCACGATCACGAGGTAGATCGCGATCGCGGCCACCGCGCCGCCGGAGAGCTCACCGAGGAATCCGACCTGCTGGTCCAGGAAGCTCCCACCGGACGCAGCCGGGATGGCAGCGATCAGCGCGCCGAGCGTCATCGACCACTGGGAGCCGAGCACGCTCCCCCACAGCGTCGAATGGAACGTCACGCTCTCGCTCGTGTGGCGGGGCAGGTAGCGCGAGTAGTCGGCGACATAGGGGCCGTAGGTCAGCTGCCAGGCTGCGCCGAGGGAGATGGCGAGCAGGAACGTCGCGCCGTCGAAGGGGATCACCCCGAGCAACGCCCCCACGTCGTACTGCGTGACGAGCATGATCGCGAGGTAGGTGAACCCCAGGATGCCGACGACGGTCGCCATGCGCCCGAGCATGTGGATGTAGCGGTACCCGAGAATCGCGACGATCCCGGTGAGCAGCCCGAAGACGACGATGCCGACCGCGGGCGTGTCGACGTGCAGGATCTCGTTGATCGCCTGCCCGGCGAGCACTGTGCCCGTGGCGGCGAAGCCGAGGTACAGCAGCACGACGAGCACGAGCGGAACGATCGCGCCGTAGACCCCGAACTGCGCCCGGCTCGAGATCATCTGCGGGAGCCCGAGCCGCGGACCCTGCGCGGAGTGCAGGGCCATCACAGCGCCACCGGCGATGTTGCCGATCAGGAGCCCGACGATCGCCCACAGGGCATCGGCCCCGAAGACCACCGCGAGTGCGCCGTCCACCATCGCGGTGATCTGCATGTTCGCCCCGAACCACAGCGTGAACTGGCTCAACGGGGAACCGTGCCGTTCGGCGTCGGGTACGACGTCGATGGACCGGCGCTCGATGCGCGACGGAGCGCTCACCGAGCGGTTCCGACTTCGGCCATCGGCACGCGCAGGGCGTGCGCCGTCGCCACCTCCGACGCCCGCTGGTACCCGGCGTCGACGTGGCGCAGCACGCCGCTGGCCGGGTCGTTGGTGAGCACGCGCTCGATCTTGCGGGCGGCGAGCTCGGTGCCGTCGGCGACCGTGACCTGCCCGGCGTGCAGGGACCGCCCGATCCCGACCCCGCCGCCGTGGTGGATCGACACCCAGCTCGCGCCCGATGCGGTGTTGACCAGCGCATTGAGCAGGGGCCAGTCGGCGATGGCGTCCGACCCGTCGGCCATCGCCTCGGTCTCCCGGTACGGAGAGGCCACCGAGCCCGTGTCGAGGTGGTCGCGGCCGATCACGACGGGTGCGGAGAGCGCACCCGAGGCGACCATCTCGTTGAACCGCAGCCCGGCACGGTCCCGCTCGCCCTGGCCCAGCCAGCAGATGCGAGCCGGTAGGCCCTGGAACGCCACGCGGTCACGAGCTGCCCGGATCCAGCGGTGCAGGCGGTCGTTGTCGGGGAAGAGCTCCAGCACGGCGTCGTCCGTGGCGTGGATGTCGGCGGGGTCGCCCGAGAGCGCCGCCCACCGGAACGGGCCCTTGCCCTCGCAGAACAGCGGCCTGATGTAGGCCGGGACGAAGCCGGGGAACGCGAAGGCGCGCTCGTAGCCGCCCCGCCGGGCCTCGTCGCGCAGCGAGTTTCCGTAGTCGAACACCTCGGCGCCCGCGTCGAGGAAGCCCACCATGGCCTCGACGTGGCGCGCCATCGACTCCCGCGCCCGGTCGGTGAACTCCTCGGGCTTCGACGCCGCGTACTCCGGCCAGTCGTCGAGATCCACGCCGACGGGCAGGTACGACAGCGGGTCGTGCGCAGAGGTCTGATCGGTCACGATGTCTACCTCTACGCCGCGGCGTAGTAGCTCCGGAAGAACGGTCGCACAGTTGCCGACCAGCCCGACCGACCACGCCGTGCCCTCGCGCCGGGCACGCTCACAGCGCGCCACGGCATCGTCGAGGTCGCTGGCCAGCTCGTCGAGGTAACGGTGCTCGACCCGGCGCCGCAGCCGGGCCGGGTCGACGTCGACCACGAGGCACACCCCGCCGTTCAGGGTGACGGCGAGCGGCTGCGCGCCGCCCATGCCACCGCAGCCGCCGGTGACGGTCAGCGTGCCCGTGAGCGAGCCGCCGAACCGCTTGGTGGCGATGGCGGCGAAGGTCTCGTAGGTGCCCTGCAGGATGCCCTGGGTGCCGATGTAGATCCACGAGCCCGCGGTCATCTGCCCGTACATGGTGAGACCGAGCCGCTCGAGCCTGCGGAACTCGGGCCAGGTGGCCCAGTCGCCGACGAGGTTGGAGTTGGCGATGAGCACGCGCGGTGCCCACTCGTGCGTGCGCAGCACCCCGACCGGACGGCCGGACTGCACGAGCATCGTCTCGTCGTCGGCGAGGGTGGTGAGGGTGCGCACCATCGCGTCGAAGGACGCCCAGTCGCGCGCCGCGCGCCCGGTGCCGCCGTAGACGACGAGGTCGTCGGGCCGTTCCGCCACCTCAGGGTCGAGGTTGTTGCAGAGCATCCGCAGCGGCGCTTCGGTCTGCCAGGACCGTGCGGTCAGGGTCGTGCCACGGGCGGCTCGGACGGGACGGGCGCCCTCCATGGCGTTCCTCCTCGTTCGTCGGGTCGGACGTGGTTTCCTTCGCAGATACGAGTAGTGCCCTGACGTGCGCCTTGCGCAAGCGGCGTCAGCGCAACGGGCCGACCACCGACTCCGCCGCAGCCAAGGCCTCGCCGCTGTCCACCAGCCGGACAGCGGCGTCGATCTCGGGGGCCAGCCACCGGTCCGGGCCAGGACCCGGTACCTCGACCCGCAGCCGGTCACGCACGGCCGCGGTGGCCGGGGCCGGCGCCAGCGGGCCGCGCATGTCCAGGGCGCGGGCGGCGGTGATGAGTTCGACCCCGAGCACCCGCGTCAGCCCCTCCAACGCGCGTCGCAGCTTGCGGGCGGCGGCCCAGCCCATGGAGACGTGGTCCTCCTGCATCGCGCTGGTCGGGATCGAGTCCACGGAGGCGGGGACGGCGAGCCGCTTCAGCTCCGCCACGATCGACGCCTGCGTGTACTGGGCGATCATGTGCCCGGAGTCGACGCCCGGGTCGTCGGCCAGGAACGCCGGCAACCCCTGGTTCCGCGCCACGTCCAGGAACCGGTCGGTGCGCCGCTCACTCATCGATGCGAGATCCGCCACCGCGATCGCGAGGAAGTCCAGCACGTACCCCAGCGGGGCGCCGTGGAAGTTGCCGTTGCTCTCCACCCGCCCGTCCTCCATGACCACCGGGTTGTCGATGGCCGCCGAGAGCTCCCGGCCGGCCACCACCTCCGCGTGGCTCAGAGTGTCGCGGGCAGCACCATGCACCTGAGGGGCGCAGCGCAGCGAGTACGCATCCTGCACCCGCGTGCACTCCGGGGTCCGATGACTCTCCATCACCTCCGACCCTGCGAGCAGCACCCGCAGGTTCGCCGCCGACTCCGCCTGCCCCGGATGGGGACGCAACGCCTGCAGGTCCGGCGCGAACACCGCGTCCGTACCCAGCAACGCCTCCACGCTCATCGCCACCACGACATCCGCCGTGCGCAACAACCGCCGCAGATCAGCACACGCCAGCACCAACATCCCCAGCATCCCGTCGGTGCCGTTGATCAGCGCCAGGCCTTCTTTCTCCTCCAGCACCACCGGCGCGATCCCCGCCGCGGCCAACGCATCGGCGGCGGTCTGCAGCTCGCCCAGGGCGTTGCGAACCTCGCCCTCTCCCATCGCCGCGAGCGCGCAGTGCGCGAGCGGCGCAAGATCGCCGGAGCAGCCGAGGGACCCGAACTCCCGCACCACCGGGGTGATCCCCGCCGACAACATCCCCGCGTACACCCGCGCCGTCTCGGGCCGCACCCCGGTCCGGCCCGTCGCGAGCGTCGAGAGCCGCAGCAACATGAGCGCGCGGACAACCTCCCGCTCGACCTCCGGCCCCGAGCCGGCCGCGTGCGACCGCACCAGACTGCGCTGCAACTGCCCCCGGAGCTCCACCGGAATGTGCCGGGTCGCCAACGCCCCGAACCCCGTCGACACCCCGTAGTGCGGCCGTACATCACATGCGAGCGCCTCGACGGCCTTGCGGCTTGCGGCGATCTCGTACTCAGCATCCGCCGAGAGAACGACAGCGGCCCCCTCCCGGGCCACGGCGAGGATCTCTGTGCGGGACAGCGGGCCGGTTCCGACGGTGACTGACTGCATCAGTGCATGGGACACCGAACGCCCACCCGGCCACCACATGCCACCCAAGATCACTGTCCGGGATCCCGGACAGTTGCTAGCGTCACCTGGTGCCCGGTCAGGCGGTGAAGGTGCCCGCGGCGCACCAGGTGCTGGCCGTCCTGGGCTACCTCGCCCGACAGGCCGCACCCGTGCCCGCGGCCGCGATCACCCGTGACCTGCAGCTTCCCCGTTCCACCACCTACCAGTTGCTCACCACGCTCGCCGAGAGCGGGTTCGTGGTGCACCTGGCCGACGAACGGCGCTACAGCCTCGGAGTGGCCGCTTACGAGCTCGGCACGGGGTATGTCCGCCAAGCGCCGCTGCAGCGCATTGCGAGGGTGCCGCTCGGGCGGCTCGTCGACCGCACGGGGCACACGGCGCACCTGGCCGTGCTGCACGGCCGGGAGGTCATCTACGTCATCGAGGAGCGCGCGCCCGGTCGCCCGCCCCTCGTCACCGACGTCGGGGTGCGGCTGCCCGCTCACCTCACCGCCAGCGGAAGGGCCATGCTCGCCGCTCTGACCAGGGCACACGTGCGAGCGCTGTATCCCGAGCCCGACGCGTTCGTCACACGTCACGAGGTGGGGCCGCGGTCGCTGTCCGCGCTGAGCCGGATCCTGGTGGAGACCCGCCGCCGCGGCCACGCGATCGAGGACGGCGAGGTGACCCCCGGCCTCGTCTCCGTCGCCGTGGCGGTGCTCGACAGCGCGGCCTACCCCGTGGCCAGTGTGACCCTCACCTTCCCCGACTACGCACCCGCCGAGGAGCAGACCGTGCTCGTCGCCGAGGTGAACCGCACCGCCCGGGCGGTCGCCCACCGCATCGGCGGGCAGTTGCACTCGGCCGCCGAATGATCCGCCGGACATGGAACCGGCCCGGCGGCCGGGACCCCGTCGCGCGAAGCGACGAGTCCGCGGACCGCCGGGCCGGCGTTCCCGGGCATGGCGACCTCACGCCCCGTGGCGGTCACCCACTCCGAGCCGGGAGCACGTGGTCGCCGACCTTGTCGGTGCTGAGGCACAGCGAGCACACGTGGGCATCATGTGTGTGGCAGGCGACCATGTCTGGCCGCTCGAACTCCTGACGGCAGACGTGGCAGTCGAGCACCTCGCCGGACGGGTTGCCGTGCTCGTCGTACATCGGCGCGGCGATGCCGTCGTCGTCGCGCCGGAGGTAGTATTTCCCCCGGGTGGCGAGCGCGATGACCGGCGGCAGGACCACGCCGAGGCCGATGGCGACGAGGGGCGAGAACGGCTGGATCGCCGCTCCGAGGCCGCCGAAGAAGACAACGATCGACACGCCGGCGGCGATGACCATGGACCCGAAGCCCACCGGGTTGATCGCGTAGAGCATCCCGCGGCGGAACTCGGGCTTCTTCGGCGAGATCTTCAGCAGGTACTTGTTGATCGCGATGTCCGAGGCCACCACGACGACCCAGGCCATGCCACAGTTCGCGTAGAACCCGAGGATGGTGTTGAGGAAGTCGAACATGTTGGCTTCCATCAGGATCAGCGCGATCGCCAGGTTGACGCCGAGGAACACCAGGCGGCCCGGGTAGTGCTTCGTCACGCGGGTGTAGGAGTTCGTCCACGCCAGCGAACCGGAGTAGGCGTTGGTGACGTTGATCTTGATCTGGCTGATCACGACCAGCACCACGGCGAGGGTCAGGGCGGCCCAGCCGGGCATGATGTCCTGGTAGATCTCCAGGAACTGGTGCACGGGCTGGTTGGCCACGGTGGCGCCCTCGGCGACGTTGGCGATGATGTAGACGGCGAGGAACAGCCCGATGACCTGCTTGATCGCGCCGAAGATCACCCAGCCCGGCCCGGCGAGGATCATGGCCGTCCACCAGCGCCGTGAGTTCTCCGGCGTGCGGGGCGGCATGAACCGCAGGTAGTCGATCTGCTCGGCGATCTGGGCGATGAGCGACAGGCACACACCGGCCGCGAGCATGACCGAGCCGAGACTGGGCGCACCCTGCCCGTTCTGACCCTGGTAGGCGAAGAACGAACCCACCGAGTCGGGGTGCGTGATCAACAGGTAGGCGAACGGCAGCACCATCAGCACCAGCCACAAGGGCGTGGTCCAGACCTGCAACTTCGACAGCAACGACATCCCGTAGACGACGAGCGGAAAGATGATCAGCGTCGACACGGCGTAGCCGAGCCACAGCGGGATGTGCAGGCCGAGTTCGAGGCCCTGCGCCATGATCGAGCCCTCGAGCGCGAAGAAGATGAAGGTGAACGTCGCGAAGATGACGTTCGTGACCACTGATCCGTAGTACCCGAACCCGCTGCCCCTGGTGATCAGATCGAGGTCCAGGTTGTACCGCGCTGCGTAGAATGCGAGCGGAAATCCGGTGGCGAAGATGACGACCGCGAACACCAGAATGCCCCACAGCGCGTTCGTGGTGCCGTAGGAGATTCCAATGTTTGCACCGATGGAGAAATCGGCCAGATAGGCGATGCCGCCGAGCGCGGAAACAGCCACCACGCCGGTGGACCACTTCCGGTAGCTGCGCGGAGCGAAGCGCAGCGTGTAGTCCTCCAAGGTTTCCCGGGCGGCGATACCCACATCGCCTGCCCCAGTGGTGGGCTTGGTAATCATGAGCGACGGATCATGCGACACGCACTGACCTCCGACTATTCACGCTGAGATACTTCCTGCGAGTATCAGTCAGCAATCGCCGGAGTCGGTTTCCACGCGATAATGGCTGTGTTAATCCCGTGATCACCGGCGACGCTACGGTTCGGGGTGCGCACCGCCCCACGGCGTCCGGGTTGCCGGGCGAACCGACCAGTGGCGGCCAACCCTCCTGCAGTGGTGATCAGTGCCGGAGGCGGCCGTGCCGGCACGGTCCGCTGGGACGCACAGGCCCCGAGCCCCCGTCATGATCGCTATCTCGGGACCGGCAACCGTGCCATACACGGTTCTGCGCCCCGAAGTGATGATCAACGCGCCAAGGCGACCATGCCGGCACAGCCCGCAGGGCCGACCAGCCGCGCGCCCAGCTCGTGATCATCATTTTGGGACCGGCAACCGTCCCACACACGGCTCCGCGGCCCGAAGCGATGATCAAGGCGCCAAAGCCGCCGTGCAGGCACAGCCCGCAGGGCCCCGCCCCCGGTCATGATCGCCATCTTGGTGCCGGCAACCGCACCACAGACGGTTCTGCGCCCCGAAGCGATGATCAAGGTGCGAAGGCGGCCGTGCAGGCACCACCCGCAGGGCCCACCAGCCCCGCCCCGAGCCATGATCGCCAAACGGGCACCGGCAACCGCACCACACACGGATCCACGTCCCGAAGTCGCGATGAACGTCCGACGGCGCGCCGGGAGAACCTCCGGGGCCGCACCAACTCCGCGCCTCCGGTCATGATCACCAGCTCGGGACCGACGACAGTGCCACACACGGCTCCACGTCCCCCTTACGGTGATCAACGCCCGAGGCGGGCAGCCGGCCCCTGTTCCGCGGCCCGTCGATGATCCAAGCGGAGGGGTCGGCGCGGCCTCCCGGAGCCGGCGACGCGTTGGAGCCGTCAGAAGGGTCGGCTAGCGATCCAGCCGGTAGCGGATCAACCGGGAACTGTTGCCCACCACGGCCACGGACGACGCGTTGTGCAGGATGGCCGCCACCACCGGGCTCATCGCTCCCCCGGCCGAGACGACCAGGCCGGCCGCGTTGACGGCGATCGACATGCCGTAGTTCTGCCGGATCAGGCCGATGCTGCGCCGCCCGAGGTCCCGTAGATCGAGGAGTTTGCGCAGGTCGTCGCCGGCCAGGGCGACGTCGGCGGTCTCGACCGCCACGTCGGTGCCCGCCACCCCCATCGCGATGCCGATGTCGGCGAGCGCCAGCGCGGGGGCGTCGTTGGTGCCGTCGCCCACCATCGCGACGGTGTACCCCTCGTCCTGCATGGATCGGACGAGATCCTGTTTCATCTCGGGTGATACCTGCGCCTGGAACTCCTCGATCCCCAGCTCAGCGGCCACGGCGGCGGCCGTCTCCGAGTGGTCGCCGGTGAGGAGCACGATCCGGCGCACGCCATCGGCACGAAGCGCATCGAGCACGTCGCGGGACTCCGGGCGCAGCGTGTCCCGCAACGACACGAGGCCGACCAGGGTGCCGTCGACGGCCAGCAGCAGGGGGGTCTCGGCGGCCGCTTGCAGCCTGCGGACCCAGTCGTCGGCCGCGGCGCTGATCGGGATCCCCTCCTGCCCCAGGAGTTCGCGGCTGCCGATCAGCAGGATTCGCCCGTCGGACTCCACCCGCATCCCCTGCCCGAGCAGCACCTCGCACTCCTCGTGCGGCGGGATCGTGATGAGCCGCTCCTCCGTGGACCGGATGACGGCTTGGGCGAGCGGATGCCGCGAGTGGATCTCCGAGCTCGCGGCGTAGGCGAGTACCTGCTCCGGCGTCCAGGCGTCGTGGAAGGAGACGACGTTGGTGACGATCGGGTGGCCGATCGTGAGGGTGCCGGTCTTGTCGAAGATCACGGCGTCCATGCGGCCGGCCGCCTCGAGGTGCGCGCCGCCCTTGATCAGGATCCCGCGGCGGGCGCCGTTGCCGATGGCCGCGCTGATCGCCGTGGGCGTGGCCAGCCCGACCGCGCACGGGCATGCGACCAGCAGCATCGTCATCGCGCGCCGGACGTCGCGGGTGACCAGCAGCGTGAGCGCCGACAGCGCGAACGACGTGGGCACGAAGCGGCGGGAGAAGTTCTCGCCCACGGTCTGGATCGGCGCCCGGTCCTGCTGGGCCTGCTCGACGCGGTTGATGATGCGCCCGATCGCGCTGTCACGGCCCACCGCCGATGCCCGCACCACCAGTCGTCCGCGCAGCACGACGGTGCCGGCGTAGAGCGATCTGCCGGGCGCGACGGTGATGGGCAGCTGCTCGCCGGTGATCGCCGCCTGGTCGACGATGCCCTCACCCTCGATGATCACACCGTCGACGGGCAGCACGACGTGCTCGTGCACGACGACCTGGTCGCCGATCCCGAGCTGGTCGATGTCGACCTCCAGCTCGGCGCCGTCGGCGAGCCGGATCCATGCCCTCGTCTGGGCGCCGGTGAGCAGTTCGGAGATCGCCCGCCTGCTGCGGCGCAGCGTCAGGTCCTGCAGGTATTCGCCGATGTTGAGCAACCACAGCACCGTGAGCGCGACGACGTTCTCCCGCAGCACCAGGCTGGCCACGGTGGCCGCGGAGACGAGTGCGTCGGTGCCGGCGCCTTTGCGGCCCGTGAGCGAGCGCAGGGCACCGCGCAGGAAGGGGTAACCGGTGAAGATCGTGACCCCGGTGGCCACCGTGCGACTGGTGGGCCCGAGGATCGGAGGCCTGCGCAGCCCGTACCGGCGCAGGCCCAGCCCGGCCAGCGCCAGCCCGCCGACGACGAGACGGACCAGACCGCCGTTGGTGGAGTCCGCCGAACGCGGAGTGCGCTCGGCCGTGGCCTGGGGGTCGGCACCCAGCCCCTTGCCGATCGCCTCGACGAGCTCGGTGCGGTCACAGCGCTGCGGATCGAACCAGACGACGACGTTGCCGGTGCGCGGGTAGGCGTACACCTGACGCACGTGCGGCACGGCGTCGACGGCGTCCTCGACCGCGACGGCGAGGGGCGAACTACCGATCAGCTCCGGAGTGTCGAACCGGACGCGGCCTGCCGCGTCCGAGACAACGGTGATCGCCACGCGTGCCTAGTGCTCGTGGTTGTGGGCCGAAGCCGCCCCGCCGGGAGCGGGTGACTGTTCGCCCACCTTGTCCCTGGCCTCACTGACGATGTCAGCGGTGGTGAGCCGGGCCTTCTCGGCACCGGTCTCCGCCAGCCGCGCTCCCCGCAGCCCCCACGAGGTGACGGTGACCGCCGCGCCGTGGAACACGTCGCTGCGCACCAGCCTCTTGACCCCGTCGTAGGCGACCGCACCCACCGCGCCGCTGGCCACCAATCCTGTTGCCTTGCCCAGGAATCCGCCGATCATCTCATCAGCTCCTCGTCCGCAGAAGACCTGGTGAGCGTACGTGACAGCTCCGTCCTTATTCGGCCTTCTCCGACCGTATGGCCGACCAGAATCACATGATAACGATCACCATTTGCGGTCAGTAGTCGGTTCGTACCAGCCCGTTGCACCCGGGGACGGCAGCCCTCTCGTCCATCTCCGGGAGCCACCGTTCATCACAAAACGCGCAGCAAATCCGATGGCACTCCGTCGACGGCACGTGCTGATTCGCCAGAAGCGTGCGAATTCAGACTTAACGGGCCTCGCGGCCCGACCCGGACCCGGCGGCAGCCGACATAGCGCCCTCCGCTCCGGAGCTGTGACCGGATGAGTACCCCGGACGAGCGCTCCGGGTGGACATCGTCCGGCGGCTGGGCAACGATGCCCGTGCGGGGTATAGGTATCTATCGAGTGAACGGGAGGAGTGCCGATGGCCGAGTTCCGGCCGGTGCTCGCCCTGCTCGGCGTGGCCCTGGTGATTGTGCTGCTGATCTACGGGGTGTCCCGCATGCTCTCGGTGCGCCCGGCGGCGCTGGAGGTCGCCCCGTTCAGCGGCGGCCTGCCCCCGGCCCAGCATGCGTTCTCCCGGTTCCACGTCCGGTGGTACCCCGTGACGATGGTCTTCCTGGCCTTCGACATGGAGATGGTGTTCATGTACCCGTGGACACTCGTCGTGTCGCGGGTCGGCCCGGCCGCGGTGATCGAGATGTTCGCGTTCCTGGCCATCCTGCTGGCCGGGGTCGTCTACGCATGGCGGGAGGGAGCCCTGCGGTGGACCTGACCGCCCGACTGCTGCGCTTCGCCGCCGCCCGGCCGCACGCGCTCGTCGTGCCCGCGGTCGGTGGCACCGCCCAGCGCCTGGCGGTCGAGGCCGAGCTCGCCAGGCGTGGCTGGCCCGTCGCCATGGGTCCGGCCGACACCGATGTGCTCGTGGTGGCGGGAGTCCCCGGACCCGAGCTCGCGGCCGTCGTCGAGTTGCTGTGGCAGCAGGTTCCCGCCCCACGCGCCCGGGCCGACGTCGCCACGGCGAGCGCAGCCGCGCCCGCGCTGGACCGTGCCGCCGACGACCTCGCTGACGCCGCCCGGCAACGCCGCGAACCCGCCCGGCCCTCCTCGCCTGCCCATCAGGGGGCACCAGCCCGGGCGAGTACAGAACACAGCGAGCACCACCCCGGCTCGCACCGGCACGCCGGGCACGACCACGGCGGGCACCGAACCGGCGGCGGGCAACCCGACGCGCACCAGCACGGCGGGCACCAGCACGGGGGCGGGATGAGGATGCCGGGCGGCCTGCCGATGGCCGATGTCGGCCCGGACCGCGACGGGCTGATGCTCGACCGGTTGCGCGTCCCGCTCGGCCCGGTTCTGCCCGACTGGCCCGCCGGCCTGGTCGTCGAGGTGGTCCTCCAGGGCGACGTCGTGCAAGAGGCCAGTGCCCGGATCCTCGATCCGCCTGCCCACGGCCAACCGGCCCCGCCGTCGTTCTGGAGCGATGCGGACAGCAGCGCGGACCACGCACGCCGTCGCACGGCCCGCCATCTCGACGCCCTTGCCCGCCTCCTCGGCACAGCAGGCTGGGCCGATCCCGCGGCCAAGGCCCGCCACCTGCGTGACGAGCTCCTCGCCGGCGCCCCGGCGGAGTCGCTGCGTCCGCGTACGGATGCGCTGGTGGGGACCGTGCGTCGGTCTCGCATGCTGCGCCGGATGCTGCGCGGGGTCGGCGCCGGTGCGGGCGACGTCACCGCGCTGCTCGCCGCCCGGCTCGCCGCTCTGCAGACCGCGCCGGCCGTCGAGAATCCCGCACACGCCGGCGCCGACCCCGGCAGCACGGACGCCCCCACCTCCGACGAGCTGGCCGAACTGCTCGTCGGGGCCGAGCTCGCCGCGGCGCGGCTGATCGTCGCGGCCGTTGACCCGGACACCGACCGCATCAGCGTCACCCGAGCCGGACGGGCGCCGCATGGGTGAGCCGATGCCCACCGAGGTGCCCGACGCTCTGCCCGTGTGGTGGGTGCTGCTGTTGCCCCTGCTCCTCGCGCTGGGGGCATGGGCGACCACCTCCTTCGACGCTGCCCTCACCGCACGCGCCGCCGGGCGACCGATCGGTCCGGTCCCTGCCACGCTCGTGCCGGTGCGCGAGTCCGCGCGGCTGCTGGTCGGGCAGCGCAGGCGCACGGTCGCCGCGGATCCGGTGCTCTGGCGGCTCGGCACAGCGGTGCTGCCGGTGGCCGCGGTGCTCGCCGCCGCCGTGCTCCCGCTCGGGTCACGGCCCGTGGCCGATCTCGCGGTCGGCGTCGTCTGGTTCAACGCCATGGAGGTGCTGGCGTGGGCCGCGGTCTGGATGGCCGGGTGGGGCCCCGACAGCACGCTGAGCCTGGTCGGCGGCTACCGGTTCGTCGCGCAGGGCCTGGCGTACGAGCTCCCGCACATGTTCGCGATCATCACCGCCGCGTTGGGCGCGCAGAGCCTCCGGATCACCGATATCGTCGCCGCCCAGCAGGGCCTCTGGTTCGTCGCGATCATGCCGGTCGCCTTCGTCGTGTACCTGGTCTCCGCCGCAGCCATGGCGTTCTGGGGCCCGTTCGACGCGCCGGTGGATCGCGGCATCGCGGGCGGGGCCGCCGCGGAACTGTCCGGCGTCGACCGGCTCGTGTTCGCGGGCGGGCGGTGGCTGTTGCTGGTGGTGGCCGCGGCCATGGCGGTACCGCTGTTCCTCGGCGGCGGCAACGGGCCATGGCTGCCCGCCTGGCTGTGGGTGGCGATCAAGACCGCGGCGGTGCTCGGCGGCCTGGTCTGGCTGCGCCACCGCTTCCCGACGATCCGGATGGATCGCTGGACCGAGTTCTCGTGGATCGTGCTGGTCCCGCTCATGATCGCCCAGGCGTTGGCCGTCGCGCTCGTCGTGCTCGGCCGCGGAGGAGGAGGGATGTGAATGGCCTCGACCGCCCTGTTCTGGATCCTCGCAATCGCCGCGGTGGCCTCCGGGTTCGCGGTGTTCCGGTTGGGCTCGATGGCGCGAGTGACGTTCGCGCTGCTCGGCTCGTTCCTGGCCGTCGCCGGTCTCGTGCTGCTGCTAGGGCTCGGCTACCTCGGAGTGCTCATCGCCCTGATGATGGTGATCGAGATGGTCATCATGGCGATTTTCATGATCATGTACATGATGAACCCCGCCGGGCTGATGCCGATGGTGATGTATCACAACAAGGCGGGCTCGATGGCGATCGCGATCGGCACCTTCGCCGCACTCGCCGCCGGAATCCTGCTGGTCGACTGGCCGGCGCGCCGCGGATCACCGGCTCCGGACCTGACGATCGCACTCGGCGAGGCCCTGATGGGCGGCCAGATGCTGACCATGATGACGCTCGGCGTGGCCCTCTTCGCCACGATCGTCGCCTCCGTCGTGCTGGCCACGAACCGCGGCCGCTACGACCGATTCGGCGACGACCTACGTGCCCGGCAGACGGACGACCCCGCGGCAGGGAGTGCCGAACGGTGACACTCCAGCTGTTCCTGCTCGCAGCGGCCGCGCTCTTCGCGATCGGCCTCTACGGGGCGCTGTCGCAGCAGTCGATCGTGATGCTCATGATGGGCCTGGAGCTGATGCTGAACGGCGTCATCCTCGCCACCGCGGCGTTCTGGTACTTCCTCGCCCCCGGCGGCACCGACGGCCAGGTTCTCATCGTCGTGATCATCACCGCGATGGCCGTGGAGATGGCGGCCGGGTTCGCCGTGGTCACCGCGATCTACCGCGCCCGCCAGGTCGACATGACCGACAGCGCGACCGACCTGCGGGGCTGACCGGATGCCCGCATCGGCCCTGCTGTGGTCGCTGGTCGCGGTCCCGCTCGGGGCGGGCGGCCTTCTCGCCCTCGCCGGTCGCCGGGCCGACCGCGTCGCCGCGCCCGTCTCGGTCCTGCTCGCGGCCGTGGTGCTTGCCCTCGCGATCGCCGCCGCGGCGCTCCGCCCGACCGCCGATGCGCCACTGTTCGCCGGGATCCGCGCCGGGCTGGCAGTGGACGGGCTGTCCGCGACGATGGTGGTCACGGTCGCAGGCGCCCTTCTCGCGGTGCTGCTGGTCGCGGCGGGCGAGCCCGGGCTGCGCACCGGCCGATTCGTCGGGCTGATGCTGCTGTTCGCCGGAGCGATGCTGGTGACGGTCACCGCCACCACGCTCGCCGTGCTGCTGATGGCGTGGGAGGTGATGGGCGCCACCAGCTGGGCGCTGATCGCCTACCACCGCGGTGACCCCGCTGCCGTCCGCGCCGCCCACACGGCGTTTCTCACCACCCGCACCGCCGACCTCGGCCTGTACCTCGCCGCGGGCGCCGCGCTGGCCGGCGGGATCGGCTCGCTCGACCTCGCGGCCCTGCCCGCCGCACAGGGTGGCTGGCTGCACCTCGTCGCCGCCGGGGTGATGGTGGCGGCGCTGGGCAAGTCGGCGCAGCTGCCCTTCAGCTTCTGGCTCTCCGGCGCGATGCGCGGGCCGAGCCCGGTCTCGGCGCTGCTGCACTCGGCGACCATGGTGGCCGCGGGCGCGTACCTGCTGCTACGCCTGGCGCCGCTGCTCGAGGCCAGCGGATGGGCGGCCCCGGCCGTGGCCTGGACCGGTGTGGTCACTGCTGTGCTGCTCGGGCTCGTCGCGGTTGCCCAGACCGATCTCAAGCAGCTGCTGGCCGCATCGACCTGCGCGCAGATCGGTTACATGGTGCTCGCAGCCGGAGTCGGCGGCACGGCTGCCGGCGCGCTGCAGCTGGTGGCGCACGCCGCCACGAAGAGCCTGCTGTTCCTCGTCGCCGGGATCTGGCTGGTCACACTCGGCACCCGCCGGCTGGAGGGCCTGCGCGGCGCGGCCCGGCGGTTCCGGCTGGTCGGACTCACATTCACCGTCGGTGCGCTGACCCTTGCCGGGATCCCGCCGCTCTCACTGTGGGTCACCAAGGACGCCGTCCTCGCCGCCGTTCTCGAACGCTCGCCCGCCCTCTACGGCGCCGGGCTCGCCGCCGCCGTGATCTCTGCCTGCTACAGCGTCAAGGCCCTCTGGTTCGTGTGGCAGCCCACTGTGTCCACGACTGGGCGGGAGCCTGGCAATCGCGTCGCCGCAGTGGTGCGTCCGCCGCTGGTCGTGCTCGCCCTGCTCGCCGCGGGACTGGGCCTGCTGCCCCTCCTCGCGACCGGCATGCTGGCGCCCACCCCGGCACCGGCCGGATGGGAGCTCGCTCTGTCCGGCGTTCTCGCCGTTGGTGCCGCGGCGCTGACCTGGCGTCTGGCCGCGCGGCTCCCGGCACCAGCGCTGCTGCACGGATGGCTCGGGGTCGAGCGCGCGGTGCACGCGCTGCTGGTGCGCCCGACCCTCGCCCTCGCCGCGGCGCTCGCCCGGTTCGACGACCACGTGCTCGACCGGGCTGTCGACGGTGCCGGCCGTGCCACGGTTCGCGCGGCACGGATGCTGGACCGGCGAGCCGAGCTCCCCCTCGACTCGGGCGTGGGCGCCGTCGCCGCAGCCACGCGGGCCCTCGGCAGGTGGGCCCGGCGGCCACAGACCGGGCAGCTGCACCAGTACTACGCCCAGATGGCCGTCGGATTCGCCGTCCTGGCCGCGCTGGCCATCATGATCACGGTGCGGTGAACGCGGTGCTGTCGCTGATCGTGTTCCTGCCGGCCGCGGTCGCGGCGGTGCTGCTGTGCGTGCCCGCCAGTGTCCCGCGCCGCGCGTTCGTCGCCGCGTGGATCGCCACCGGCCTCGCGGACGTCGGGCTGCTCGTCGCCGTCTGGGTCGGGCTGCCCGCCCCACCCGCGTTCGGCTTCGAGGAACAGCTGCCGTGGATCCCGAGCGCCGGGATCTCCTACCACGTCGGCGTGGACGGGCTGTCGGTCCCGCTGCTCATGCTCACGGCGGTGCTGTTCACGACGTGCGCGGTGTTCGCGCTGCGGGAGACCCGCCGGGTTAAGGCGTACGTGGTGCTGTTCCTCGCGCTGCAGACGGTGTGCCTCGGCGTGTTCGTCGCGCTCGACCTGATCCTGTTCTTCCTGTTCTTCGATCTCTCGATCGTGTTCATGTACTTCCTGATCGCCGGGTGGGGCCACGGCGAACGGGGGCGGGCGGCGGCGCTGAAGTTCTTCCTCTACACGTTCCTGGGCTCGCTGGCCCTGCTGCTCGGGTTCATCCTCCTGTTCCTGGCCGCCGAGCCGCACACGTTCGACATCCCGGAGCTGGTCGCGGCCAACCCGCTCGCGGGGGGCGGGCTCTACGCCGGTCTGGCCCTGCTCGCGATCGGGGTCGGGTTGGCGGTGAAGACCCCGACGGTCCCGTTCCACACCTGGCTACCGCCCGCGCATACCGAGGCACCCGCCACCGGCTCGGCGGTGCTCGCCGGAGTGCTGCTGAAGCTCGGAACCTACGGGTTCGTGCGCATCGCGATGCCGGTGCTGCCCGACTCCTGGCGGCAGTACGCGCTGGTCGTGGTGGTCGTCGGGGTGGTGTCGGTGGTGTACGGAGCGCTGGTCGCGCTCGCCCAGAGCAACCTCAAGCGCATGATCGCCTACACCTCGGTCAACCACATGGGCTACGTCCTGCTCGGGATCGGCGCGGCGGGGCTCGTCGCAGGCACGGATGAGCAGGCCCGCCAGCTCGCCACCACCGGAGCCGTGACCCAGATGGTGTCCCACGGGTTGATCACCGGCGCCCTGTTCCTGCTGACGGGAGTCCTGTACGACCGCGGCCGCACGTACGACATGGCGGAGTACTCGGGGCTCGCGCCACGCACGCCCCGCTTCGCCACGCTGTTCGCGGTGGCCGCGTTCGCCTCTCTCGGGCTGCCGGGGTTCTCCGGGTTCATCGCAGAGTTCCAGATCTTCACCGGGGCCCTGTCGCCGGCGCCGGTGGCCACGGCGGTGGCGGTCACCGGCATCGTGGTCACCGCGGGGCTCTTCCTGCTCGCGCTGCAGCGGCTCTTCCTCGGCCCGCTGCGGGTCCCCGACGCTCCGGGCACGCCCCACCCGTTCCCCGACCTGCGCGCCAGCGAGGCAGCCGCGATCATCCCGCTCCTCGTCCTCGCCACGGTCATCGGCATAGCGCCCCGGTTCCTGCTCGACGTCATCGAACCGGCCGCATTGACCGTCAACCAGCTGGTCTCGCGGTGAGCCGACGACCGGCACGGCGCGGGTGACGACGGGTGCCGATGACGAACGAGAACCCCGCCGCGCTGATCCCGGAGCTGGCGCTGCTCTGCGGTGCCGTGCTCGGGCTGCTCGTGGGGGCGTGGCTCCCACGCAGGCGCCAGCGACCGGTCCGGCTGCTCGCCGCCGCAGCCTGCGTCGTCGGGCTCGTGGCGACCGGCGTGGCCGCGACCGCCCCGCCGCAGGTCGTGTTCGGCAACAGCTACGCGGTGGACACCGCCACCAACGCCACCCGCGCGATCGTGCTCGTCGCCACCCTGCTCGCCCTCTGGCTGGCGGCTGACACGGTGGACGGGCACCCCCGGGAGAGCGAGTTCTCCGTGCTGCTGCAGCTCGGGGCCCTCGGGGCGATCCTGCTCGCGGGTGCGGCCGACCTGTTGCTGTTGTTCGCGGCGTTCCTGCTGGCCAGCGTGCCGATGTACGGCCTGGCCGGATGGGCGAAGGCCGGACGGGCCACCGAGGCCGCGATGAAGTACTACCTGTCCGGTGCGTTCGCGAGCGTCGCGATGCTCGCCGGCACCGCCCTGCTCTACGCGGCGGGCGGCGGCACGGGCTATGCCGCTCTGCGTGCCGGGCTCGGCACGGGGCCGGCCACCGTCGCCGCGGTGGGGCTGGTCGCCGTGCTCGCGGGGCTCGCGTTCAAGGCGGGCGCCGTGCCCGCCCATTTCTGGGTACCGGACGTCACTGACGGCACTCCGGCCCCGGTCGCGGCCGTGATCACGACGATTCCCAAGATCGGCGCGCTCGTCGGTGCCTACCGGCTCCTCGACGTCGCGATCCCCGAGCAGGTCGTCGACTGGCCGCTGCTCCTGGCGGTGCTCTCCGCGCTGTCCATGACGCTGGGCAACCTCGCGGCGTTCTTCCAGAGCCCGGTGCAGCGCCTGCTCGCCTACTCCACCGTCTCGCAGGTCGGATACGTGCTGATGGCCGTGTCCGTCGCCGGGCGGTCCGCCGAGGCGCTGCCCGGGCTGCTGTTCTACCTCGCCGGTTACGCCGTGACGAACCTCGGCGCGTTCGCCGTGGTGGCCGCGCTGCCGGGCGCCCGCACCCTCGACGACTACCGCGGTCTGGCTCGCCACCGGCCCGGCCTCGCGGCGGCGCTCGTCGTGTGCCTGCTGGGGCTGGTCGGCACCCCGCCGACGGCGGTGTTCCTCGGCAAGCTCACCGTCTTCACCGCCGCCATCGACGGGGGCTTCGCGTGGCTGGCCGTCCTCGCCGTGGTCAACACGGTGGCCAGCGTCTTCTACTACCTGCGCTGGATCGCGCCGGCATTCCGTGGCTCCGACCCGGAGCGCGAGGACGTCCTCCACCCCGCCGGAATTCGCACCCGATCCGTCGCTGCCACCGCAGCCGCCCTGTCGCTGCTGCTCGGGATCGCCGGTGGTGCCGTGCTGCCCGTTCTCTCCGGTTCACTCCTCGGCTGACGCGTGATCATGTCTGCGGCAGATTAACTCTGCTACAGAGGTATAGGCTCCCGGTCATGTCACCGCCCCGCACCCCCGCGACCGCCGACGCCGTCTCCGACGCGTTGATGCCCGCCATCGGCGCGCTGCGCCGGCTGCTGCGCCGGGCCGCCGGCCACATGTTCGAGCGGGACACGCTCTCGGTGTCGCAGCGGGAGGTGCTGGCGGCGGTCAGCAAGCGCCCCGGCAGCCCCGTGGCGGATGTCGCCCAGGAGCTCGCGCTGGCCCCCAACAGCGTCTCGACGATCGTCACGCAGCTCGTCGGGGCAGGTCACATGGTCCGCGAGACCGATCCGCTCGACCGACGCGTCGGGCGGCTCACCCTCACGCCCCAGGCACAGGAGAAGGCGATGCTCGTCAGGGAGCGGCGGCGCACCGTGCTGCACGACGCGCTGGACCGCCTCACCCCGCAGCAGGTGGCCGACCTGGCCACCGGCATCGACGCGCTGGAGGCGCTGGCCGAGGAGCTGCGGGTACTGGAGCGCGAGCACTCACACGAACACGAGGAGGTGCAATCGTGAGCGAGTCGGCCGTCCGTGCGGACCAGGCGTCGGCGCGCGAAGCGGAACCGGCGGTCGCGCTCGAGTGCACCGGGCTGGTCCACCGGTTCGGCGAGACCGTCGCCGTCGACCACCTGGACCTACGCATCAACGCGGGTGAGGTGTTCGGGCTGCTCGGCCCCAACGGGGCGGGCAAGACCACCACGATCCGCGTGCTGAACACGCTGCTCCCCGTGCAGGAGGGCAGCGTCCGTGTCTTCGGGCTCGACGTCCGCCGCCACGCCACCGATGTGCGCCGCAAGCTCGGCTACGTTCCTCAGCAGCTCTCCATCGAGGCGGCGCTCACCGGGCGGCAGAACGTGATGTGGTTCGCCCGGCTGTTCGACGTACCCCGGGCCGAGCGGCCTGCGCGGGTCGACGAGGCGCTCGGCGCCATGGACCTCCTCTCGGTCGCCGACCGTAAGGCGGGCACCTACTCCGGCGGCATGATCCGCCGGCTCGAGCTCGCACAGGCGTTGGTGAACCATCCGCCACTGCTCGTGCTCGACGAGCCGACGGTCGGGCTCGACCCGATCGCCCGCGCCGGGGTGTGGGAGCGGGTGCGCCAGATGCGTGCCGATTACGGCATGACCGTGCTTCTGACCACGCACTACATGGAAGAGGCCGACGAGCTGTGCGACGTCGTAGCCCTCATGCACCGGGGCAAGCTGCAGGTCACCGGCTCCCCCGCCGCCCTGCGCGCCGAGATCGGCCCGGACGCCACGCTCGACGACGTGTTCCGCAAGTACGCCGGTGCCGACCTGGCCGTGGCAGAGGAGCAGAAGGGGATGAGGGATGTCCGTCGCAGTCGCACGACCGCCCGCAAGCTGGGCTGAGCCCGTCCGCCTGCTCGGCGCGCGGACGTGGGCACTGAGCCTGGTCGAGCTGCAGAAGCTCCGCAGCGACCAGACCGAGCTCGTCACGCGCATGGCGCAGCCGGTGCTGTGGTTGCTCGTCTTCGGCACGATCTTCAACCGCGTCCGCGCGATCCCGACCGGCGAACTGTCCTACCTCGAGTACCTGACACCGGGCATCCTCGCGCAGTCCGCGCTGTTCATCTCGATCTTCCTCGGCATCCAGATCATCTGGGACCGCGACGCCGGCATCCTCACCAAGGTCATGGTGACGCCCACACCGCGGGCCGCGATCGTGCTGGCCAAGGCGTTCGCGGCGGGAGTGCGCGGGCTCGCGCCCGTCGTCGTGCTCGTGCCGGTGGCGTTGTTGCTCGGCGTGTCCATCTCCGTCAACCCGCTCGAGCTGATCGGCGCCGCCGTCGCGCTGATGCTCGGCGCCGGCTTCTTCGCCTGCCTGTCGATGGCGATCGCGGGCGTCGCTCAGACCCGTGACCGTCTGATGGGCATCGGCCAGCTCATGACGATGCCGCTCTTCTTCGCGTCGAACGCGCTCTATCCGATCGAGCTGATGCCGGGCTGGCTCCAGGTGATCAGCCGGATCAACCCCCTGACCTACCTCGTCGACGCCCTGCGCGGCCTGCTCGTCGGCGCACCGGCCGACATCGGGCTCGACTTCGCGGTTCTCGTCGTCGCCGCCGTCGTGGGGATCATGGGGGCGGCGTCGCTGCTGGGCCGGCTGGTGCGCTGAATCGAAGCCGGCCTGGGCCGGGGGGTCCGTGATCTGCCCGTCGAGGTGCTGCCCGCCCGCCACCGAGCGGGCAACATCGGGGTGGTCCGGCCGGCCGAGAGGTGAGGGTGAGCGCGATGAGCACGGAGAACCCGTGGGTGGTGCGGCGGCGGATGGTCCCGCAGCCGCGCCTGCGACTGTTCTGCTTTCCCTTTGCTGGTGGCGGTGCGACGGTCTACCGGGACTGGCCACGCCTGGTCCCGCCCGACGTCGAGGTGTGCGCGGTCCAGCCGCCCGGGCGGGAGTCCCGACTGGGTGAGGACGCCTACAGCAGCCTGCAGGACCTGCTGCCGCCGCTCGCAGGCGCGCTCGGCGAGTTGCTCGATGTCCCGTACGTGACCTTCGGCCACAGCCTCGGGGGCCTGGTCAACTTCGAACTGGCCCGCTATCTGCGGCGCACCGGTGGCCCGCTGCCCCGGCATCTGCTCGTGTCCGGCCGTCGTCCGCCGCACCTCCGGAGCGACGACGAGCACGAGCCCATGCACAAGATGGACGACGACCGGCTGCTGGACGCCGTCCTGGAGCTGAACGGGACCAGCCCCGAAATCCGTGACCACCCGGAACTGCTGGAACTGGCCCTCCCGCTGATGCGGGCCGACTTCGCCATCAGCGAGACCTACGAGTACACGCCCGAGGCTCCGCTCCCCTGCCCGATCACGGCGTTCTCCGGAGCGGCCGACCCACATGTCACCAGGTCGGAGGCGGCGGACTGGGCACAGCACACGAGCGGTGGGTTCGAGCTGCGCATGCTGCCGGGCGACCACTTCTTCCTGACCACAGCCCAGGAGCAACTGCTCGCCGACATCTCCCAGCTGCTCTCCGGGATCCCGCGCCGGCGCTGACCTGGCCACGTGATCCGATAGGCCACTTTCACTTCGGTGCTAGCATCGGAGCTGTCCGTTCAGCAAGGAGAAGGTGAGCAGGCACATGACCGAAGCACCGGCATTGCCCCTGCACATGCGGCGCGAGCAGTTCGACCCGGTCGAGGAGCTTCTGCAGGTCCGCGACAGTGGGGGCATCACCAAGGTGCCCACGCTCTTCGGCGGCCCACCCGCCTACCTGATCACCCGGTACGAGGACGTCCGCGAGGTCCTGTCCGACGCCGTCCGGTTCAGCAACGCCCGCACCCGGAGGTTCGAGCGGCCCGACGGTCCGCAGTTCACCGAGCAGGAGCTCGAACAGATGCGGGCCGGGCAGATGCTCGCGTTCGATCCGCCCGACCACACCCGGCTTCGCCGGATGCTCACGCCCGAGTTCACCGTGCGCCGGATGCGCAGGCTGGAGCCCCGGATCGGGGAGATCGTCGAGGCCGCCCTGGACGACATCGAGCGGGCAGGCAAGCCCGCCGACCTGGTCGCCACCTTCGCCCTGCCGGTGCCATCGCTCGTGATCTGCGAGCTCCTGGGTGTGCCCTACGCCGACCGCGCCGAGTTCCAGCAGCGCACCGGGCGACTGCTCGACGTATCGCTGTCCGCCGAGGATCGGGTCGCCGTGATGCGCGAGAACCGGACGTACATGACGCGCCTCGTGAAGGGCGCCATGGCCGACCCCGGCGAGGACATGATCGGCATGCTCATCCGGGAGCACGGCGACGACCTGAGCTTCGACGAGCTGGTCGGCATCGCCTCGCTGCTCCTGATCGCGGGACACGAGACCACCTCGAACATGCTCGGTCTCGGCACGCTGGCTCTCCTGCGCCACCCCGAGCAGCTCGCGATGGTGCGCGACGACCCGGAGATGGTCACGCCGGCCGTCGAGGAGCTGCTGCGCTGGCTCTCGATCGTGCACTCCGGCATCCCGCGCACCACCACCACCGAGGTCGAGATCGCCGGTCAGGTCATTCCCGAGGGCGAGCTGCTCGTCGTCGCGCTCCCGGCGGCCAACCGCGACCCGGGCTTCATCGAGGACCCGGGACGCATGGACATCACCCGCGGTGCGCCCGGCCACGTCGCATTCGGCCACGGGGTACACCACTGTCTCGGGGCGCCACTCGCCCGGATGGAGATGCACACCGCCTTCCCTGCACTGCTCCGGCGCTTCCCGAACCTCGCGCTGGCGGTGCCTGACGACGAGGTCGACTTCCACGTGTACAACGCGATCTACGGGTTGCGCTCACTGCCGGTCACCTGGTGAGCACCCCGACACGACACACGGACAGGACGGAGTGACAGGAATGAAGATCGCCGCGGACCGCGAGATCTGCATCGGTGCGGGGATGTGCGTGCTCACCGCTCCCGCCGTCTTCGACCAGGACGACGACGGGATCGTCGAGCTCCTGGTCGAGGACGTTCCCCCGGGCGAAGCCGACGCCGCTCGGCAGGCCGTCGCCCTCTGCCCGTCCGGTGCGCTACGCGCCCTGGACGACTGAGGACGCGCTCACACCACGTGGTTGTTAGCGTGCGCGGGTGACGGCAACGGACGGGCACGGCCTACGAGCCGACGCCGCGCGCAACTACGAGCGCATCGTCGTCGCGGCCGGCCAGGCCTTCGAGGAGGCCGGGTCGGCCGTCACGCTCGAGGAGGTCGCACGGCGCGCCGGGGTCGGCGTCGCCACCGTGTACCGGCGTTTCCGCAACAGGGAACAGCTCGTGCGCGCCGTCTTCCAGCACATCGTTGCCGCCGAGATCGAGCCCGCGATGGCGGTGGAGACCGACGACCCCTGGCGTGACCTGGTCAGTTCGCTGGAGGCCACGGTCGAGGTGCTCGCCGGGCGGAAGGTGGTGCTCGCGATCGCCCGCGAGACGCGCGCGCTGGACATGGAGAGCATGCGCCGCTTCGTCCACACGATGGACCGGCCGCTTCGCCGCGCCGCAGAGGCCGGTGTCGTGCGCCCGGAGTTGGTGGCGCGTGACCTCGCCGCCGTCACGATCATGGCTCTGGCCACCGTGCACCCCCGCGATCCGGGCGGCGCCGATCGCAAGCGCTACCTCGCCCTGCTGATCGACGGGTTGCGCCCGGCCCCGACCGTCCTGCCACCGCCCTCGACCCCGGACGTGCACGGCGTCTGACGGGGACCAGACTGTCGGTACGGGGATGGTGGTGTGGGGCCAGCGTCGAGGTGGAGGGGACAGCCGTGGGTTTCTCGATCTGTCGAACATGCGCGGTGGAGCACACGGAAGCGATCGGGGTCTGCCGGATCTGCGCCGACGAGCGGCAGTGGGTGCCGGCCGAGGGACAGCAGTGGACCACTCTGGACGAGCTGGCGGCCGCGGGCCAGCGGCTCGTCATGTCCGAGCTGGAGCCGGACCTCTTCTCCATCACGAGCGACCCGCAGGTCGGCATCGGTCAGCACACCAAGCTGGTCCGCACGTCGGAGGGCAACCTGCTGTGGGACCCGATCGGCTACCTGGACGAGGAGACCGCAGCGGTCATACGCGAGCTGGGCGAGGTCGTCGCGATCGTGCCGAGCCACCCGCACATGTTCGGGGTGCAGGTGGAGTGGAGCCGGGCGCTGGGTGACGCCGAGGTGCTGGTCGCGGAGCGGGACATGGACTGGGTCGCCCGGCCCGATCCGGTCATCCGCCCGTGGTCGGGCAAGGTGGAGCTCCTGCCGGGTGTCACGCTGACCCAGCCGGGCGGCCACTTCCCCGGCAGCGCGGTCGCCCACTGGGCGGCGGGGGCCGCAGGGGCGGGCGTGCTGCTCAGCGGCGACACGATCATGCCCAACCCGGACCGGACGTCCGTCAGCTTCATGCGCAGCTATCCGAACCGCATCCCGCTCTCCGGCGCCGTGGTCGAGCGGATCGCCCAGGCGGTCGAGGGCTTCGAGTTC
This sequence comes from Pseudonocardia yunnanensis, assembly GCF_039534065.1. NCBI lineage: Bacteria > Bacillati > Actinomycetota > Actinomycetes > Pseudonocardiales > Pseudonocardiaceae > Pseudonocardia > Pseudonocardia yunnanensis. The sequence continues at coordinate 166,097 of NZ_BAAAUS010000027.1, read as the reverse complement.
GACCGGCTCTACGGCAACTTCGGCGCGAAGATCGACTCCGACGCCCGGGCGATCGTGCGCCGCTCGGCCGACCGCCACATCGGCTGGGTCCGGGGTGACTTCGACCACCTGACGTAGGAGCGGTAGCCCCGGGCCCCGTCCTACCCCGGCTCGGAGGGCCGCGGCGGCTGCTCGGGTCGATTGGGGGCGGGAAAGCCTCCGCCGACGACGAGAAGGTCGAGCAGGTGACGCAGCTGCCGGTTGTCACCGCGAAGCGCCGCAGCGGACGCGGCGACGTTGGTCGTGGGGTCCATCAGCGCCCAGCGGATGCGGTGACCGGCGTCGCGGGCGAGCTGGGCGAGGAAGGCACGCTGCGTCCGGCCGTTGCCCTCGCGGAACGGGTGCAGGTAGTTGACGTCGGCCAGCAGATCGGCGAGGCGGTCGAGGAACGTCTCCCGATCCAGTCCGCGCAGGTACTGGGCGTCGGCGAGGCGGTCGAACACGTCACTGCCGGAGGAGCGGAGATCCCTGGGCAGGCAGAACAGCCCGCCGCGGCCGATCGAGACCGTGCGCAGCTCCCCTGCCCAGGCGTAGACGTCCCCGAAGATCACCCGGTGGAAGGACCGCAGGTGGTCCAGGTCGTAGTCACCGGTCAGCCGGGTGCGCTGCAGGTCGTAGAGCCGCGACGCCGTCAGGTCGGCCTCGGCCCTCGCGAGCTCCAGGCGGTCGCTGATTCCGAGCCGGTTGTGCAGGACGCCGGTGTCCAGGTCGAGGTAGGGATCCCAGCTCACCGGTGGTAGCGCGCCAGCACCCGCTCGCGGAGCTCATCGGTGTCGAGATCGCCTGCCGCGACCGCCGTGAACAGCTGCTGTGCCTCCGTGCTGGGCTCGAGGCCCTCGGCCCGCACCGAGGCCAGCGCCTCCGCCACAGCCTCGCGCCGCTCGGCGGCGGCCACGAGCGCCTCGTAGTGTGAGACGGACATGACGACGGCTTCCGGCCTGCGATGGGCGCCCACGAAGACGGGCTCACTCCCGGGGCTCTGCACGCGCCTCAGCGTGGCGGCGAGGCCGGCACGGAACTCCCGGAACGACAGGACTTCCGGCGGTCGCATGTCCGCGAAGGTACACGAATGCGTACGCATCTCGGCGGCCTGGGCGTGAGGGCATTTCTTGACAGCAGCGCGAAGAGGATCTTAGCTCCGATGACCATCCAACTCGGACGACACGCATCTCGGGGACCACGGTGACGGCAGCACGGAGCGCTCCGGCGGAGCGTCGGACCGGGAGCCCACTGAGTAGATCGCCACGATGAGGTCCCGTGAGACACGCACCGCCTACCTGCTGCTCGCCCCGAGCCTGTTCGGTGTGGCGGCGTTCCTGGTGCTGCCGATCCTGGTCGTGGTCTGGCTCGCCATGCAGCACTGGGATCTGATCGGCCCGCGCACGTTCGTCGGCTTCGACAATGTCGTCGAGGTGGCGCAGGACGGGCAGTTCGCGCGATCGTTGCTGGTCACGGCCGTCTTCGTAGCGATCGTGATTCCCGCCCAGACGGTGCTGGGGCTCTGTGCGGCGCTGCTGCTCAACCGGGGCCTGCGCGGCTCGGCCGTCTTCCGCGTGGTGTACGTGCTGCCGTGGATCTGTGCGCCGCTGGTGCTCGGCGTGGTGTGGCGCTGGATCCTCGCCCCCACCGACGGCGCCCTCAACGCCCTGCTCGGCCTCCGCGTGGAGTGGTTGGCCGACCCGGCGTTGGCGCTGCCGTCGGTCGCGGCGGTCACCGTGTGGACGCAGGTCGGGTACGTGGCCCTGTTCTTCGTCGCAGGCCTGCGCGCGATCCCGTCCACGGTGCTGGAGGCCGCGCTGCTCGACGGCGCAGGCCCCTGGCAGACCTTCCGCCTGGTCATCCTGCCGCTGCTGCGCCCCACCCTGTTCTTCGTCCTGGTGACCGGCGTGATCTCGAGCTTCCAGGTCTTCGACTCGGTCTACGCGCTCACCCCGAAAGGCGGCCCGCAGGGCGTCACCGACGTCGTGGCTGGACGGATCTACTACGAGGCGTTCGAGTCGCGGGAGATCGGGCAGGCAGCGGTGATGGCCGTGGTGCTGTTCCTGCTCCTGGTGGTGATCACCCTCGTGCAGCAGCGGTGGTTCGCCCGCCGCACGACCTACGACCTCTCGACGTGACGGCCCCCGCCCGGTTCCGGCGGGCCGTCCCCACCGGAGCCACGTACCTGCTGCTCGTCCTCGGCGCGGTGGTGACCCTGGCCCCGTTCGTGCTCAGCATCATGACGGCGCTCAAGTCACCGCGGCAGTTCGCCTCCCAGCCGGTGCTGCGCCCGCCCGACCCGCCGACGGTGGCCAACTTCACCGACCTCTTCGGCGGGCGCTACGACTTCGTGTCGCCGATCGTGGTGACCGCGCAGGTCGTGGGCGTGATCCTGGTGGGGCAGCTGCTCTTCTCGGTGTTCGCCGCCTACGCGTTCGCCCGGCTGCGCTTCCCCGGCCGCGACGCGCTGTTCTGGGTGTATCTGGCCACGCTGATGGTGCCCCAGGCCGTGACGATCATCCCGCTCTACACGATGTTCGCCGACCTCGGCATGCGCAACACGTTCTGGGCGCTGGTGCTCCCCCAGGTCTTCGGCTCGCCGTACGCGATCTTCCTGCTGCGCGAGTACTTCCGCTCGATCCCCGGCGACCTCCTCGACGCCGCGAAGCTCGACGGCGCTGGCACCCTGCGGACCCTGCGCCACGTCGTGGTGCCGATCAGCCGGCCGATCCTCGCGACGCTGGCGATCATCACCGTGGTCACGCACTGGAACAGCTTCCTGTGGCCGCTGGTGATCACCACCGGGCGCCAGTGGCAGGTGCTGACGGTGGCCACGGCCGGGCTGCAGTCGCAGTACAACGGCAACTGGACCATCGTCATGGCGGCCACGACGGTCGCGATCCTGCCGCTGCTCGTGCTGTTCCTGGTCTTCCAGCGCCACGTCATCCGCTCGATCACCATCACCGGCTTCCGGTGACGAACGCAGGAGAACCAGGAGTCCCAGCATGAGACTGAGCCGGCGGGCCGTTCTCGCGGCCACACTGCTCGTACCGCTAGCCGCGTGCTCTCCCGCGGGCCCGGACGACGGGCCGGCGGCCGACGGCGTCACCACCGTCTCCATGCGGGTGTGGGACGACCAGGTGGCCGCGGCGTACGAGAAGTCGTTCGCCGAGTTCAGCACGCAGAACCCGGACATCCGGGTGCAGGTCCGGACGGTGCCCTTCGCCGACTACTTCACCGGGCTGACGCTCGACGTGGCCAGCGGCACCGCCGACGACATCTACTGGCTCAACACGTCCTACTTCGGCGCGCTCGCCGACGGCGGCAAGCTGATCGACGTCGGACGGGAGCTCGCAGGCGAGACCGGCGGCTGGGTGCCGGCCGCGGTGCAGCAGTACAGCCGCGCGGGGACGCTGTGGGGCGTTCCGGCGCTCACCGACGGGCGCATCGTCGTCTACTACAACAAGGCGATGGTCGACGCGGCGGGCGTGGATCCGGCGAACCTGACCTGGAACCCGACGAATCCCGCAGCCGACACGTTCCTGCCCGCGGCCCGCCGCCTGACCCGCGACGCCGCGGGGCGCACCGCGGACCAGCCCGGCTTCGACCCGGGATCCGTCACCCAGTACGGCTTCAACGCCGCGCGCGACCTGCAGGCGATCTACTACAACTTCATCGGCTCGAACGGCGGCCGGTTCCAGGCCCCCGACGACACGTTCGCCATGACCGAACCGCCCACCGAGCAGGCGTTCTCCTACCTCGTCGACCTGATCAACACCCAGCACGTGAGCCCGCCCGCCTCCGCCACCAACGACAATCCCGACTTCAGCCGCGATCAGTTCATCCAGGGAAAGATGGCGCTGTTCCAGTCGGGCACCTACAACCTCAAGAACATCGACGACGGAGCCACCTTCGACTGGGGCATCGCGCCTCTGCTCGCCGGGCCCGCGGGCCGCGTCAGCGTCGTGAACAGCGTGATCGCCGCGGGCAACGCCGACAGCCCACGGCACGAGGCCATCCTGCGGGTGCTGCGCTGGCTCGGCTCGGACCAGGGCGCCTCGTTCGTCGGCGCGGAAGGTGCCGCGCTTCCGGCCGTCAGCGCGGCCCAGAAGGGCTACTTCGACTACTGGACCGCGCGGGGGGTCGACACGCGGTACTTCGGCGCCGACGGTGGCACCGCGACGATCCCCGCGCCGTCGGGGCCGAAGTTCGGTGCGGGCTCCACGGCGTTCGAGCCGATCCTCAACGACGTGTTCGCCGGTCGGACGCCCGTTCCGCAGGGACTGCAGGCGGCCCAGGACGCCGGCAACGCCGCGCTGCGCTGAACCGGCCCGTCTCCTGCGTCACCACGAGCAGCGCGAGCGGACCGGGGCACCCTAGCGTCGAGGGCGGTTCGGATCGGGCCGGCTGTCGGAGGAGGCGCCCCATGAGGCTCACGTTCGTCCATCCCACGAATCTCGGGCCGCACCGGTGAGCAGCTCCGAGGCGGTGCCCGACTACCCGAACCAGCTGCGGCTGGACGGCCGTGTCGTCGTCGTGCTGGGCGCGGGCGCCGGGATCGGCCGCCAGTGCAGCCACGCGTTGGCACAGGCGGGCGCCACGGTCGTCTGCGTCGGACGGCGGATCGAGCCGGTGGAGGCCGTGGCGAAGGAGATCGGCGGGTTCGCCGTGACGGCCGACGTCATCCGCAGCGACGGCATGGAACACGTCTTCGCCGAAGCCGGCCGGATCGGCCCGGTCAGCGGGCTCGTCGACATCGTCGGCCGGGGTCTGATGGGTCCGGTGATGAGCTATGACGAGGCCCGCTACGACGACCAGTTCGACGTCGTACTCCGGCACGCCTTCCTGGCGCTGCGGGTCGGCGGCCAGGCCATCGCCGAGGCGGGCGGTGGGGCCATGGTGTTCATCGGCTCCATCTCCGGGCACACGTTCTCGGCCGGCCAGACCCTCTACGGTGCCGCCAAGGCCGCGCTCCACCGCATGGTCGAGTCGGCCGGACACGAGCTCGCCCCGCTCGGCGTCCGGGTCAACGCCGTGGCCCCCGGAATCACCCACACACCCCGCCTCGACGCGCTCGTCGACGACGCGGGATGGGCCCGCGTGGACGGGTACGTTCCGCGTGGCAGCGCCGGCCGGGCGTCCGAGATCGCCGGCCCGGTGCTGTTCCTCATGTCGGATCTCGCGAGCTACCTGACCGGGCAGACGATCACCGTCGATGGTGGCCTCACCGGCAGCTTCCCCAGCCCGTTCTGACCGATCAGCGCGGCTGCGCACCCGGTCCCGCGAGTCGCCCATTCCTCACCCGCGAGTCGCCCGCCGGCCGCCTCCCGGCAAACACATCAACACCTGACCTGCGTGTTCCTAGCATCAGGAACATGTGCATTGGGGGGCTGCCATGCCTTTGAAGGCCTACGGAGTGCTGTCCGGGCGTGTCGTCGACACACGCCGCGAGGGGTCGTCCGACTCCCCGCACTACCAGATCCACCTCGTCGACGACGGGGGTGTGCACTACCGGGCGGCCGTGAACGTCGAGTCCGCGGAGGCGCCCTCCGAGCTGCGCTACCTCGTCGTCGACGACTTCCGCCACCCGGTCACCGCAGCGCTGCCCGAGGCCGGCTCGGGCTGGACACCACTGCACCCGGGGCCGGGTGGGGCGAACCTCGACTACATCCGGGCCAACCTGTTCGACCCGGCGGCCATGCGGCTGCTGCCGCCGGACGCCGGCGGCCCCGACAACGACCTCGCCGACCTGCTCGACCACTACGTCCTGCGCGCGAAGGCGAACCAGCAGGTCACCGCGTACGTGTTCGGCGAACGCTGGGGCCCGGAGGACCAGGCCGACCAGGTGTTCGGCTTCCAGCCCGGCAACGGGGTGCACGACATCCACATGAACCAGGGCAACTCCGCCCAGTTCTCGCGGGACGACGGTGTCTGGCAGGACGGTGGGCTGCTCCTGCACCTCGCCGACGAGTCGCGCTGGGTGGCGATCTTCCTGGCGTTCCAGAGCCAGGCGTGGCACACCGACGACACCACAGGGCACACGATCCCGGGAGCCGAGGATCCTCATCCGGCACCGGGCGACGGCGGAGCGGCACCGACCGGCGGTGGGGCGGCCCGCATCGTCGCCGCGCTGGTCAACCCGGTGGGCCCCGCACCCGAGGCGGAGACCGTCACGCTGATCAACGCCTCTCCCGATCCCCTCGACCTCACCGGCTGGCAGATCGCCGACCGTGCGAAGCGGACGTGCGCCGTGCCCAGCGGGCCGCTCGCCGCCGGCGCCACGCTGGTCGTCGCCCTCACCGACGGGGTCACGCTGGGCAACAGCGGCGGCGCCATCACCCTGCTCGACCCGCAGGCGCTGAAGGTGCACGGCGTGTCCTACACGGCGGAGCAGGCGCACAACGAGGGCTGGACGCTCGTCTTCTGACCAGCGCGGCTCACTGCTCGCCCGGTTGCCGAGCCGGAGCGGCGGCGGCCTGCGGGCCGTCGCCGAACCGGCCGGGCCGGAACTCGGCGAGCAGCCCCGACTCCTCACCGAACACCTCACCCGCGACGAGGCGTCGCAGCAGCGGGGCGAGCGTGATGCCGCTGTGGGTTGCGACGACGTAGAACCAGGCATCGCCGTCGGTGAAGCCCGCCACCGTGAGGCCGTCACCAGGGAGCGCGCGCTGTCCCAGGCGGACGGTGGCGATCTCCGCGTCCGCGGTGGACCGGAGCACCTGCGCGAGTCTGCCGAGCAGCTCCTTGCCCTCCACACCGCCCGGCGTCAGTGAGACGGCCGGGTCCGCCCGCGCATCGAGGTCCAGCCCCTGCAACAGCAGCCGGCCACCACCGTCGGGACGGACGTTCAGCTGCGGTCCGGTGAGCACCCGCGACAACCGGACCGCCACCGGCTCCGTGGTAGCCAGAATCCCCACGGCTGCCGAGCCTGCCCGGGTGGCGTCGACCATGGGCACGCCGACCCCGGCCAGGCCGGCCACCGCGCTCGTCCATCGTCCGGTGCAGCTCACGACGACGTCGGCCGAATAGCGGGCGCCGTCGGCCGTGCCGATCACCGCCCCCGTCGGCGTGCGCTCGATCTCGACGACCGCGCTTCCGACGCGCACGCGCGCCCCACGGTCCCGGGCGTCGCCGAGAAGCCGGCCGAGCAACACGAGGGGCAGGACATGCCCCTCCTCCGGGAAGAACGCGAAGTCGACGTCCTCACCGGTCACCATCAGATCCGGTTCGAGCTCCCGGGCCTGCTCCGCGGTCAGCCGCCGCGCCGGGTAGCCGCGGGCGGTGAGCCGATCGAGCCTCGCCGCCAGCGACGCACGGTGCTGCTCGGTGACGGCCCACTCCAGGTTGCCGGTCGGGAAGAACCACGGCGAACCATCGCCGGCGAGCTCGTGGTGGGCGCGCACCCCGGCGTGATTGAGCGCGTGGTAGGGCTCCGGCTCCTTGTTCGCCGAGTTCACCCAGGCGAACGACGTGCCGGACGTGCCGGCGCCGGGCCTGCCCGCGTCCAGCACCGTGACGTCGGCCCCCCGCTCGGCCAGTCCGAGCGCAACCGCCGCGCCCACGACACCGGCTCCGATGACGACGACCTGCACCGTCACACTCTCGCAGCCCGTTCGACCCGCACCGCGATCCGGCTCACCGGCCGACGCCCGCACGTCCCTGCCGGGCGGTTCCGGTCCCGGTGCCACCGGCAGCCGCGACCAGCGCGGCAGCCTCGTCGTCGATCGCTCCGGCCAGCACGTCGAGGTCGACGATCACGCCCCGGTCACCGCAGAGGCCGAAGCACAGCCGGTCACCGACCGAGACCACCGCCACGCGCAGCGCATGGCGCTCCCCCACCTCCGCGATCGAGTGGATCGCCTCGACATCGGCACCGAGCACGGAGACATCCTGCCTCGGCCCGGGCACGTTCGACACGTTGAGCGCGAACGAGCGGGGGGCCGCCTGCAACTCGGAGCACCACCGCCGCAGCCGGGGCGACGCCCGCCCCAGCTTGTCGAGCCACTCGGCCATCTCCTGGGCATCGTGGCGCGACTTGCGCAACGCCGTCTCGCGGCGCACCGCGCGCAGCCGCGCAACCGGCTCGGGCACGTCCAGCGGCAGACCGACGCAGAAGAAGGAGTCGCGGTTACCGGCCGGCTCGCTCTCGTTCTGCAGGCTGACGGGAACCTTGACGCGGACCCGGTGGATGGGCCCGTGCCGGTGCAGCATCCATGTCCGCAGCGCCCCGGCGAGAACCGCGAGCACCGCATCGTTCACGGTGGCGCCCGCCAGCGACCGCGCTGCCGTGCGCAGTTGCGACAGGGCGGTCTCCGCGAGGGCGATCTCCCTGTCGGGACCGATCGGCAGGTCGAACGGCGAACGGCGCAGGCTGGGCAGGAACTCCCGTTCGATGAGGCCCGCGAGGTGGTGGCGGCGGCGGACGTCGTCGGCCGCGTGGGTCACCGGCGGCGAGGTCCGCACGGCCGGCTGCCCGGGGCGGCGGTCCCACAGCACGCTGCGCGCCAAGCGCATCGCGGTGGTCCCGTCGGCCAGCGCGTGGTGCAGCCGCCAGACCAGCGCGGTGCCTCCGCCCATGAGTGGTCCGAGGAGATCCATGCGCCACAGCGGGCGGCGCCGGTCGAGGTGCTGCTCGAACAGCCGGGCGACCTCGGCACGAAGCGCGACGCTGTCGAGCTCGGCGGTCGACCGGGTCTCCGAGATGTGCTCCCGGACGTCGAACGACGGGTCGACACACCACTCCGGCTCGGTCGACGGCCCGCTGAGCCGCCACGCCAGCCGGGGAGCGCCTGCCAGCCGTCTGCTCACGGCGGCGTGCAGCGCGGCGGCCGTGGGCGCCCCGGGCCCGAGCGTGATCACCTTGCAGGTGTGCCCGACCACCGTGGGCCCTTCCAGCTCGAGGATCGCCCTGTCCTCGGCCGTCAGCGGTGCCGTCATCCCGACACTGTCGCCCACCTGCGGCTTTCCCGACAAGACACCCGTGCGTGCACCGTCGCCCGCTCACGCCCCGCCGCCGCGGATCAACTTTCAGTACGATGAGAGGGTGAATTGTCCGAAGTGTCGAAATGTCATGCACACCGTCAACCGCGGCGGCATCCACATCGAGCAGTGCCAGGGATGCCGTGGCATCTTCCTCGACCGCGGTGAGCTCGAGCAGATCTCCAACGCCGAGCACAGCTACTACGGGCCGACGGGAGGCGCTCCGGGCCACTACTCCGACTCCCCTCCGCCCTACGGTTCACACGGCCACGACCGGCACAACAGCGGCCACTACTCCGACTCCCCTCCGCCGTACGGCCACTCCGGTCACTCGGGCCACGGGCGGCGGAAGAAGAGCTTCCTCGAGGGGCTGTTCGACTGATCAGCACGCCCACGCCTGTGGACCTTCAGATTTGCGTCGGTTGCGGCGACCGGTTCACCACCCCGGTGGTCGCGCCCGACGCGGCGGTCCTGGTCTGCGCCCAGTGCGGTCACCGGCAGCCGTTCCGACGGCTGCCGCTCTTCGCGCTCACCGGCCCGAGCGGCGCCGGCAAGTCGACGGTCGGGCGGCTGCTCACGCCCGCCCTCGGCGACCTGGCCGTCGTGGTCGAGCAGGACGTCCTGTGGACGGCGGGGCTGCAGGACCCGGCCGACGACTTCCGGCTGTTCCGCTCCACCTGGCTGCGGATGGCCGCGATGATCCACCAGAGCGGGCGACCGGTCGTGCTGGTCGGCACGGTCGTCCCGGCCCAGCTCGAACGCCTGCCCGAGCGGGCGTTCGTCGGCGACATCCACTACCTCGCGCTGGTGTCGGAGCCCGAGGCGCTGCGCGCGAGGCTGCGGGCGCGGCCGGCGTGGCGGGGCTGGGACGAGCGGCGCATCGACGAGACCCTGGCGTTCAACGACTGGCTCCGTCGCGAGGGACCGACGCTCCGGCCGCCGGTCGAACTGATCGACACCACGACGCTTCCCCAGGAAGAGACCGTCCGCGCGGTCACGAGCTGGGTCCGGCAGGGCTGCGCCGATACCGAACGGCGAAGCCTCTCCGTCATGCGTCCGTGAGGTCGGCCTCTCCGCGCAGCCAGCGCCGGAGCAGTTCCTTGCGCACCTTGCCGAGGGTGTTGCGCGGCAAATCCGGCAGCAGCTCGAGGCGGGACGGCAGGTAGAAGTCGGTCATGCCCTGATCGCTCAGGTACTTGCGCAGGTCCTCGAGGTCCACCGGTGGAGTCGTCGCCGGACGGATCACCGCACACGCCAGCTCGCCACCCTTGTCGTCCGGGTAGCCGACCAACGCGATGTCCGCGACGCCGGGGTGGCTCTGCAGAAGGAACTCGACGTCGGTCACCGGGATCATGAACCCGCCACCGATCCGGTCCACGGCGCGCCCAGCCAACCGGATCCCTCCGCGCCCGTCCGGAACCGCCAGGTCCCCGGTGTCGTACCAGCCGTCGTCGCGCTCCGCGATGACGGTGAGCGTGCCGGAGTCGCGGCCCACGGTCGCCAGGCACACACCGGGACCGCGGATGAACAACCGACCCGGCTCGGTGCCGGTGATCTCCGTATCGGACCGCAGGTCGATCTCGGTGCCCGGACCGGGGCGCCCGTCGCTGTACATCGCCCAGTCCGGCGGGTCATCGGCGCGCGTCCACGTTCCCAGGCCGATCTCGGTCATCCCGAACTGCGATCGCAGCGGCACCCCCAGCACGTGCAGCGCGTCCGTGACGAGCTGCTTCGGGATCGTGGTCCCGCTGGCCGCGAGTATTCGCAGGTCAGGCAGGTGCTGCGCCTTCTCCCCTGCGGCGGCGACGAGGTCGAAGAAGTAAGGCGGAGTCGAGATGAACTGCGTGGTGCCGGACTCCGCGAGCAGCGCCAAACCGGTCGGGCCCGACCAGACGTCGAGCACCACGCTGGAGGCTCCGGCCAGCAGTGGAACGAAGAGACCCATCATCGCGCCGAAGAGATGCACCAGCGTGTTGGGGACGAACAGCGTGTCCGGTGGCCCACACTCTTCCCCGCCCACCCATGTGGACATGGTGCTGTGCACCGTGTTCCAGGTATGCAGAATTCCTTTCGGCTCGCCCGACGTGCCGGACGTGAAATAGACGGCGATAATCCGATCGGGGTCTTCCTGCACATCGTTCAATGCCACTGGATGGCACTGTTCCCACGGCGTCTCCTCGAAGAACCGGGCGAAATCGATCTCACCCGCGGCCGGACTCCCGAGAACCACCCGATGGCGCAGCTGCGGAAGCCGCGGAGCCATCTCCCGCAACGCCGCGGCATGGTCGAACCCCTCCCACCGGTCCACGGTCAGGCAGACACTCACTCCCGACCCCACCAGCACGCGCTCCAACTCACGCGAGCGGATGTTGGTGGGAACCGCCACCAGCACCGCGCCCACCCGGGCCACGGCCAGGATCAACGCGCTCGTCTGCCACCAGTTCGGCAGCTGGAGCGCAACCGCCTGCCCCGGGCGCACACCCAGCTCGTACAGGGCGCCCGCGAACCGCTCGACGTGATGGGCGAACTCGCCGTAGCTGATCGGTCTCGGCGCCTCGCCCGACCGGTACGCCCGGATCGCGATGGCGTCCGGGGTCCGGTCACGCCAGAGGCGAAGATCATCGAGCGGCCCACAGTCGCGCCAGTATCCGCCGGCCCGGTACTGCTTCGCCATTGCATGCGGCGGCCGGACCGAGTACATCGAAACCGACATGTGAGGTACTCCCTGCGGAATGCATGTCGCACTGCCAATCCGACGCCCGACACTTCACTGGGCCGCCCGCAGGATTCTGTCACAGGATACATCCGTCGCCCCCTCGGTCGCGACGCCGACATAAGGGCCGGAAAGGAGATTCGCGGATGGCAGCACCATTCACGTACGGCATCGATCGACGGAACAGGGACGCTAGCCGCGCCGGTCAGTAGAAGCCCAGCCTGCTCAGCGGCTCGACGAGCTCCCGCTCCTCGTACGAGAGGTGCGACAGCAGGGCGTCGGTGAGCAGATCCACGGCCGCGCGCAGCTCCTTCACCCCGTCCGGCCCGCTGACGAAGGAGACCAGGGCCCGGTCGACGCTGTCGAGAATGTCGTGGATGATCCCGTGCTCCTCCTGGAGCCGGTCGATCACCGGCCGGAGCCGGTGGTCGGCCCGGCGCAGGTGCCGGAACAGGCTCTGGTCCTCGATCGTGTGGTGCACCGTGACGATCCGGCAGTACGACTCGCAGTACGCGCCGAGAGTCCAGTTGTTCTGGCGCATCGTCATGGCGTTGATGTGATCGCGCGCGGCGCCCACATCCATCGCGCCGGCGGTGACCTGATCGAGGAGATCGTGCAACTGCTGCAGCTCGGCACGCAGGTTGTCGTGCACCTGGACGAGGTGCCGGCCGGTGGCCTGTTCGTGGGCGGTGTAGGTGCGCCCGGGATCAGGTGTGGGGCCCGTGGGGCGGGCCGACTCGTCCCAGACCCGGACGTCGCTGCGCCGGGGGCCGTCGTCGGGCGTGGGCACGGTCTGCAGCGCAGAGCGCGCCACCCCACGGCCGGTCGAGTGCGGGGTGTCCGCACGCCGCTCCGCGCGCGTGACCACCGAACGTTCGGTGAAGACCCCCGCGGAGCCCTCGGCCGCCCCTGGCCGCACCGCCCCGGACACCCCACCGCGCTCCGCCGCCACGATCTCCCGCACGGCCGGTGCCACCTCCGCAGCGAACCGGCGGATGACCTCGGCGTCGTCGGTCATGAGGAGATAGGCACTCATCCCCTGCGTCAGGGTCAGCTCGGCGAGCTGCTCGGCCCACATGCCCGCCGGCCCCTGCAGGAACCCGCTCCCGCGCTCGGCGAAGGTGCCGGCGATGTTGTAGAGCCGCCGAACCGCGGATGGCTGCCGCCCTGCCGACACCGCCGCCTCGTCGATCACGGCGTTCATCGCCGGGAGGGCGTCCGGTGCCGCATACGGGCTGCTGGGCAGCCAGCCGTTCGCGAGACGGCCGGTCATCGCGAGCATCCGCTCCTTGTACGCACCGAGCCAGATGCCGACGTCGTGGGCCGGGGCCGGACCTGGGTGGGCACCCCACACCCGGTGGTGGCGCCCGTCGACCCGCACACTCCCGCCGTCCGCCGCCCACATGGCGCGGATGACCGCGATCCCCTCCTCGAGCGCGCGAACGCTCTCCGCCGGGGTCAGCCGGGCGCCGCCGTTGGCGGCGATCGCGTCCCAGAACGCCCCCGCACCGAGCCCGAGCTCGACACGGCCGTCGCTGAGCAGATCCAAGGACGCCACGCTGCGCGCGAGCACCGCGGGCAGCCGCAGGGGCAGGTTCGCCACGTTCGGCGCCACCCGCAGCGTCACCGTCCGGGCGGCGATCACCGACAGCAGCGTCCAGGTGTCGAGGAACTTCGCCTGGTACGGGTGGTCCTGCACCGTCACCAGGTCGAGACCGACCTGCTCGGTGAGCCGGGCGAGCGCCACCACCTCCGCTGGCTGGTCGGCCGCCGGCGTCAGGAACGTGCCGAACAGCAGGTCGTGGCCATGATCGGCCATGGGTACGCCTCGACTCTCTCGGGACGCGCACACGCGCGTCGATGCCGGTCTACGACTGGATGATATTCCATCCAGACGAGTTGCATCACAGACGATCCTGTCCGGCCGAGAGAGGCGAGGCGACCCGGGACGTGGATCAGGCCTGCGGCTGCAGCACGAAGTCGTACTCGGCCGTCAGGAACGGCACCGCGGACTCGCCGCCGTCGGGCGTCGGGCCGGGCGCGTGCTCGGTGAAGGCGACGACCAGCTCCTGCTTGGTGCCGAACACCACGTCGCTGTCCAGGTACGGCGCACCCTCGCGGAACAGGTGCGTGATCAGCGGCTCGTAGCCGGGCACGTTGATGAGGAAGTGGACGTGGGCCGGGCGGTTGGGGCTGATGTCGGTGCGCCCGATCAGCTCACCGACCGGGCCGTCCATCGGGATGCCGTAGCCGAGCGGGGCGATCGTGCGCACGCAGTACGTGCCGTCCTCGCGAGTGGTGTACTTCGCCCGCAGCCGCGCCTCGTCGACGTCGAGCTGCGACTCGTAGGCGCCGTCGTTGTCGGCCTGCCACACGTCGAGCACCCCACCGCTGACGAGCTTGCCGTCGAGGTCGCGGACGGTGCCGTGGACGTAGAGCGGGGTGCCGGGGAGGCCGTCGGACATGTCGGCGCCGTACTCCAGCTCCGGGGACCCGTCGATGTGGAACGGGCCCAGCACGGTGGCGGGCGTCGCAGCCTTGTCGAAGTGATGGTTCATCTGCACCACGAGCATCGACAGGCCCAGCACGTCGGAGGCGAGGATGAACTCCTCGCGCTTCTCGTCGCTGATCTGCCCGGTGCGGGTGAGCCACTGCACGGCGGCCATCCACTCCGCCTCGGTGAGCCGGACCTCACGCGCGAACGCGTGGAGGTGGCGGACCAGTGCGGTCAGGACCTCGGCCGTGCGCGGGTCGTGCGCGGTGCCCCAGCGCGCCTCGGCGAGCTCCGTGACGTTGTCCTCGGTGACGAGCTGCATTCTCAGCGACCCTCCTGGATCTCAGCGCGCAGGAGCGCCGCCGCGCCCGACATCGCGCGCATCTTCCCTGCTGCGGAGTCCCGCGGCAGGTACTTCATTCCGCAGTCGGGGGCGATCACGAGCTGTTCGGGCGGCAGGTAGCGAAACGCCCGGCGCACGCGGTCGGCCACGATCTCCGCGGTCTCGACCTCGGGGTTCGACAGGTCGATCACCCCGAGGATCACGGTCTTGTCGGCGAGGTCGGTGAGCACACCCAGGTCGAGCCCGGACTGTGCCGTCTCGATCGAGACCTGCTGCACGGGGGAGCCCGCGAGCTCGGGGAGGAAGGAGTAGCCCTCCGGCCGCTCGTGGATGATCGCGGCATAGCCGAAGCAGATGTGCACGGCGGTGGTGCCGGTGACGCCGTCGAGCGCGGCGTTCAGGGCGGCGAGTCCATAGGCACGAGCGGCATCCGGACGGGCCTGCATGTACGGCTCGTCGATCTGCACCACGTCGGCACCCGCGGCGAACAGGTCCTTGACCTCCGCGTTGACGGCGGCGGCGTAGCCCATCGCTGCCGACTCCAGGTCGGGGTAGTGGTCGTTCTGTGCCTGCTGGCTCATCGTGAACGGGCCGGGCACCGTGATCTTCACCGGCCGGTCGGTGTTGGCCCGGAGGAACTCGAGGTCGCGCACCTGCACGGGGTGCGGCCGGTGGATCGGGCCCGTGATGCGCGGCACCGGGTTGGGGTGGCCGCTGCGGTCGAGCGCCGTGCCCGGGTTGTCGACGTCCACGCCGTCGAGCGCCGTGGCGAAGTGGTTGGAGTAGCTCTCGCGGCGGATCTCGCCGTCGGTCAGCAGGTCGAGCCCGGCCCGCTCCTGTGTCCTGATGGCGAGTTGGGTGGCGTCGTCCTGGGCCTCGGCGAGCAGCGCGGGCTCAACCCGCCACAGCTCCTTCGCCCGTACCCGCGGCGGGAACCGGCCCGCGAGCTTCGCCCGGTCGATCAGCCAGTCCGGCTGGGCGTAACTTCCGACCAGCGACGTCGGCAGCAGCGGAAGTGGGGTCACGGAGCCTCCAGATTTCAGGGCGTGAGAACGATCCGGCCGGTTGCCCGGCCTTCGGCCTGCCGGGCCCACGCCTGCGCGGCGTGGGCGAGTGGCATCTGCTCGTGCGCCACCGTCAAGTTGCCGGCGACGGCCTCGGCGACCACCCGGTTGAGGGCGTCGCTGCGCTGCTGCGAAGTCAGCGCGTTGTTGGTGTAGCCGAGCACCTGCACCAGTCTGCTCCGCAGCGTCGAGGAGTCGATCGGCGCGGTCTCGCCCGCAGAGCTGCCCAAGTTGACCAGCCGCCCCCCTGTCCGCAGGGTACGCACCGCCGCGGCGGCCGGAACGCCGAACAGCGGGTCGAGCACGAGGTCGACCGGGCCGTCACATGCCGAACGCATCCGCTCCGCAAGGTCGTCGACGGTGTCGGACGCCTCCAGCGCGACCACCGCGTCCGCCCCGAGCCGGAGCGCCTCCTCGCGGGACTGCGCCGATCGGGCTGCCGCGACCACCCGTCCGGCTCCGCCGGCCCGCGCCAGTTGGACGCCCGCCTGGCCGACCACGCCACCGGCGCCGAGGACGAGCACCTGCTCCCCCGCCGCCAGTTCGCCCCGCCAGGTCAGCGCCATCCACGCCGCGACGGCGGAAAGTCCGAGGGCAGCGACGAGTACCGGGTCGGCCCCGTCGGGCAGCGGAACGACGTCGCGCTCGTGGACGGGCACCCGCGCGCGCATGCTCCCGTCACCGGGCCGCATCCCCGCCGATGTGGCGAACCACACAGATGTGCCGGGGGCGATCTGCGCATTTCCCCGCTCGACGACGCCGACACCCTGCACCCCCGGCACGTAGGGCGTCTCCGGACGGCCGAAGTAGGACGTGCCGGAAGCACACAGCAGGTCGAGCGGGGTGATCGGGGCGGCGCGGACGGCCACCACCAGTTCGTCGGCGGCAGGCTCCGAGACGTCCCGGTCGACGACACGGGGCGGCGCCCCCGGGCTCTCGATGACGGCCGCGGGCACCGCGCTCACTGCGCACCGTCCGACGTCCACGGGTCCGGCGCGACCGAGCGGTTGTTGAGATCGACCGACAGGAAGATGTCGTTGCCGACCGGATGCCGCAGCTCCTCCGCGAGCTGCCCGATGAGCCCCGCCGTGCGGGCGAGCAGCGCGAAGCCGCGCAGGAGCGGGAGCGGCAGCCCGAGATCGGCCAGCGCGGCCCCGCACACCCCGGCGCCGTTGAGCGGCAGGGTCCGCCCGAGCACCTGCGGGTGGACGCGGCCGATGGCCTCGAACAGCGCGAGGTGCGGGCCGAACTGGCCCTCCTCTCGGGCGATCTGCATCAGCCGCGGCGTGCGAGGGTCGCCGTCCTTGTGCACGTGGTGCCCCAGGCCGGGCACGAACCGCTTCGCCGCCCGCTGCGCCGTGACGGTCTCCAGCGCGAGTGCGTCCCAGCCTGCGTCGTCGGACGGCTGCTCCTGCGCACCGGCCAGCACGTCGTGCAGGAACCGGCCGGTGTCCTCGGTGACGCCCAGGAACCGCGAGCCGCCACCGAGCAGCCCGGCGGCGAGCGCACCTTGGACCGAGTCGGGCGCCGACAGGTACGTCAGCCGCGTGACGATCGCCGTCGGCGTGAAGCCGTGGTCGGCGAGCGCGGCCAGCACGGCCTCGAAGACCCGGACCTGCCCCTTCGACGGACGTTCCTGCGTGGCCAGCCAGAACGCCAGCTCGCCGAACCCGACGTTGCCCATGACGTCCGCGGCGAGGTCCTGGCCGAGGAGCGTGATCGTCGTCGGGCTCGACGCGCCGAGCGCCGTCGGGTAGCTGGGCTGCTCAGCCACGCGCGTCCTCCTGCGTCGCCTGGTCCTGGGGGGTCGCGAGCCATTTGCGCAGCTCCGCGCCGTGCTCGTCCAGCTCCGGGGGCGGTAGCTCGTACCGGGCCGGTGTCTCGGAGAACCGGATGGGGTGCCGCGGACTCGGCACGGCGCGCTCCCCCTCCCCGGCGTGCACCACGGGGTCGAGCCCGAACCGCTCGGCCATCGCGAAGCCGCCGTCGATCGTCTGGATGGGCCCGCACGGCACCCCGACCGCCACCAGTGCATCGAACCAGTCCGTGGCACTGCGCTGCGAGAGCCGCTCCACGAGGATCGGCCGCAGCTCCTCCCGGTTGGCCGTGCGGTCGGCGTTGCGGGCGAACCGCGGGTCGTCGGCCACCTGCGGGATCCCGAGCACGTCGCACAGCTTGCGGAACTGCCGGTCGTTGGCCGCGGCCACGATCAGGTCGTCGTCGGCGGTCGGCAGCGGCTCGTACGGGAAGACGCTCGGGTGGGCGTTGCCCATGCGGTAGGGCACCACGCCCGCCGAGACAAAGGCCGAGCTGTGGTTGACCAGGCCGGTCAGCGCCGAGGACAGCAGGTTGACCTCCACGTGCTGGCCCTGCCCGGTGGCATCGCGGTGCCGCAGTGCGGCCAGGATCCCGATCACGGCGTGGTTGCCCGCCATCACGTCGAACACCGAGATGCCCGCCCGGTAGGGCGGACCGTCCGGGTCGCCGGTGAGGCTCATCAGGCCCGAGATCGCCTGCACCATGAGGTCGTAGCCGGGGACGTGGGCCCCCTTCCCGGAGCCGAAGCCGCTGATCGAGGCGTACACCACCCCGGGGTTCGCGGCGCTCACGGAGGCGAAGTCCAACCCGAACTTCGCGAGGCCCCCCGGCTTGAAGTTCTCGATCACCACGTCGGCGCGGCGGGCGAGCTCGCGGCCCAGCGCGGCGTCGCCCTCGTCGCGCAGGTCGAGCGCCATCGACCGCTTCCCGCGGTTGACGCCCAGGTAGTACGTGGAGACCCCGTCGCGCACCGGGGGCATCCACGTGCGGGTCTCGTCGCCATCGGGGCCCTCGACCTTCACGACCTCGGCACCCATGTCGGCCAGCAGCATCGTGGCGTAGGGGCCGGCGAGCACCCGTGAGAAGTCGGCCACGAGCACGCCCGAGAGCGGTCCCGCTCCCCCGGCGCCCTCCGGCGTACCACCTGACATCAAAATCGGCCTCTCCGTCCGCTTCACGGACGACCGTCCGCACCTCGATCGTGACATATGCCTGGGGCGAGGCAAAGCCGTGGCCCGTGGGCCGAGGGTCAGGACGCGGCGGTGCGGAACAGATGCGGCACCGTGTCGAGCCGGGCGAAGTCGGCGCTGATCTCCCCCGCGGTGTGCAGGAGGAGGGGTAGGTGCTCCTCGAGTAGGCGGTCCACCGGGGTCTCGGCAGCGTGCGTGTTGACGTTGATGCTCGCGACGACCCGGCCGGTGCCGTCGCGCAGGGGCGCGGCCACCGACCGGATGCCCAGCGCGAGCTGCTCGTCGGTGAGCGCCCATCCCCGTGCCCGCACCTCGCGCAGCTCCGTGTCGCGCTGGGTGCGGTCGGGCTGCCAGCGCGGCGTGAGCCCCGATCGCGTGGGCTGCTCGAGCACCCGCTCGAGCTCGTCGGCGGGCAGCGCCGCGAGCAGCACCTTGCCCAGCGACGTGGGCAGCGCGGGAAACCGCGTGCCGATCTGCACCGACAGCCCCACGATCTTCGGCACCGCGACACGCGCCACGTAGACGATGTCCGAGCCGTCCAGCTGCGCGATCGAGCACGACTCCGCGGTGCGCGCGACCAGCTGCTCCATGTGCGGGCGCGCCACGTCCCACAAGCCGGTGGACCGGACGTAGGCGACCCCGAGCTCCAGCACGCGAGGAGTGAGCGTGAACCCGGCGTCGCCCGCCCGGACGTAGCCCAGCTCTTCCAACGTCAGCAGGATCCGGCGGGCCGTGGGGCGGGCGAGTCCGGTGGCCGTGGCCACCTCGGTGAGCGACATGGCGGGCCGGCCCGTGCGGAACGCCGCGATCACCTCGAGACCGCGGGCGAGCGCCTCGATGAAGTCCGGTCCGGTCCCAGCCCGCGGCATGACTCACTCCCCAGCTCGATGTGGCGTCCCGATAGCGTAACGAACGTCCGTTGTGCGGACGCAGCACACGATAGGTGCCAGATGGAGGGCCCCATCACGGCGGATTGACACCGCAACCACCGTCCGAGAAGGTGATCGGCAGCCCTCTGACGGCATACGGACAGGCGTCCGCAATTGCCACCCCGTTCGAAGGAGCGTCTGGAATGACGGACCCGCAGGATGTCGGCGCCGACCGCCCCGTGGTGCTGCGCGGCGGACTCGTCCTCACCCTCGACGACGCGCGCCGGGTGCTCCCGGACACGGACGTGCTGGTGATCGGCGACCGGATCGCCGCCGTCGGCCCCGGCCTGGAGGTGCCGGAGGGCACCACTGAGATCGACGCCCGCGACGGAATCGTCATGCCGGGCATGATCGACACCCATCGGCACATGTGGCAGACCGCAATGCGCGGCTACGGCGCCGACTGGACGCTCACGCAGTACTTCGTCTGGTACTACCTCGAGTCGGGGAAGCACTTCCGTCCGCAGGACGTCCGCGCGGGCAACCTGCTCGCCGCGATCGAGGCGATCGACGCCGGTGTCACCACCACCGTCGACTGGTCCCACGGCCTGCAGACCACCGACCACGCCGAGGCCGCCGTCGACGCCCTCCGGGCCGTTCCCGGCCGGTTCGTGCTCGCTTACGGCAACATCCAGCAGGCTCCGTGGGAGTGGGCCACCTCCTCCGACTTCCAGGCCTTCGCCCGCCGCCGGATCGACGCGGCCGACGACATGCTCGGCTTCCAGATCGCCTTCGACGTCACCGGTGACCCCGCCTTCCCGGAGAAGGCCGCCTACGAGGTGGCCCGCGAGCTCGGCGTGCCCGTCACCACGCACGCCGGAGTCTGGGGTGCCACCAACGACGACGGCATCCGCCTCGCGCACGAAGCCGGCTTCCTCGACGAGCGCAGCGTCTTCGTGCATGCCGCCACCCTGTCGGCCGACTCGTACCACCGCATCGCCGCCACCGGCGGATCGGTCTCCGTCTCCACCGAGAGCGAGCAGAGCGCCGGACAGGGCTACCCGCCCACGTGGGCCCTGCGCGCGCACGGCATCCCCGTGTCGTTGTCGATGGACACGAGCGTGTGGTGGAGCGGTGACCTGTTCTCCGCGATGCGCACCACGCTCGGCGCCGACCGCTCGCGGGAGCACTTCGAGGCGCACGCCAAGGGCGAGACCGTCACCCACGTCTCACTGCGCGCCCAGCACGTGGTCGAGTGGGCCACCCGGGGCGGAGCCCACGCCCTCGGCCGCGACAGCGAGCTCGGCAGCCTCGAGCCGGGCAAGAAGGCCGACGTCGTGCTGCTCAGGAACGACCGCTCGCCCGTGTCGTTCCCGGTGCTCAACCCCTACGGCCACGTCGCGTTCCAGGCTCAGCGCGGGGACGTGCACACCGTGCTCGTCAACGGGCGCATCGTGAAGCACGAGCACGAACTCGTGGGGGTCGACCTCGCCGCCGCCCGTCGTGAGGTGGAGGCCACCGTCGAGCACCTGCGGTCGGTGCTGGGCGAGGAGGCCTGGGAGAAGGGCATGAACCCCGACGTTCCCGAGACCACGATCCTCGACAACCCGTACACCTACACCGAGTACCACAGCGCCAGCACCCACGGACGCTGATCCCGGCGCAAAGATCGCCGCGAGATGCGGTTGCGCGCCCTCGTGAGGGCGGAAACCCGGATCTCGCGACGATCATGAGCGGCATCTCGATCAAGACGCCTACCGATCATGACCGCGCGGAGGCCACGTCGTAGCCTCCCGATCATGGAGCTGCTGCGGATGGCGTGCTGCGGCTCGTCCTGGGTCGGGGTCGAGCGAGCGCACTGCTGCAGGCGCACCGGTGGGTGCGGTCACGTCTTCGACACAGCGCAGCTGTGGGACGCCCACCGCCCCCAGGCCGGGTGCATCGACCCGCGTTCCCTCGACCTCGTGCAGACCAAGAACGGCATCTGGCTGGAGAGCACCGCCTCCTGACCGCGGGCCCCTGTGCCCGGGCCGCCGGCAACGGCCCGGGCGGAGAGGTCAGTGCATCGCCACCTGCACCGTCGTGCCCTCCACGGCAGGCTTGCGGCCGAAGAAGAACGAACCGGCGATCGCGATCACCGAGAGAACGGCGGCCACGACGAATGCGGTGTGCACCCCGCCCGCCGTCTGCTCGATCACGGTTGCCCCCTCGGCGGCCAGATCCGCCGACCGGACGCTGAGCACGCTCACCAGGAGAGCCACCCCGGCCGCACCCGCGAGCTGCTGGGTGGTGCCGACGATCGCGCTGCCGTAGGAGTACAGCCTCGGTGCCACGGCGCCGAGCCCGGCGGTGAAGAGCGGGGTGAAGCTGAGCGCCAGCCCCAGGCTGAGCAGCAGGTGGAAGCCCAGCACCAGCACGACGGGCGTGCCGATGCCGAAGAGCGTGGTGGACCAGAGCGCAGCGCTGGTGGCCACCGTGCCGGGCACGAGGAGGGCGCGAGCCCCGAAACGGTCGTACAGCCGGCCCACGACCGGGCCGAGCAGGCCCATCAGCAGCCCGCCCGGCAGCAGCAGCAGACCCGTGGCGAGAGGCGTGAGCATCAGCACGCTCTGCATGTAGATGGGCAGCAGGATGATGGCGCCGAAGAGGGTGCTCATCATCAGCATCGTCATCACGGTGGCGACGGTGAACGTGCGCGCCTTGAACGTGCGCAGGTCGAGCAGCGCGCGATCGGTGCGCTGCAGCACGATCTGTCGGGCGACGAAGAGCACCAGCCCGGCGATGCCGACGGCGAACGACACCCACACGGACGGAGACACGCCCGCGGCCGACTCGCCGATCGTGCTCAGCCCGTAGACCAGACCACCGAAGCCCAGCACGGAGAGCACCACCGAGCCCACGTCGATCGGTGTGTTGCTGCGCTCTCCCACGTCGGAGATCCGCTGCAGACCCAGCACAAGCACGACGAGCGCGATCGGCAGGACGAGCCAGAACATGAAGCGCCAGCCGAGGACGCCGAGCACGAGCCCCGAAACGGTGGGGCCGATCGCCGGCGCGACCGAGATGACGATCGAGATGTTGCCCATCAGAGCGCCTCGGCGTGCCGGGGGCACGAGCGTCATCACGGTGGTCATCAGCAGCGGGAGCATGATCGCGGTGCCGCCGGCCTGAACCACCCGCGCAACCATCAGGACCGCGAATCCCGGCGCCAGCGCGGCGATGAGTGTGCCGGTGCTGAACAGGGACATGGCGACGCCGTACAGCAGCCGCGTGGGCACGCGGCGGATGAGGAAACCGGTGACCGGGATGACCACGGACATCGTGAGGAGGAATCCGGCGGTGAGCCACTGGCCCACGCTGGCCTCGACCTGCAGGTCGGTGAGCAGGACCGGCAGAGCGACGCTCATGATCGTCTCGTTGAGGATGACCACGAACGTCGAGACGAGCAGCACGGCGATCACCGTGCGATCCCGCGGGCTGAGCCGGCCAGGTCTGTCGGGAGTGGACGCCGACGGATCGAGGACGTCGGATGGGTTGGTCACGATCTTCCTTCTGGGAGCGGGAGGCGCATGACCCGGGCGATCTGCGCCCGGATCATCTGGTTCCAATCTATGAGCTAGGACCGACAGGAAGCGTCGGGTTAATCGCCCGGCGAACCGAGATCGGCGGTTCCAGGGAGCGCCACTGCCGCCCGGTGCATCCCGCCGACCACTGAGAGCAGGCGCAGAGCACCTGGTCAGCCGCGAGATGCCAGCCGTGAGCCGAGCGTACGGGAGATCGACATCACAGACTTCCGTACGACCACTTCGCACCGGATCAGCGGAATGCGGTTACTCCACCCGGTTCTCTCCACCGTGCGCGATCGCAACCCCCCGTGAGGCGCCCACCTGCTCGGCCGGGCCGGAGTGGAGCCTGCCGCCTGCTGCTGCCCGAGAGAAAATGGGGGGAAGTTCTGCTTCATACCCCCTGACGAGTGATGCGCTCCTCGGCGCAGAATGATCGAAATGCCGTCCGACGCCCGGACGGCGCTGCGCAAAAGGGAGTACCGCGTGTCCCAGCGGTGGGCGGTCGTCATCGCGACCCTGGCGATCTTCGGCTGGGCGGCGGTGTCGGTCGCGATGCTGCTGCACCGCCCCGACTCCCCGGTGCGCGCCCGCACCCGTGCCGCCCTCGCGACCCTGACCGCCGTAGTCGGGGTCGGTGCGCTCGTCACGGTCTGGACGCTCACGACATCCCCGCAGCCCGGCCCCCAGGCCGCTGCGGCCCGGCCGGCGAACGAGCCCGTGCCGTCGCATACCACCGCCGCCCCGGCTCCGTCGACCACGCCGGCCCCGCCGGCGTTCGCGCCCGCGCCACCTCCGCCGCCTGCCCTCTCGCCGCCGGTGCGCTGGGCGTCCCCCACCGCCGATCTGGCTCCGAGCGAGCGATCCGCGCCCTCACCCGCTCCCGCGCCGCCGCGGGCCGACGCACTGGCCGCGGCCCCCGCCGCTGCCCCACTACCTCCGGTCGCACCCACACCTGCCGTGGCACGCCCCGAGCGGGTCGACCCGCCGGCCGCGGCACCGGCCCCGCCGTACTCACCCGAGCCACGACCGCGGCCGCACTCGCCCGCCCCGGCGCCGCCCCGCCCATGGCCGCCTCCGGCCCCACAGCACCCGCATTCACCACGCCCGGAGCCACCGCATCAGGGCCCGCCACGCCCGGCTCCACCGCATCCCGAGCCATCACGACCGGCACCCCCGAGAACGTCGACGCGCCCGCCTGCCCCGCCGACTCCGCCCCCGACCACCAGGCCGCCGATCACGACCCCGCCGTCGTCCTCGACCGGCACCCCGGCTCCCCCGACCACCACTTCCGCGCCCCGCCCGACCACCACCCGACCGACCACGCCACCCCCCTCGGCCCCACCCACCGCAGCCCCACCCACCTCGGCCCCACCCACCGGCACGACACCGGCCACGACGAGTCCGGCCACCTCACCGCCGCCACCTCACCCCACCCCGGCCCGGCCGCACCTCGACTGACAGGCCCGGCGGCCTGCACCACCAGGCCCCATCGGGCACGCTCAGCGGGCGATCCCGGCCGCACGTCGACCGGATCCGGCGGGCCCGTCCGCACAACGATGAGCCCGCGCCTACCCGCGCATCGACGGCCCGGGGCCGGGCCGGCGCCTCAGGCCCCTTCGACCAGCTGACGGCGCAGCTGTGCCAAGGTCGAGCTCAGCAACCTCGAGACGTGCATCTGGGAGATCCCCGTCCGCTTCGCGATCTCGGTCTGGGTCATGTTGCCGTAGAACCGCAGCAGGACGATCTTGCGGTCGCGCTCAGGCAGCCTGTCGAGCAGGGGCGTGAGGGACTCTCGGTTGTCGACGAGGTCCAGCTCCGGATCGACATCGCCGACCGTGTCGGCGATGGGGCCTGCGTCGTCGTTGTACCGCGTCTCGTCGAGGGAGGACGGGCGGGTCTCGTAGGCGGCCTGTAGCGCCTGGATCACCGTCTCCAGGCTGACGCCCAGGCGGAGCGCGAGCTCTCTCGGCGTCGCGGCGCGGCCCATCTTCTGGCTCATCTCGTCCGCGGCCTGATACACCCGGACCTGCAGCTCCCTGATCGGGCGCGGCACCCGGATCGTGGAGGTGCGATCCCGGTAGTGACGTTGCACCTCGCCGTTGATGGTGGGGATCGCGAACGACAGGAAGTCGACGCCGCGAGCGGGATCGAACCGGTCGACGGCGTTGATCAGCCCGATCGTCGCGACCTGCTCGAGGTCGTCGAGGTTCTCGCCCCGGTAGTGATGCCTGCGGGCGACGTTGTGCGCCACCGGCAGGTACCCCTTGATCAGCTCGGTCCGCAGGATCTGCTGCCGCGGATCGTCAGCGGGCAGACGCACCCGCTCGACGAACAGGGGCGCCAAGCGCGCGTAGTCGTCGTCACGGCGTCTCGGGCCGCCGGCGCCCCGTTCCGCGGCCCGCGGCCGGGGAATCGCCGGTGCGAGCGCCTCGGCCACCGAGTCGTACGGCTCCAGAACCGCGGAGGCCCCGGTGACGCGGAGGATCCGCCGCACCACCGGGGGGCCGCCGGCCAGCCGGAACGAGACACCGTCCGCGCCGGCCCTGAGCTGCCCCTTGCAGAGGACCGCGACGCCCGCCGCGCTCATGAACCGGACACGGTCGAGATCCACGACGACCGACCGGGACCCCGCACGGCGGGCGTCCGCCAGCGCGGCGGTGACGACGTCGTCGAGCAGGTCGACCGTGGCGAGGTCGAGGTCTCCGTCGGGGCGCAGCACGAGCGCTCCGCGGCGCGGCACGTCCATTCCGATCGTGAGGGCGTTCCCCTGCCGGATCGCCCGCGGCTCGTCCTCGGACACCGCAACGCATTCGGGAAGCTCCGCCCAACCGCGCAGCAGGGCAGCCAGATCACCGACCACGGCGCCCGGGACGACGCGAAGCCTCGTGCGCTCCGTGCAGGCCTGCCGGGCGGCCCGCACCAGGGCCTCGAGGCCGCCGCAGTCGAAGAACGCGACGCCTCGGAGATCGACGACGAGGCTATCGGCTCCCACTGCGAGCCCGACGGCCAGCGCCGCCGAGAACTGCGCCGCAGTGGATAGATCCACCTCGCCCTGGATCAGCAGACGTGTCTCGTGCCCGTGCCGCCCGACCGTCACCTCCAGCGAAGGCCGCGCATTCGACTTCGGTGTGGGCGGAGCGGCTCCATCGGCAGGCGACGCGGCGGAGGACAAGCCGGATGACATGGCAATGGCCCTTCCGGTCGGCACACGGCAGCGGTTGCCCCACAGCCGGACCGTACGTCATCAGTCTACGGCCGACCCTCCTCGCCGGGCCTGCTCCCGGACGCAGGAGAGGGCGATGCCGGACGGCGCACGGAAACGTCGCAGCTCGCGGTATCGGGGATCCACGGCGTAACGGTGATCACCACGCATGCACACCCGCCTGGATGTCGCCACCGGTCCCCGCAGGTCACGGCCGAGCGGCATCCGGGCCGGCCCCGCGACGACGCCGCGAAGGACCACAGCCGGCACCGGCGCGGACGAACATGCGGTCGGGGACGTCACTGCTGTTCCCGCGGCTCCGGGGCCTGCGGCCTGCTCACCTCGGTGGCCTGCGATCCCGCTGTCTTCGTGGCCTGCTCCTCGTGAGCATCCGTGGTCGAGCCCTTCGACATCGCGTTGATCGTGAGCCACGCGGCGGCGGCGGCGAGGATGGCTGCCGGAACGGCGTCATGGAAGCCGATGCCCACGAAGAGCGCGCCGAACAGCGCCGGGGAGAACAGCAGCCGCGTCGCGGCGGCCATACCGGCCGCCGCTCCGATCGCCACGGCGACGGTCGGCGACCGGTCGAACAGCAGTGCCGGGATCATCGCGGCCGCGATACCGATGAAGATCGGGGGGAACACAGGTCCACCACGGAAACCGCACCCCAGGCAGATGGCATAGCCGATCGCCTTCGCGACCATGAGTATCGCCAGTATCGGCACGGAGGTCGCCACGGCCAATCCGGGCAAGGAGGCCTGCCCGGAGAAGAGCACGTCCTGCGAGTCACCGCCGAGAGCACGGACGATCATGGCCAGCGCGCCCACACACAGCGCACCCAGGAACAACGGGACCGCGATCCTCCCCTCCGATCGCGCCGCGACTCCCAGCGCCAGCCGGCGAGACGCTCCCACCACAGTCGCGACCACCACGCCCACGATGACGGCGATCACGAGATCCACGATGTGGGTCTCCTGGTAGGCGGGCAGCCCGGGCACCGAGAGCACCGTGGTCCCCAGCCCGCCCCAGTTCCCCAGCCCGACGAAGATGAGGTAGCCGATAGCGGCCGCGACCAGGCCGGGCAGCAGCGCAGGGATCAGCGCCGCACCCGCTGCGATGCCGACCTCGACCAGAAGGAAGCTCGCGACGAGCGGCCCGCCGAAGAGCGCCGAGACCGCCGAGAACGCCCCCGCCATCGTGAGCAGCTGGGCCTGTTTCGGGTTCACGCGAGCCAGCCGGGCCACCACCGCGCCGACGGCGGATCCCAGGGCGATGAGCGGCGCTTCCGGGCCGAGTACGGCCCCGAAGACGAGGGTGCCGAAGGCCGCGAGCGCAACGCTCGGCACGGCGCGCAGGGGCTGGCCCGCGACGCTCAACCCCTGGAGCGGCGGGTGCCCGCCGTCGCCCGGAAGCAGCTTCCGGGCCGCCACCACCAGCGCAGCGCCCACGAGCGGCAATCCCATCACCAGAAACCACGGCGGCATGGACTCACCGAGCGCGGCGGGCAGCTCGTTCCAGAGGCCGTGCTCGACGGTGTGGACCAGCGCCAGGAACCCCGCCGCGACCAACACGGCGGGCACACCGACCAGCGCGCCGAGCAGTACGAGCCGCAGGTACTCGCGAGAGCTGGGGACCGCCGTGTCCATCGTCATCGTCGCGTTTCCCCTCGCCGGGCCGCTGCCGTAGCCCCGTCGTCGCGCCAGGACCTGCGCCAGGGAACGATCACGGCGGCGCCTGCGGCACGGGGCGCGCCGAGACGACGGTGAGCCCGAGGGCCCGCAGTTGCGCCACGATGCCGTGCAGGTGCGACTCGTCGATCACCGTGCCGGAGATGACCGTCTGTGCCGGGACCTCCTCGATCCGCATGTCGCAGAAGGCGTCGCGGCCCCATTCCGGTAGCAGGCCCTCCACCCGGAACTCGTAGTCCATCGACATCTCGCGGTGCTCTCTCGGTCGGTGCTCTCGGTGGAAGCTCTGTCGACCCGCACGACCCGCAAGGGGTGGGCCGCGCGGGCAGTGTCGAAGTGTCGATGTCCGGCGGCTCCGGTGGACCACCCGGCGGGGGTGACTGTCGCCGCGGACGCGCCCGGCACCCGGCTTCCTCGCCTTTCCGGCGGCCGGAACCATGCTTCGTCACCGGGCCCCCACACCATTCGCCAACTGGTTTCGGTTGCGCCGTCACTCACTCGGCCGCAACATTCTCCGAACGGCAGACACCGAGCTGACGTGGTGTTTGCGCTCGCGGTGACAGCGCTGGTCCCCCCGTTCCCGGAAACGGCTTCGCGCACCTTCGTGGCTGGTCCGCGGGCTGGACGGCCGGTGTTCGCGCTCTTAAAGTGACGCCACCAATCGCGTCCCGGTCCCCGACGCGCCGGCAGGGCTTCCCGCCCCCGCGCGTAATGGCGGAAACCCTCCGGATCCGTGCACCGTCCCCGATCACGGGCGGGAGGGGGTGTGATGGTCCACGTGCCGCGGTCGAAGACCACGCCCCCGGTGCCGCCGCCGGAATTCGTGGCGCGTCCGGCGCTCTCCGGCATCCTCCAATGCGGCATCGAACGCCCGCTCACCCTGGTGTGCGCCCCGCCCGGTTACGGCAAGACGCTGGTGCTCGCGGACTGGGTCCGAGGCAGCGACGTGCCCACCGCCTGGCTCGCGCTCGACGAGGAGGATGACGACCCGCGCAGGCTGTGGGGCGGTGTGCTCGCCGCACTGCGCTCCTGCCCTGCTGTCCCCCCGTCGAGCCGGTTGTGCCGTCTGGCCCCTTCCCACACGACCGTCGGGCTGGACTTCCTCGACGATCTCCTCGACGGCCTCGACACCCTGCCCGTACCTGTCCAGATCGTCCTCGACGGCACTCACCACCTGCGCGCACCGGACGTCCGGCACGGGCTGCAGGCGCTCGCGCGCGCCACACACCCCGGCTTGCGGCTGGTGCTCGCAGGCCGGGCGGATCCCGCGCTGCCGGTGGCGCGCCTCCGGCTCGAGGAGCGGCTGTGCGAGCTACGCACGGAGCAGCTGAGGTTCTCGCCCGACGAGGCCGTGGCGCTGCTCGCGCGGTGCCGGCTGCGCCTGACGCCGGCGCAGGCCGCGCTGCTGCACGCGCGTACCGGTGGGTGGGCGACGGGCCTGCGGCTCGCTGCACTCGCACTGCGCGGGCACGCCGATCCCGACGCGTTTCTCGCCGCGTTCTCCGGGGACGCGCAGCCGATGGCCGAGTACCTGGTCGGCGAGGTGCTCTCGCGGATCCCGGAGGACGAACGGGAGCTGCTGCGCCGGACGAGCATCTGCGACGTACTGCCGGCCGAGCTCGCCATCGAGCTGTCCGGACGGGACGACGCCCCCGCGGTCCTCGATCGTCTCGAGCAGGACACGGGCCTCGTCGTCAGGACCGGCGGTCAGGGAGTGGATCCGAACGGCGGATACCGCACGCAGGAACTGCTGCGCTCCTACCTGCTCGCCGACCTGGAGCGGCGCACTCCGGGCGCGGGCGCTGCGCTGCACGGCCGCGCCGCCGAGTGGTCGGCGGGTCACGGCAGGCCGTCGGTGGCCCTCCGGCACGCCGTCGACGCCGGTGACACCGGCCGCATCGCCCGCCTGCTGCAGCACTCGGCCGCGGAGCTGGCGGCGCGCGGGGAACACACAGTGCTGCGCCGTGCGCTCGATGCGGCGGGCACCGCGGCCGAGGACACCGGCGCGGATCCGTGGGCGGCGCTGGTCCCCGCGCTGCTGCACCTCGGGCACGGCGATCGCGTTGCAGCCCGGGCCGCGCTGCGTCGTTCGCGGAAGCAACCCGACGACGGCGGCCAGGTCGCCGCCGACCTGGCGATCCTCCACCGCGCGGCGGAGCGGCTCGCCGGGATCGGTCCCGTTCCCGCGACGGACGAGCCCACTCCGGCCGACCCCGTTCTGGCGGCATGGGCGCTCGCCGGCCGGGCGGTCGCATACCTCACCACCGGAGCGGTCCTGGCCGGGCAGGCGGAGCTGGAGGCGTCGCTGCAGCTCGCCCGGGACCGGCGACTCCATCTGCTCGAGGTGCACTGCCTCACCCTGATCGGGGTGTCGGCGTGGGTGCTGGGCGACCTGGCGGCCGCCGAGGCCGCCGCCACCGATGCCGTCGACAGCGAAGCGGTGGCCCGGCACGGGGAGTGCTCGGCGTGGGCCACGGCGGCACAGGCGGTGCGTGCGCACGCGGCAGTGCTGCGGGCGCGGCCCACCATCGCCCTGCAGGCCATCACCGACGGCCTGCTCGCGGCTCCTGCCGACATCGACCCGGTGGTCCGGTTCGCGATGCGCAGTGCGCGGGGCGCCGCGCTCGCCGACACCGGCGACCGGACCGCGGGGTTGATGGAGCTGCAGCACGCCCGCACCGAGCTCGGCGAGGACCCGGTCCCGGCTGCCCTCGCCGCGGCTGCCGCGCTCCTCGAACACCGTGCCGCACTCCAGCTCGGCCACGCGACGGCCGCGCTCACCACCGCGGGGTGGCTGGCGGCTCGAAGCCCCGCGTGCGGGGAGCTCGCCATCATGCGTGCCTGGTCGGAGGCGGCCTCGGGAACGGGCACGGCCGCACCACACGTGATGCGGAGCGCGGTCGAGCCGGTGCTGGACGGGGGGATCCCGTCCCTGCTGCCGTACACGATCGTCGAGGCATGGCTGGTCGTGGCCCGGGCGGCGATCGCGACGGACGAGCGGGCCGCCGCCCGGCACGCGGTGCAGACGGCACTCGAGCTCGCCGAGCCGCAGGACGC
This sequence comes from Pseudonocardia yunnanensis, assembly GCF_039534065.1. Classification (NCBI taxonomy): domain Bacteria; kingdom Bacillati; phylum Actinomycetota; class Actinomycetes; order Pseudonocardiales; family Pseudonocardiaceae; genus Pseudonocardia; species Pseudonocardia yunnanensis. The sequence continues at coordinate 135,096 of NZ_BAAAUS010000027.1, read as the reverse complement.
GCTGCGCCCCTTCGCCCTGGTCGGCCCGGAGCTGCGCGCGGTGCTCGTCGACCAGCTCGGCGGGACGGAGGACAGCGACGCCTTCGCGGTGCGCGCCCTCGCCGCCGGCCGCGACACGGCACCACATCCAGCGGCCGAACTGAGCGCGCGCGAGCGCGAGGTGCTGGCCCGGCTGCCGTCCCTGCACAACCTCGACGAGATCGCCGACGATCTCGACGTCTCGCTCAACACCATCAAGAGCCACGTCCGCGCGATCTACGGCAAGCTCGGTGTGAGCAGCCGCCGTACTGCCGTCCTCACCGCCCACGAACAGGGCCTGCTCACGTGATCGGACACTCGCCGACCGACACGACCCGACGCGCCCGCGGCCATGCGGCGCGGATCCCGGGCGGCAAGACCACGGTGCCCGAACTGCCGGGCGAGTTCGTGCCCCGGCCCGCGCTGCTCGACCGGCTCGACGCGGCCGGCGCCGCGCAGGTGGTCGTGGTGAGCGCCCCCGCCGGATACGGCAAGACGCTCCTGCTCGCCGACTGGGTGCGCAGCCGCGCGCTCCCCGACACCGCCTGGGTGTCGGTCGACGCCGACGACGACGATCCGGGCCGTTTCTGGTCGGCGGTGCTCACCGCGCTCGCCGGCCTCCCGTCGATGCCTGCGGACAGCGCCGTGCGGCGCGCGGTCCGGGGCAGCGGTCCCGGCCACGAGATCCCGGACGGCGACGTGCTCTCCTGGCTGGCCGAGGCCCTCGACGTCCTCGACCCGCCGGTCCGACTGGTCCTCGACGACCTGCAGGAGCTCACCGCGCCGCGGCCGCTGCGCGAGCTCGCCCGGCTCGTCGCCCGCCGCCCCGCGGGGCTTCGCCTGGTGCTGTCGAGCCGGGTGGACCCACCGCTCGCACTGCCGCGGCTGCGGCAGGAGGGGCGGCTGCACGAGATCCGCGCCGAGCAGCTGCGGTTCGACGTGACGGACACGGTGACGCTGTTGCAGAGTGCCGGCCTGGACCTCGATCCGGTCGAGGTGGCGCTCCTGCACGCGCGCACCGACGGCTGGGTGGCGGCCCTGCGGCTCGCTGCCCTGGCCCTGCGGCGCAGCGAGGATCCCGCGGCGTTCCTGCTGCAGTTCTCCGGCGACGAGCGGTCCATCGCCGACTACCTGACCGGCGAGATCCTCTCCGGTCTGGCCGACGACGCCCAGGACTTCCTACGGGCGGTCAGCGTGTGCTCCGTGCTGCCGACCGCACTGGCCATCGCGCTGTCGGACCGGCCGGACGCCGGACGCCTGCTCGACGAGATGGGGCGGGAGACGGCGCTCGTCGAGCGGGCCGGGCCGGGTGAACACCGCATTCACGCCCTGCTCCGGTCCTACCTGCGAGCCAACCTGCATCGACACCGGCCCGGTCTGCACCAGCGGCTGCAGACGGTGGCGGCCTGCTGGTGGGCCGAACGCGGCGAACACGTCCACGCGCTCCGCCACGCGGAACGCGCCGGCGACGAGAAACAGCTCGCCCAACTGCTCCGCTCGGCGGTGCCGTTGCTCGCGAGCGCCGACCTGACACCGCTGCGCCGCGCGCTGACCGCCGTCGGCCCGACCGCCCGGGCAGCCGACCCCTGGCTCGCCCTGGTCTCGGCGATCGCCCACCTGGAGGAACGCGCGTTCGCGGCCGCCGCCGTCGATCTGCAGCACGCCCGGCTGACCTGGCCCGCAACGCCGGATCGCGAGCTCGAGGTCCTGCGCAGCACCGCCGAGCTCCTCGCGCCGCCCGGCATCCCCACCCACGACGTGGCCACGCCGCCGCCCGTGGCCGGCGAGGGGTCGCCCGACGTCCGGCCGGAGCTCACGGCGCTGCTGCACCTCAGCCGTGCAGCGGCCGAGCTGTCCCCGGACGGCCACGGCGACCTCGACGTCGCGGTTGCCGAGCTGGAGGAGTGCACGACCCTCGCGACGACGCACGGCCTCGGCCGGGTCGAGGTGCAGAGCAGCACGCTCGCCGCGGCCGTGGCGGCGCTCCGGCGCGACCACCGAGGAATGGTGGCAGCGGCCGGGAAGGCGGCCGCGGCGGCGCTGCGCCACAGCCTCCACCCGTCCCGCTGGTCCGCCTGCGCCACCGGGATGCTCGCCTACGCCGACCTGCTCCAGGGCGACCCTGCCGGGGCACGGGCCCGTGTCGAGACAGCCCTCACGGCGCCGGACCCGATCACGCCGGAGGCCGCGTTCGCCTTGCGCAGCGTGCACGGCGCCGCCCTCGCCGACGACGGGGAACGCGACCGCGGAGCCGCCGAGATGCGGTCCGCACGGCGTGAGCTGGGCGGCGCACCGGCACCGCGGGTGCTCTGCGCCGCGCTGGGCGTCCTCGAGCACCGGACGACGCTGCTGCAGGGCAACACCCCGGTCGCCGCTGAGATCCAGCGCTGGCTCGAATCCCGCATCGGCCCGACCGGCGAGGTGCTGCTGCTGCAGGCCTGGACCGACGTGATCACCGGCCGGCACGAGGTCGCACGGGCCGTCGTCGACCCGGTTCGCGCCTCCGCCGTGCCCGTCCTGCTCCCGCACACAATGCTCGAGATCCACCTGCTCGACGTCGAGGCGGCGCTGGAGAGCGGCGACGACGCCGAGGCCCGCGGGGCACTCGATGCCGCCTTCGCCGCGGCCGGCACGATCGGGGTCGTCCGGCCCTTCGCCCTCGCCGGGCCACGGACCCGTCAGTTGCTGGCCGACCGTCGCAGGCCGACCGGATCACCGGAGCTCGAAGCGCGGCTCGCCACGCTGGCGGTGTGCGCCGAACCGGCCGCCGTGCTCAGCGAACGCGAGCTCGTGGTGCTCGCGCTGCTGCCGTCGCTGCGCGGCGCCGGTGAGATCGCATCGGAGCTGACCGTCTCGGTGAACACCGTCAAGAGCCACATCCGCTCGATCTACGCCAAGCTCGGGGTCTCCACCCGGCGTGAGGCGGTGCAGCGGGCGTCGGAGCGCGGGCTTCTGCCCTGACGGGGAATCACCTGCGCCGGGGGAGGACGCGGCGCACGGACGAGACGATCGTTGTCGCGGTTCGGGCTCTCGCCGGCGAATCGGCGGTGCGAGTGGAAGGAGGCCTGCCGTGGCGGGACGACGCTACGAGTTCCGCCTGGCGGGGCGGTTGTCGGAGCGCGCCCGGGACGCCTTCGCCGGGATGGACGTGGTGGAAGTGCCGGCGCAGACCGTCCTCACCGGCACGGTCGACGACGCGGAGATGCACTCCGTGTTGGCGCTGATCCAGTCACTCGGCCTGCAGGTGGTGTCGATGCAGCGGCTCGACGCCAATCGGGCGGACGAGCCCCGGGACGTGGAGCGGCCGGGATAGCGCCCGCGTGGTCCTTCACCCCGGCGGGGTGATGCCCGCGCGGCCCGCGGTCCGCAGAGTCGCCGCGACGCTCGCTCACGAGGAGGGCCCACATGGCGACGCTGACGGTGTGGAAGTTCGACACGGCGGACGGTGCGCAGAACGCACTCACCACACTCGAACGGCTGCAGAAGCAGGAGCTGATCCACGTGGTGGACGCGGCGGTGGTGACCTGGCCCGCCGACCGGAAGAAGCCGCGGACGCAGCAGTTGCACAACCTCACCGGCGCAGGCGCGCTCGGCGGCAGCTTCTGGGGTCTGTTGTTCGGCCTCATCTTCTTCGTGCCGCTGCTCGGCCTTGCCGTCGGTGCCGCCGTGGGGGCGTTGGCCGGTTCCCTCACCGACGTGGGCATCGACGACGACTTCATCAAGAAGGTGCGCGACAAGGTCACTCCCGGAACGTCCGCCCTGTTCGCGATGACCCAGGACGCCGTCACGGACCGTGTAGTCGACGCCTTCCGTGGCACCCGTGCCGAACTCGTCAGCACGAACCTGACGGCCGACCAGGAGGCGAAGCTCCGGGAGGCCTTCTCCGAGACGGACCCCGAGAAGGTCTGATTCGGCCCCCGCTCACCTGCCGCCGGCGAACGCGCCACGGGTAGTCCGGCTCACCCCTCACGGATGAGGGGTGAGCCCTGCGGGCGAGACACGATCCCAGCGAAACGCACGCGGAGGAGGAGTTTCGATGTCCACATCGCCTGATGCCACTCCCACCAGCTCTACCGGCAGCAGCACGACCGGGAGCGGGACCACCGGCAGCAGCACGACCGGCACCGGCACTACCGACACGACAACCCGTTACGACGACACGACCGGTACCGGAACGCCCTGGAAGACCGGACTTCTCGTCTTCGCCGGCACGATCATGATCGTCGGGGGCATCTTCCAGTTCCTGGCCGGGCTCGTGGCGCTGTTCCGCAACGAGGTCTACGTCGTCGGCCTGAACTACGTGTACTCCTTCGACGTCACGACCTGGGGCTGGATTCATCTGATCATCGGCATCGTCGTCGCCCTCGCCGGTGCCGCGGTGCTCACCGGCAAGGTCTGGGGGCGCGTCGTCGGTGTCGGGCTGGCCGTGATCAGCATGCTGTCGAACTTCATGTTCATCCCGTACTACCCGCTCTGGTCGCTCCTGATCATCGCCCTCGACGTCTTCGTGATCTGGGCGCTGTGCTCGGCCCCCCGCGACGCCGTCGCCGTCTGACGCACCGCTGCCCACCCCCAGGTCTCGGCATCGAGGCCGTCGACATCGAGGCCCACCTCACCGTTCCTCTGGAGGAGTGATGGTCGTCGAGTTCCTCCTGACCGCGCTGCTACCACCGTCGATCATCGCGGGGGTGCTCGCGCTGGAGCGGGTCGAGGAGCGCCTCGGCGGCAGACCCGGCCGTGACGCCGGGGGGTCATCCGACACGACCCCCTCCATCGGGCCCGCTACAACGCGGACGGACTGAACCGCCCGGGGACGGTCGTGCCGAGCGGGAGTGACGGGACGCACCAGTACCGCCGCGCTGTCGCGGTGAGCCTGCTGCGGTCGGTCCTGACGACGACGTTCCTGGTCGCCGTCTACTACCTCGCTCCGCTGCGCATGACACTCGACCTGCGTACCTGGCTCCGCTTCGCGCTCGTGCTCCTGCTGCTCGCCGCGCTCGCCGTGCGGCAGGTGCAGGCCGTGCTCGTGTCCGACACCCCGCGGGTGCGCGCGATCGAGGCCGCCGCGACCGGCCTGCCGATCTTCATCCTCTTGTTCTCCACGATCTACCTGGTGATCGCGAACAACCAGCCCGGCAGCTTCTCCGAGACGCTGGACCGGACCGACGCGCTCTACTTCACGGTCACCGTCTTCACGACCGTCGGGTTCGGGGACATCGTGCCGCGCACCGAGGCCGCCAGGATCGTCACGACCCTCCAGATGATCATGGGGCTGATCCTGGTCGGGCTCGTCGCGCGGATGCTGCTGAGTGCCGTGCAGGTAGCGGTGCGCCGGCGGGAGCGGGGTGACCCGGGCGCCGCGCCGCCCTCCGAGTGATCGGCGTCAGACGTCCGCCGAGACGAGCGGGCTCCCGTTGGTGCTCTCCACGACGACCATCGACACCTTGGCGGGGTCCATCAGCGCCGCACCGTCCAGCGTGACTCCCATGGTCGCGGCCCTCGCCGACACGAGCCAGCCCCCGGCCGTCTCCCGGTCGCCGTTGCGGCCGATCACGACCAGGTGACACGCCTGACCCGCCGGGATTCCGCTCACGGCCGCGTTGAGCCGCACCCAGCCGGGCGCCGGGACGAGGCGCACCGTCAGGCGGGCCCCGGTGCCCGGGTCCTGCGCGGTGATGAAGCGGGTGCCGGGCCTCATGGGAGCCGGGGAGGGCGCCCCGGGAGCCGCGGAGGCCATCTGCGGGGAGTCCGCCGTATTCCAGCCGACCAGTACGCCGATGCACAGCGCGGCAGCGGCGACGACCGCCGCTGCCGCCGAGGCCCACTTCGTGCGGCGGCTGGTCGTGCCCGACTCCTCACTCCGGACCTCACGTAGCGTCCGCTGTAGCAGCAGATCCGCGTCGTCGGGGGGCCCGTCCAGCACAGCCTCCATGGGGACCGAGGCGAGGAGCCGCTGCACCTCGCGTAGCGACCGCACCTCCTCCCGGCAGCCGGGACACCGGGCGAGGTGCTCCTCGACGACGCGAGCCTTCTCCGGATCGAGCTCGCCGATGACATAGCCGTCGATGTCAGCGTGATTGTCCGACAACCTCATCAGGCCGCTCCTTCCATGCCCGTCGGGCGCTTCGGGAAGAGGTCGCGAAGCGCGCGCAGCGCGTAGTAGGAGCGCGACTTCACCGTGCCGCTCGGGATGCCGAGCACCTCGGCCGTCTCCCCCACGGTCCGTCCTTGCAGGTACATCTGCACGAGCACATCGCGGTGCTCGCTGGACAGTCGCTCCAGCGCGTCCAGCACGACGATGTGGTCCACCACCTGCTCCGCGTGGTCACGCTCGACCGGCACGGTGTTCTGGGTCTCCGCAACCTCGGGTGGCCGTGCGTTCCGCGCGCGGGCCCGGTCGATGACGATGTTGCGGATCACGGTGAGGAGCCAACCCCGCACCGACCCTTTGCTGTTGATCAGGCTGTCCGGGCTGCGCCACGCCCGCAGCATCGCTTCCTGCACGACGTCCTCTGCGGCAGCACGGTCGTTCGTGAGCCGCGTGGCGTAACCGAGCATGGCCTTCCCGTGCTCGTTGAACAACGAGCGGATGAGCGCCTCGTCCGCCATGTTCCGGCGGTCACGGGCTTTCGGCCCCGCCATCCCCCCACCACCTTCCCCCGCGATGCGGTCCCCTCGAGTCGTGCCTGAACGAGGCGCGGCGACGGCAGGCCACGCGGCTTGCCGGCCGGCCTGTCGATCACGAACACCCACTTCGCCGCACGCCGAGCACCCAGCGGCACACGGGATGCGACTCCACCCAATGAGGCCCCGGCCTCTGGACGCACCTGTGGAACGGAAGGGCTCCCCCGATCACCCCTGCGAGCACAGGACGTCCCCCGAAGGCAGTGGAACGAGCGCATCCGACTGCTCCTCCGCCCGGCCGGTAGCGGCCGATGCGGGCATGACGACAGGCGCGATCACGGCCGGCACCGCTTCCTGCGAGCGGCAGCCGAGTCATGGACGCCTTCATCGTTTCATCGCCCTTCGCGCATTGCCCCGATGCGAACGGGACGGGGAGCTGTGGAGCGCATCGCCTGAGATGACGGGCGACGCAGCGAAATGGTTCACCGTCTTTCCGCGGTGACTGCGTCTACCGGCCCGTGACAGGGCGACAGGAGCCCTCTCGGCGCTACTCGAAAGGGACATGTCGGGCGTATTCCGGCGACTTCCGGCAGAAGTCGGTGGCAACACTCACGCCGTGCACTGCTGTCCTGAGTTGATGCACGAGACCACCCTGTCCATCAAAGAGTCGGGCATCACATCGATGTAGTCGCCGTGATCGCTGATCGGACTGTGCAGTTCCTCGGGGAAACTGTCGATCGTGTAGTCGGAGCCCGGCGTGACCGTGTAGGCGATCTCCATGCGCAGCTGGGGCACGGGGAACGTGTCGGACGGGCAGGCACCGGCCGCATCCGCGAACTGCAGATGCGCCCGGTGGTTCGGGCTGTCGGTGGTGCGGCCGTTCCAGCAGCTCGGGAAGTCGAAGATCCGCACCACCTGCTGGCCCGGCGGGCAGCGCGGGTACTGCCGCGTGATGCGGTCCCTGGCTCCCGAACAGGTCCACTGCACGTGCTCGGAGTTGGCGCCGCCCTGGCTGAATCCGTGGGGGTTGCCGGTGCTCGCCCGCAGGAACTCCGGCATCGGCACCACGGAGCTCACCGGGCTGCCGCGGTACTCGAGCAGCACCGAGTCCGGCACGAGGATGCGGCCCATGTTGTGGTCGGCCGAGTTGTCCAACCTGGCCGCATCGTCCGGACCGGGCTCGCGCAGCACCGGCCAGTAGTAGGTCGACCTGTCGTCGTCGGGGCAGGTCGTCGCCGCTGCGGCCAGGCTCTGGTCGGTGGACAACGCGTTGGTGGAGACATTGCCTACGTAGTCGTGGAAGTGATGTGCTCCGCCGGGGACCCCGGGGTCGGCGACCACATTGTCCGAGTTGTGGATTCCCTGCAGGTTGCGACCGCAGTCGATACGCCAGGTGCCCGTCGAGCCGCCCACCTGCACTGCAGGCGCGGACGGCGCGACGGGAACCTGGGCGATGTCGACGTAGTCGGCAGGCGGCGCACCGGAGTCATCCATTCCGCCGGAATTGCCCGATGCGCTGCAGGCGGCCAGGACAACCACCGCCACGAAAACCACAAAGATGTGGATGAAGCTCCCGGGCGATGAACTCCATGCCTCGATTCCGCGCACACTCGTATTGTCGCAGAGTCACCGAGCTACGGTCCGCGCACACTCTCGGTCACCAATTGACCCATGATATGGACGCCGACCACAATGATTCACGGCGGCCGATCTCGCCCGCGCGTCGCGTTTCCTCCGAGAAATTCACCCGTACCTCACTGATTCCGGCAAAGTTCCCGACGTAGGCGCCGGACTGCGTCCCAGGCCCGGTGCCGTCGAACACGGCCCGGTTCGGCACCGGGCAGAGCGGACGACGTCCGGCAGGATCATGAGGACGAGATGTCGGCCCGACGTCGCGCCGACCGCCATCGCACGACCAACGAGACAGGTGATCGCATGCTCGCCGGCAGACTCAACGTGGCGACCGGGGCCTTCGAGATCGAGGAGCTTCCGGTACCCGACCCGAGGGCCGGCCAGGTGCGGATCGCAGTGAAAGCGGCCGGGGTCTGCCTCTCCGACGTTCACCTCATCGAAGGCATGCTCAACCCGGCCCACCTCGCCGGCGACTCCGTGACGCTCGGACACGAGGTGTCCGGCGTGATCGACGAGCTCGGCCCGGGGGTGACCCGCTGGCAGCCCGGTCAGCGGGTGCTGCTGCTCGCCGGGGAGCTGGACGCCGCCGGCCGGGTTCTGACCAGGGGCGTCGACTACGACGGCGGGTGGGCCGAGTACACCCTCGCGTCGCAGTCGACCCTCGTCGCCATTCCCGATGACCTGCCGTTCGAGCAGGCCGCGATCATCCCCGACGCCGTGTCCACGCCGTGGGCCGCAGTGACCGCGACGGCCGGGACCAGGCCGGCGCAGGCCGTGGGTGTCTGGGGTAGCGGTGGTCTCGGCGCTCACGCCGTCCAGTTGCTGCGCATGATCGGAGCGGCGCCGATCATCGCCGTCGACCCGTTGCCCGCCGCCCGCGACCGCGCTCTCGAGTTCGGCGCCGACCTCGCCCTCGATCCGGACGACCCGGACCTCGCGGAACGCGTGTTCGCGGAGTCCGGGGGCCTCGCCGTGGCGTTCGACTTCGCCGGCGTGCCCGCTGTTCGCGAGCAGGCGGTCGGGTGCCTGGCGCCTCAGGGCAAGCTCGTCCTCGTCGGGCTCACGGACCAGCCCTTGACGATCACGGGCGGCACCCGCTTCAGCTACCTCCAGCAGCAGGTACTCGGCCACTACGGCTCGCTTGCCGTGCACATCGAGGAGCTCGTCGCCCTCATCCGCCGTAGGCGGCTCGATTTCTCCCGCTCGGTCAGCGGCGTGCTCCCCCTCGCGAGCGCCGCCGACGCCGTCGACCGGCTGGCCCACAAGAAGGGCAACCCGATCCGGCTGATCCTGCGGCCCTGATCGTCGTCCGGATCAGGGCCGCAGTCGCCACCGTCGTCAGATCGCCCCGCCGTTCACGTAGATCGTCTGGCCGTTGATCCAGCGGGCGGGTCCGGCGAGGGAGGAGATGACCTCGGCGATGTCGGCCGGCGTGCCCAGCCGCTCGATGGGGTTGGCCTTGGCGGCCCGGTCGATCGTCTCCTGGTCCTTGCCCTCGAAGTACAGGTCCGACGCGATGGGGCCCGGAGCTACCGCGTTGACGGTGATGTTCCGTCCGCGAAGCTCCCTCGCCAGGATGAGGCTGACCGCGTCGACGGCGCCCTTGCTGGCGGCGTAGGCCGCGTACGTCGGCAGGGCGAGCTTCTTGACCGTGGTCGAGAAGTTGATGATCGCGCCGCCGCTGCGCACCCGGCGGGCCGCCTGCTGGTTCACCACGAACGTGCCACGGATGTTGGTGCGATGCATCCGGTCCAGCGCGTCGAGGTCGAACTCGGCCACCGGGCCCAGGATCATGATGCCCGCGGCGTTGACCACGACGTCGACGCCCCCGAACTCCTGTTCCGCCACGTCGAACGCGGCGGACACGGCGTGCTCGTCGGCGACGTCGGCCTGCACGGCCACCGCCTGCGCCCCGGTGGCGACGATTGCGCCGATCGTCTCTTCGGCCGCGTCCTTGTTGCCGGCGTAGACCGCGACAACGGCCATGCCGTCGGCGGCCAGCCGCTCGGCGGTCGCACGGCCGATGCCACGCGTTCCGCCCGTGACGATCGCGACGCGGCTTGGGGCCGAAGTGGTCATCTCTGTACTCCTGTCGTGCAGTTCTTGGCTAACGCTTGAACGCTAGCACTGATACGATAGCGGTCGTAATGGGCTAGTGTTAGCACCGTTAACGTTTGGGAACGGGACGGTAACTTCGCCACATGTCCACCGAAACCGACATCTCAGCCGCGCCCACCACGCGGGATCGCATCCTGCGTGCCGCGGCAGCCCTGCTCGAGCGCGAAGGCCGCGACGCGGTGTCGACGCGTGCGGTGGGCACGGCCGCGGGTGTCCAGGCACCCACGCTCTACCGCCTCTTCGGCGACAAGGCCGGTCTCCTCCAGGCGGTCGCCGCGTACGGGTTCGAGTCCTACCTCGTGCAGAAGAACGGTCTCGACGAGTCCGACGATCCGGTGGCCGACCTACGACGAGGCTGGGACATGCATGTCCAGTTCGGGCTGTCCCGGCCCGCGTTCTACACGCTCATGTACGCCGACTCCGCCCCCTGCCCCGCCGCACGGGAGGCGGAGGCCGTGCTGCTGCGCATGGTCTCCCGGGTGGCCGCGGCCGGCCGGCTCCGCTACAGCGTCGACCGGGCCGCCCGGCTCATCCACGCCACCGCCATGGGCCTGGTCCTCTCGCTCATCGCCACCCCCGAGGACGAGCGCGACCTCGAACTGCTGACCATCGCGCGGGAGAACGTGCTGCGCGAGATCACCAGCGACGACGTGCCGGACCCCCGGGCGGCATCCGAACCCGGCGACGCCACCCGCACACGGGCCGTCGCCCTCAAGGCAGCGCTGCGCTCCGAGCCCACGGCGGCACTCAGCGCGGCGGAGCAGGCGCTGCTCGGCGAGTGGCTCGACCGGATCGCCGACGGACCCCACTGAGCCACCCGGGCCGGCGTTGCAGAACGGCTCAGAAGTTGCCGCGACGGGCCTGCTCACGCTCGATCGCCTCGAACAGCGCCTGGAAATTGCCCTTGCCGAATCCGAGCGACCCGTGCCGCTCGATGAGCTCGAAGAACACCGTGGGCCGGTCGCCGAGGGGCTTCGTGAAGATCTGCAGCAGGTAGCCGTCCTCATCGCGGTCGACGAGGATGCCGCGCGACTGCAGTTCCTCGATCGGCACCCGCACCTCGCCGATGCGCGCCCGCAGCGTGGGGTCGATGTAGTACGAGTCCGGCGTCGCCAAGAACTCGACGCCCTTGGCCCGCAGCACGTCCACCGTGGTCAGGATGTCGTTCGTCGCCAGTGCCAGGTGCTGGGCGCCGGGCCCGCCGTAGAACTCGAGGTACTCGTCGATCTGCGAGCGCTTCTTTCCTGCCGCGGGTTCGTTGAGCGGGAACTTCACGCGGTGGTTGCCGCTCGCCACCACCTTGCTCATCAGGGCGGAGTACTCGGTCGCGATGTCGTCGCCCACGAACTCGGCCATGTTCGTGAAACCCATGACGCGGTTGTAGAACTCCACCCACCGATCCATGCGCCCCAGCTCGACGTTGCCGACCACGTGATCGAGCGCCTGGAAGAGACGCTTCGGTTCGCCCGCGGGCTTGACGTAGCCGGAGCGGCGGGCGACGTATCCCGGCAGGTACGGGCCGGTGTAGCGGGACCGGTCGACGAGGCTGTGGCGAGTCTCGCCGTAGGTGGCGATCGCGGCGATCCGCACCGTGCCGTGCTCGTCGGTGACGTCGTGCGGCTCCTCCAGCACCTGCGCACCCTCGCTGCGGGCGTGGGCGATGCAGCGATCGACGTCGGGCACCTCGAGGGCGACGTCGACGATGCCGTCGCCGTGGCGGCGGTGGTGGTCGTGCAGCGGGCTCGCGGGGTCCACCCCACCCGTGAGGACGAAGCGGACCGCTCCGGAACGCAGCACGTAGGCGTGATGGTCGCGATTGCCGGTCTCGGGACCGGAGTACGCGACGAGTTCCATGCCGAAGACGAGCTGGTAGTACAGCGCCGCCTGCGTGGCGTTGCCGACTGCCCACACCACCGCATCCCAGCCGGTGACCGGGAAGGGATCGCCCTCCGGGTCGTACTCGACCAGCCCCACCAGCTGGCGCAGCTGCTGCAGGTCCAGCTCGGCCGAGCGCTCCTGGTCGGTGAGCGTGTGCCCAATACTCATGGCCGCATGACACCGCGACTGTCCGTTCTGGGCAAGAGCGGCGGATTCAGGTGGCAGCAATGCCAGATGGGCGAGACGATCCGGGTATCTGCTGTGCATATCGACCAGATGGGGCGGGACGATGACAGCACCGCTCACGCTCGACGCGCTCGACGTCGACCTGCTCCGCGCGCTGCACGACAGCCCGCGGGCGGGGGTCCTGGAGCTGGCGCGGACGCTGGGCGTCGCACGTGGCACGGTGGCGGCCCGGCTGGAGCGCCTGGAACGCGGCGGTGTGATCACCGGGTACGGCCCCGACGTCGACGTCGTCGCCGCCGGATATCCCGTGCAGGCGTTCGTCACCCTGGAGATCGCGCAGGGCGCCCTCGACGACGTCGCCGCCGAGCTCACCGCGCTGCCGGCAGTGCTGGAGGCGTACGCGACGACCGGCACGTCCGACGTGCTGTGCCGGCTCGCGGCGTCGTCCCACGAGGATCTGCAGGACACGTTGCTACAGCTGAACCGTTCGCCCACCGTGTCGCGCTCGACGAGCGTGGTGGTGCTGTCGGTGGTGGTGGCCCCCCGCACGCTGCAACTGCTCGAGAACCACCCTCGCACGGCCCCACGACGAGCCCCGGCATACCGCGACACACGGTGAGTGCTCACGGTCCGCCTCGTCACTCGGTGGCCGGAAGGATCGCCACGTCGTACGGGGTGATGGCCTTGTCGGCCGTCACGATGGTGAGCCCCTCCACACGGGCCTGGGCCACGAGCATGGAATCGAACGGATCCCTGTGATGCAGGGGCAGATCGCGCAAGGCGCCGCCGTGGCGAATTGTGAACGGGAGCTCCGTGAAACCGTTGCGCTCCATCTGCTCACGCAGGTCGGGAGGCACGGCCAACTTGCCGACCGCACGTTTGATCTCGATCTCCGCCGCGGTCAGGGCAGAGACGTATACGTCCGACTCCGGATCGCCGATCGCTGCCAGCGCTCCAGGACCGAGCTGAGGAACCGCGAACAGCCACCACAGCAGGGCGTGCGTGTCGAGAAGGAGCCTCACCGGCTGTCGTCCACCTCTGGAAAGACCGGACCGTCCTCCACGAGATCGATGAGTTCCTCGTCGGGCTCGTTGAAGTCGTCGGCGATCCAGCCCTGACCCTTCCAGGCCCCGGGCACTCGCGGCGAACGCTGACGTCGGGCCGGCACGAGCCGCGCGACGGGACGTCCGTTGCGGGCGATGACGATCTCCTCACCCGCCTCGACGCGCTCCAGCAACCGCGACAGATGGGTCTTCGCCTCGTAGACGTTGACCTGCTCATTCACCAGGAAATGGTAGCTGACCAAGTCTGGTCAGGCCATCACGCCTCTCCAATCGACGCGCGCGGCTCCCCCGCTCCTACGCTGGGAGTGTGGATCGAGTGGAGACGCGCGAGCTGAGCTATTTCGTCGCCGTGGCCGAGGAGCTGCATTTCGGGCGGGCCGCCGAGCGTCTCGGCATCGCGCAACCACCGTTGTCCCGGGCCATCAGCCGGCTCGAACGCCGGATGGGCGTGCAGCTCTTCGAGCGCACCAGCCGCCGGGTCACGCTCACGGCGGCCGGAGAGGTCTTCCTCGCCGAGAGCCGCAAGGCGCTGGACGCGGTGGACACCGCCGTGCTGCGAGCCCAGCAGAGCGGCCGCCCGGACCGGCTCGTGCTGGCGGTCCGGCCGGGCACCGACCCCGGCCTGCTCGCGGACGTGATCCGCGCCTACCGAAGGCAGCCCGGCGCCGCCGAGGTCGAGATCGTCCTCACCCGCGACCCGGTGCCGGCGGTGCGCAACGGCACCGCCGACATCGCGTTGATGTGCGGCCGGAACGACCTCGTCGGCCTGGATACGGTCGAGCTCACCGAGCAGAAGCCCGTCGCGCTGCTGCCGGCCGACCATCCCCTGACCGCGCTCCCCGCCGTCACGACCGCCGATCTCACGCGGGAGGCCGCGTACCGCGACGACTGGCCCATCGAGTCCCTCGACCAGATCGTCGACCGGGTGGCGCTGGGGGACGTGATCGTGGTGGTGGGGGCGAACGTCGCCGACCGACTCGGACGTTCTGTGCTCGCGGTTCCCGTTGTCGATCTGCCGCCCACCATGCTCGTGCTGGGCTGGCCGGTGGGCGCTCCGCGCGCCACGCGCGCCGCGTTCGTGCGCACGGCCAGGAGCATCGCGGCCGCGGCGGCACTCGACCGGGCCTCCTGACCGTGGACGCCCGCGTCACACCTGCGTGAGTCCCCCGTCGACCACCAGCTCGGCGCCGGTGACGTAGCTGCTCTCCGTCGACGCGAGGAAGAGCGCCGCCGCGGCCTGTTCCTCGGGCCGGGACATCCGTCCGAGCGGCACGTCGGCCGCGTGGTTCGCCTTCCACTCCCGCCGTGCGGCCTCGTCGTGAGCGAACGTGCTGATCGCGAGGTCGACCGCGGGCGTGTCCGTGCCGCCGGGGGCGAGAGCGTTCACGCGGATGTTGCGCCCCCGGAGCTCGTACGCCCAGGTGCGGGCAAAGGAGCGCACGGCGGCCTTGGCGGCGGAATAGACACCCAGCCCGTCCCGCCCGGTCGTGGCCGCCATGGAGGTGACGAGAACGATGGACGCCCCGTCGTTCAGCAGCGGAAGCGCCTTCTGCACGGTGTTGAGTGCGCCCTTCACGTTCACCCCGAAAATCGTCTCGACGTGCTCGTCGGTGACGTCCTCGAGACGAGCGAACCCACCACCGCCGGCGTTTGCCACGATGACGTCGATCCGGTGTCCGTTGTGCCGCACCGTGTCGTACACGCGTTCCATGTCCTCGGCCTTCGCCACGTCGCCCGGCACCCCGACGGCGCCATGCCCGACCTTCGCCACTGCCGATTCCAATTCGGCCTGACGGCGCCCGGTCAGGTAGACGAGGGCACCCTCCTCCGCGAATCGCTGTGCGATGGCGAGGCCGATACCCGCGCTCGCACCCGTAACAATCGCGATCTTGTCGTCGAGCTTTCCCATGTGCCTGTCCCCGCTGCAGTATTCCGTTCCGGACAACACAAGTCCAGCAGCCCGCATATCCCCCAGCAATGACGATTCGGGTATCGGCACGATGTCGCCGGGGTATCGATCAGCCCAGAGCCGGTGGAGCTGCTTCGCCGTCAGCCGACGTGCAAACGGGAGCGCAGGGCCGGCCCAGGAACGGATTTTTGTCCGTTCTCGGCCCGCAACGGACGATGTGGCTGGAGCAAGCCGGCAGTCACGTTCGCGGGACGTCGTCGGGAGATGTCGCAGACGCACCGCCGGAACGACCGATTAACACGCACCGCCGAATTGATCTTCAAAGGTCACAGATTAATGACCTGTCGCGCATCTCAACGGTTATCGCGTACCGTTCGACCTGGCCACCGAGTGCACCAGCTCCCCCGAAAGGATTCGTCATGGCCGACCCTACCGCGGACTATCCCCATCCGCCGAGAAGTGCGGGCAGGCAAACCCGCCACACGGAAGAAATATTGCATCGCGCAGTCCGGGCGTTTTGCGCCGCCACGGCGCAGCTCTGCACCATTATTGACCGCTATGCCTTCTTCGCCTATGGCGTGGCCGCCGGTCTGGTTTTCGGCGAGCAGTTCCTCCCGTCCGACTCGCCGGTTGCGGCCGCACTGGCCTCGCTCGGCACGTTCCTCGTGGGATTCCTCGCCCTGCCGATCGTGCGCCGGCTGATCACGGATGCCCGCTCGCGCAACCGCGCTGCGTATGACCCGGCCCGCGTAGCGCGGCTGCTGGCGCGGCTCGGCGAACTCGTCCGCCGCATCCCGGCGGAGCTCGTCGCGGGCACCCTGGCGGCCACGGCAGCGCCCGCGGTCAGTCTGATGCTCTACATCCATCTCATCCCGCACGGACAGCAGGTACTGCACGTCCAGGTCACTGTCGCCATGCTGGTTCTCTCGGCGATCTCCGCGGTGGCGATCCTCGTGGCGATCCGGGTCTCCGCGTGGTGAGACCACCGAGCCGGCCGAGTGGGCCGGGAAGGCGATATCAGTCGGCGTGCCGGGCGATCACGTCGCGGATCACGCTCAGGTGCTCGTCCATGGCGGCCGCCGCGGCATCCGGGTCGCGGGCCTGCACCGCCTGGTAGATCGCCTGGTGCCCCTCCAGTGAACGCAGCCGCCCCTCGAGCGTGGCATGCGAGTGCCGTCGTAGGGATTCGGTCCACGTGCTGGTCATCGTGCACAGCGCGACGAGCAGCGGGTTCTGCGCCGCATGTGCCAGCAGCAGGTGGAACTCCAGGTCGAGCTGCAGGGACGTCTCCGCATCCAGGCGCAGCGCGGAGCGGGTGAGCACATCCTCCAACTGCACGAGGTTGGACGGGGCCGACCGGAGAGCGGCGGCCGCGGCGATCCGCGGCTCGACGATCAGCCGCAGTTCGGTGGCGTCGTCGAGCGAGGCGTTCGTGGTGCCGTCCAGCTCGGAGTACAGCCGGCTCACCCGCTCCGACTGCTCGGACACGATGGTGCCCCGCCCGGTGCGCCGCTCGACCAGATGCTTGGCCTCGAGCTCGTGCATCGCCTCGCGCAGCGACCCCCGCGACACCGACAAGCTCGCGGCGAGCTCCCGCTCCGGAGGCAGCCGTTGCCCCGGCCGGAGCACTCCGGTGGCGATCAGTCGTTCGAAGTGCGCCGCGAGCTGAACGCTGACGCTGCGAGGTCGGTGGGGCATGGGAGGCACGGGGGCGGGCTGCACGGTCCGAGCATAGGACCAAGCGCAAATTTGCGACCTTTTGTCCGACCAATGTTTCGAGGAGCCGCAGCCGCGTTTCCGCAGCGTAAACACACTATCGACCGTCCGATTCCACGTTTCCTCGCGACCTACAGTGCGCTGGTCCGACCAACGGACTATCGATCCACGTGACCACGCGAAGGAACTCCTCCGACATGCTCAACCGCCTGCTCCGGCCTGCCGCGCTCCTCGCCGCCGCCGGTGCCATCACCTTGCTTGCGACCGCCTGCGGCAGTGGCGGCTCGTCCCCCGCCTCCGGCGGCGGCGCGCCCGCGTACCCGGCGCTCGCGTCGTCACAGGCATGCACGCAACTGCGCTCGCAGAACCCTGATCTGAACGGCAAGAAGCTGACCGACGCGATCAATCCGCACACGCCCGGGTACGAGTCGATCTCGGTGAACGACCCGACCAAGTACGAGGGCTTCGACATCGACCTCGCCGAGGCGATGGGTGAGTGCCTCGGCTTCACGGTCGACTACCTGCCGGTGGCCTTCGACGCGTTGCTGCCGACCCTGCAGAGCGGGCAGGCCGACTTCATCGTCTCCGACATCTACGCGACCAAGGAGCGGGCCGCGTCCGCCGATTTCATCACCTATTCCAAGGTCTTCGACGGCGTCCTGGTCGCCGCGGGCAACCCGAAGAAGATCACCGGGATCGACGACTCTCTCTGCGGCACCACCACGGCGCTGAACAAGGGATTCGTCGAGGTACCGCTGGTGAACGACCAGAACACCACATGCCAGTCGGAAGGCAAGCCGCAGGCCCAGACGGCGCTGTTCGACAACAACGCCGACTGCGAGCAGGCGATCCTCTCCGGCCGCGCCGATGCCTACATCAACGATGTCAACACGGTGAACCGCTTCGTCAAGGACCAGCCCGACAAGCTGGCCAGGGCCAACACCCTGACCCTTCCCTACTCGATCGGCATCGCCGTGCCCAAGGGCCGGATGCCGATCCGCACCGCCTTCACCGCGGCGCTGACCCAGATCCAGACGAGCGGCCTGCAGACCCAGCTCGCCCAGAAGTGGCAGCTCGACCAGTCCGCCATCCAGGCGCCGTCTCTCGTCACCGCGAGCTGATGAGCAGTTTCCTGCACTACCTGTCCATGCCCTACCTGCTGGGCGGGATCCTGGTCACGCTGCAGGCGACGGCACTGGGTTTCTTCGGCGGGTTCGCCGGCGGCCTGGTGCTCTCGGGCATGGCGCTGAGCGGCAACCGAGTCGTCTCGGGGATCGCGCGCACCTACAGCGTGATCTTCCGGGGCACCCCGTTGGTACTCCAGCTCGTGTTCGTGTTCACCGCGCTGCCGCACGCGGGCATCGTCCTGAGCCCGGTCATGGCCGCCGGGGTCGCGCTGGCCGCCAACGAGGCCACGTTCTTCGCCGAGATCCTGCGCTCGGCGGTGCTCGGCGTCGACCGGGGCCAGACGGACGCGGCGCGTGCGGTCGGGCTGCGGCCCTGGATCGTGATGCGCCGGATCGTCGGACCGCAGGCAGCGCGCGCGGCCATCCCCGCGATCGGGAGCGAGGCGGTCGCGACCATGAAGAACTCCGCGCTGGCCTCGATCATCGCCGTGCCGGAGCTGACCTTGCGCAGCAACCAGCTCGCGTCGGCCACGTTCGACTACTTCAGCATCTTCTTCGCCTCCGGCGTGATGTACCTGGTGCTGACCGGGGCGATCACCGGCCTGCAGCTCACCATCGAGCGGGCCGCCGATCTCAGCCGGATCGGGAACCGTCGCCGCGGCAGACCCGCGACTCCGGACGACGGGGCAGCCCCAGAACCTGCCGAGGCGTCGGCCCCGCAGCCGGTGAACGCTGCGGTGCGAAACGGCGCGAGTACCAGCGGCGCGGTCACCAACGGCGCCGCTCCCGCAGGTGCCGTGTCCAGCGCTACGGCCGTCGACGGGGACCTCTCCCGGGCCGCCGCCGTCCGCCGGGCCCGGGTCGCGCTGACCATCACCGACGTCCACAAGTCGTTCGACGACCACGAGGTGCTGCGCGGCATCGATCTGGAGATCCGCAAGGGCGAGGTGGTGGCGCTGCTCGGTCCGAGCGGTTCGGGCAAGAGCACGCTCCTGCGCCTGATCAACCACCTCGAGACCCTCGACCGCGGCACGATCTCGTTCGACGGGATCGAGGTGGGCTACCGCGACGACGGCGCGACCTTGCCGGAGCGGGAGGTCGCCCGGCAGCGGGTGGACGCCGGCGTCGGCATGGTGTTCCAGCACTTCAACCTGTTCGGGCACCTCACGGCGCGGGAGAACGTCGCCGTGCCGCTGCGCTGGGTGCACCGTGTGCCCAAGGACGAGGCGATGGTCCAGGCGGATCGTCTGCTGGGCAGGGTCGGGCTCGCGGAGCGGGCACACGCACTCCCCCGCCACCTCTCCGGTGGGCAGCAACAGCGCGTCGGCATCGCGCGGGCGCTCGCCGGGCGCCCCCAGGTGCTGCTGCTCGACGAACCGACCTCCGCGCTCGACCCGGAGCGGGTACAGGAGGTACTGGAGGTGATCCGCTCACTCGCCCTCGACGAAGGCCTGACGATGCTGATCGCCACCCACCAACTGGGCTTCGCCCGGGAGGTCGCCGACCGGGCCGTCTTCATGGCCGACGGCCGGGTGCTCGAGCAGGGCGCGACCGCGGAGGTGTTGGACCACCCCCAGCATCCGACCGCCGCCCGGTTCCTCCGGGCTGTACACACCGTGGAGGTCTGATCGTGATACCGCACCGGGAGTCCTTCAGCTTCACGCCCGAGCAGGGCGTGCCGCCGGCAGTGGCCCCGTTCTCCCACGTCACGCGGTGGGGAACGCTGCTCTTCGTCACCGGGCAGATGCCGACCGACCCGGCCACCGGAAAGCTGGTGACAGGCGGCCTGCTCCCTCAGGCCGAGCAGGTACGGCGCAACCTGCTCGCCTGCCTCGCCCCGTTCGGGGTAGACATGGACGACGTGCTCATGGTGCGCGTCTACCTCACCGACTTCACCGAGTTCGAGGCGTTCAACACCGTGTACCGCACCTGGTTCACCGGCGCTCTGCCCAGCCGCACCTGCGTCGGGACCACCGCCCTCGCCGTGGGTGCCGACGTCGAGATCGACCTGATCGTCGGCCTGCCAGGCCACGAAGCAGTGGACAACACTGGCCACGACAACCCTGGAGAACCTGCATGAATTCGACCTTGCTCCAGCCGGGCGAGGGCACCATCGCCGGCCGCCATCTACTCACCTCCACGACGGAGACGGTGAGCTGGGGCTGGCTCCCCAACGAGAAGTCCATCCCGTGCCTCACGGTGGCCTCGGGCGACACGGTCACGATCGACACGCTCAGCCACGAGGGAATCCTCCCCGACCAGGGGCGCGACCCGGTCGAGTTCCTGGGCCGGTACGGCGTCGAGACCACGGACGTGCTGCACGACGCCAAGGTCATCGCCGGTGGCAGCATCCCCCATGGCCCGGAGGACGGGCCCCACGTCGTCACCGGGCCGATCGAGATCGCAGGCGCCGAGCCGGGCGACGTGCTGAAGATCGACGTCCTCGAACTCCTACCCCGCACGCCGTACGGCTTCGTGAGCAGCCGCCACGGCTACAGCGCACTGCCCGACGAGTTGCCCGAGGGTCCCGGACCTACGTACGAGTTCTGCCGCGTCGGCCTCAGCGGCGGGCGGATGGTCAGTTGGATGGCTGCCTCCGACGGCAGGCAGGCCTGTTTCCCGCTGGATCCGTTCCTCGGCCTGATGGGGGTGGCTCCGGCGACCGACGAACCCGTGCACTCCGTGCCGCCCGGCGACTTCGGCGGCAACATCGACGTGAAGTGGGCGCAGGTCGGCAGCTCGCTCTACCTCCCGGTCTCGGTGCCCGGTGCCCTCTTCTACACCGGCGACCCGCACTACGCGCAGGGCAACGGCGAGGTCGCCCTCACCGCGCTGGAGGCGTCGCTACGCGCCACCCTCCGGCTGACCGTGCTCTCCGGGGCCGATGCGACGGCGGCCACGGGCACCCTGCGCAACCCGCTGCTGGAGTCCCCCGGGTACTGGATCCCGACGGGCATGGACCCCGATCTCGGAGAGGCGATGCGGAAGTGCGTACGCCACGCGATCACGTTCCTGGTGGAGCGGTTCGGGTTCGAGCGGTCGACCGCGATGGCGTACCTCTCGGCCGCGGGCGACTTCGAGGTGAGCCAGGTGGTGGACAGGACCAAGGGCGTGCACTGCATGATCCGCAAGGCCGACTTCGCACAGTGGTTCTGACCTCGGCGCACCGCGAGCCGAGCACCGGGGTCCGGACGCTGCGCCCCCGATAGGCCGAACGACCTACAGATCCGGGACCACCGCCGCTGCCGGGGAGCATGCTCACTCGCGAACCTGGATCCGTCGAGCCGAGGAGGGGTCATGGCGGGCGCATGGCGACTCGCCCAACCGGTGGTCGTCGGCGTCGACGGGTCCGGTCCCGCACTCGCGGCCACCCGGTGGGCAGCGCGTGAGGCCGAGCGCCGGCGGGTCGGGTTGCGCGTGGTCAAGGCGTTTCTCGAGCGGCCGTCCAAGCGCATCGGGGCGCCCGGACCAGACCCCGGTCACCGCGAGGTGATGCTCGAGGGCGCGCGGGCGGCCGTTGCGGAGGCGGCGACGGTTGCCGCCTCCACGGCGCCCGGTATCGAGGTCGTCGAGGACGTGGTCGACGGCCGTCCACTCTCGGTGCTCGTCGCCGAGTCGCAGCACGCCGGGACGATCGTGGTCGGCAAACGCGGCCTCGGTGGGTACGGCGGGCTGCTCGTCGGCTCGGTGGCCGTCGGCCTGACGACCCAGGCACGCTGCCCCGCGGTCGTCGTCCGCGGTGGCGAGCACGCGGCCGACGGGCCCGTCGTGGTGGGCATCGGCATCTCCGCGACGAGCGACGCGGCACTCATCTTCGCGCTCGAGGTCGCTGCCGCCCGTGGGGTGCCGCTGGTGGCGGTGCACGCCTGGATGGAGTACATCGCCGACCCAGCGGTGTGGCCGGTGCAGGAATGGGGTGCGATCGACGCCGACCAGGACCAGATGCTTGCGGCGCGGCTGGCGCAGTGGAGCGAGAAGCAACCCGACGTCGAGATCCGCCGGGTGGTGGCGAGGGACCGTCCCGCTCACGCCCTCCTCGAACAGGCCGCTCTCGCCCAGCTCGTCGTCGTGGGCTCACGGGGGCGAGGCACCTTCCGCAAGCGGGTGTTCGGCTCGGTGTGCGACACGGTCCTGCAGCACGCGCCCTGCCCGGTGGCCGTCGTCCGCCCCCATCCGGCCGACCTGGTGGCGTGACCGTGACAACCGACCGCCGACGGCTCGCGGCAACCCCGGAGACAGCGGACGAGGACCCGCTGCTCACGCACCTCATGACCACCCGCGTGGTGGCCATCACCGCCGACGCCCCGTGCTCGACGGCCCTGTATCTGATGGCCGCAACGGGCGTCCGGCACCTGCCCGTGCTCGACGGGAACCGCTGCTGCGGTGTCGTCTTCGAGATCGACCTCGCGCACTTCGCCTCGGGGGCAGGCTCGCCGCTGTGCACGACGCTGCGTGTCGGAAACCTGACCCGACCCGCCGCGCCACTGCCCGTGACGGCTCGCCGCTCCGATGCCGCCCGCCGCATGCAGGACGAGCACGGCGACGCCGTCCTGGTCTCCGACCAGGGCCGCCTCGTCGGAATCGTGACGGCCACGGACCTCGTGCGCTCACTCGCCGCTGCCGGCTCGGAACCCGCCGACGAGGACCGGGAGGAAGGGGGTTGATCCGCCGTTTGACCAGGTCGTCGGCCGTGCACGCGACCGGCAGGCCGGTACGGTGGACGGCACAGGCAGTCCCGCCTCGGCTCGCATCGCCGCCCTACCGGCCCAGGTGGGCGTCCACCGAGCGCAGGAGGTGCTCGTGCCGACCGACCACGGTGCACCGGATCCTGACGCCCACCGGCCGGCTCACACGCCCGCGCCGCGTGCGGACGGGCCGGGCAGCGCGGACGGCGCCCGGGCCCGGTTGACCTTCCCCGACCTGCCGAGGCTGGAGCTGGACCAGTTGCTGGGTCAGCTCGTCGATCGCGCCCAGGAGGTGATGGCCACGCAGGGGCGGCTGCGCGGGCTGCTCCAGGCCAACCAGCTCATCACCACCGATCTGACGCTCCCGGTCGTGCTGCGGCGGATCGTCGAGGCGGCGCGGGATCTCGTCGGCGCCCGGTACGCCGCCCTCGGCGTGATCTCCCCGGCGGGCGGCTTGTCCGAGTTCATCCACATCGGGATGCCCCCGGACGCCGTCGAACAGATCGGCCACCTCCCGCAGGGCAAGGGGCTCCTGGGTGCGCTCATCCAGGACCCCCGCCCCATCCGGCTGTTCCGTATCGCCGAGGACCCCCGCTCTTGCGGTTTCCCGCGCGGACACCCGCCGATGAGCAGCTTCATCGGCGTGCCCATCCGGATCCGCGACGAGATCTTCGGCAACCTCTACCTCGCCGAGAGCACCAGGGGTGCGTTCAGCGCCGAGGACGAAGAGCTCACCACCGCGATCGCCGCCACGGCCGCGGTCGCCGTCGACAACGCCCGGCTCTACGCCTCCGCTCGCACCCGCGGCGAGTGGCTGCAGGCCTCTGCCGCGATCACCCGCAAGCTTCTGGCCTCCCCCGACGCGAGTACGAACACCGAGGCCGTCCACCCGCTCCAGATGATCGCCGAGCGGACCAGAGAGATCGCCGATGCGGACCTGGTGACCGTCGCCCTCCCTGCGGGCGACCGGGACGCGGTCGGCGAGCTGAGTGTCGACGTCGCCGTCGGGGTCGGAGCGGATCGGTTGACCGGCCGGTCCCTGCCGGTGGACGGATCACTCGAGGGGCAGGTGCTCCTCACCGGAGAGCCACTGCGCCTCTCCCGCGCCGACGGCGACACCCGCCTCGGGTCGGTCGCCCCGGACGTTCTGGACGTCGGCCCGATCATGATCCTGCCTCTGGTCGGTTCACGGCGTGTCCAGGGCGTGCTGAGCGCCGCCCGGGTTCGCGGACGCACCGCGTTCACCGCCGCCGACCTGGACATGGCCGGCAGCTTCGCCAACCAGGGCGCCGTCGCCATCGAGCTCGCCGAGGCCCGGGCCGAGCAGCAACGCGCCGCCATGCTCGACGAGCGCGACCGCATCGCCGCCGACCTGCACGACCACGTCATCCAGCGGCTCTTCGCCGCAGGTCTGTCCCTGCAGAGCGTCGCCATGGGGCTCGGGCCGGGGCCGATGACCGACCGCGTGCTCTGCACCGTGGCCGACCTCGACGCCACCATCGGACAGATCCGCACCACGATCTTCCAGCTCCACGACATTCCGAGGACGGACCCCGCCGGTCTGCGTGCCCGGATACTCGCCGTGGCCGCCGACGCCGCTCCCGCACTGGGTTTCGACCCGGCCGTCCGCTTCACCGGCACCGTCGACGCGCTGCCGACCGACGTCACCGAGGACCTCGTCGCGGTGGTGCGCGAAGCGCTCACCAACGTGGCTCGCCACGCCCGCGCCCGCACGGCGGAGGTCGACCTCGTCGTCCGGCCCGACCGGCTTGTCCTCACCGTCCGCGACGACGGCACCGGCATGGTGCACGCCACCCGCCGCAGCGGGCTCGCGAACATGAAGAGACGAGCCGAGCGGCACGGCGGCATCTTCGAGACCGGTGCCCGCGAGCCCAGCGGCACCGTGGTCACCTGGTCGATCCCGAACGGTTGAGGCGAGCACACGATCCCAGCCCCGATCGGGCCCGTTGGACCATCGACAGAGGCGTCCGGCCCTACCACCGCTCGGTGACGGTCCGGGAAGCTCGACGGTGTGACCCGATCGGACCCGCGCGGCACAGCCGCCGTCGCGGAACTCGTGGAGCTGGACCGCAGCGAATGCCTGAGGCTGCTGGCCCAGGTCGACGTCGGCCGGATCGTCTTCACCGAGGCCGCGATGCCTGCCGCGGTGCCCGTGCACTACCTCCTCGAGGGTGAGGAAGTCCTCTTCCGCGCCGGAGGCGGGCGGTACTTCACAGCGGCCCGCCCGGCCGTCGTCGGTTTCCAGGTCGACAACCTCGACCCGGCGACGCGGACCGGGTGGAGTGTGCTGGGAGTCGGACAGGCGTACGAGGTGGTCGACTCCGCACGACTCGCCATGATCACCGGCGGCGTGCCCGAGGGGTGGGCTCCCGGCCCCGCCGCACACGTCGTCGCCGTCCCGCTGCAGCACCTCACCGGCCACCGCCTCTGCCCGCGGCGCGCGGCCGCGGGCTGAACGCGCGGACATCCGATGACCACGGTTCCCGGCGCACTCGGCCTCACCCCGGCTCAGGTCGCCGACGTGCTGCGGGCGGCGGGGCGAGCGCCCTCGCTGCACAACTCCCAGCCGTGGCTCTTCCGCGTGACGGACGATGTCATCGAGGTGCACGCCGATCCGGACCGCCGTCTCCCCGCGACCGACCCACACGACCGCGAACTGCGTCTCGCGTGTGGCGCGGCGTTGTTCAACCTCCGCATCGCCGTGCACGGTTTCGGCTTCCGCCCGCGGGTCACGGTTCTCCCCGACCACGATCGGCCAGGCCTCGTCGCCCTCGTACACCGTGGCGCCGCGGCTCCACCCTCGCCGGAACAGCTCCGTCTGCTCCGAGCGATCCCACAACGGCGGAGCAACCGCCACCCGTTCAGCGACGTGCGGGTCTCCGCGGCCGAGCAGCGGGAACTGTGCCGCGCCGCCGCCGAGGAAGGCGGCCGCCTGCACATCATCGAGCACCGCGGACAGCGGGCGCAGATGCAGCGGATCGCAGCCGAGGCACACCGCATCCAGCTGGCCGACCCCCTCGTCCAGGCAGAGACCGCACGATGGACGGGCGTCGCTGCGGACCGATCGGACGGGGTGCCCCTACCGGCAGGCGGCCCGCTTCCCGAGCCGCAGGACCGTTGGGTACTACGCGATTTCACGGCGGGCTCGGGCCGGGTGCGTGCACCGGGCAAGGACTTCGAGCACGAACCGCTCATCGCCGTACTGACCACCAGCCTGCCCGGCCCGGCAGGGGACGTGCAGGCGGGACAGGCCCTCCAGCGTGTGCTGCTCACCGCGACGGCCGATGGTCTGGCCGTGTCGCTCCTGTCGCATGTCGTCGAGGTGCCGCAGGCGCGCGCGGAGCTGGGCCGCCTCGTGGGCGACAGCAGGCCGCCGCAGGCAGGGCTGCGGATCGGCCGCGGATGGCCCGTGCCGGCCACACAGCGCAGGGACGTCGCCGATCTCCTTCTGACGTGATGGTCGTCCGGATCGGGAGCGAGAGGCCAGGTGCCCGGGGGCTGCGCTCCGTCGCTCCCCAACACGAAGCACAGCCCCCGGGCCTGCCGGAGGTGCGCCGCGATCCGTCCGTCACGTCTCGCGGCACGTAACGCATCCTGCGCCGTTCCGGCCGGGACGCTGACGCGACCGGCCGGCGGCCGGCGGGTGCTGCGTTCCCTCCGGCACGTCGAGAATCGCTGGATCGGGCCGGAAACGAGCAGAGGCGAAAGTCCCTACTCACCAGGTGCAACTACCCGGTCGACGCCGATCGTCAGGAAATGGGCTTCGACCTCACATTCTCGACCAACCGCACGAACCGTTCCGCATACGCTTCGACGTCGACCGGATACCGGGCCGTCACGATCAATCCGTCGACCACCACCAGCGGCTCCTGCCACGAGGAACCGTGCTCGATACGGCCGGCGGGACCGACGGCCGCACGCACCTCGTCCTCGGTGTACGTCCGGTAGGTGCGGTAGCGGCGCCCGACTCGATAGAACGTCCTGCGGAAGGCGTATCGCTCGATCGGCTTGATCAGCGTGGTCACGGTACGCCCGGCGAGCAGACTCTTTCCCGTTTCCTGGTTGCGTGCTCGCGCCGCGACGAGCACCCCGTGGCACACGGCGCCGATCGGTTTTCCTGCAGCGTCGAATGTGGCCACCTTCGCCTGCAGGAGCCCGCTGCCCAGATACTGCTTCATGCCCGGCGAGTGGCCGCCGGGCAGATGCACCGCGTCGAAATCCGAAACGTCGATCTCCGAGTAGCGGATCGGTCGTCGGAAGTTCGGGGACGCCGTCATGCGGTGATACGTGGCGACCACCGCGGGCTCCGCCGGGAACGGATTGCGCCAACCCGGACCGAGGAGGTGCCTGTCGCATTCCGCCACAGCACCGTGCTCGGTGGCGAAAACCACCTCGTGACCCGCCCTGTCGAGCGCGTCCCACACCACCGAACTCTCGGTGGTGTCGAAGTCGCGGTCCGGCAGCGGAACCAGGATGCGACGTGGACGGTCGGTCATCGTCTCTTCACCGCTTTCTCTCGCAACCGCTGGGAAACGACATCAACCGTTCTCGGCGAGCACGCCGAGTCCGAGCGCCACGAGCACAGTGCCCGTGACGCGCTCCAGGACGCGCCGGACCTTCGCCCGGGAGAACAGCCCGCGGATCCGCCCCACCGTCATCGCGACGAGCAGGAACCACGAGCCGTCGACGACCACCTGCACCAGGGCCAGCAGCACCGTGCGGTGCACGATCCCGGGCCCGGCTGCGACGAACTGGGGATAGAACGCGAAGGTGAACACCGCGACCTTGGGATTGGCCAGGTTGGTGAGCAGACCGGCGCCCGCGTCCCGCCAGCGGCCGCGTGACGCCGCGGT
The DNA here is from genome assembly GCF_039534065.1 of Pseudonocardia yunnanensis. Taxonomy (NCBI): domain Bacteria; kingdom Bacillati; phylum Actinomycetota; class Actinomycetes; order Pseudonocardiales; family Pseudonocardiaceae; genus Pseudonocardia; species Pseudonocardia yunnanensis. Next base: position 107,265 of record NZ_BAAAUS010000027.1, on the reverse strand, counting down.
CTGCGGCAGCTCGTCGACGACGTCCTTACGGGCCGCCCGCCAGGCCTGCACCCCGAGGTACACGAGCACGCAGGCACCGGCGATCTTCAGCCCCAGGAACGCAGCCTCGCTGACCGCCACCAGGGCAGCCGTGCCCACCGCGGTCGCGAACGCCCACGCGAACAGCCCCAGCTCCACGCCCGCGATCACCGGGACCGCGGCGGCCGGACCGTGCAGCGCGCTGCGGCGGACGACCAGCGCAGTCGTCGCACCGGGCACCATTGCGCCGACGACGACCGCCAGCAGGAAACCACCCATCATCGACAAGCTCATGCGTCCCACCCGGATCTGTCCGACTCGAATCCGGTTGATCAACTCGGCTACATCTTCGGGCCGATCCGCATTCAGGGGTGATAACCGGAGATGCTCAGTGTACGCACATATCTTGTCGAGAAGCGATCGTAATTCGCCCGGCCAATCCCACTCATCACCCATCGGCTTCTCATGTCGCTTTTCAGCCGTCGGTTGTCGGATCAGGGCGATCATCCGGACGAAGCGGCCCGAGTGATTACGAGGCGCGCGTGGATTTCTGGGCCAGCAACCACCGCAGCGAGCGGTCGTCAGCGGCCTCGTACTCGTGCGGGAGCAGGTACACCGAGGCCCGCCCGTCGCTCACCCGGACGAAGTCGCCACGGGTCCCGGGCGCCGCCGGCTGACCCAGCGGGTTCTGCAGCAACCGCGTCGCCACCAGGTGTTGCACCATCGCCTCCACACATCACGGTGCGCCCTGCCGTGGACGCCACCGATCCATCGGCACCACCTCGCCCTGCGTTGCACCGATGTGATCAGGGTTGCTGCGTTGGTCACATCTCGGCATCAACGCTTGTGCACGAGCGAACGAAAGGGGCGTCCGCGCGTCAGGCGCGATCGCCGGCGAGGCGGGCGAGGCCGTCGAGAAGCCACTCAAGTACCTGCTCGAAGGAGTTCGGCGGCGGTTGGAAGCGACCGGGGTCGTTGGCCCACGCGATGAAGTGCGGATAGCGGCCCTCGGCCGTGATCCGCTCCAAGTAGGGACGAGCGGCGGCGCCGAGCTGCTCGTCGGTGAGCAGGCCGACGCGCTCGCGCATGGCCCGCTCCTCGAGCAGCGCGAGCCCGGACGCCAGCGCCTGGCCGAGCACCGTGTCGATGAATCCCATTCGGGTCGCAGCGTCCAGGCGAAGCCCGGCGAGCCCGGCGAGCGCCGCGTCGTACGTGGCGAGGGCGTGCGGCCCGAGCGGCGGACGACTGAAGGCGAGCCGGGCGAACCAGGGGTGCCGCTGCACGGCCTCCCACGTCGAGCACCCCAGGCCACGCAGGCACTCCCGCCAGTCATCGGCCGGAGGCACGTCGATCTCGCCGTACACCTCGTCGACCATGAGGTCGACCAGCCCGTCCTTGCTGCCGACGTACCGGTACAGGGCCATCGGACTGCGCACGCCGAGGCGGCCCGCGACCGCGCGCATCGTGACGTCGCCGCGCACCTCGGCGTCCGCGACGGCGATCGCGGCCGCCACGACCTTCTCGCGACTGAGTTGCTCCGTGGCGCGCGGCGGCGGGGGCTCGTCGAACCAGACCAGCCCGCCCGGTGCCTGACTCGGATCGGTCGACGAGGACATTGCCGGGATCCTAGCCGTCGTGTACTAAGTACACCGTGAATGTACGGAGTACACAGGTTCTGGTCGTCGGAGGCGGGCTCGTCGGGTTGACGACAGCCCTCGTACTGCGCCACCACGGCGTCGAGGTGACCCTCGTGGAGCGACGGGCCACGACGTCGCCACAGCCCAAGGCCCGCCGGTTCCACACGCGGACGATGGAGGTGTTCCGCGAGCTCGGCATCGCGGGCCTCGTGCACGAGGCCGCCCGCGACCTGGCCGAGCACCGCCACATGGCCGCGGGGAGAACGCTCGTGGAGTCCGAGCAGCTGCCGCTCTGGCTGCCGTCCACTCCCGACGGGACCTACGTGGAGCCCGGTCCCGAGCCCCCCTGCCTCGTCGCCCAGGACGTCCTCGAGCCCGTGCTGCGTCGCGCGGCGGCCGAGGCCGGAGCCGACGTCCGGTTCAGCACGGAGCTGATCGGCCTCACATCCGGGACGGGTGGTGTGGTCGCCGAGATCCACGACCGGGCGGGCGGCCGGCACGAGCAGCTGCAGGTGCCGTTCCTCGTCGCGGCGGACGGCGCACGCAGCCCGGTACGCACCGCGCTCGGGATCGGTCGCTCCGGGCGTGGGGCGATCGGCGGCCCCGCGATGAACGTCTACTTCCGTGCGGACCTCGCCGACGTCGTGCGCGGCCGGGAGTTACCTCTGCCAGATCGAGCACCCGTACGCTCCCGGAGCTCTCGCCTCCGTCGACGGTCGTTCCCGCTGGGTGTTCATGGCCGGTGGCGAGACCGAGCGGGACTGGCCGACGCTGCTGCGGACCGTGCTCGGCGTGCCCGCTCCCGATCTCGAGGTTCTCAGCGTGCTGGCCTGGCAGCCGGAGATGCTCGTCGCCGACCGCTTCTCGGCCGGGCGCGTGCACCTTGCGGGCGACGCCGCACACGTCATGCCACCGTTCGCGGCGACCGGCGCCAACACCGGCATCGCCGACGCGCACAACCTGGGCTGGAAGCTCGCGGCCGTGCTGAGCGGCGCCTCGACACCCGATCTCCTCGACAGCTACGACGCCGAGCGGCGGCCCGCCGGGTGGTTCGCCGCGGACCAGTCGAGCAGGCGCTCGGCCGACCTGCGCTCGGCGCCCACGTCCGACGGAACCCTCGCGCACCCGTTCGTGCTGGCCGCGGGCGGGTTCCAGTACCCGTGCGGCGCCCTGGTGGGCGGCCCGGACGAGGGCGGCGAGATCGAACCCGTCGACGTGTTCGCACCAGCGGGCCGCGTAGGCACGCGGGTACCGCACGAATGGCTCGACGAGGCCCACACGCGCTCCACGCTCGACCTGGCCGGCCCTGGATGGGCGCTCGTCGTGAACGGCGACCCGGCCGCCTGGGAGCGTGGCGCCGCGGCCGCGCCGCGGCCCCTGCCGGTGCACCGGCTGACGGCCGGGTTCCTCCCGGCGGGGTGCGCGCTGTTGCTGCGCCCCGACCATGTCGTCGGCTGGCGCGGCACGGATCCCACAGCACCCGCCGACGTTCTTCGCAGACTCCTGACGGGCGCCGCCGAGCGCCACCGCACGAGCGGCACGCCGGTCCGGACGTAGCGGACGACAGCGCCGTTCGTGCGGTGCTCAGGTGGCCGACAGGCTGGTGGGACCGCTCGCGAGCACGGCCGCGGCCAGCGCTTTCGCGGCCGGTCGCTGCTCCGTGCGGGGGTTGGTGAGCAGCACGAGATCGATGTAGCCGAGCTCGGGAAGGCGGTGCTGCGGACCGAGCGACGTCAGCTGCACCGGGACGAGGCTGCTCGCCAGTGCGGAGATGCCGATGCCGGCCGCGACGGCGGCGATCAGCCCGTTGACGCCCCGGCAGATACATGCGCTGCGGTAGGCGGTGTTGGTGCGCTCCAGCGCGTTCTGCATCGCCGAGCGGCTCAGGCTCGGTGTCGGGTAGACGACGAGTGGGAGCGGCTTGCCGAAATCGAGCCTGGTGGAGCCGTTGCCCACCCACACCAGGCGGTCGCGGCGCACGAGTTGGCCGCGATGTTCGCCGCGGGGCCGTTTGCCCACGAACAGGTCGAGCCGGTCGTTCTCCAGCCTCCGGTGCAGGTTGCCGCTCTGGTCGACGGTGAGGTCGTAATCGACGAGGGGGTGGTCACGACGGAAGTCGCGCAGGATCTGCGGCAGCCGGGTCAGCGCGAGGTCGTCGGACATGCCGATGCGCAGCCTGCCGTGCGGGCGTTCGCCACCGAAATAGGCGGCCGCCTGCTCGTGCACGGCGAGGATCGAGCCAGCGAAGCCGATCATGGCCTCGCCGTCCGTGGTGATCGTGACCGAGTGCGTGTCGCGCTGCACGAGCACCCGGCCGGTGGCCTCCTCGAGCTTGCGGATGTGCTGGCTCACGGTGGGCTGGCGGATGCCGAGGCGAGCCGCCGCCTGCGTGAAGCTGCGGGTCTGGGCGACGGCGAGGAAGGTCTGGAGCTGGATCGGGTCGTACGTGATGGCCATAACGCCCCGCAATAACAGTAAGTCGGCTGATCGACGTTCACAATATCCCGTTCTCCTTCCAGACTGGAGGTGATCTTTCGACGCTATGAAGGGCTCTCTGTGACAACGGCTACGGCCGAAATACCCGCAAGCACCACCGCTACGACGCACCGCAGGGGCACGTTCGCCGCGCTCCGGGTGCACAACTACCGGATCTACGTCGCCGGTCACGTCGTCGCCAGCACGGGCACGTGGATGCAGAGCATCGCGCTGGACTGGCTGGTACTGGAGCTGACGGGCAGCTCCGCCGCCGTCGGCATCACGATGGCGATGCAGTTCCTGCCGATGCTGCTGCTCGGCGTGCACGGCGGCATGCTCGCGGATCGCTTCCCGAAACGAACGATCCTCATCATCACCCAGTCCCTCAACGGCACACTCAGCGGAAGCCTCGCCGTCCTGACGCTCACGGGGCACGTGCGCGTCGAATTCGTGTACGCGTTCGCACTCGCCCAGGGCCTGGTGATGGTCGTCGACAACCCGACGCGCCAGGTGTTCGTCAACGAACTCGTGCCGGCGCCGTACGTGCGCAACGCGATCGCACTCAACTCGGCGGTGTTCCAGACCTCCCGGCTGATCGGCCCCGCCGTCTCCGGTGTGCTGATCGGCACGGTGGGCACGGGGTGGGCGTTCGCCGCGAACTCGGCGTCCTACGCCGCGCCAGTGATCGGCCTGGCTCTGATCCGCTCGGCCGAGCTCACGCGCGCTCCCGCCGCGGTTCGGGCACCGCGACAGCTCCGGATGGCCCTGAGCTATGTGCGGGCCCGTCCGCACATCGTCTGGACGATCTTCCTCGTCGGCGTGATCGGGACCTTCGGCCTGAACTTCCCCGTTGTGCTGACCGCGATGGCCGACCAGACCTTTCGCGGCGGCGCCGATCTCTACGGCCTGTTCAACGCCGTGCTGGCGGTCGGCTCGGTTGCCGGTGCGCTCATCGCGGGCGGGCGCACCGACACGCGCCTGCGCACGCTGGTCCTGGGCGCGGTGGGGTTCGGTCTCGCGCAGACCGCCGCCGCGCTGGCCCCCGGGGTCGCGACGTTCCTCGCCGCGCTCGTGGCTCTGGGGATGGTCAACCTGATCTTTCAGGCGATGGCCAACTCATCGGTGCAGTCGTGGGTCGACCCGCAGGTACGGGGCCGGGTGATGGGTCTCTACATGCTGGTGTTCGTCGGTGGCACGCCGCTGGGCGCCCCCATGATCGGGTGGATCACCACGGCGTACGGACCGCGCGTCGCCATGGCGTTCTGCGGCATCGTCCCGGCGCTCGCCGCGGTGGTCGTGGGCCTCATGCTGTGGCTGAAGGCGCGCGGGCGACTCGCGCAGCGAGGTCCGGTGCCGCAGACAGCGGGGTGACCGAGGACCGCCGGCGGAGCTACACCCGTGGTGGTACCCACGAAGCCTCCGCCGAGAGGAGGCGCTGATCGCCTGCCCGGTCCTAGCGTCGCCGCCATGGACGGTGACGGGCAGCCGACCGCGCTCGACGAGCGAGGGCCCGCGCACTCGCGGGCCTCGCTCGGCGTCGGGACCGGAGCGCGCGACATCGAGCGCGGTGCGTACGTCGTCGCCGCGCTGCTCGTCGCGAGTGGGCTCGTCCACCTGGGCGTGCTGGTCGTCAGCGGCGGGCCCTGGCTGGGGCCGGTGTCCCTGCGCAAGGCCCTGACGTTCGGGCTGTCGTTCGGACTGACGCTGGCCGCGGTCACCTGGGTGACGTCGTCCCTGGCGCTGCGGCCGGCGACCCGGACGGTGCTGCTCGCAACGTTCACCGCGGTGAGCGTGCTGGAGACGGCGCTGGTCACGATGCAGGCCTGGCGCGGCGTCCCGTCTCACCTCAACTTCGCGACCGGCTTCGACACCGCTGTCTCGATGACCCTCGCCGGAGGCGGTGGCCTGATCATCGTGACGGTGCTGGGATTCGCCGCGGGCGCGGTGGGAGGCGCCGCCCGCCGTCTTTCCCCGAGCATGCGGCTGGCCGTCCACTCCGGGTTCGCCCTGCTGGTCGTCGGGCTGGCCGTCGGAGGCGTGATGATCGGTTCGGGTGTGACCGAGGCGCGGACGGGCAATGCGCAACTCGCCTACAGCGCGATGAGCACCCTCAAGCCGGTGCACGGGGTGGCCCTGCACGCGATCCTGGTGCTGCCCGCGCTGGCATGGGCGCTCGGACGCACGAGGTGGAGTGAGCGCCGTCGCGTGCGGGCGGTCGCCGCAGCCGCCGTCGCTTACGTGGCGATGGTCGTCATCGTGGCCGTTCTCACCGGTTTGTAAGGAAACAACGACACCGTCGGATCAGCCCCATTTCTCACTGGACTTGATCCTGCCCGCACAATTCCGGGCCATTGTCAGCGCGGCGTTACCGTGCTAGCTTCATTTCCTACCGAACAGTCGGAAATACGGCGCCACTCCGCCACCTCACACGGTCTCGTCGACGCGGCGGGCCCGCGGACTGCCACGCCCGCTCCCACCGTCGCGGCCGGCCGCGCGGCTCGAGCCATCGGAAGGCTTCTGATGACATCCACTTTCGACTACATCGTCGTCGGCGCAGGATCAGCGGGATGCGTTCTCGCCTCCCGGCTCTCCGAGCAGGGCGACATCAACGTCCTCCTGCTCGAGAACGGCCCCTATGACGTCCTGCCCGAGATTCGGACGCCGTCGATGTGGCCGACGCTCCTGGGCAGCGAGATCGACTACTCGTACCGGACGAGCCCACAAGCCGAGATGGGTGGCGTCCGGCACGACTGGCCGCGCGGAAATACGGTCGGCGGTAGCAGCTCGATCAACGGAATGGTCTACCTGCGCGGACATCGCAACGACTTCGATGAGTGGACCAGGGCAGGCGCTTCGGGATGGGATTTCGACAATCTGCTCCCCTACTTCCGGCGAGCGGAATCGGTGCCCACGGGCAATCCATGCTTTCGCGGCACGGACGGGCCGATGCGACCGGCCCCGGCACAGGATCCGAACCCGGTGTCGGCGGCCTTCGTCGACGCGGCCGTCCACCTCGGCCACCCGCTCACCCCCGACTTCAACGCCGACGAACAGGAGGGAGTGGGGTGGCACGACCTCTCGATCACGCACGGGCAGCGGCAGAGCACGGCCGCCGCCTATCTGACCCCCGCCGTGCTGGGACGACCGAACCTGAGCGTCCTCACCGAGGCGCGCGCGATGACATTGCTGCTCCGGGGTGCCCGTTGCGACGGGGTGCTGGTGCGCCACGGCGGTGAGACCACGCAGATGCGGGCCGCCCGTGAGGTCATTGTCGCGTGCGGCGCCGTCGACTCTCCACGCCTGCTGCTGCTGTCCGGAATCGGTCCGGGAACGGAACTGCATGACGTCGGCATCGACGTGGTGCACGACCTTCCGGGCGTCGGCCGGAACCTGCACGATCATCCCCTGACCTCGGTCATCTACGAGGGGAGGACACAGATTCCACGCGGAATGACAAACCTCGCCGAGTCCTCGCTGCTGTGGCGCAGTGACCAGTCACTCGCCGGGCCCGACATGCAGATCATGTGCATCCATGTCCCGTTCCATGTGGCCGCCCTGCGGGTACCGCCGAACTCCTTCACCCTGGGGATCGCGGCGGTGCCGGACAGCCGCGGCACGATCCGGCTCCAGAACGCCGATCCGGATTCCCCGCCGCTCATCGATCCGCAGTATCTGAGCGAACCTCGCGACGTCGACCGCCTCGTCCACGGGGTCGAGGTGGCGCGCGCGATCGTCGCCGACAGCGCATTCGACGACTGGCGCGGCCCCGAGGTGCACCCAGGGCGCTCGGTGACGGGTGTCGAGGACGTCGAGGCCTTCGTGCGCCGCGGAACCGGCAGCTACTTCCATCCCGTCGGAACGTGCGCGATGGGGACCGGGGACGAGGCCGTGGTCGACCCGGACATGCGGGTGCGGGGCGTGGAGAACCTGAGGGTCATCGACGCGTCCGTCATGCCCCGGATCGTCTGTGTGAACACCAACGCCACGACGCTCATGATCGCGGAACGGGGAGCGCAGCTGGTCAGGGGAGGAACCTGACGAAATGGCGTCGTCACGGTCGCGCCCGCCGCACGCGTGGATCGCAGAACGTGCCCCGGACGGTGGAATAACATGTCTCTTGTCGCGACTTGTCGTGGGCGGTTGGCGGGTCGCAAGAGAGAGTTGGTCATGGCTGCAGTGGGCAGGCCCCGACAGTTCGACCCCGAGCGCGCGCTCGACGCCGCGCTGGAGGTCTTCTGGCGGCACGGTTACGAGGGCACGAGCCTCACCGACCTCACCACGGCCATGGGCATCAACCGCCCGGCCCTGTACTCCGCGTTCGGCAGCAAGAAGGAACTCTTCTTCCGAGCGCTGGACCGCTACTACGCCGTCGACGCCGTGCACACCTTCCAGGCGCTGGAGGCGCCGACCGCACAGGAGGTCACGAGGCAGTACCTCCTGCGCAGCGTCGAGCAGCTCACCGATCCCGAGCGCCCGATGGGATGCTTCGTCCTCCAAGGCGCCTTCGTGTGCGGGCCGGAGAACCGCGACGTCGCCGATCACATGGTGGGGCTGCGCGTTGCAGCGGAACGCGCTCTCCGCGAACGGTACGAACGGGCCCAGGCCGAGGGAGAACTCCCTCCGGACGAAGATCCGGCGTCGCTCGCCCGCTACATCAGCGTCGTGCGGCACGGCCTCGCCGTGCTCGCGTGCGACGGTGTGCCACGCGCGGAGCTGGAGAATTCCGCACATCGGGCCCTCGACGGCCTCTCCCTGCGGATGGCCGCTCGGAGCGCCTGACTTCTGCACAGCTCGCGAAGTCAATTTCCGACCGAGCAGTAGGAATCTAGATCACACTCCGTGGTGTGCGGGCGGTCGTGCCGCAATACTCAGCACGTCTCGATCCGGCCACCGACGCCCCGAGGACATCTATTTCGTTCCCGTGCAGCGTCTCGACGCCGTTCAGAACTCCCGGCCTGCACGAGGTGCACGATCCGTAGAAATGGACCTTACGATGGAAATGCCGAGATGGACCAACAGGTCGACACCCTCACACACCGATTCCTGCATGCCCGTGTCCGACGACTCGCACGGGGGGCGTCCCGCACCGCTCTCGACCTGACACCCACCGTGCACCAGCTGGAGTTCCCCGACGCAGGCATCGCGTTCTGGGAGAGCGGGACGGGTGAACCACTACTGCTGGTGCACGGGGGCCTGTGCGCCGACTGGTTCCTGCCGGTCGCCCGGGAGCTGCAGGGGTACCGCGTGGTCCGCACGCATCGCGCGGGCTACGGCCGCAGCCGGAACCTGACCGGAACGCTTACCGTCCTCGACCACGCACGCCACTGCGCCGAGGCGCTGCGATCGCTGCGCATCGAACGGGCACACGTGGTGGGACATTCCAGTGGCGCCAGCGTCGCCCTGCAGATGGCCGTCACACACCCGGAGCTGGTCCGGTCGTTGGTACTGATCGAGCCGGCTCGTCCGCACGCTCCGGACGAACCACCCGTTCCGGCAATGCCCCGCGCCATGAACGCGGTCGCCGGCGGACGGTTCGACGACGGGTTCGACCTTTTCCTGCGGGCGACGTGCGGGCCCGGCTACCGCGAGGCCTTCGTGCGGCAACTCGGCCCGGACGGGCTCGCCGAAGCGATGGGCAGCAGCGCGTACTTCTTCGGCCACGACCTCCCGGCGTTGTCCGAATGGACGTTCGGGATACGGGAGATCGCGGCCGTCCGGCAACCGGTCCTCCTCGTCGACGGAGCCGAGAGCGTGTACTTCACCGCTGCGTACTCGCAACGCAATCGCGCACTCGCCTGCGAACTTCCGAATGCCGATCACGTGTGCGTCCCTGGCGTCACGCATGCAATGCCATTGCAGGATCCGGTTGCGGTTGCACGGACGATCGAGGGGTTCGTCCGTCGCTATCCGTTCACTGTCCGGCAAACTGCCCGACGGTGAATGGCGATCTGTTCCCGCTACGCGCGACGGGCCATTGACGGGCCGCTGTCGGCCCATTCAGGATCCGGACCGGATCGCCACGGATCTCGCCGCACCATTGAGATGCCGACCGGCCCCGAGGCCGGGGCCGGTCGGCCGCCGGTTGAGCCCGACCTACTGACCGACCGCGAACGGGTTGGCCACGGCCGGCGCCGACTTGCGCCTCTCCGCAGGGGCTTCCTTCTCCGCAGGGACGTCCTCCGCCGCGGCCGACGGAGCCGCATTCCGCTGCTCATAGGCCTCGAGCACGGAGTTGGGGATTCGTCCACGGTCGGAGATTTCGTGGCCGTTCTGCCGGGCCCACTCCCGAACCGCTGCCGTGTGCTCGCGGTCGCTCGCAACCGGGCTCACGGCTCGGGCAGCGGATCGGGTGGAGGTGGGGCGCTGACGGCCACCGCTACGCCGGGCGGCAGCGACGAACGAAGCCAACGACTCGCGAAGCTTCGCCGCGTTCTCGCCCGACAGGTCGATCTCGTACTGGCGCCCTGCGAGAGCGAAGGTCACCGTCTCGTCGGCTTCGGAACCATCCAGGTCGTCGACAAGCCGGGTTTCAACGTGCTGCGCCACGGTCACTTCCGTTCGGTTAGATCTGTCCAGACCGGCCGATACTCTCCGGAAAACGCCGAGAACGTCAAGTTGGCATAGCGACACCCGGTACGCGCCCTGCAGCAGCACACCGAGCAACGGCAACTCCGACAGCCCAAAGCCGCCGATCATGCGCGACGACGGTGGTGGCGACGTGCCGAAGACGGTGCTCGCGGCGGAGTACGTTCCCGCAGGTCAGACGGGCAGATGAACGACCTCGTGGTACCGGTGACACAATTGCGGCCCAGCCAATCCGGACGAACGTCGGTGGGCGAACCCGGCGTCGAGGTGTGACGGAGGCCGCCGACACTACAGGGGCCCCCTCGGCAGCGCGCCGACACGACATGACAGTAGATGTTGCACACGGGATTCGTGAACCGGTGCGCATCCGACGATAGTCGTCCGGCCAGTTCTCGGACTAACGGTGGCCCATGCGGGCTATCGACAGCACCGATAGTCCGAGAATGTGGGGCACGCTCCTCGGCGAGGGCCCCTCAGAGCTCTCGGCGGGAGCTGATCCCGCGCTTGGTGAACACCTTCCGTAGGTGCCACTCGACCGTCCGAGGACTGAGGAACAGCTCGGCGCCGATCTCATGGTTCGTGCGGCCCTCCCGGGCCAGCCGGGCGATCTGTGCCTCTTGGGCGGTCAGCTCGTCGCGCGCCTCGGGACTGCTCGGGGGCACCGCCTCGCCGCAAGCCAGCAACTCCCGGCGGGCACGCTCGGCGAAGGCCACCGCCCCCATCTCACGGAAAGCGTCGTGTGCATGGCGGAGGTGCTCGCGCGCGGCGCGGCGCCGGCTCTCCCGGCGCAGCCACTCGCCGTACACGAGGTGGGCCCGGACGAGTGAGAGCACTTCGCGGGTGCGGGCGAGCCGGTCGATGGCCTCCTGGTAGGACGCTTCCGCGGCCGGGCCGTCGGTCAGCAGAGCGCGGCTGCGGGCCTCCGTCCCGAGGGCCCAGTCCGTGCCGCTGGCGCGCGTGCGCTCGGCGAGACGTCCGAGCGCGTCGGCCGCGACCTCGGGCCGCCCGCTCCGGACGGCCGCCTCCACCAGCTCGGTGAGCACCCAGCCGTACAGACTCAGATCCTCGTGCTCGCTCGCCCGCCGGGCGGCGACGAACGCTTCCTCGTAGCGGCCGAGGCTGTTGTCGAGCATCGCGGCGGCGTAGTCCGCGAGCGCGGCGGCACGTCCCTCGCCCCTCGCGGTGGTGTCCTGGATCACGGTACGGATCAGCTGCCGCGTCTGTCCCTCCTGGCCGCGCAGGGCCGCGAGCAGCACGGACGAGTGCCTCACCGGCGCGTTCCCGGTGATCCGCTGGATCGCCTCCACCTCGTCGACCAGCGCAGAGGCGGCGGCGAACTCTCCGGCGAACACGTGCACACCTGCCCGGATCGAGCTCGCCAGCGGGAGGACGGTGAGCATGCCGGCAGCGCGCGCGAGCTCGACCTGGCGGCTCGCGACCCGCTCCCACGACTCGTCGTCCCACAGATCAGGCGCCACCCGGGACGCCAGCCCGTACCAGCGCAGGTCGTCCTTGCTGTGGCACCCGTCGTGCAGGAACGCCCGCAACGCTCGTTGCAGCGATGGCAGGGCCGCTGCGTAACCCTCGGTGAACCGTGTCGTCAGGCCGTCCAGCAGCAGGTCGGCCGGGCGCGGTGGTGACGGAGCCGGGGGCGCGGCGCGGGCGGCCTCGGCCACTGCGACGACTCCGTCGACGACCCCGAGCCGGCCTGCGGCGATCGCCGCCTCGAGTGCTTCGAGATAGGTCTCGCGTGCCTGCGCCGCGTCGAGTGGTGCGAGACGCTCAGCGGCGGCGAGCAACAGCGCCGGAGCGTCCCGCCCGCGGTTCACGGCGAACGCGATCCGGGCCCGTAGCCGACCGATCTGGGCGCGCTGGAGTTCGTCGAGCGGTCCCATCTCGGCCGTCGCGAGGAGGCTGGACGCACGGTCCGGAGCGCCTGCCTCCAGCTTGGCCGGCGCAGCGGCGATTGCACGAGCCCCTCGCCGGGATGCGTCGGGCGTCAGTTCGGTCGCGCGTCCCAGGAACGCGGCCGCCGCCGCGACGCCGCCGCGGGCTTCGGCCCGCGCGGCCGAGCGCACCAGCTCGCCGGCCACCTCTTCGTCGGGCTCGACGGTCGCGGATGCGCGATGCCAGGCCCGGCGGTCGGGGTCGGCCTCCGGATCGGTGGCCTCGGCCAGCGCACGGTGCACCGCGTGCCGGTCTCCGGTGGACGCCGCCTGGTAGACCGCCGACCGGACCAGCGGGTGGTGGAACCGCACCCGGGCCGCGCCGAAGTCGATCAGCCCGGCGTCCTCCGCAGCCGTCGCGGCATCGGGCGTGATGCCGAGCAGTCCAGCCGCACGCCAGAGCAACACCACATCCCCGATCGGTTCGGCGGCCGCCGTCAGGAGAAGCCGCTGCGTGTCGCCGGGGAGCGCCCGGAGCCTGCGGTGAAAGCTGTGCTCGATCCGGCTCACCAGCGGTTGTCCCGCCGGCACCGCGAATCCGCCCGCCAGTTCGTTCGCCGACAGTCCCCGGGGCAACTCCAACAGGGCCAGCGGATTGCCGCGGGTCTCCGCGATGAACCGGTCACGGACCCGCTCGTCCAATCCGCCCTGGAGCGCCGACTCCAGCAGCAGCCGTGCATCCGCATCGCCCAGCCCGGACACGACGAGCTCCGGGAGTCCGAGCAGCACAGGGGAATCGGCGGGCTCACGCACCGCGAACACCATGGCGACGGGGTCGGCCATCACGCGCCGCGCCACGAACTCCAGCGCCTGCACCGAAGCCTGGTCCAGCCACTGTGCGTCGTCGATCAGGCACACCAGCGGTCGCTCGACGGCCGCCTCGGACAGGAGAGTGAGGACGGCCAGACCCACCAGGAACCGATCCGGCGCACCCCCGTCACGCAGCCCGAACGCGACGCGCAGCGCATCCTGCTGCGGACCGGGCAGGCCGTCCAGCCGATCCACCATCGGTGTGCAGAGCTGTTGCAGGCCTGCGAACGGGAGGTCCGCCTCCGACTCGACGCCCGCGACACGTGCGACGCGACACCCCGACGCCTGCTCGCTGACGAAGTTGAGCAACGCGGTCTTGCCGACCCCCGGCTCACCGCGCAGGACCAGGCAACAGCTGTGGCCGGTCCGTACCGCGTCCAGCAACTGATCCAGCGCCTCGCACTCGCGGCGCCGACCGCGCAACCCGGATCCGGGTGAGCTGATGGGCCTCACCATGCCCGATGGTAGGAGCGAGGCCTGCTCCCCGGGCAACCGGACGCCCGCGGCTGCGCGATGCCGCGATCTCGGCTCGACCCAGAGTGGGGACCGCCGCGTCGGTCCTGTGTGTCGATGTTGCTGTGTCGATCTTGCTGCGTCGATCTAGCAGCTTCGGTACTGGTCCCGACCGCCCCGTCCTGGACCGCGGGGACCCTCACCATGCCCTGCCGAACAGTTCGGTCGTCTCGCGACGACCCGACCGACAGCGCCTTCATCCCCGATCTCCCCGATATTGCCGAGAACCCGTCGGGCCGGATCTACCGCAGGCGATCTCGGGGGCTCGGCCAAGACGGGCAGATCAAATATCTGGGCCGGATCGACCTTCAGGCCGATATCCGGGGTCACCGCATCGATCCGGCCGAGATCGAATCCGCGCTCCGGCACGTGCCGGACGTCACTGCGGCCGTGGTCGACAGGTTCGAGCCGACATCAGGTATCAGAGCGCTGATGAGCTATTACTGCGCGTGCGCACCGCACCGCGCAGCCCGAACCCACCGCTATTTCCGTCCAGCCGCGGGAACGGCTCCCGCCGCCATTACGGTGACTCCACGGAAAAGGTCGATCTGCACGCCCTGCCACACCCGTCGACCGGCTCGGAGGCAACGGGGGCACCGCGCATGTCGCCCCCGAGCCGATCCCGGCCACGGACGTCACACCCGTCGCCGATCCGATGCCCTACCCAGAGGACGAGGAGTATCCGCACTACAGCCACTCCCCTGACCTGCTGGTCCACCTCATCGCAACGGTCTGCGAGATCGTGGTGTGACTGGTGCTCAGCACGGCCTCGACCGGTTGGCGCTCGAACTCGACCGCTCAGACGTCCTGGAGACCGCGCTCGTCGTCCTCACCGCCCCGGGGCTCGCGGGACTGCTGTGCCTACTGGTACCTCTGATGAGACAGTTCATTCGCCGGTCGCGATGATCCTCGTATCCGGAACCGCAGGACCGATCGCCACCTTTCCGACGAGGAGAATTTCGGAAGTTTTCGAGACTGCCCGTTCAGCCTGTTGCTCGCACTACTAGCACTAGGGCCGTCTTCACCCGTCAGCAAATCGAAATGAATTCTGGGTACATGCCAGAGCTGAGATCCCGCTCGATGCCACAAACAACTCCTCCCATGGACCGCGAATCCGACGAGGCGTCCGTGGCCGACCATCTGCTCAGCTCGCTCGAACGACTCGTAAAGCGGCATCGAACCCTCTCTCTGGGCGGTGGGGAAACCGCCGAACTGCACAGCGGGCTACATGCCGAGCTCATCTCCGCCGAAGTGACGCACGAACTCGAACTGACCCGCAGAGAGCTGCATCGCCGGCTCCACCCGGCGCGCTGACTCCGCGCCGGGTCACATCGGCACGCCCGAGTTCCCCCTGGTCCCGTCCCGGAACGGAAGAAAGGCATCTCTGCCCGCTTCCGGCGCGGTCACCGCGATCGGGATCGGCATGCACCCGGCGGCCCGTCGCCACGACGGGCCGCCACTCGTGCTGTTCGCCGACGGGGGCCGAGTCCATGCGCACCGGGCGGGTGATCGACCGAGAACCGCGGTGCCGCGAACGTGGTGTCCACCAGGGCGACTCTCGTCGTGCTGTTCACGCCGGGCAGGGCTGCACCCGGCCAGGGCGCGGCTGCGCCGGGGCGGCCGCCCGACACCCTGGTCCGGCCCGCCAGGGTATCCACCAGGGACAACTCCGGGGTGGGAAAGCTGTCGCGGGCACCATTGTGGGACCCGCATGGCCGGCGGGCTCGAGTGACGAGTCGAGAACCAGGACCCGAGCCGTCTGGAAACAGGAGAACAGGATGCGTCGTGGCAATGTCGTGGCGGCGGAGGACGACTCCGTCGTGCTTCCGGCCCATCGCGGGGTTCTCCCCTGCGACACGGGCGAGCCGGGGCGCCGCGCGTGAATCCCGAAGCACGACAGCGTCACGAACTGGGCGCCTTCCTCAAGGCACGCCGCCGGCAACTCGTGCGCACCCAACTGGGCCTGCCCCCGGTCGTGGGGAAGACCGCATCGGGCGTACGCCGTGAGGAGATCTCCTACCTGTCCGGCGTGAGTGTCACGTGGTACACGTGGCTGGAACAGGGCCGCGAGATCAAGCCGTCCCGGCAGGTGCTGGATGCACTCGCCCGCACCCTGCGCCTGTCGGCCACCGAGCACAACTACATCCTGTCGCTGGCCGGCTACTCAGCCCCGCAACCCGTGCCCGAGCCGGATTCCCACGCCGCCCCCGCACCTGTGCAGCGGCTGCTCGAGGCGCTCGGCGGATTTCCTGCCTATGCCATATCTCCGGACTGGTCGATCTCGGCCTGGAACGCCGCCTACGCCGCCCTGTATCGGGACCTCTCGAGCATCCCGACCGCGGACCGGAACCTGCTGTGGCTGATCTTCACCGACCCCTACGTGCGCGAGATGACGCCGGACTGGGATCGCGTGAGCCGCAGCCACCTCGCTCAGTTCCGCGCCGAGGCCGGACCGCGGTTGGGCCACCCGTCGTGCGCACGGCTGGTGAAGCGACTAATGGAGGCGAGTGAAGAGTTTCGCGCCGGCTGGGAGAACCACGACATCGAAGGGTTCTCCTCGCGGGAACGGCTCCTTCGCCATCCGATCGTGGGCGACCTCCATCTGGAGCAGCACCGCCTCGCACCGTCGGACCACCCGCATGTGCGTCTGCTGATCTATACACCGGTGCTGACCACCGACGCCCCCGAGCGGCTGAGGCGACTGCTCGCCACGAACATCTCGAATCTGCAGTCCATCCCATCGACGGCCGAAAGAAGCGATGACCGAGAACAAGAGTGAGATCCGCGACGGGATGCGTATCGAGTGGGACGTACCGATACGGATGGACGACGGCGTGGTGCTCCGGGCGGACGTGTTCCGCCCGGTCGCGGACGGCCGCTATCCCGTGATCATGACGCACGGCCCGTACGCCAAAGGGCTGTCATTCCAGGACGGCTTCCCAGGCATGTGGGAGGCGCTGTCCACCAGATACCCCGACGCCGTCACCGGAACGACCAACAAGTATCAGAACTGGGAGACCGCCGACCCCGAGAAGTGGGTACCCGACGGCTACGTCTGCATCCGTGTGGACTCCCGCGGCGCCGGCCGCTCCCCTGGCTACCTCGACATCTTCTCCCCGCAGGAGACCCGCGACTACTACGAGTGCATCGAATGGGCGGGCACCCAGCCGTGGAGCAACGGCAAGGTCGGGCTGCTGGGCATCTCCTACTACGCGATGAACCAGTGGCAGGTCGCCGCGCTGCAGCCCCCGCACCTCGCGGCGATCTGTCCGTGGGAAGGAGCCAGCGACTACTACCGGGAGTTCACCCACCACGCGGGCATCCTCAACACCTTCGTCTCCGTCTGGTACCCGGTGCAGGTGTCCGCGGTGCAACACGGTGGCGGCGGCCGAGGGGACCGGAACCCGAACACCGGAGAACCGATCGCCGGGTCCGCCACACTCTCGGCCGAGGATCTCGTCGCGAACCGCGAGGACTCAGCGGCCGAGTTGCTGATCCACGGATTCGACGACCAGTACTACCGGGATCGCTCCCCAGAACTGGAGAAGATCACCGTCCCAGTGCTCTCGGCCACCAACTGGGCCCACCATCTCCACACCCGCGGCGGTTTCGAGGGGTACCGCCGCGCGGGCTCGGAGCGCAAGTGGCTGGAGGTCCATGGCCTCGAACATTTCACGGAGTTCTACACCGACTACGGCGTGGCCCTGCAGAAGCGGTTCTTCGGGCACTTCCTCAAAGGCGAGGACACCGGCTGGGACCGTCAGCCGCCGGTGGAGCTCAACGTCCGCCACGTCGACGGCAGCTTCGAACTCCGCCCCGAGCAGGAGTGGCCCCTCGCTCGCACCCGCTGGGCCGAACTCCACCTGCACCCTGACGACCACCGCCTGGCCACACAGCCACCGACCGCCGCCACCAGCGCGCGGTTCGAGGCACTCGGCGACGGGCTGACCTTCACCACCGAGCCCCTCGGCGAAGACACCGAGATCACCGGCCCCGCCGCCGCCCACCTCCACGTCTCGTCCAGCACCACAGACGCCGACCTCTTCCTCACCCTGCGCGTGCTCGACCCCGACGGCACCGACATCACCTTCCGCAGCGCCCTCGATCCCGCAGGCGTCGTCGGCGCCGGCTGGCTACGCGCATCCCACCGCGCCACCGACCCCGAACGCAGCCTCCCCCACCGTCCCTGGCACGCCCACGACCAGCCGACTCCGCTGGTTCCCGGGGAGACGGAGGCACTGGACATCGAGATCTGGCCCACCTCGGTCGTCGTCCCGGCCGGCCACCGGCTCGCGGTCACCATCCAAGGGCGCGACTTCGAGGTACCCGGTGACGGACCCTGGCCCGAGACGTACGGCGTGCCGATGCGAGGTCACGGCATGTTCGTGCACAACGACCCCGACGACCGCCCGGCCGAGATCTACGGCGGCACCACCACCCTCGTCTCCGGCCCCGACCAGCCCTCCTACCTTCTGCTGCCCGTCATCCCCCGCACTCCCGGGAGCCCCACCGCGACCCGGCGCGGACCGTTCCCCACGCCGAGGCGCTGAGGACAGCAGGGACTGCGCCGGCCTGTCGCTACAGCGCCAGCGCCCGGCGCAGTACAGCGACCTCCTCGGCGCGCTCGCGCTGAACGATCGCCGCCTGCTCCACCATCGCGGAGCCATGGAACGTCCCGGGGAACAGATGCAGCTCCACCGTGATCCCCGCGGAGAGCAGCGCCAGCGCGTAGGCGATCCCCTCATCCCGGAGCGGGTCGAAGTGCATCACCGAGACGTACGCAGGCGGCAGTCCGGCCAGGTCGGTCGCGCGCGCCGGTGCGGCGTAGGGCGGCACGTCGGCGCTGCCCGGCACGCCGGCACCGAGGTAGGAGTCCCAGCTCACCACCGCGTTGGGCCGGTTCCAGACCGGGGTGTCGGTGTAGGCGACCATGCTCGAGGTCGACAGCCGGTCGTCGACCTCGGGGATCGCGAGGAACTGGAACGCGATGTCGGGCCCTCCGCGGTCGCGCGCGAGCAGAGCCAGACCGGCGCACAGCCCGCCACCGGCGCTCACCCCGTGGATGATGATCCGCTGCGCATCGACGCCCAGCTCGGCGGCGTTCTTCGCCGTCCAGACCAGCCCGGCGTAGACGTCCTCGAGGGGCCCCGGGTACGGGGTCTCCGGCGCAAGCCGGTAGTCGACCGACACCACGACGACACCCAACTCGCGAGCGAGCTCGAGGTTGCGCGCGTGGTCGATCTCCAGGTCACCGATGATGAACCCACCGCCGTGGACGTGGTAGATCGCCGCCGGGGCCGCCTGCCGCTCGGGTCGGTAGATCCGCAGGGTCACATCGGGGTCGCCGTCGCGACCGGGGACGGCCCGGTCCTCCACGTGCACACCTGTCGCGTCGGGCGCGGGAAGCTCCGCCCGGAGCTCGGCGCCGCGAGCGCGGGCAGCGGGCAGATCGTTGACGTCGAGAACCGGCAGCATCGAGATGGCGGCAGCGAGCTCGGGGTCGAAGGCGTACGTCATGCGGGGGTTCCTCCAGATCGATCACGCGACGACCCGATCATGCGCGCCTCCCGTCACCACCCGCATCCACCACACGCCGGAAATTTCCTTCATGATTGCGAGGATTCACTCGGGCACCGCGGTGAAGAACTCGTAGCTGTGGCCGTCAGGATCGCCCACGTAGACGCCCCGGCCGCCGCACAGGCGGTTGATCCGGCGGTCCCACCCGCCCTCGGGTCCGGATCCGAACGGGATCTGCGGACGGTCGTGAAGCCGCCCCAGCAATGCGTCGAAGGTGGCGTCGTCGACGAGGAATCCGAAGTGGCTTGCCACCACCGGCCCACGGTCGTCGAAGTCCAGTGTCAGGCCGTCGTTGACCCGAACCGGGGTGAACGGACCGGCCGGAGCGCCGACGTCCAGGCCGAGCAGATCGGCGAAGAACCGGGCGGCCAGCTCCTTGTCACCGGAGCGGACGAGCGTGTGGTTCAGGATGAGCGTCACGGTTCCCTCTCGGCACATCGTGTGCGTATCGCATGAATATTAGATGCGATACGCACACGATGGCTAGGGTGTGATCATGACGAGCGCGGACGGAGGGCCGGCGCTGTTCCGGCTCGTGAGGTTCTGGTCCCGACGATGGGCCCGCGGTGTCGCTGCAGGAGCGGGCGACACCGCACAGCACGTACTCACCGTCGAGGCCGTCGTCACCCGCTGCCGCTCAGGCGACCGGGACGGCGCCACGGTCGGTGACGTCGCCCGCCGGCTCGGCCTCGATCAGTCGGGAGCGAGCCGGATGGTGGCTGCCGCGGCGGCCGCAGGGTACGTCGAGCGCTCGCGAGCAACCGCCGACGGGCGACGCAGCGTCCTGCGTCTCACCCTCGCGGGGCGCGCCCTGATCGACTCATCGCACCGCTGGCAGCGCGACACGTTCGCCGAGCTCACCGCCTCCTGGGACGAGAAGGACCGCGCGCAGTTCGCCGGCTATCTGCAGCGACTGGCGTCGGAGGTCGGAGCCTGAGCACGGGATGACGCACGGCGGGCCGGGCGATCAGCACCGCTCATCCCGAAGGACGTGCGTCACGCCGGCCGATGCCGGAAGCCGAGGCGTTGCCACTGCGCAGAAGCGGGGACCGGGCCAGCACCGCCGTGGACGCGGCGATGACCAGGGCGCCGGCGACGGCGAGGGCGAGCCAGCCGCCGGTGCGGACACGCTCACCGAACACGACCACCCCGAACGCCATGGCGACCACGGGATTCGACAGCGTCAGTGCCGGCTGGGCGGCGACGAGACTGCCCGCCTGCAAGCTCTTCTGCAGCAGGAAGAAGTACGCCGGGCCGAGCACGATCAGCAGGTAGGTCTGCGGTGAGCTCATGACACCGCTCCAGCCCCACGTGGCGTAGACCGCGCTGATACTGGTGAGCAGCACGGCGGTGAAGGCGAACCCGACTCCCGTGGCGAGTCCGAAGAACGCCGCTCGCCGCGATGCCGTGGAGCGGTACCCGATGACAGCGAAGATGGCGCTGACCGCGAACGTGACCCCGATGCCCAGGACCCACGCGCCTGCGGCGGCACGCGCCGGATCTCCTCCACTGGGCTGCAGTGCGTAGAGGAGGACGGCGAGCCCTGCGGACATCCCGATGACGGCGCCCCACTCGCGCCGGTGCAGCCGCGATCGGAACGCCACCTGGGCGAGGATCAGGGCGAACGCCAACTCCAGCACCAGGATCGGCTGCACGAGCGCGATGGGACCGGTCGCCAGCGCCGCCGCCTGACACAGGAACCCCGCGATGATCGCGGCGATGCCACCGAGCCAGTCACGGCGGTGGGCGAGCCTCCAGAGCATCGCGATCGGGCCGCCGGGCTGGTCCTCCGGCAGAGCGGCGGCGGCCCGGCGTTGCAGCACGGAGGCGACCGCGTTGCCGATCGAGGCGAGAACGGCGAGGACGATGCTCAGCATCGGCGGCCGCTCCGCCCGCTCCCACGACAGTGCGCGGAAAGATCCACGTGGCGTCCCTTCCCTCGCCCGAGTGCAATCGAAACAGCCGTGGCCGAGATTCAGCTGCTGCACACGGGGGTGTCGGAGCCGGGCGGCACCGCGGCGACCGGGCGGATGAGTCCGCCACGGCCGACGCGGGTAGCCGGGGGCATGAACGCAACCACTCGTGCGCCCACAGTCACCCCGCCTCTCACGCCGTCGCGAACTCCCACGGCGTCCGAGCCGCCTGTGCCGGGCCGAACCCGCAGCCGCGGCCGGTGCCCGTACCGGTGCCGCCCCCCGGTCCGGAACCCGGACCGCCGATCCCGGCGCCCGAACCTCCTGGCCCGGGTCCGGAACCAGGACCGCCCATCCCGAAGCCGCCACCGATTCCGGGGCCGGGACCTGAGCCGACACCACCCGTGCCGACGCCGCCACCCGGCCCGGGGCCGGCACCCTTCCCTCCACCCGGCCCCGGACCAGAGCCCACACCCCCCGTCCCGACGCCACCACCCGGCCCCGGACCAGTACCCACACCGGTCCCACCGCCACCGCACGGTCCAGGGCCGGCGCCGGTCCCTCCACCCGACCCAGGCCCGGAGCCCACACCGCCCCATCCCCGACCGGGACCGCCGCCAGGCCCCGGACCGCGGCCCACACCGCCCATCCCGCCTCCCCGCCCCGGCCCGGAACCGGGGCCTGGATGGGCCGGTCCGCCACCGCCGCCGGCACGACCCGCGGATGCGACCGTGCTCGAACGGGGATGATCCGCGCGGATAGCACACCGGCCGGGCCGGCACACGAATTGCGGCACACCACGGCGGGTACGCCGCGGTCATAGTGGCCCGAAGCGCGCGAACCGGAGGTGCTGTGAGCGCGGAACGAGATCGTGCCCTGATGGTCGAGCGGTTGCGTGCCGACGGGATCGACGATCCCCGGGTGCTCTGCGCGATGCGCGGGCTCCCGCGGGAACTGTTCGTTCCGGCCGGTCTCGCGGCCATGGCCTACCAGGACGAACCACTCGACATCGGGCTCGGCCAGACCATCTCGTCCCCGATGATCGTCGCGTTGAGCACGGCCGCTCTGGGGGCTCGCGCCGACGCCCACGTTCTCGAGATCGGCACCGGCTCCGGTTACGGCGCCGCAGTGCTCTCGCGGTGCCACCGTTCGGTCGTGACGATCGAGCGTCATGCGGAGCTCGCCGAACGGGCGTGGGCATCGCTCGCGATGACCGGCTGCACCAACGTCGAGGTCCGCACGGGAGACGGGTCTCTCGGCGCACCCGACCGCGCCCCGTTCGACGGCATCGTGGTCACCGCCATGGCCGACACCGAGCCGCCACCGGCGCTCCTCGACCAGCTCGCGCCGGGTGCGGCGCTGCTCTGCCCGGTCGGGCACGGCCAGGAGGGGGTTCTCGTCCGGTACCGCGACGGCCGTGCCGAAGAGCTCGCCGAGGTCGTCTTCGTTCCGCTGGTGAGCGGGCTGCCGGCGAGACGGTGAGACATACCGCCGACAGCACGCCGACGATCAGTGCTCCTCCCCCAGTGCCCGCTCGACATCGGCAGCGGACGTGAAGTGCTCGTTCTGCAGGTTGCGCACGAGGCTCACGATCGCCTGGTCCGCCCCTTGCCTCCGCGCACGGTCCACCAGCTCGTCCCGGCTCGCCGGGTACTCGCCCATGAGGTACTTCTGCACCACGGTGCTCGCCGTCATCGCCATGCCGATGCCTTACCCCCGGCTGCCGCGCCCGATGCGGCCTGGTGGTCGAGTGCTCACCGGGCGCTGCCCGCCGCCTGGGGCTCGTCCACGCGGTCGCGCAGCTGCGACCCCACGCCCTCGGCCTGCGCGCAGTGCACGCAGCAGAAGAACCGGCCGTCTGCCTGCACACCGTGCCCGACCACCTTGCATCCGCAGTGCTCACACACCGGCGCCATCCGGTGGATCGCGCACTCGAAGCTGTCGAACACGTGCACGGCGCCCTGGGCGTGCACCTCGAACGCCATGTCGTAGTCGTTCCCGCACACCTCGCACTGAGCCATCACGGTGCCTCCGTTCGCTCGGTCGAGCCGCACGCCTCCGCGCTGCGGCACGGACCGGGGTACCCGCGCCCGGCCCGCGCAACAGCGACGTCCCTCGATCGTGAGCGGATCACTCCCAGTGGACCGGCGGCCCGTCCGACGAGGTGCGCTCGGCGAGGAAAACGTCCAGCTCGGACAGGGTGAGGGGCGCCGGTGGGTCGACCCGGGGCAGGGCGGCCAGCTCGCGGTGGAAGCGCCCGAAGCTGCCTGGGCCCCGGGGGAAAGCGTCCGGATCGATGCCGAGGAACGCACCGTGACGGCGAGCGCGGCCCAGCAGGTCCCGCCACCGTTTCGCCGGGGCCACTGCGACGTCCTGCGTTCCGGGCGGGAACAGCGTCAGGAGGATCTCCTCGAAGGGATCGGCGTGGTCGAGGTAGCGCTCGACCGCGTCGGCCGCGGGCTCCACGGGGAACTGCGACCAGTAGGGCACCGAACCCGTCGCCAGTGCGAGGTGCGGGTCGAGCAGCAGGAACGACTCGACGAGCAGGCGCTGCGCAGGGCGTCCCCGGCGGAGGTACCACCAGCGGTAGAGGTCGGCGATCAGCGGGCTCAGCGCTGCGGGCTCGTCGAAGGCCACGCGGCGCAACCGCCATCCCCGTGCGGCCGCGAGGGCGGCCAGGTCGTCGCCGAGCGCCTCATCGAAACCCCACTCGGCCTCCGGGGCCTCCTCGTCGGCCGGCGGCACGTCCCACCCGCGGTGCTCGCTCTCGCTGCGGAACTCTTCTGGTGGCATGCCGCGGGACGCCCCGAACTGGAAGACGTGCTGATCACCGAGCCGGGTGACCGGCCACCTCAGCCGGCAGTCGGCGACGAGCAGTGTGGCTCCCGGCGGCAGCGTCTCCGTGAGGAACCCGGTGAACGCGGCGCCGAGACGGCGCCGCTTGAGACGGAAGTACGTCATTCGCGCGTGCGACAGCCGATCCTGGTTCGGATCGTGCGTGTGGTGCAGCGCCACCTCGGGGTTGGCGTCCAGCAACAGCTCGGCCGGACCGATGCCGGCGGTCATGCCACCGCGTGGATCGTCCGGATCCACGTCCGGCCGCGCGACGGGGAGCAGGAAGGTCTGCGGGAGGAAGGGCGCGCCGAGCGCGGCGGCCAGGTGCGCCAGCGCCCCACTCGACGAGCCGACGATCGCCACGGGATAGGACCGCCGCGGGTACTGCGCCACCATCCACCGCGCCACCGCCTCCGCGCTGACGGCGTGCAGCTCGGCGGGCGGCACGGCCTCGCTGCCACGGCCGAGCCGGTGCACCTGCTCCCGCACCGGGGCAGGCAGCGCGTCGACCAGCGTGAGCGCCGATTCGACCAGCGGGCCGAGTGGCCGCGGCACGGCATCGAGCGCAGGCAGGTCGTTGCCGTGCAGGGCGGTGGCCGCCGCGCGCAGGACGACCGTGGCGGAGTCGAACCGGGAGATGCTGTCGGCCGCCTGCCGGGTGGTGGGCGCGTCAGGACCAGGAGGTGGGCCACCGAGGAACGGCCCGATAGCCGCTGCGAGCGGCCCCGGAGCGGAGTAGCTGAGGCTGTGACTCCGTCCGGGCAACACGGCGAGCCGTCCGTCCGGCAGCGTCTCGGCTACCTCCTCGGCCCACCGCTGCGACACGACGGCGTCGGCGCCGCCTCGCACCACCAGCACAGGGACCTCGATCTCCGACAGGTCGTCCTCGAGCGGGTGGGCGAGTGCGTGCCATGCCGTGGCCAGGGCCCGTCGGGCGCCGCACGCCAGGTAGTCCCTCCCCAGGACGACGGCCAGGCGGGGATTCTCGTGCAGCCCGGTGCGCAGCAGCCGGCCCACCTGGGCCACGGGGTTGCGGCCGCGCCGGTCGACCGTGGGGCTGATCAGCACCGCCCGCCCGAACGCTTCCGGTGAGCGTCGCATCGCGGCGACGCCCACCTGAGCGCCCACCGAGTCGGCGACCAGCGCGGGCGCGGTGAGCCCGGCAGCGTCGATCCAGGCCAGCAGGGCGTCGGCGAGGCCGGGCACGTCCAGCGCCGCGGGCGGGTGATCGCTGTGGCCGAACCCGGGAAGGTCGGGGACCGACGCACGGAAATGCGGTGCGAGCTCCCGGGCCAGCGGGAGCATGTAGCGGCTCGACACGCCCAGCCCGTGCAGCAGCACGACATCCGGCGCACCGTCCGGAGCGGCCGTCGTCACCCTGGCGTGCATCCGCAGTCCGTCCACCTGCGTCCAGTGACTCGCGATGCCGTCGCGCGTCCTCGGCCGGCCGGTCAGCTCCAGCACCGTCACCACATGCCCCCATCCGGTTCCTCGGCCCGCTCCGGTCATCCGTGGACGACGTCGCGCCGTCCGAAACCTATGGGAGGAACGACCCGGGCGCGGGAAGCCCCGACGGGTTACGCCGACAGGCGGGCTCTCGGGCGCCAAAGTTCCGATGCTGTCCGACGGGCCGTCAGAAGCCTGTTGCCGGGCGTGTTCGATCAGCGCCGAGTGGGTAGACCAGCTCAGCGCTCGCGCGGCAATGCGAGCGCGCCCGATATGACCTGCTGGGGGAGCCGTGAGGAAGCAGGAGAAGGTTCTGGTGCCGGCGCTCGTCGGGCTGGAGGTCAGTGACGCCCACCAGCTCGCCTTCACGGCGAGGGTCGTCGCTGTCGCGCCCGACCCCGACAATCCGTTGCCCATCACCGGCACGGTCACCGCTCAGGCCCCGGCGCCCGGCACCCGGGTGGTGCCGGCCGCGCCGGTCGTCATCGCCGTCGACCCCGGTGGCAGCGGCGGTGGTGGCGGCGGGAGCCTGGTCGAGCCGCCGCCGGGACCGATGGATCCGGCCGGAACCAAGTAGGCCGCGGAGCCACCGGCGCAGGTCGAACGACGAGCGATCGCTCCCCCGGTCGCTGCGCCGCGACGGCACTGCGCCGGAACGCCGATGGGCGGCGCCCTTCACTCAGGACGCCGCCCATCGTGCGGCTGTGGCGGTTCGCTCAGGCGAACTCGGGCATGATCCGGTCGTGGATCAGCCGCAGCTGGGTGTTCACGTCGGCGACACCCTCGATCTCGCGGCCCATGAAGGTCTTGACCAGCGTGGCGTCGGTGATCGCCAGGATCATGTGGTTGACACCGGCGGCCTGGATCTCCTTGAGCTTCGCCACGCACTCCTCGGGCGTGCCGGCGATCGAGAGCGTCTCCCCGATCTCCGGGGTGGTCGCGTCGATGGAGCCGGCCAGGTCACCCGCACCCAGCGCGTCGATGATCGGCTTCATCGAGGCCGGGGACACGCCGTTGCGCTCGAGCTGCTCGTCCGGCATGGCCGAGGCGTACAGGCCGACCATCGAGCGGGCCGCGTCCTTGGCGATCGCGGAGTCCTCGCCCGTCGCGAACACGACCCAGGCGCCGATGTCCAGGTCGTCGACGTTCTTCCCGGCGCGCTCGGCACCGATCTTCATGTTCTCGTACATGTACTCGTACGCGCCCTTGGTGTAGCTGAGCGCGTGGTGGCAGCCGTCGGAGATCTCCGCCGCGGCCTGGAACGACTTCGGGCCACGCATCGCGCCCATCTTGACGGGCAGCCGCTCCTGCACCGGGCGGGCGAAGCTGAACAGGCCCTTGTAGCTGAAGAACTCCCCGTCGAAGGTGATCGCGCCGTCGTCGAGCAGCGTGCGGACGACCTGCACGCCCTCCTTCGTCCGCGACAGCGGCTTCTGCGTGCTCCAGTCCATGCCGTACTGGGCGAGCAGCCCGAAGTTGCCCGAGGACAGCACGACCTCGGCACGGCCGCCGGTGAGCTCGTCGAGGGTGGCCGCGGCCTGCGCGATCAGGCTCGGCTCGCGCAGCACGACCGGGGAGACGCTCGGGCCCATGCGGATGTTGCTCGTCTTGTCGGCAGCAGCCGCGAACAGCAGCCACAGGTCCTTGTGCCACGTCTCGTCCGCCGCGTACACGGCGTGGAAGCCGAGCTCGTCCGCGAGCTTGATCGACTCGATCGATTCGGTCAGCGGGTAGTCGGGCAACATGGCGTAGCTGAACTTCACGATGATCTCCTGGTGGGGGGTGTGTCAGGAATCAGGGGAGCCGTCCTCGCCGTCGACCTCCGCGAGCAGTTCGGATCCGGAGAGGACCTTGTCTGCGAAGTGCCGGTGCATCCAGTCGAGGTGGTCGTG
Organism: Pseudonocardia yunnanensis; assembly: GCF_039534065.1. Classification (NCBI taxonomy): domain Bacteria; kingdom Bacillati; phylum Actinomycetota; class Actinomycetes; order Pseudonocardiales; family Pseudonocardiaceae; genus Pseudonocardia; species Pseudonocardia yunnanensis. The sequence goes on along the minus strand of NZ_BAAAUS010000027.1, from coordinate 79,618 downwards.
GCGTGCATTCATGATCCGCAGCGTGTCCCAGTTCGGGAAGGTTTGCTGCAGCACCCACCGCTGCATGAGTCGAGGGTCGACCTCGAACACGTGCTCGAACGTGGTAAGCGCGACATCACTCACTCGGTACGGTGCGGGTGGGGTGTGTTGCTCACCGTAGCGGTACCCGTTCGTCCCATTCATCCTGACCCTCCCCGTAGTGCCGCCAGTGCCACGGCGGCGTCGGCCGCGTAGGCGAGATCGAGGTGGTACTTGCCGGGGTTCATGATGTTGTTGGGGTCCAGAGCCCGTTTGACCTGCAACATCACCTCGAAACCACCGCCCAGCTCCTGCGGCACGAGATCCACTTCACCCTCCCGGCACGAGCCGTGGCAGGCGCTGATCGAGCCGCCGTGACGCAACGCGGCCGCGGCGATGTCGCGCTTGGCCCTCACCCACATGTCCCAGGCCTGATCACCCAGTTGCTGCTCCCAGATCCCGACGTCGATCTCCGTCAGGTAGTCCACGCCGGTGTCGGCGGAGGTGTAGGCGAACATGCCCCAGTCGTCGAAGACGTCGGTGCGTCTGCGCAGGTCGGCGACGATCTCGTGCCAGGCCTTCGTGACGGCCGGGACGTGGGTGTAGCTGATGGCGGCGTCCTCGCAGTGCCAGCTCATGGGCACCACCTGGCCGGCCTTGGTGCGACCGTGCAACGGCGTGGCGTAGCGGTCGTGCCGCGCGGCCCAGTCACCCTGCGAGATCTCATCGCCCAGGTAGCGGGCGCCGTGCTCCTTGGCGATCCGGAACAGCCGCCGCCCGGCCGGGCGGACCTCATCCTCGTAGCCGTACATCACCGCGCACACCAGCGCGCGCACGTCGGCGGGCTGGGGGATGTAGGCCTCGTCGTCGCGACGCAGGTAGGCGACCTTCCACTCGTCGAACAACACCGCTCCGGCGAACGTGGCCACCCCCGCCCGGGCCAGCGCCCCGACGCAGCGGTAGGCGTCGTCGTAGTTGTCGAACGCCCAGAACGGCGAGAGCTCCGCCTCGGGCTTCGGGTAGAGCTTCAACGTCGCCCGGGTGGCGATGCCCAGCGTGCCCTGATGCCCCATGAACAGGTGCTTGAGCTGATACCCGGAGGAGGACTTGGAGATCTTGCCGCCGATCCCGTCACCGACGTGGATGACCTCCCCCGACGGCAGCACGTGATCGAAGGACAGCACCAGATCGCGGGTGTGCCCGTAACGGGCACCGATCAGCGACCAGCCCGAGGTGCCGATCCGCCCACCCACCAGCGAACACGGATACGACGCCGGATTGTCGGGATAGATCAGCCCGTGCGCGGCCAACTGCTCGTTCAGCTTGAGCATGTTGATCCCGGCGCCGACGGTCACCGTGCGGTTGTCCAGGTCCAGCTCATGGATCTGGTTGAGCCGCTTGACGTCCACCACGATCCCGCCCCGCAGCGGCACCGCCCCATCCGTCAGGCCGGTCCCTCCGTCCCGCGGCACGACCGGCACCTTCAGCTCGTTGGCGATCCGGACGACCGCCGCCACCTCCTCGGTGGAGGTCGGTAGCACCGCCAGATCCGGCACCCGCTCCGCCCACCGATGCACCGGGAACGGCGCCGGCACGCGGGCCCGGTTGTAGCGGTCGGTCTTCGAGGTGAGGATCTGCTCCTCGCGCAACACCGTGCGCAGCCGCTCGACGACGCGGTCGACCTGCTCGGTGGACAGGCGCTCCGGGGTGATCGTCACGATCCGCACCCCCCGGCGCCGCCGCAGCTCCCGCCGCCGCAACCGCCGCCCGACCGCCGGTCCCCCACCTCGCCGCGGCTGCCGCCCACGGTGATCCCGAGCGACTCGGCGAGCAGCTCATGGATGTCCACGACGTCGATGTCGCGCGCGTCCCCGGCCGCCGCGAGCGGACGCTCCGACCACGGGCAGGCACTCACCAACGTGTCGACTCCCAGAGTGGCGGCGGCGTCCAGCCTCGTGTCGCTGATCGCCGCCGCCAGCTCCGGCTTCTCCACCGGCAGGCCCCCACCCCCGCCGCTGCAGAACGACCACTGCGTCACACGGTCCACGTCGTTGAAGGTCAGCCCCGGGATCGCGCGCAGGATCTCCCGAGGCTCCTGCCAGATCCCCTTGCGCTTGTTGAGCCGGCAAGGGTCGTGATAGGTGATCGTGCGTGGCACCGGCACCGACGGCGTGATCCGACCGTCCCGCAACAACTCGGCCAGCAGCTCCACCACCAGCACGACCTCGATATCGAACTCCTCCCCGAAGTACTTCGGATAGTCCTCGGTGAAGGAGATGTAGTCGTGCGGATCCAGCACCAGCACCCGCCGCGTGCCCGTGGACCGCCAGTTGTCCAGATTGTGGCGGGCGAACCGCTGCGCCTGCTCGACATAGCCCATCTCCGCCGCCGGGCCGCCGCAGCACCACTGCTCACCCATCAACCCGAACTCGTACCCGGCCCGCTGCAGGATCTGCGCCACCGCCCGCGGTACCGACGTGCGGTAGAACGCCGCCTCGCAATCGACGAACAACACCGTCTCACCACCGACGGGCAGCTCCAGGCCGTCGGCCCAGTCACGCACGTCGTCCTGGCTGACCTCGACATCCCCGAGCACCGGCTCGTGGGTCCGCTCGTCGGTGCGGGCGTTCCAGCTGCGCCACCCCGGCTGGTGAACCCCCTTGTCCACGGCCAGTGCGCGCACCGCCTTGACCACATCGACCGTGCGCGTGCGGAACCGGTAGAAGTCCCCGGTGAACAGCGTGTTCGGACACCGCAACTCGCACGCACCACACTGGGTGCAGTTCACGTAGTCCGCGGCGATGTCGGCCACCTCGAGCTCACCGCGCTCCAACGCCACGACATTGGCGTGAAACGCCGTGGGCGTCCAGGACTCGTTCCGCGTCACCTGCATCACCGGGCACACCTCGCGGCAGAACTTGTGACCCGACGAATAACAGTTGTACGAGGCGTTACGCCACTCCTCGACGAACTCACGCGTCTCACGATCGACGATCTCGATGTCGACGGGAACCGCAACCGACTCGGGGTACGCGGCGAGACCGGGCTCGTTGGCCGTCATCCCGGGAGTGAACGGCCGCGTGAGCGCGTCCCCACCGGGATGCGCATCGGGGTCGATCGGAGTCACGAGGTCTCCTGGATGTGAGGTAGGACACGAGCACGCGAAACCTATGAGATCACATTTCAACGGTCAAGCCCCGCCCGCCCCCTGCCCGCGCCCACTCTCGTGCCAGACTCCACCGCGAGACGAAATGTGCGGGGAGGTGCGCTGATGCGGCTGCTCTCCGGCGATGCGCGACAAGCGGTGTTCGCACCACTCGATGACGGCTCGGGACGCAGCGAGGCGGTGGTCCGCCGGCTCGGGAGCGCGATCGCTCTCGGCATCATCGTCGACGGCGAACAGCTGCCGTCCGAGACGCAGTTGGCCGCCATGCTGAACGTCTCCACCGTCACCCTGCGCGACGCCTTGTCGGATCTGCGGGCCCGCGGCCTGGTGTCGACACGTCGCGGCCGAGGCGGGGGCAGTTTCGTGCGCGCCTCCGAGGAGGCTCTCACCGAGCTGTCGCTCGGCCGGCTGCACGAGATCGGCAGCACCGACCTGCGCGAGCTCGGCGACGTCCACGCCGCGGTGGCGGGCACCGCGGCGCGGCTGTGCGCCCAGCGGGCCACCGCGAGCGAGATCGCCCGCCTACGCGAGATCCTCGACCGGATGGCAGCCTCCCCGGAGGGCATCCAGCAGCGCCGGATCGAGAGCCGCTACTACATCGACACGGCAGCCGCCGCCCAGTCCGTCCGGCTCGCGCGGAAGGAGATCGAGCTGCAGGCCGAGCTGGGCCAGCTGTTGTGGGGCACCCCCCTCTCGGCCCCCGAGCTGGCCTCGACGGTGGCGAACCACCGGCAGGTCGTCGACGCGATCGAGGCGCGAGACGGTGCGCTCGCCCGGCGGATCACCGAGGACCACATCGGCGAGGTCACCGCGCACCTGATCGACGTGCACCTGCGCCTGACCCGCCGAGGACAGCAACGCAGCGCCAGGCAGGGTTCGCACTTTCCTCCCGCAGCGGCAGGGGCAGGGTGATGGGTGAGCATCGAGTAAGCACGTCCGACCGCGTGGACGACGCCGCTGCCCGGCAGGCGGCGACGCTGATCGGCACCGTCGTCGAGCGCGTCTTCCATTCCGTGGCGGCTGTGCGGGACGGCGTGCTGGACGCTCACCGCGCGGCGCGGCAGCGCGGCGAGCCGATGGCCGACCGGGACGTCACCGCGATGCGCGACACGCTGGTGGACCTGCTCCGCAGCAAGCGCGAGATCGCGGTCGGGATGGGTGTGATCGTCGCGCCGGGCTTCCTCGCCGATCAGCCGCTGCGCGTGGAGTGGTGGCAGTGCGAGCCCGAGCGGGGCGACCCGAGACGGCTCGACGTCGACCTCAACCCCCACAGCGTCGGCTTCTACGACTACGCCGCGGCGGACTGGTTCGTCGTGCCGCGCCGGACGGGTCACCGGCACGTCGTCGGCCCGTACGTCGACGTGCACGGCACGGATCGGTACCTGCTGACGCTCACCGTGCCCGTCGTCGCGGACGGGGAGTTCGTCGGCGTCGCAGGAGCGGACATCCCTGTGGGGCGCTTCGAGACTCTGGTGCTGAGAGAGCTGGGCGACCTCGCCGTCGACGTCGTGGTGGTCAATCCCGAGGACCGCGTGGTGCTGTCGACGTCGGCGCGATGGCTGGCGGGATCGCTCGCGACCCCCGCCGCCATGCTGGATGCGGCCAGGGTCAGGACGGTGACTCTGGCCGATCCGCCGTGGCAGGTCGTGGTCTTCCCCGGCTGAGCGGTCGGCTTCCCGCGCGTCAGGGCGGGGGGGAACCTCGCCGACATGGACTGCGCCGCCCGGCGTGAGAACGGCGCCGATCGCTACGGTCTCGGATCTCACACCACCCGCCACGAGCACCAGGGAGCATCACATGGCGAGCGTTGACGTCGACGAGTACGTGAGCACGCAGCTGCCGCCGCAGCACCAGGCCATCGTCGGAGTGGTACGCAAGCTCGTCGCAGAGACCGCCCCGGACGCGAACGAGGTGATCAGCCGCGGCTCACCGGCCTGGAAGGCGACCAACATCCTGGCGATCATCAGCCGCAGCAAGACGCACATCACCCTGGCCTTCGCCCGCGGCGCGGAATTCGAGGACTCCCACGGCCTCCTGGAAGGCGTCGGAAAGACCACGCGGCACGTCAAGCTCAAGAATCCCGACGCCGTGAACGCCGACGCACTGCGCGACTACATCCGGCAGGCACTCGCCCTCGACAAGGGGTGAGCGCGCCCATCAGTCCGTGAAGTTCGGCGTCGGGGTCAACGCCCTCGCGGCATCGCTTCCCTCTCCTCGACGAGAGTCGCGAGGTTGTCCAGCGCCATCCGCGTTCCCGTCTCGTTGTCGGCGGCAGGCACGCTGTCCGGAATCCCCTCGTGCACGATGAGGACCTCCGTGCCGCCGTCGGCATCGCGAAGGCTGGTCGTCATCGTCATGGTGCCGCCGAGTGCGGGATCTGCTGTCTCGAACTCGAACACTTCGACCACCTGCTCATCCGGCACGAGCCTGGCGAAGTGCCCGTGATAGGTGTCGGTGTTCGAGTCCGACTTGCCGGTCCCGCTCGGCGCGTCATAGGTGAGCGACACACGGAACGAGCCACCTTCACGGGCATCGAATTCGTGGACGTGACTGCTCATCCCGGCCGGGACGCGCCATCGCGCGATCGCGTCGGCATCCAGGAGTGCCCGATAGACAGCCGACCGAGGCGCTTTCACGTGGCGGGAGATCTGCGTCGAATACATGGTCGACGACCCTAAAGCCTCGGGCCTTGCGCACTACCGACCTCTCGCGCCGGTGGTCCGCCGTGGTTCGCGGCGAGCGGGAGCGAGGGTCGCGCCGCAGTCGCCCTCGCCACAGTCGCCCCGGCCGGGAAGAACGGAGATCACCGCTGAGTTTCGAAGTAGTACTCAGCACGAGCAGTGCCGGGACCGACCAGGAGAAGCGGAGCGTCAGATGCGTATCGAAGGTGCGACAGCACTGGTGACCGGAGCCAACCGCGGCATCGGCCGGGCGTTCGCACAGGCCCTGCTGGACCACGGCGCAGCAACCGTCTACGCAGGCGTCCGCGATCCCTCCACCGTCACGGATCCACGTCTCGTTCCGCTCGCCCTGGACATCACCGATCCCGACCAGGTGGCGGCGGCAGCCGAGCGTGTGAGTGATGCACTCATCGTGGTCAACAATGCCGGGATCTCGAGTGGGACCGGACTGTTCGAGGGCGAACTGGACGGGGCCCGGCGAGAGATGGAAGTGAACTACCTGGGCACCTGGTCCGTCGCCCGCGCCTTCGCGCCCGTGCTCGCCCGCAACGGAGGCGGCGCACTGGTGAACATGCTGTCCCTCGCGTCGTGGCGCACCCGAGTCGAGATGCTGGGCTACGCGGCGTCCAAGTCCGCCGAGTGGGCACTCACGAACGCGCTGCGTACCGGACTGCGGGAGCAGGGAACGCTCGTGGTGGGAGTGCACGCCGGATATGTCGACACAGAGCTCGTGTCCCACGTCGACGGACCCAAGATCTCGGCGGAGTCGGTGGCCGAGCAGACGATGCAGGCGATCCTCCACGACCAGCCGGAGGTTCTCGCCGACGAGACCACGCGGAGCGTCAAGGCAGCCTTGTCCCACGCGGTACAGGGCGGCGAACTGATCGGCGCTACAACCCGATAGCCGTTCGACGCTCCCGAGCCGCCACGCGACGAGTTCCACCACAGCTCATTCATAGGCTCCACCTCCCAGGCCTAAACTAAACTAGTCGTTTAGTTCTCAATTCGGTCGATCCGCTATCAGCGAGACCTCCCCGCACAAGCACGTCGTAAGGCGGAGAGGTGATCCGCTGGCGACCGGAACGGTCGCGGGAGACAAGGAGCACGATGGTCACTGCACGCGCCGAGCATGAATACGTGGTGGTGGGCGCAGGCTCATCGGGAAGCGTGATCGTCCGGAGACTGCTCGACCACGGCCACTCGGTCCACGTCATCGAAGCCGGGCCGGACGTCCAGGGCCCGTTGGTGACCAACCCGGCCAGCTGGCCGGCTCTTTTTCGCAGCGAGTTCGACTGGGCGGTGATGACCACGCCGCAGACGCACACCAACGGACGGTCGTTGCATTTTCCGAGGGGCCGGATCGTCGGCGGATCCAGTTCCCTCAACGGCATGATCTACATCCGTGGCGTCCGCAGCGACTACGACACATGGGCCTACGGCGGCGCAACCGGGTGGGACTGGGACTCGGTTTTTCCGTACTTCCTCCGCTCGGAGGACTACGAGGACGGGCCCGGGCCGTGGCACCACAGCGGAGGCCCACTGCACGTCAGCCGGGTCACCGACCCGCACCCGACGTCAGCGGCGTTCGTCGAGGCCGGAACGTCGCTCGGGTTCCCGCTGACCGACGACTTCAACGGCGAGCAACCGTTGGGCGTCGGGTATCACCAGTTCACCATCCGGGACGGAAAACGAGCGAGCGCGTGGGTGTCATTCGTGGAACCGGTGCGCGCAAACCCCTCACTGGAAGTAACAGCGAACGCCCAGGTGCATCGAGTGCTGTTCGACGACACCCGCGCCGTCGGTATCGAGTACATCGTCGACGGCGACAGGCGCCAGGCCTATGCGTCCGGCGAGGTGGTGCTCAGCGCCGGCGTGATGGGATCACCGAAACTGCTGATGCTGTCCGGAATAGGGCCGGCGGACCACCTGCGCGAGGTCGGCATCGAGGTCAGGCACGATCTTCCCGGCGTCGGGGAGAACCTGCACGACCACACCCTCGCTTCGAACCTCTACGAGTCGAAGCAGCCCATGCCGGCGGGGCGGTACAGCAGTATGGAGAGCAGCCTGCTGTGGAAGAGCGACCCACGGCTTGTCGCGCCCGATCTGCAGCCGCTGTTCCTCCACCTCGCCTACCCGGCGGACGGATACCCGGTGCCCGAGCACGGATACACGATCGCGCCCGGCATGGTCCGGCCGCTGTCCCGCGGCACGCTGAGACTGGCCTCCGCCGATCCGGACACCCCACCACTGGTGGACCCCGACATGTTCGGCGAGCCGCACGACCTGGAGCGGATGGTCGACGCACTGGAGATCTGCCGGGAGATCGGCCGGGCCGACGCGTTCAAGGACTGGCGCAAGACCGAGGTGGCGCCGGGCCCCGAGGCGAAGACCCGCGACGACCTGCGCGAGTTCCTGCGCCGCACCGTCTCCACTTATCACCATCAGTGCGGCACCTGCCGGATGGGCCAGGACTCGCTCTCGGTCGTCGACCCGGACCTGCGCGTGCACGGGCTGCAGAACCTGCGGGTCGCGGACGCGTCGATCATGCCCGCGGTGCCATCCGGGAACACCAATGCGCCTTCGATCATGATCGGCGAGAAGGCGGCCGACCTCATCCTCGGCAGAAGCCCCGACCAGGTTCTCTAGGGATACGCCGGCGTGCCACGTTCGCGCCGGTCGTGGGCACCTCGATGAATCCCGATGCCCCACCTTCTGCCCGCAACTAGCTTCGCCGTGTGATCAGTCCACAGGCTCCCGTCGAACCCGAGTCTTCCGACGAGCCGGTTGCCGCGGTGATGGCCCTCCTGGCCGCTCGATCTGGCCATTTCCTCCTGGAGTCCGGCCATCACGGCGACCTCTGGCTCGAGCTGGACGGCTTGTTCTGGTCGACGGAGGCGGTCGAACCGCTGGTCGCGGCGCTCGCCGAGCGGATCCGACCCTACGAGGTGGACGTCGTGTGCGGACCGCTCGTGGGCGGGGCGTTGCTCGCCCAGCCCGTGGCCGCACGGCTCGGTGCCGGGTTCTGCTACACCGAACGCACCGCGACCGGGTCGGGGCTCTACGCCGCGACCTACCACGTCCCGGACGTCCTCCGCTCCCGGCTCGCCGGCACGCGCGTCGCGATCGTCGACGACGTCGTGAACGCGGGCTCGGCCGTGCGCGCCACCCTCGCCGCGGTGGGCGCCGCCGGAGCCGAAGTCGTCGCGCTCGGTGCGCTCCTGACGCTGGGCTCCACCCCCGCGACGGTCGCCGCCGACGCCGGTCTTCCGCTCGAGGCGCTCGGCACCCGGCCGACCGAGATCTGGAAACCGGGCCGCTGCCCGAGGTGCGCTACCGGTGAACCGCTCGAGGCCCCGCAGTAGGCCGCGGCCACACACGCTTACTTGACTGCCCATTCGCATACCCCCATTTTGGGGTCATATCTTGGGGGTATAGTCGCCACGGAGGTGGCCGACGATGCCCAAGATCAACGTGTACCTACCCGACGACCTGGCCGATGCGGTGAAGGAGGCGGGGATCCCCGTCTCCGCGATCTGCCAGAGGTCACTGGAGCAGGCGGTGCGCCGCGTCGCCGACGTGCGTGCAGCCGTTGCCGGGAAACTGTCCCCCGAGGATGCGGTCGGTCGGCTGACCGCGCTCACGCCACGAACGCGCCAGGCACTCACGCTCTCGATCGAACAGGTCCAGGCCGACGGGGCGCCCAGCCTCGACACCGGGCACATCCTGGGCGGGATCCTGTCCGAGGGCACCAACCTGGCCCTCCACGTGCTGCGTGCCGTCGATGTCGACCTCGACCAGCTCTCGAGTGATCTCGCCTCGCGGCCGACGGCCGAACCGCTGTCGGGCGATGCCGACGACGACGTCCGGCGGTTCAGCGCCCCGGCCTCCTCGGCATTGCAGGCAGCCGTCACGGAGGCGATCGCCCTCGACCACAACTACATCGGATGCGAGCACCTTCTCCTCGGGCTGGCGGCGGAGACCGACGGGATCGCCGGACGGGCGCTGCGCGCGCAGGGAGCGGAGCACAAGACGCTCCGGCGCGCGGTCGTCGCGGCCCTCGCGGGCTACGTCCATCTCCGCGCCCAGAGCCCGGCCGCCCCCGCGGCCGCGGCGGGCCTCGTCGCCGAAGCCGTGCGCCGCGAACTCGCCCCCCTCACCGAGAGGCTCACCGCTCTGGAGCGCCACGTCGGCGTCGGGCGGGCCTGATCGCCGCCGGAAAGGGAGCGCGTCGGGCGCGGTCAAGGGCCGCGACGCGCTGATAGCCGCCCCAGACGGCGGCGTCAGCCGGTGCCAGGCTCTGAGTCAGATCCGTTCCAGGATCGCGTCGGCGAGCTCGCCCGGCGCCTCCAGAGGCGTGAAGTGCCCGACGCCGTCGAGCGACCGCACCTGCACGTCGGCGAAGTGGTCATCGAGCCGGTCGGACCATGCGCGCGGGAAGAGCGGGTCGTGCTCCTGCCACAGCACGGTCGTGGGCACCGCTATGCGTTCGGACGGCGCGAGCGGCCGCTCGGCGAGCGACATCGAGACGGTTCCCGACCCGGAGCGATACCAGTTGATCGAGGCGACGAAGGCACCCGGCCGCGCGTAGACGTCGGCCAGCCGATCCAGCTCGGCGGCGGCGGGCACGTAACCCGGTCCGGACCAGTGCGACCAGAAATGCTCCAGGTACGAGCGCACTGCCGTCCGGTTCCCGTCCAACAGTTGCTCGGCGAGGCCGAGGCGGTGGAAAGCCTGGTACCAGAACTCGCGCTGTGCGTCGGGTGAGAGCACGCGGTCACCCGCGCCCGGCAACGGCGGCGACACGACGAGCGCACGCACGAGATCGGGGCGTGCCCGCGCGGCGGCCTGCGCGATTCGCGAGCCGATGTCGTAGCCGGCGATGACGGCGGGCCCCAGCTGCAGCTCGTCGATCAGGCCCAGGACGCTGCGTGCCTGTGCGGCCGCCGCGTAGTCGGCGGGGGCGGTGCCGTCCGGCATCTCGGACTCGCCGAAGCCGCGCAGGTCGGGAACGACGACCCGGCACCGGCCCGCCAACAGCGGCACCACGTCACGGAAGTCGCGCCGGTCCCCCGGCCATCCGTGGAGGAGCACGACGGCGGCCACCTCCGGAGATCCGTGCGGACGGTGATCGTCATAGGCCAGCCGGAACCCGTCGACGGCATTGCTCAGCGGCATCCCCTCACCGTAGGTCGTGCGTGGCGAACGGCCCCAAGAACAGGATGCGAGGGCACCGAGGGTCACGCCGGCTGCCTCGATGAACTCAGCTCCAGCGGCGCAACAGCCGGCGCTCGGCCAGGCCGAGCAGCCCGTCGGTGACCTTCCCGATCACCGCGAGCAGCACGATCGCGAGGAGCAGGATGTCGGTGCGCCCGGTGTTCTGGCTGTCGATCAGGAGGAACCCGAGCCCGATCGAGGACGCGATCAGCTCCGCCGCCACCAGGAACAGCCATCCCTGGGCCAGGCCCAGGCGCAGCCCCGACAGCGCGGCCGGGGCGATCGCGGGTAGCTGGACCTGCAGGAACAGCCGCACACCGGAGCGTCCGTAGGCGCGGCCCACCTCGACGAGGTGGCGGTCGACGTGCGCCAGCGCGGCCGACACGGTGGTGTAGACCGGGAAGAAGGCGCCGATCGCGACGAGCACGATCTTCGGGGTCTCGCCGATGCCCAGCCAGAGCAGCAACAACGGCACCCAGGCCAACGACGGCACCGCCCGGAGCGCCTGGATCGAGGGTGCCAGCAGCGCCCGGACCGGACCGGAGAGGCCGACCACACCGCCGAGCACGAGCCCGAATCCGGCACCGGCGGCGAAGCCGAGGAGCACCCGCTGGGTGCTGATCGCGATGTGCTGCCAGAGCTCCCCGCGTGTCACCAGCTCGACGAGCGCCGCCAGTACCGCACCCGGGGTGGGCAGTTGGGACGGCGAGAACTCCCCCGACGTCGCGAGCATCTGCCAACCCAGCACGAAGAGCAGCGGGACGAGCGCTCCGAGCACGACCGAGCCCGCCGCTCCCCTGGCCCGGCGCACCCATCCGGGAGCCGCATCGCGAGGGGCCCGCGGGGTGCTCGGTGCGGGCGCCGTGGTGTCGGGATCGGTGAGCGTCACGATCCGGCCGCTCCCCCGGCGGACGAGGTGCCCTTCGCCTGCTCCGCGAAGCGCGGCTCGAAGAGCGACGCGAGCGCGGTGGTCGCTTCCTGTTCCGAGCGCACGAGCCCTTCGGCCACGAGCAGCGGCAGGAGCCGCGACAGGACGGCGTGCTGCGGCTCGCCGGGCACCGGGTCGATCGCGAGGTCGGTGCGCGTCAACAGCTGCTGGCGGGCGATCTCCGGCTTGATGTTCGCTGCGGTGGCGAGCGTCTGGACAGCCGCGTCGGGGTTCTCCGTGATCCACGCGCGGGCCCGCTCGTATGCCGTCACGACGGACTGGGCGACCTGCGGCTTCTCCTGCAGGAACTTCTCGTTGGCGTTCAGCAGGCCGTAGGAGTTGAAGTCGAGGTTGCGGTAGATCAGCCGCGACCCGGCCTCCAGCTCGGTCTGGGCCATGAACGGGTCGAGGCCTGCCCACGCGGCGACGTCACCGCGTTCGAGCGCGAGCTTCCCGTCCGAGTGCTGCAGGTTGACGATCTCGACATCCGACGCGGAGAGCCCCGCCGCGGCGAGGGTCTGCATCAGGAAGAAGTACGGGTCGGTGCCCTGGGTCGCCGCGATCTTCTGTCCACGCAGCTGTGCGGGCTCGGTGATCGGCGAGTCCTTCGCGACGACGATCGCCGACCACTCCGGCCGGCTGAAGACGTCGATCGCGCGGATCGGCGAGCCGTTGGACCTCGCGAGCAGTGCCGGGGTGCCCGCCGTGGAGCCGATGTCGATCGCGTCGGCGCGCAGGTTCTCGTTGGCCTTGTTGCTGCCCTGCGACAGCACCCACTCCACCGAACCGGGGCCGAGCTCCTGCTCCAGCCAGCCCTGTTCCTTGATCACCAGGCTCTCGGGGTTGTAGTAGGCGTAGTCGAGTCGCACCTGGACCCCGGACGGGGCGGGTGCGCCGACGGAGCCGTCGGAGTTCTCACCGGAGACGCAGCCGGCGAGCACCCCCACGAGCACGGCGAACACGCCGAAGCGGGCGAGGACGGGCATGGCACGGGGCATCACTGTCTCCTGGGTGGAGGCGGGTCAGGCGGGGAGGGGGCGCTGGCGGGGCACCCCGAGACGGTCGAGCAGCTCCACGCGGAGCGCGGCGAGCACCGGGTCCGCCCGGTCGCGCGGGCGCGCTCCGGGCACCTCGAGCAGATGCGCGATCCCGGACCCGGCCGCGCGGTCGGGGCCCGGCGCCAGCACCACCACCCGGTCGGCCAGCTGCAGCGCCTCGTCCACGTCGTGGGTGACCAGCAGGACGGTGGCGCCGGTGGTGCGCTGCAGGTCGTCGACGAGATCCTGCATCCGCAGCCGGGTGAGCGCGTCGAGCGCCGCGAACGGCTCGTCGAGCAGCAGCACACCGGGACGCCGCACCAGCGCACGGGCGAGGGCCGTGCGCTGCGCCATCCCGCCGGAGACGGCCCGGGGGCGGTACCCGGCGAACGACCCGAGCCCGACGGTGTCGAGCGCGTGGGCCACCTCGCCGCGGCGCGAGCCCCGCGGGGAACCGTCCGGCAGTCCGAAGGCGACGTTCTCGGCGAGCGTGCGCCACGGGAGCAACCGCGGCTCCTGGAAGACCACCGCCGCCCGCGCCTCGATCCCGTCGACCCTGGCCCCGTCGATCATCACCTGGCCGGCCGACGGCCGGTCGAGCCCCGCGACCAGGCGCAGCAAGGTCGACTTACCGCAGCCCGAGGCCCCGAGCAGCGCCACCACCTCGCCCGCTTCGACGTCGAGATCGATCCCGCGAAGGACGTGGTGAGCGCCGTCGGCCGCGCCGAACGTCCGGTCGACGCCACGCAGCGTCACGGTCACAGCGGCCACTCGCGTGGCGGTGGTCTGCACGAGGGGTTCCTTGTCGGGGAGTGCTGAGGGGGAGCGAGAACGTGCCTCAGGCCCGACAGGCAGCGCTGGCGGCGTAACCCAGATCCAGCCAGAGCCGGGCGGCGAGATCCTCGCCGACTCCCCGAACCGTGTGCGCCACGTGATCACGCTATGGGGTGGGTGTTGAGCGGCGCAAGACACGGACCTGCCATGGCACCGCTCAGCACGCAGTCACCCCGGCTCAGGACCTCTCAGCGAACGGAACCCGAGCCTGCCGGGGTGTCCCCGCTGGTTGCGGCGGTCGCGCCGAGGGCCTTCCGCTTGAGCACCTCGTACTCCTCGGCGGTGATGTCCCCGGAGTCGCGCAGCTGCTTAGCCGTGGCGATCTGGTCGGCCGGCTGGCCGGCGCTTCCGGCGATGGACCGGACATCGGTCTCGTACGCCTCACGCGCAGCCGCGTACTCCTTTCCGCGCCGCTCGGCCATCGACCGGCCCTGCGCGATCAGATACGCGAGGATCCCGATGAACGGGAGCACGATCACGAAGACGGTCCAGGCCGCCTTGGCCCAGCCCGATATGTCGTGCCGGCGGAACAGGTCACCGAACACGACGATGAGGAGCCAGAACCACAGCACGAAGCCGAACAGGACGAACATGGTCCAGATCAGTTCGAGGAACGGGTAGCTGCTGCTCTGGTTCGCCGCCAGCACCATCTCGATCACTCCAGCCATTGAGCCGTAGGCGGGTTTCGCCTCGCGCCAGGATGGCCGCGCATACGTCGACCCGACCTCACCCGCAACGGAGGAATCACGGTTCCGGCACCCGGCGGGAACATTCCGCGGCTCGTATCGCCCGCACGGGCCAGGGCCGAACCGGACACACCGATAGTCGGTCTCCCGGGATGCGCGCGCTCCGTGCCGGAGCGGTCACCCGCAGCGGGTGAGGCCGAACGGGTCGCCCGGTGCAGATCCTCGTCTCGTCACGAGCTGGGACCGTGCGTGGACCCCTTTCACCCGGCCCGGACGAGGCGGCCACCGGATGCAGTGGCGGAAGCTGGCCGGCCGGTGTCAGCGGGAGGGGCTGGTTGGCATGACCGGCAAACAGGCCAGGCGGATCGCGGAGTTCATCGAGCCGCTGCGGGTGCGGCCGGGGAGAAGGGTGAACCTGGCGAAGGACTTCGACCCCTCCTTCCGGCCGCTCGGACTCCGCCGGAAGAACTCCGTCGGGCTGCTCGACCAGGGCATCGCGCTTCTGGCGGACTACCAGCGGCGCCTCGCCGCCGAGAACACCCACGGCGTGCTCCTCTGCCTCCAGGCACTCGACGCCGGCGGCAAGGACGGCACGATTCGGCACGTCATGAGCGGGGTGAACCCACAGGGCGTGCATGTCGAGGGTTTCAAGGTGCCGTCGGCCGAGGAGCTCGACCACGACTACCTGTGGCGCTACGCCTGCCGGTTGCCCGCGCGCGGCGACATCGGGATCTTCAACCGGTCGCACTACGAGGAGGTCCTCGTCGTCCGGGTGCATCCGCAGAACCTGGACCGCCAGAAGCTGCCGAAGGCGGCGAAGGGTGCGGACGTGTGGGAGCGGCGCTACCGAGAGATCAACGACTGGGAGCGTTACCTGAGCGACAACGGGTTCTCCGTGGTGAAGCTGTTCCTGAACCTGTCGAAGGAGGAGCAGCGCACGCGGTTCCTCAAGCGGATCGACGTGCCGGAGCGGAACTGGAAGTTCTCGGCCGCCGACGTGCACGAACGCGGGTATTGGGATGACTACCAGCGGGCCTTCTCGGAGATGCTGTCGGCGACCAGCACGCCGTGGGCGCCCTGGTACGTCGTGCCGGCCGACCGCAAGTGGCTCGCACGGATCTGCGCGGCCGCGGTGCTCGCGCACACCCTGATCGGGCTCGATCCGCAGTATCCGACCGTCAGCGACGAGGTCCGCCACGACCTCGCCGAGGCCCGCAAGGAGCTCGAGGCGGAGGCCCCGCGCGGCGCCGCGGCCGATCCCTACCTCGCGGACCACGAGGGCGGGTCACGTGACGGGAAGGCCGAGAAGAAAAAGAAGGTACGGACATGACCGGGCCGGTCCGGTCCGCGCCGGAGACCGGCAGCGCCGACCGCGAGGAGTGGTACGCGCGATCGCCGGACGCCGTGGCCGAGGCCGTCGGAGTCGACCCCGGGACCGGACTGTCCTCGGCCACGGCAGCCGAGCGGCTGCGCGCGAACGGCCCCAACGCACTTCCCGAGGAACGCCGCAAGCCCGGCTGGCAACGGTTCCTCGAGCAGTACCGCAGCTACATGCAGATCATCCTGATCGCCGCAGCCGTCGTGTCCGCCGTGATCGCGGAATGGGGCACGGCTCTGCTCCTGGTCGTGCTGACCGTGCTGAACGCGGTGGTCGGGCTGCGCCAGGAGGGCAAGGCCGAGAGCGCGATGAACGCCCTGCGGTCGATGATGAAGGCCACGGCCAGGGTGCGGCGCGACGGAGACGCGGCGGAGATCCCGGCCGAACAGGTGGTCGTCGGGGACGTCGTCCTCATCGCCGCCGGGGACCAGGTGCCGGCGGACGGGCGCATCGTCGACGCCAGTGCGCTGCAGATCGACGAGTCATCGCTCACGGGCGAGAGCACGCCCGCGGCCAAGGACGCACGCACCATCGACGGCAGCAGACTCGGCCCGGGCGACCAGACGAACATGGCGTTCATGAACACGCCGGTGACCCACGGCGGCGGCGCGATGATCGTCACCGGTACCGGCTCGGCAACCGAGCTCGGCCGCATCTCGGCGATGCTCTCCGCTACTGCCAGGGAGAAGTCGCCGCTCACCAGGGAGCTCGACCGTCTGACCCTGTGGATCGCGGCGGCCGCGGGCATCACGATGGTCGTGATGTTCGTGCTGGGCCGTACCCGCGGTGAAGCCTGGGACGTGCTGTTCATCAGCGCCGTCGCGTTGGCGATCGCGGCCATCCCCGAGGCGCTGCCGACCGTCACCCAGATGATCCTCTCGCTCGGCGGTGTCGACCTCGCCAAGCGCAACGCGATCGTGAAGGAGCTGCCGTCCGTCGAGACGCTCGCGTTCACCTCGGCGATCAACTCGGACAAGACCGGGACGCTGACGATGAACCAGATGACGGCCGCCGAGGTGGTGACCCCGAGCGACCGGTACACCGTCTCCGGAACCGGCTACAACCTGGAGGGCAAGGTCCACCACGCCGTCGGGACGGCGCCGTCGGTCGAGGCCGCCGTTCTGCCGTATCTCGTCGCGAGCGATGCCCAACTGGTGGACGGCCGGGTCGTCGGCGACCCGACGGAGGGGGCGCTGCTCGTGCTCGCCCACAAGGCCGGGCTCGACACCGACGCCACGCGCGAGAAGCTGCCCCGCCTCGCCACCCTGCCGTTCGACCCGACCTACAAGCTGATGGCCACGTTCGTCTCCGCGACCGATGCCACGGGACGCCCGGTCGTGCGGTGCTTCGTGAAGGGGGCCGCACCGGCCGTGATGGCCCGGGCGGCCACCGCACTGTGCGCAGACGGGAGCATCCCGTGGGACGGCGGGCTCAAGGACCGGATGAACGCCCACATGAACCGCATGGAGCAGGACGGCAGGCGGGTGATGGCGGCGGCCGTGCGGGACGTCGACCCTGCCGCGTTCGACCCGGACGGCGACCTGCTCGCGTGCGTCCGGGATCTCGAGGTGACGAGCCTGGTCGGCATGGTCGACCCACCCCGGGACGAGTCGAAGGGGGCCGTGGCCAGCGCGCAGGCCGCCAACATCCGGGTTCGGATGGTCACCGGCGACGACGTCACCACCGGTGCGGCCATCGCCGACCAGCTCGGGATTCCCGGTGAGGCCGTCCTCGGCGCCGAATTCGCCGCGCTGCCCGAGCACGTACGGCTCGCCCGCATCGACGAGATCGGTGTGGTCGGGAGGGTCGCCCCGGAGCACAAGGTCCTCCTCGTCGACACCTTGAAGAAGAAAGGTGATGTCGTCGCGATGACCGGCGACGGCGTCAACGACGCGCCCGCCATCAAGGCGGCGGACATCGGCATCGCCATGGGCACCGGCACCGAGGTGGCGAAGAACGCCGGGCGGATGATCCTCTCCGACGACAACTTCGCGACGATCGTCTTCGCGGTGGAACAGGGCCGCAAGATCTACGACAACCTGACGAAGTACATCCGCTTCGTGCTGATCCTGCTGGTCGTCTTCGTCCTCACGTTCCTCGGCGCCAGCCTGCTCAACATCGCCGCCGGCGAGCCGTTCACCCCCGCCCAGGTGCTCTGGATCCACTTCTTCGTCAACGCCGCGTTCGGGTTCGCACTCGGCTTCGACCGGGAGACCCCCGGGCTCATGCGGATGCAGCCGCGACCACGCGGCCAGTCCGTGCTGACCCCGAGCCTGATGATCACCGTCGGCCTCACCGGCCTCGCGATCGCGGTCGGGTTGCTTGGGCTGATCGTCGTCGGCACGTCGCTCTACGGTGACCTCGAGATCGGCCGTTCCATCGCCTTCACGTCCTTCGCGCTCTGCCTGGTCGTCGCGGCCCTGGAATGCCGCAGCGAGACGGAGACCGTGCTGACCACGTCCACGTTCGACAGCAAGCAGATGAACTGGGCGATCTTCGCCGAGGTCGTGCTGGCGGTGCTGGTCACGCAGATGGACGGGTTCCAACGGCTCCTGGGCACCACCGACATCAACGTGCGGCAGTTCCTGTGGGCCCTGGTACCTCCGGTCGGACTGCTGATCCTCTGGGAGGCCGGGAAGCTCGTCGCCCGGCGATCGGGCCGGCGGACGACCGAGCACCGGCCCGCCGCAGCGTGACCGGGCGCTGTGCAGCCGGTGACGGGTCACAGGAGGGCCGGCAGGTTCGAGTCGACCTTCGTCCCGGGGCTGGCGACGCTGTTCTCCTACGAGGCGCGCTGGCTGCCGAAGGACGTGGTGGCAGGCCTGGTCCTGACCGCCCTCCTGGTCCCGCAGGGAATGGCCTACGCGGAACTCGCCGGCCTGCCCGCGATCACCGGTCTGTACACGTCGATCCTGTGCCTTCTCGGATATGCGCTCTTCGGACCCTCGCGGATCCTGGTGCTGGGACCGGACTCCGCGCTCGGCCCCATGATCGCGGCCACGGTGCTGCCCCTCGTCGGAGCGAACGGGGATCCCGCGCGCGCGGTCGCGCTCGCCTCTGCGCTCGCGCTCATGACCGGAACCATCACGATGCTCGCGGGAATCGGGAAACTCGGGTTCGTCGCCGACCTGATCTCGAAGCCCACGATGATCGGTTACATGAACGGCCTGGCCCTGACGATCCTGGTCGGCCAGCTCCCCAAGATCTTCGGATTCTCGGTGGACGCCGAGGGTTTCCTCGGCGAGATCGCGGCGTTCGTGGGCGGTGTGTCGAGTGGCGAGATGGTGCCGGCCGCCCTGGTGATCGGCGCAAGCGGGCTGATCCTGATCCTGGTGCTCCAGCGCGTTACTCCGCGGATCCCCGGTGTTCTGGTCGTGGTGGTGCTGTCGATCATCGCGGCAGGAGTGTTCGGTCTGGCGGCACGCGGAGTGAAACTCGTGGGCGTGCTTCCCCAGGGCTTCCCGCCACTCACGGTGCCGCACGTCGGGCTCTCCGACCTCGCGCTGCTCGTGGGTGGCGCCTTCGGGATCGCGCTCGTGTCGCTCGCCGACACGATCTCGACCTCCACCGCGTTCGCAGCACGTGCCGGTCGGACGGTCGACGGGAACCGGGAGATGACCGGGATCGGGGTCGCCAACATCGCCGCCGGGCTGTTCCAGGGGTTCCCGGTGAGCACCAGCGGGTCACGCACGGCGGTGGCGGAACAGGCGGGCGCGAAGACGCAGGTCACCGGGCTGGTCGGGGCGGCCTCGATCACGCTGATCCTGCTGCTCGCCCCCGGGCTGCTCCGCAACCTGCCCCAGCCGACGCTCGCCGCCGTGGTGATCGCTGCGTCCCTCTCGCTCTCGGACATCCCGGGCACGCTCCGCCTCTTCCGTCTCCGGCGAACCGAGTTCTACCTGTCGATCGCGGCCTTCGCCGGTGTCGTGGCACTCGGCGTGCTCGTCGGCATCCTGGTGGCCGTCGCCCTCTCGATCGGCAATGTGTTCCGCCGGGCATGGTGGCCCTACGAGGCGATCCTCGGCCGCGTTCCCGGAATTGCGGGATACCACGACATCAACAGCTATCCGCATGCCGAGCAACTCACGGGATGCCGGATCTTCCGCTTCGACGCGCCGGTCTTCTTCGCGAACGCACGCACGTTCCGCGAGCAGCTGACCGAGATCGCCCGGTCGGACCCCCATCCGACATGGATCATCATCGCCGCAGAGCCGATCACCGACGTCGACGTCACCGCCGCGGACATGCTTAGCGACCTCGACGGCACACTCGACGCCTGCGGCACCACCCTCGTCTTCGCCGAGCTGAAGGATCCGGTCCGGCGCAAGCTCGACCGCTACGGGCTCATCCCGGCGATCGGGCCGTCGCATTTCTTCCCGACGCTCGACGACGCGATCGAGGCGTTCCGGAGAGAAACGGGAGCGGAGTGGGTCTCCCCGCGACCGGGGAGATGAACCGGCCCGGGAGTCCGAGGAACGCGCGTCCGACGGCCTCAGCCGGTCACCGGTGCGATCGTGTTGTTGCGCAGGTGCTCGTAGACCACGCTCGTGCGCACGTCGGCGACCTCCGGCCGCTCGGTGAGCCGGTCGATCACGAAGGCGTAGAGATTCTCGTTGTCCGCGACGGCGACGTGGATGAGGAAGTCCTCGCCGCCGGTGACCACGAAGACGCCGATCGTCTCGGGAAGAGTGCTGACCCAGTTGCGGAAGGCGTCGATGTTGCGGCGCGAGGGCGGCCGGATCCGCACCGCGATCAGGGCCTGCACCGGCCTCCCGATCTTGCCGAGGTCGAGATCGAGGATGGCCCCCCGGATCACGCCGCGCTCGCGCAGTGCCCGCGTCCGGTCCAGCGCCGTGGTCGGCGAGACCCCCACTGCCGCGGCGACGTCGCGGTTCGTGCGCCGTGCATCTGCCTGCAGCTCGGCCAGGATCGCCTTATCAAGTTCGTCCAAGTGCGCCACCACGAGCTCCTTGCCGGATTAAGTACGGAATCATTGCTGTCAATCCGCATGTGTTCATAGCATCGAGCTGGTATCCCGTACATATGGAGGTCACCGTGGGAGCTGAGCCTGTGCCTGCTCGTCACCGGCTCGGGTACGCGCCCGACGAGGTCGTCACCAGCGAGCCGACGCGCTCGACCCGGTTGAAGTGGGTGATCGTGGTCGACGAGACGCTCTCGGCGGGGCGCGCGGCCAACGCTGTCGCCTGTGTCGCCGCCACCACCGGCGCCACTGTGGAGGGGCTGATCGCCCACGGCGGGCCGGACGCATCCGGCGACGAGCACCCCGGCCTGCCCTGGGCGGGCTGCACGATCCTGGCCGCGACGCCGGACGCGCTGGCCACCACCCGCGCCGCCGCGGCCTGCGCCGAGGGCGTGCTCGTGGTGGACATGCCCGAGGCGGCGCAGTCACACCGCGTCTACGACGACTACCTCTCCGAGCTCGCCGAGACCGAGCCGGAGAAGCTCGCGTGCAGCGCCGTCAGCATCATCGGGCCACGCAACCGGGTCGGCAAGCTGGTCAAAAGGCTCGCGCTCCTCGCCTGAACCGCGCTCCCGAACACTCACACGCCGGACTCGGCCTCGATCCGGCCCGAGGCGATCGCGTCCACCAGCTCCTGATGGTCCTGCTCGTTCTGGTCGGCGTACGCACGGGCGAACTCCGCGATGGCGCGCTCGAACGTCGTGCCGGCGCCGAGGTAGGAGGCGATCGCGACGCGGTCGCCGGTGCGGGCGTGCGCCCTGGCCAGCGTCCAGCCGCAGAGCTCGCCGTAGGCGAGCATCCCCTTCGGCGCCATCACCTCGACGTCGGCCGAGCCCTTCCAGTCCCGTAGCTGGCGCAGGTAGAAGCTCCGGGGCTGCCCGTCGAACCCCTGCACGCGCACCCAGCCGAGGAAGATGTCGCTGACCGCCTGCATGAGACGCTGCCCGACGACCACCCGGCGGCCGGGGTCGTAGTCGCTGGCCCCGACGAACTCCTCCAGCACCGACGGGCCGGCCTCCTTCGCCTGCAGGAAGAGCGGGTCACGGTCGTCGTCGCCGAGCAGGAGCGCGATGTACGCACGGGTGCCCACGCTGCCCACCCCGACAACCTTGCGGGCGAAGTCCACGAGCCGGTACTGATCCAGCAGCGCGCGCCGCTCCGGTTCCAGGCACTCCCTGTACTCCATCAGCATGTCGCGCAGCTGGCTCAACAGCTGTGCCGGATCCGTCCCGGCACCGGCGAGCTCGGTGATGGGGACGACCAGCGGTGGGTCGGCGATGATCGCGGCGTGGCCGTCCTTGACTCCGGCATATCGGCCGAGCGCTCCGAGGTTGTCCCGCGTGCGCGCCTTCGCCATGCTGCGGGCGAGCCGCTTGCGCCGTTCACGGTCGAGATGCTCGTCGACGCGGGCCTGCACGCTGTCCATGTCGGCGTGGGCGTACCAGACCTCCAGTGTGGTCGCATCCGCGAACTCGCGCATCGCCCGCCGATAGGCGGCCACGGTGGCGGTCACGATCTCCCGGCGCGCCTTGGTGGGGAAGCCGTTGTCACGTCCGGCGATCTCGATGCTCGTCGCGAGCCGTTTGACGTCCCACTCCCACGGCCCGGGCAGGGTCTCGTCGAAGTCGTTGACGTCGAAGACGAGGCGCCGCTCCGGGGAGGCGAACACACCGAAGTTCGTCATGTGGGCGTCACCGCAGCACTGGACGACGAGCCCGGTGCTCTGTGTGCCGGCGAGGTCGCTCGCCATCGGCAGTGCGGCTCCGCGGAAGTACGCGAAGGGGGAGGCAGCCATCCGCCCGTAGCGGATCGGGAGCAGCTCCTGCACACGCTGCTGTGCCTGCTTCTCCAGGAGGCTCAGCGGGTCGGGACGGTCGGGGACAGGAGTGAACTCCGCCTGGCCGGCCCGCGGGACGGCCCGGCGGGCGGACCGTCCCCGATCCATCCGCTCGTCCCGCGTCGGGCGGGCCGTTCCCTCCGTGTCGGAGACCTCGGATAATCGTGTGCTCGTCGCCTGGCCCATCGCCGGGTCCCTCCTCGGTCGAGCGCTGGCGCGCCGCCGTTCGCCCGGCGGCTTCGGGGGCGGGCGCTCCCACACCGGACGCGCGGGTTCCCCACGGTGGGCCACGAACCGGTCGACGGCATCCTCCGCACCGGGTGAGGGTCGTGGCGATGCATGCGAAGTTCAGGCAGGCGCCGCTCAGGCCCGGCCGACCGTGCGCCGGGAGCGAGCCGCCACGACGTTCTTCGTGCTGCGGGCCCGGGACGATCCGGACGAAGCGCGGCCAGGCTCCGCCGCGGCGACCGGCTCCGTCACAGGCTTCGCCGCCGCAGCAGGTTTGACCGCAGCCGCCGCAGGCTTCCCGGCGGGCGAAGGCCTCGCCGAGGCCGTCGCAGGCTGTGCCGCTGCGGCAGGCTTCGCCGCAGCTGCCGCAGGCTTCCTGGCGGGCGCGGGCTTCGCCGCCGCACGCTTGGCAGCCGCCGAAGGCCTAGCCGCAGCCGCCGCAGGCTTCCTGGCGGGCGCGCGCTTCGCCGCCGCACGCTTGGCAGCCGCCGAAGACCTAGCCGGGGTCGCTGCGGGCTTGGGCGCCGCCGCCGCAGGCTTAGCCGGGGTCGCTGCAGGCTTGGCAGCCGCCGCCGGTTTCGCCCGCGTCCACGTGAGTTCGATCTCCAACTCCACCTCATCGCCATCGACCTCCACCTCGACCTCGTAGCGGACCTGATCGGGGACATGCACCTTGAGAGCGCTCGCACCCAGCTCGACCTCGACGCCTGCGCCCCCGGAGAGCGCGGCGGCGAGCGCCGAGAGCCTGTCGGCCGCCTGCCGGCGGCTGAGGGTCTCGGTGCGGCTGACTTCGACGTCCGACATCGGGTGCTCCGTTCCGCGTTCTGGGGCTTCCGGACCCCGCAGTGTCGGCCGGGCGGCGCCCGGCGGCATCGCCTGCGACGGATGGTCGAGCGTCAGTTGGGGGGATACATCAGGCCGAGCACGCCGATGACGAGCAGGTAGCCGCCCAGCCCGACGAGGAACACGATGGTGATCACGCGCTGGTGGCGCCGGATCCACGTGCCCACCTCCGCGAGGCTCTGCTTCGCCAGTGCCGGGTGGTAATGCGCAAGTATCAGCGCCGTGATCGGAAGGCTGAACCAGATGGCGTTGTAGAGCACCACCTGCACCACCGCGTCCGCCGTTCCCACGGCATCGTTCACGATCGCGTTCAAGGCGGCCAGGTACACCAGACCGGGCAGATGGGTCACCACACCCGCCGTCGCGGCGGCCGCCGGGGACAGATGCTGCAGACGCTTGCGCATCCAGGCCGAGCCGGACCCGTTACCGCCCCGGCGCCGGGGCAGCCACCCGAACGCGACGGCTGCGGCGTAGGCGAGTGCCAGCGCGCCCAAGGCGGTGTCGATAAAGGGACGTCCGCCCGCATCCGTCGCCGGGCCGAGCCCCTGGGCGACGAGGACCACCAGCGTGCCGACTGCCAGGCTGAAGGCGAGGCCCGCGACGATGTAGGACACGAGCAGGCGCCGCGGGTGCGGCGTCGAGAGCATCGCAACCACGGCGGCCGCGCTCATCGGACGGACCACGGTGGTCAGAGCGAGGACGAGCGCCTCCGTGCTCACGTCGCCCTCCTCGCTGACGCTCGTCGGTCGCGTTCGCAAAGCTGCTGTGTCTGATGGCTCGCTCGCAAGCTCGCTCACGCCGCCCCGATGGGTGTCAGGACCTCAGGCTCTCCTCACTCTTCCGCTGTCGCACCGACCGTGCGGGTCAGGTCGGCGCGGGCGGCGCGGGCGGCAGATCCGGCTCGGTCCCGCGTCGTTCGCGTCGCCGCTCGCGGCGCGACTTCTTCGGAGGAGCCTCCGGATCCGGTTCCGTCGGGCTGTCGCGCAGCAGTACGGCGGCCCACTTGGCCTGCGGATCGATGTCCACCAGCAGTGCCTTCGCCAGGAGGGTCAGCGGGATCGCCAGGATCGCGCCGAGCGGGCCCAACAGCCACGCCCAGAAGAACAGCACCAGGAACGTCACCGTGACCGACAGCCCGACCGCGTCCCCGATGAATCGGGGCTGGATGATCGACTGCACCACGAAGTTGATCGCGCAGTAGATGACGATGACGATCACCATCAGCTTCGGGCCGCCGATCAACAGCGCCAGGAGCGCAGGCGGCACCACACCGAGGATGAACCCGATGTTCGGGATGTAGTTGGTGATGAACGACAGCAGACCCCAGGTGACCGCGAGCGGGATGCCGAGCAGCGCGAGCGCGATCGTGTCGAGGACCGCGACGATGAGCCCGAAGACGGTGGTGACCAGCAGATACTGCCGGGTGCCCCACGCGAAGTGCTCCAGCGCCGCGGTGATTCGCGGGCGGTCCGCCTCGATCTGGGCGAGGCGCTGGCCGTATCCGCCGGACTCGACGCTGAGGAACAACAGCAGCGCCAGCAGGAACACCAGGTTGGTCGCCAGTCCGGCGACGCTGCCCAGCAGCGTCGTGAGCACGCCCGCCAGGTTGCTGATGTTCAGCGAGCTCGCCGCCTTGTGTAGCTGCTCCGGGCCCACGCCCCACTTGGCGAGCTCCGCCGTCGCCGAGGTCACCAGACCGTCGAACCTGTCGGCGTACTGCGGCACCTCCGTGGCCAGCCGGGCCACCGAGATGATGATCCCGAGGGCCAGCACGATCAGGATCCCGTAGACGAGCAGGATCACCACCACGGTCGTCGCCCAGCCCGGCCAGCCGCGGCGCTTCAGCCAGCCCTGCACGGGCGCCACCGCGATCACGATGATGAGCGCCATGAACGCAGGACCGATCAGCCAGGCGACGGCCTGGACCCCTGCGGCGACGATGACCGCGGCCGCGATGCCGAGCAGGATGACGAGAGCACGGGGAAACACACTCCGATGCCCGCTCTCCTCGCTCGGGGGAGGAGCGTTCGGGACGACAGGTGTGGCCACCGCGAAACGGTAGGACCGGCGCCTGTCCGCCTACGTCACCCGCGACGGGCGAACCGGGTACCGGCGGAGTCTCCCGCTCCCCTACCGCTGGGCTGCCGGCCGTGGCCCCGGAGTGCGACCCGCACCGGCACTGCCACCGCGCCCCCTGAGCACGGCGACCGCCAGCGCCGCCGCCCACGACAGCACCCACGCGGCGAACCGGACCCCACCCCGGTAGGAGTTCATGGGCTCCGCCCGGGGCGGATCCTGGCCATCGTGCCGACCGCCGTCATGCTCGGCACCCACGACGGCCGGCGCGGTGGGCGGCGGACCGTACCCGCCGCTGTGCTCGGACACGTCGGCCCGGGTCACACGGCTGCGGAACACATGGAAGGTCCAGCCCTGGTAGAGCAGGATGATCGGCAACAGCACGACGAGTACGACGGTCATCACGGCCAGCGCGTAGGACCCCGATGCCGTGTTCGCGACGGTCAGGTCGTTCGCGGGGCCGAGGCTCGACACCATCACCCGCGGGTAGAGCTCGGAGAAGAGCGACACAGCCACGCCCGCCGTCGTGGCGCACGTGGCCGCGAACGCCGCCACCTCCCGCTCCGCGTGCACCAGCAGCGCGGCGGCGATCACGACGATCGCAGTGGCGAGCTCGATCACCGACAACAGCGCGCCCCCCGAGTCGAAGCGGGTCAGGGCGACCCAGGCGATGACGACCAGCGCCACGACGGGCCCGAGGGCCTTCGCGATGCGAAGCGCCCGCAGGCGCATGTCATCGGTGGTCCGCATGGCGAGGAACACAGCGCCGTGCAGCAGGCTGACCAGCGTGATCGTCACGCCGGTCAGCACGGCGTAGGGCCGGAACAGGTCGCCGAACCCACCGACGAACTCCTCTCGGGCGTCGATCGGGATCCCGCCCAGGAAGCCGCCGAGCATGATCCCGAGGCCGAGCGGGGCGACCAGGCTCCCGACGACCAGGGCGCCGGACCAGATGTTCCGGCTCCGCCGGCTTTCCGCGTGCGACCGGAACTCGAAGGACACCCCGCGCAGGATCAGCGCCACCAGCACGATGAGGATCACCGGGTAGAAGGCCGAGAGCGCCGTCGCGTACCAGGAGGGGAACGCGGCGAACGTCGCCGCGATGGCGACGATCAGCCAGACCTCGTTGCCGTCCCACACCGGGCCGATCGTCCGGATGGCCAGCGACCGGCCCTCCTCGTCGCGGCCCACCACGCGGTGCAGCATCCCGACGCCGAAGTCGAAGCCTTCCAACAGCAGGAACCCCGTCCAGACCACGACCAGGACGATGAACCAGAAGATCACCAGCGCCATCGGGCCTCCCGCTCAGTAGCTCGGCGCGTGGACCGGCTGCTCGACCTCGGCCGGGGGTGTCTCGGGCTCCAGCTCCCGACGGGCGTAGCGCGCCATCAGCAGCCAGTCCACGACGGCGAGCACCCCGTAGAGCACGATGAAGACCACCAGGCTGACGACGATCGTGGCCGTGCCCACCGACGGCGAGGCGGCGTCCCGGGTGAGCTGCAGCCCCTGCACGATCCAGGGCTGGCGGCCGTTCTCGGTGAGGATCCAGCCTGCGGTGTTGACCAGGAAGGGCAGCGGGAGGCTCCACAGCGCCGCCCGCAGGAACCATGTCGACGACCCGAGGCGGTTCCACCGCCACAGGCCCCAGAGCCCCACCAGGACGATGAGGGTCGCGAGATAGGCCATCACCCGCATCGCCCAGTACTGGATGAAGACGTTGGGGACGTAGTAGCCCGGCCCGTACTGCTGCTCGTACTGGGCCTGTAGGTCGTTCATCCCCACCACCTGGCCGTCCCACGAGTTCGTGGCGAGCAGCGACAGGAGGTGCGGGATCGCGATGATCTTGTCCGGGGTCTGGTCGTTGTTGCCGCCGCCGATCTGGAACATCGAGAACGAGCACGGCTGACAGGTGTCCCACTGCGCCTCGGCCGCCGCGATCTTCATCGGCTGGAACTCGCCCTCGGCGACCCCGAGCTCGCTGCCGACCAGCAGGTTGATCACCGTGGCCGGCACCAGCACCACGAGGGCGAGCCGCGCGGAGCTGCGGAAACCGGGGTCGTCAGGCCGCCGCCGCAGGTGCCACGCCGAGATCGCGAGCATGACGACGGCCGCGGTGATCAGCGACGCGAGCAGCACGTGCAGGTAGCTGCGCAGGAACACGGGGTTGGTCAGCACGGCCCCGATGTCGGTGAGCTGCGCGCGTCCGGTGTCCGGGTTGATCCTGTAGCCGACCGGGTTCTGCATCCACGAGTTCGCCGCCATGATGAAGGCGGCCGAGAGCACGCCTCCGAGCGCGACCATCCAGATCGTCGCGAGATGCACGCGTCGCGACAGCCTGTTCCAGCCGAAGAGCCACAGCCCGAGGAACGTCGACTCGAGGAAGAACGCGGCGAGCCCTTCCATGGCGAGCGGGGCGCCGAACACGTCGCCCACGAACCGCGAGTAGCCCGACCAGTTCATCCCGAACTGGAACTCCTGCACGAGGCCGGTGACCACCCCCACCGCCACGTTGATCACGAGCAGGATGCCGAAGAACCGGGTCAGGCGCAGGTACTCCGGCCGGTCGGTGCGATACCACTGCGTCTGCAGGAGCGCGACGAGCAGTGCCAACCCGATCGTGAGCGGCACGAACAGGAAGTGGTAGATCGACGTGCTCGCGAACTGCAGGCGCGCCAGGTCGACCGCGTCCACCTCAGTCCCCCATCAGTGCCGGACGGCCCCGGTCGAGCGCCTCGTCGAGCGTGATCGCTGCGTCGATCAGGGCGAGGTGGGTGAAGGCCTGGGGGAAGTTGCCGATCTGCTCACCGGACAGGGCGATCTCCTCGGAGAAGAGCCCCACGTGGTTGGCGTAGGTGAGCATCTTCTCGAACGCGAGCCGCGCGTCCTCCAGCCTGCCCGCCCGCGCGAGCGCGTCGACGAACATGAACGAGCAGAGCGAGAACGTGCCCTCCGAGCCCCGCAGCCCGTCGGGCGAGGCCTCCGGGTTGTACCGGTAGACGAGGCTGTCGGTGACCAGCTCGTCCTCCATCGCCCTGAGTGTGGAGGCCCACATGGGGTCGTACGGGGAGATGAACCCGACGCTGGACATCCGCAGCAACGAGGAGTCGAGCGTTTCGCTGCCGTAGTGCTGGACGAACGTCCGGCTCTCGCGGTTCCAGCCCTTCTCCATGATCTGCTCGTAGATGGCGTCGCGCGCCTCGGTCCACCGCATGAGAGGTGCCGGGCGTCCGTGCACGGCCGCCATCCGGATGCCGCGGTCGAACGCCACCCAGCACATCAGCCGCCCGTAGGTGAAGTCCTTGCGCCCGCCGCGGGTCTCCCAGATGCCCTCTTCCGGTTGGTCCCAGTGCTCCGTGAGCCAGTTCAGCAGCTCCCGCACCGCTAGCCAGCCGCGGTACCCGACCTCGAGGCCGCGCTTGTCGGCGAAGAAGATGCTGTCGAGCGCCTCGCCGTAGATGTCGAGCTGGAGCTGGTCGGCTGCGCCGTTGCCGATCCGGACCGGGCGCGAGCCCCGGTAGCCCGACCAGTGGTCCAGCGACTCCTCCTTGAGGTCCGAGGACCCATCGACCCGGTACATGATGTTGAGCGGGCCGCCCTCCCCGCCCACCCGCTCGTCGGCACGGTCTCGCAGCCATTGGCTGAACTGCGCGGACTCCTGCAGGAACCCGAGCCGCAGCAGCGCGTAGACCGAGAACGATGCGTCGCGCACCCACGTGTAGCGGTAGTCCCAGTTGCGTTCGCCGCCGACCTGCTCCGGCAGCCCGGTCGTGGGCGCGGCCACCAGACCACCGCTCGGGGCGTAGGTCATGAGCTTGAGGGTGATCGCCGAGCGATACAGGGTCTCTCGCCATCGCCCGGTGTAGGTACAGCGGGAGAGCCAGTTGCGCCAGTGCCGGACGGTCTCGTCGTGCATCTGCTGGAACTCGGCCACCCGGATCTCTCGCGGTGGCCCCTCCGCGGCCGACTCCAGCACCACACCCCTGACGTCACCGGCCTTCAGCGTGAGCGTGACGTGCAGGTCGTTCTCGTCGATGCGGACCTGGGCCAGCAGTTCGTCACCCGGCTCGCGCACGACGTGCAGGGTGAGCGTCATCGCGTCGGTGCTGAAGACCACCCCGTTGCGCGTCATGTCCGTGCGGTGGGCCTTACGGCCGTAGTCGAAACGCGGCGCGATGTCGAAGTCGAAGGTCATCTCTCCGCGCACGCACCGCACCATCCGGACGAGCTTGTGGTTCGCGGTGGCGACGTTGCCTGCAGGGGGCATGAAGTCGACCACCTCGCCCATCCCGCTCTCGGTGGTGAACCGGGTGATGAGCATGGCGGTGTCCGGTAGGTACAGCTGCCGCGAGTCGTAGTCGGCCTGCGGCCGGATCCGGAAGTGGCCACCCTTCTCGTCGTCGAGGAGGGCACCGAACACGCTCGGCGAGTCGAAGCGCGGGCAGCAATACCAGTCGACGGAACCGTCCGTGCTGACCAGTGCGGCTGTCTGGAGATCACCGATCAGGCCGTGGTCGGCGATCGCTGCCTCGGTCATGGTGGCCTCCTGCGTGGTGGAGCCGGCAGGCCAACCGTTGCGGTTGCCCGTGCACCGATGCATCACCCGATAAGGAGGAGACCGGAGCGCGTACACCGCTGCGGGACCCGCCGCAATCTGCCGCGGGTCCGCGACGCTCAGGACGTCGTGTCGGCGTCGAACTCCTGCTGGTGGCGACGGATCTCGCAGTGGCGCTCGGCCGACCACGCGGCCAGCGCCAGCACGGTGGACAGCAACGAGGTGCCCAGCTCCGTCAGGGCGTACTCGACGCGCGGCGGCACCTCGGGATAGGCGGTTCGGGTGACGAGCCCGTTGCGCTGCAACTGCTTCAGCGTGAGCGTCAGCATGCGCTGCGAGATGCCGGGGATCAGGTCGGCGAGGTCGGAGTAGCGGGTCGGGCCCCGCTCGAGGGAGCCGATGATCAACACGCTCCACTTGTCGCCGACCAGGTCGAGAATCTCCCGGATGAAGTCCGCGTCCTCGTCGTTCCAGTGCGCACAGGGACCCGGCACCTCTCGCACGGCCGTCCGGACGCGGGTGCGTGCCGTTCGCACGGTCTTTCCACTCACAGCCGCTCCCCGCTCGTCGACGTCACGCACATGAATGTGCCTTTTGTAGGCGTCCTGAAACTAATGGAGGATGCGGCTACGCACAAATCGTAAGTAAGGAGCCCGATGAACATCGAATTCTGGTCGGACATCGTCTGCCCCTGGTGCGGCCTGACGGACCACCGGCTGCGACGAGCCGTTGACCGTTTCGAACACGCCGCGGACGTACGGATCACCCACCGGTCGTTCCAGCTGCATCCCGACCTGCCACGGGAAGGGGTGACGCAACGTCGGCTGTTCGGGATGTTCGGAGTCGAACGCGGCGCCGGCGAACAGGTCGTGGGATCGATCGAGAAGCTCGCCGCAGCCGAAGGCCTTACGCCCTACTACGCGCTGGACCGCACGCTCGGTCCGACCGACTTCGCTCACGAACTGCTCGCGTACGCGACCGACCAGGGCCGTGGCGACGAGATCTGGTCCGCGATGTTCCGGGTCCACTTCGGTCAGGCCCGGAAGCTGTGGACATCCGAGCAGGTGCTCGACTTCGCCGAGGAGGTGCACCTGGATCGCGACGGCGCGGCCGAGGCACTGCAGAGCAGGCGTTACCGCGCGCAGGTGGAAGCCGACCAGCTCGCAGCCCAACGACTCGGTGCTCGCGGCACGCCCTTCATCGTCCTGGACGGCCGGTACTCCCTCCCCGGCGCGGTCGGAACCGACGAACTCCACTCGGCCATGGCCGCTGTCTGGCAGGAGGGCCGTTCGACCGGTGGCACGCCGCTGCTGCCCGTGACCGGAGCCGACGGGGTGTGCACCCCGGACGGCTGCGCGACGCCCGCCGCCAGTGGCCACTGAGCCGGCCCGCCCACCAAGGAGCTGAGACGTGTCACTCGCATTCGAACCGACCACCGTCGGCCGCTACACCCTGCGCAACCGCATGGTGATGGCGCCGATGACGCGCAACCGCGCATACGGGCCGGGGCGCGGCCCGACCCCGCTGATGGCGACCTACTACGCCCAGCGAGCCGGCGCTGGGCTGATCATCGCCGAGAGCGCTCAACCGTCACGGATCGGCCAGGCCCATCCGAACACACCGGGCCTGCACTCCGGAGAACAGGTGGAGGCGTGGCGCGCGGTGACCCACGGTGTCCACGAGCAGAACGGCCTGATCTTCGCGCAGCTGATGCACGCCGGCCGCGTCGGGCACCCCAGCCTGCACGAGGACAACCTGATTCCGGTCGGCCCGTCGCCGGTGAAAGCTGCCGGGACGACGTTCACCCCGGACGGTCCGCAGGAGTTCGTCACCCCGCGAGCGCTGGACGCAGCGGGCATCCGGGCAACGATCGAGGACTACGCGGCGGCGGCCCGCAACGCGATCGCAGCAGGCTTCGACGGCGTGGAGGTGCACGCGGGCTACGGCTTCCTGCCGCACCAGTTCCTGTCGACGAATGCCAACCGGCGTGACGACGAGTGGGGCGGCACCGTCCAGGGACGGATCCGATTCACGGTGGAAGTGGCCACGGCGATTGCGGACGCGATCGACGCCGACCGGCTGGGAGTGCGGATCTCGCCGGTCAGCGGCTACCAGGACATCGTCGAGGACAACCACCGCGACACCTATCTCGCGCTGCTCGATGCGCTCGGCCCGATCGGCCTGGCCTATCTGCACATCGCCGAGGGAATCGACACGGAGTTCACCGACCATTTGCGGGAACGCTGGAACGGAACGTTCATCCTCAATCCGTACACCCCGGGCGGCTACACCGGACCGGAGGCGTTGAAGCTCATCGAGACCGGCGCGACCGACCTCGTGTCCTACGCCGCGCTGTTCCTGGCCAACCCGGATCTGCCGCTACGACTGCAGAGCGGCGGACCGTTCAACACCCCCGACTTCAGCCTGGCTTACGGCGGCGACCACAGGGGCTACACCGACTACCCGACCCTGTCGCAGGCGACGCCTGACGATGACGGGCAGACCGGTTAGCCGAAACCAGCGGTGCACGCCTCGAACCGACCGCTCAGTCCGCGGATTCCGACCACACCTGTGACGGCCGTGCCGTGACGGTGACGGCGCCGCCGCAGTTCCAGCAGCTCGGCTCCGATTCGGGATCACGGCCCGCGACGTCACAGGACCCGCAGTGCCAATGCGCGACGATTCGAGCTGTCACGACCGCCTCCCTCTCGCTCTCGCCGACTACGTCACGGACCCGCCGGTTCCGCCGTCGCCCAGGTAGGGAACGAGCATCCTCGACGCCGCACCTCGCGAGGAGGGAGGCCGCACCCGGTTCGTCGGGGTGAACCCACGTCCGTGGTGGTGGGGTACCCCACCACCACGGTGGCGCGGGGGCACGTCACGGTCCGGTTCCACGCAGGGCGGGAACCCCACTGCCATGGGCCGGTGACGCCGCCTCCAGCTGCCGGATCCCGCTCACCTCACGCAGGTGATGTGCCACCTCGCGGCCCGTCGCACCGTGGGCGCGCCGCGCCACTCGCCGGCGCGCCCACCACGAGGAGGTCCCGGTGCCTGAGGATCCCCGCTCCGACATCACGCGCTCCGGCGTCACGACGCACTACGACGTCATCGTCATCGGCACGGGTGCCGGCGGCGGCACGTTCGCGCATCGCCTGGCCCCGTCGGGCAAGCGGATCCTGATGCTCGAGCGCGGTGGCTATCTGCCGCGGGAGCGGGCCAACTGGGACTCGACCGAGGTGTTCGTGAAGGGCCGCTACCGGGCGCCGGAGTTCTGGCTGGACGCGAACGGCAACGAGTTCCCGCCCGAGGTGAACTACTACGTCGGGGGCAACACGAAGTTCTACGGGGCCGCGCTGTTCCGGCTGCGCCCGCAGGACTTCGGCCAACTGCACCACTACGACGGCATCTCCCCGGCGTGGCCGATCGCGTACTCCGACCTGGAGCCGTACTACACCGAGGCCGAGCACCTCTACGACGTGCACGGCCGCCACGGTGAGGACCCCACCTGCGGCGAGGCGACCTCGGACTACCCCTTCCCTCCGGTCATGCACGCACCCCGGATCCAGCAGCTGGCCGACGACCTCGAGAAGCAGGGCCTGCACCCGTTCCACCTCCCGATCGGGGTACGGCTGACCCAGGAGCCGAACGGCGCCGCCGCCCACGGCAGCATCTGCATCCGCTGCGACCGGGTGGACGGGTTCCCGTGCCTGGTCGACGGCAAGTCCGACGCCCAGGTCATCTGCGTCGACCCGGCGCTGCGTCACGAGAACGTCCAGCTCGTCACCGGCGCCCATGTGACCAGGCTGGAGACGGATCCGAGCGGGCGCACGGTCACCGCCGTGGTCACCGAGTTCGGCGACGGCGAGGTCGTCCGCTTCACCGCCGACATCGTGGTGGTCTCCTGCGGCGCGGTGAACTCTGCGGTCCTCCTGCTGCGCTCGGCGAACGACCGGCACCCCGACGGGCTCGCCAACGGCTCGGGCGTGGTCGGGCGGCACTACATGCGCCACAACAACCTGGCGCTGATGGCCGTGTCGAAGGAGCCGAACCCCACCCGCTTCCAGAAGACACTCGCGCTGCACGACTGGTACCTCGGCTCCGACGACTTCGACCACCCGATGGGTGGCATCCAGATGCTCGGCAAGTCCGACGCCGAGCAGATCCGGGCGAACGCCCCGCACTGGGCGGGACGGATCAGCCCGGAGATGCCCTTCGACGAGCTCGCCCGACACGCCGTCGACTTCTGGCTCTGCGGCGAGGACCTCCCCTTGCCCGAGAACCGGGTGACCCTCGACCGCGACGGCCGCATCCGGCTCACGCTCGACGAGAACAACAACCTCGAAGGGCTGAAACGGCTGCGCAAGGAGCTCGAGTCACGGCTCTGCGACCTGGGGATGCACGAGAACCTGCTGCACCACAGCATCTACCTTCACAAGGGCATGCCCATCGGCGCGACGGCGCACCAGGCCGGCACGGTCAGGTTCGGCATGGACCCGTTCGCCTCCGCGCTGGACGTGAACTGCCGGACGCACGAGGTCGACAACCTCTACGTCGTCGACACGAGCTTCTTCCCGAGCATCGGAGCCGTGAACCCGTCGCTGACGGCGATGGCGAACGCCCTACGCGTCGGCGACCACGTGCTCGAACGCCTCGGCTGACCACATCGGACGGACAGGAGCACACATCATGGCGACGGACCGAGTCGACGCGTTGGTCATCTTCGGGGCGACCGGCGACCTGGCCAAGCTGGAGACCTTCCCCGCACTCGTCGGGCTGGTGGACCGGGGCGTGCTCACCGTCCCGGTGATCGGTGTGGCGAAGAGCGGGTGGAACCTGGACCGGTTCCGCGAGTACGCGGCGCAGTCACTGCGCGACAACAACATGGACCCGGAGTCACCGCCGGCCCGGACGATGCTCGGCCTGCTCCGCTACGTCGACGGCGATCTCGACGATGCCGCCACCTACGAGGCGATGTCGCAGGAGATGGGCAAGGACTGCCGGCGTGCCCTGTTCTACCTGGAGGTGCCACCCGTCCTGTTCGGGCGCATCGCCGAGGGGATCGCGGGCGCGGGCCGGGCGGACGGAGCCCGCGTGATGGTGGAGAAGCCGTTCGGCACCGACCTGGCCAGCGCCATCGCCCTGGACCGGACGATGCACGCCCACTTCCCGGAGGACGCGATCTACCGGGTGGACCACTGGCTCGGCCTGGACCCGCTCAACGACGTCCTCGTCGCCCGGTTCGCCAACTCGATGTTCGAACCCCTGCTCGACCGCGACCACGTGGAGAGCATCCAGATCACGATGGCCGAGGCGTTCGACGTCGCCGACCGCGGCCGGTTCTACGACCACACCGGCGCGATCCGGGACGTCGTGCAGAACCACATGCTGCAGGTGCTCGCCACCGTCATCGCCGATCCACCGGACGGCTCGGGGCCGGACTCGTGGCTCGACGCCAAGTCGCGGGTGATCTCCGCGCTCCGCCCGCTGACCCCCGCCGACGCCGTCCGCGGCCAGTACGACGGCTACCGCGAGGTGGAGGGCGTCGACCCGCTGTCGACGGTGGAGACCTACGTCGCGGTCCGGCTCGCCCTCGACTCGTGGCGCTGGTCTGGCGTGCCGATCCTCATCCGCGCCGGCAAGACGATGCCCGTGACCGCCACGGAGGTCAGCATCCGGTTCCGGCCCGTTCCCTTCGACGTCTTCGGGGTCAGCCGCACCCGCCTGCGCAACACCCTGCGATTCCGGATCTGGCCGAACACCGAGATCGGACTCGCCCTCGCGGGGAAGAAGCCCGGCGCCGGACGCGAGCCTCAGCTGCAGGACCTGGTGTTCGCGGAGGACAGCGGGGCGGACATGCGACCCTATGACCGCCTCATCGGCGCTGCGCTCGACGGGAACCGCGTGTTGTTCGCCCGTCAGGACACCGTGGAGGCCGCCTGGCGGGTGGTCGACCCGGTGCTGGGCGACGTCGTCCCGGTGCACTCCTACCAGCGGGGCACGTGGGGCCCGAAGGAGGCAGATAGCCTGCTGTCCAATGGCGACGACTGGCACGACCCCACGGGTTGACGGGCAGAGCAGGGAGTACGGGGACGAGACCGGAGGACACCGTGTCGGCAGATGATCTGAGTCGGAGCACCGCACACCGGGTCGTGATCGTCGGGGGCGGCTTCGCCGGGCTGTTCGCTGCCCGTGCGCTGCGCCGCGGGGACATCTCCGTCACGCTCGTCGACTCCGCCCAGCACCACCTGTTCCAGCCGCTGCTCTACCAGGTGGCCACCGGGATCCTGTCCGAGGGCCAGATCGCCTCTCCCCTGCGCGACGTCCTGAAGCGGCACACCAACGTCGAGTGCGTGCTGGCGGAGGTCGTCGACGTGAACCCGGCGGGCCGCGAGGTCGTTGCCCTGCGCCCGGGCGGCGAGCGGATGACGCTGCCCTACGACGACCTGATCGTGGCCGCAGGCGTGCAGCAGTCGTACTACGGGCACGACGAGTTCGCGCAGTGGGCACCCGGGATGAAGACCATCGCCGACGCACTGGACATCCGGCGCCGGGTGTTCGGTGCGTTCGAGCTTGCCGAGACCGCATCGGACCCCGACGAGCAGCGGCGCTGGCTCACCTTCGCCGTGGTCGGTGCCGGGCCCACCGGGGTGGAGCTGGCAGGGCAGATCCGCGAGCTCGCCGCCCGGACGCTGCGGTCGGAGTTCCGGCGCATCCGCCCGGAGGACGCCCGCGTCCTGCTCTTCGACGGCGGCACCGCACCGCTCGCGTCCTTCGGCAGGTCGCTGTCGGGCAAGGCGGCCGCGGCGCTGCAGGAGATGGGCGTGGAGCTGCACCTCGGCTCGATCGTGAGCAACGTGGACGCCCGCGGCATCGACGTCCGGGACAAGGCCAACGGAACGACCGCCCGCTACGAGGCGGGCACCGTGATCTGGGCCGCGGGGGTGGAGGCGCCACCGCTCGCCACGGCGCTCGCCGCCGCCACGGACGCCCAGCAGGACCGCGCCGGGCGCATCCAGGTGGAGCCGGATCTCACGATTCCCGGACATCCCGACATCTCCGTCGTCGGCGACATGATGAGCCGCGACGAGCTGCCCGGGGTGGCCGAGGTCGCCATGCAGGCCGGGCTGTATGCCGGGCGCCGGGTCAAGCACAAGGTCGAGAACCCCGGTGCCCGGGAGGTCGGCCGGTTCCGCTACCACGACCTCGGATCGGCCGCCTACCTGTCCCGCGGCAACGCGGTCGTCTCCGCCGGGCCGCTGCGCTTCGCCGGGCTCCCGGGCTGGCTGGCCTGGCTGTTCATCCACCTCGCCTTCCTCACCGGCTACCGCAACCGGCTCAGCGCCGTGATCACCTGGGCCTCGTCCTTCATCCGCGACCAGCGCCACGAGCGCACCTACACCACGCAGCAGATCGACCAGCTGCGCGACGTCTATCAGGCGCAGTCGGGGCAGGACCGGCCCGCGGCCGGACCGGCACCCCGGCCCGCCCCGTCGAACACTCCGGAGCGGCCTGCGCGCAGCCAGTAGGCGCCTAGCCTCCGGAACATGCGCGTACTCGTCACGGGCGGAGCGGGTTTCATCGGCTCGCACGTCGCTGATCGCCTGGCATCCGACGGACACGACGTCCTGCTCCTCGACGCTCTCCTGCCCCAGGCGCACGCCGGTGCGCCGCCGGCGTGGGTCGAGGGCCACGAGCTCGTGCACGGCGACGTCCGCGACGCCGAGCTGCTCGGCCGGCTGCTCCCGGGTACGGACGCCGTCTGCCATCAGGCCGCGATGGTGGGGCACGGCGTCGACCCCGGGGACGCACCCGACTACGTCGCGCACAACGACCTCGGCACCGCGGTGCTGCTCACCGCCATGTACAACGCCGGAGTGCGCCGGCTGGTGCTCGCCGGGTCGATGGTGGTGTACGGCGAGGGCCGGTACGACTGCCCGGAGCACGGCGTCGTGCGGCCCGGCCCGCGCGCCCAGGAAGACCTCGACGCGGGCCGCTACGAACCGAGGTGCCCGCGCTGCGGCCGCGACCTCGTGCCGGGGCTCGTGCCGGAGGACGCCCAGCTCGACCCACGCAGCACCTACGCAGCCACGAAGGTGGCCCAGGAGCACCTGGCGGGAGCGTGGGCGCGGCAGACCGGCGGCAGCGTCTGGTCGCTGCGCTACCACAACGTCTACGGCCCACGCATGCCACGCGACACCCCCTACGCGGGCGTGGCCTCGATCTTCCGCTCCGCGCTGGAACGGGGTGAGGCGCCTCGGGTGCTGGAGGACGGCCGCCAGCGGCGCGACTTCGTCCACGTCACGGATGTGGCGGCCATGAACGTGGCCGCCCTCGGCACCGAGCCGCCCGCACCCGGCGTGAACGCCGTGAACGTCTGCTCGGGTGAGCCGCACACCGTCGGGGAGCTCGCCGCTGCCCTCGCCGCGGCGATGGGCGGCCCGCCGCCCGTCATCGCGGGAGGCGCCCGGCCGGGCGACGTCCGGCACGTCGTTGCGGACCCGGCGAAGGCAGCCGCCGTGCTGGGCGTGCGGGCGGAGACGACCTTCGCCGAGGGCGTCACGCAGTTCGCCCGTGATCCGATGCGAGCCCCGGCTGGATCATCAGCAGGGGCATGACCAGCGCAGACGTCACGGATCGGTAAGGGCGGAACGGCCACACCAGACTCTGATCACGTCCACCATCGGGGTCGTGCACGGCTCTCTCGAGATCATCCTGCCCTGCCTCGACGAGGCGGAAGCCCTGCCGGCCGCTCTGGCCGGACTCCCCGATGGCTGGCCGGTCCTCGTCGTCGACAACGGCTCCACCGACGCCACCGGCGACGTCGCGCGCGCCTGCGGTGCCCGTGTGGTGGTCGAGCCGCACCGCGGCTATGGCGCCGCGGTCCACGCGGGCCTGCTCGCGGCGCGCGCCGACGTCGTGGCGGTCCTCGACGGCGACGGCTCGCTCGACGCCGGTGCTCTACCTGCGATGGCCGACGCCGTCCTGTCCGGTCGGGCCGACCTCGCCGTGGGGCGCCGGGTTCCGGACTCGGCGTCGGTGTGGCCGTGGCACGCGCGTGCCGGGAATGCGGCCATCGCCGCGGTGCTGCGGCACCGTGGCGTTCCGGTGCACGACATCGCGCCGGTGCGGGTGGCGCACCGGCAGTCCCTGCTCGACCTGCAGGTCATGGACCGCGCCTTCGGCTACCCGCTGGAGATGCTGCTGCGGGCCGGGGCGGCCGGCTGGCGAATCGCAGAGATGCCCGTGCCGTACCGGGCACGCGCCGGTGGGCGGTCGAAGGTGTCGGGGTCGGTGCGCGGTTCCCTGCGGGCCGCGAGGGACATGGCCGGGCTGCTCCGGTGAGCCCTGCGAGACCCGGTGTCGCGCTCCTGGTGCTCGCCAAGGCACCGCAGCCGCACCGCGTGAAGACCCGGCTCTGTCCCCCCGCCACCCCCGACGAGGCCGCGAACCTGGCCGCCGCGGCGCTGCTGGACACACTCGACGCCGTGCGCGCGGTCCCCCGCGGGTGCCCGGTCGTCGCGATGACGGGGAAGCTCGCGGAGTCCGCCCGGGCACGGGAGGTCGGCGCGGCACTGTGCGGCGTCCCGATCGTGATCCAGCGCGGCAGCGACCTGGGACACCGCATCGCCGCCGCGCACGCCGACACCGCCGCACTGGCCCCCGGGCTGCCCACGCTGCAGCTCGGGATGGACACCCCGCAGGTGGATGCCGCCCTGCTCGGCGATGCCGCCGCCCCGCTGGTCGCCGACGGGCCGCGGCCGGTCGATGCCGTGCTCGGCCCGGCCGCCGACGGCGGCTGGTGGACACTCGGTCTGCGAGACCCACGGGCCGCAGCCGTGATCGCCGACGTGCCCACGTCCCGGGCCGACACCGGTGAGCGCACGCTGCGAGCGTTGCGGGACGCGGGGCTTCGGGTCGCTCTGCTGCCGACCCTCACCGACGTCGACACCGCTGCCGACGCTCTGGCCGTGGCCTCGGCAGCGCCGTGGACGAGGTTCGCGGCGGCCCTGGGGGCGATGCCGGCATTCCGTAGCGCGAGGGGCTCGTGCTGATCGCCGGCTTCGACCCCGCACTCGTCGCCGAAGCGGCGCGACTGGTCCGTAGCGATGGGAGCGAGGTCGAGCTCGCCGTGGATCGGTGGCGACACCGGGCAGGCGGCGAGGACCGGTGGCTGCTCGACCACTGCACAGGCCCGACGCTCGACCTGGGCTGCGGTCCCGGCCGGCTCGTCGAGGCGCTGGTCAGGCGTGGTCTCCCGGCGCTCGGCGTGGACGTCTCGGCGGTGGCGGAGACCGCGTGCCGCAGGCGGCGGGCACCGATGGTGCGCGCCGACGTGTTCGCCCCTCTCCCCGAGGAGGGGCGGTGGGGCCACGTGCTGCTCGCCGACGGCAACATCGGCATCGGCGGCGACCCGCTACGCCTGCTCAGGCGGGCCGCCGAGCTCGTGCGCAGGGGCGGCACGGTACTCGTGGAGACCGGCGGACGGCCGGAGGAGTTCTGGCGCGGCACGGCTCGCGTCCACACCGCCGCCGTGGCGGGCGCCCCCGTGCCGTGGGCGGCGGTGGGCGCCCGCGCGGTCACCCTGATCGCCGCGGAGGCCGGCCTGCGCCTGACCCGGTGCCACACCGGGGCGCGCAGCTTCGTGGAGCTGACGGTCGGCCGCGGCCGTCCCGTCACCAGACAGTGAGCAGCAGGTGGTTCACGGCCAGCGCGAGCAGCGCCTGAGCGGCGAGCCAGTACCCGATCTGCCGGCGGGGCAGCAGCCCGCACGGCACCACCAGCCACACGGCGAACGGGAGCCAGATCCGCTCGACCTCGCCCTTGGACATGCCTGAGACATCCGCGAGGAGGACCGCGGCCAGGGCGGCTGACGCGAGCAGCGCCGGCCCCGCGGGTAGGGCTCGCGGGGCCGCCGCCGCGCGGCGCAGGCCGGCGACGACGGCAGGCCCGACGGCGAACACCAGCGCGGCGAGATCGGCCCACACGAAGTACCCGTAGGGACGGGTCTGCGCGATGCTCGCCGCATAGATGACGCGGACGTCCTCGTACCCGGTGAGCCACCAGAACCCGGCCGCGGTGAACGCGGCCACCACGAGCGCTGCGCCGAGCACCGCGAAGGTCGCCGCCCGCCACGCGCGGGTCAGCGCGACCACGACGATCGGCAGCAGGCCGCCCAGCGCCAGGCCGTAGGAGAGGTAGAGCACGTAGCCCAGCAGGAGCCCGCCCGCGAGCGCCGCCCCATCGGCGCGGCGCCCCCGGCTGGTCGCGCCGAGCGCGAGCAGCGCCACCCCCCAGGCGAGCACACCCGCGAACATCCCGTCGGCCGAGACCCCGACCCACACCGCACCCGGCAGCAGGACGCCGAACGGCAGCGTGCGCCGGGCCAGGTCCTCGGCGCCGAGCGCGCGCAGCGCGACCGCCACCGCGACGCAGGCCGACGAGCCGACCAGCACCACGAACAGGCCGGCCGCCCCTCCGCCACCGAGCCCGATCCGGTCCAGTAGGACGAAGAGCAGGAACACGCCCGGCGGGTGGGCGCCCACATGGGTCGTCCAGTGCACCGGCTGGTTCGTGAGGATGTGGTCGGAGAACGTGCGGAGCATCCCGAGCACGCTCCCCACCTTGGGAACGTCGTACAGGTACTCCTGATCGCTGGTCAGCCGCCCGACCACGCCGCGCTGCCAGCCGTCGACGAGCGCCAGGGAGAGGGTCCAGACCGCTGCCGCGCCCCACGCGGACGCCACGAGCGGACGCCAGTGCATGCGCTCGGCGAGCCCCGGCCCGTGTACGGCCACGAGCACGGCCGTGACCAGCGCGACCGGAGTGCCAGGGCCGACGTGTGGCAGCCATTGCGCCAGCAGCGGCGGGAAGCCCAGGAAGATGTTCACGCCTGCGTGCAGCAACTGCCACCCGACCAGCGCCGCCGCGGCGACGAGACCGACGGCGGCGACGACCGCCATCAGGTCCCGCCGGAGGTCCGGAGGCCGGGTCACGCGCTCGGCTCGGGTGGCAGGTGCACTCACACCAGGACGCTAATGCGGCAACACCGGGGTAGGCCGCGCACGCCAGCGATCCGTAAGGAATTGCGACGGCACCGATCTCCGTCGATGTCTCCATCTACGGGAGACATCACACGTCCGTGCACAAGCCGCCTTCCGCGGGTCTTGTGTCGGGCGGCACATCCCCGGTAGGCGGAGGGGCATGGCGGCGAACAGGAGCGGGGCGGTGGCTCGGCGGCTGCTGCACCACGCCCCGG
Source organism: Pseudonocardia yunnanensis (assembly GCF_039534065.1). Classification (NCBI taxonomy): domain Bacteria; kingdom Bacillati; phylum Actinomycetota; class Actinomycetes; order Pseudonocardiales; family Pseudonocardiaceae; genus Pseudonocardia; species Pseudonocardia yunnanensis. The sequence continues at coordinate 36,903 of NZ_BAAAUS010000027.1, read as the reverse complement.
CCGTCCGCGGCGCCGTCGGGCTCGGCGCCGCGATCGGGGTCGTCACAGCCCTGCTGGTGATCGCCCAGGCCGAGCTGCTGTCGAGCACCGTCGCCCGGGCGTTCCTCGGTGGCGCCGGTCTCGGCGAGCTCACGGTGCCGCTCGTGGCCCTCCTGGGTGTCGTGGTGGGCAGGGCGGCGCTGGGCTGGGGCGGGGAGGTCGCGGCCCAGCGGGCGGCGGCGGGCGCGGTCGCTCAGCTGCGGGCCGCCGTGCTCGACCACGTGCTGCGGCTGGGGCCGCGCCATCCCGGGCTCCCGCCCACCGGGGAGCTGGCCACGCTGGCGAGCCGCGGGGTGGACGGTGTCGACGGGTACGTCGGCCGCTACCTCCCCCAGCTGGTGATCGGCGCCATCGTGCCGCTCGTCGTCGCCGTGCGAATCCTCACGGCCGACTGGGTCTCGGCGCTGGTCGTCGGCGTCACGATCCCGCTGATCCCGCTGTTCATGGTGCTGATCGGGTTGCACACGAAAGCCCGGACGGCTCGGCAGTGGCGGGCGCTCTCCGTGCTCGGTCACCACTTCCTCGATGTCGTGGCCGGGCTCGACGTGCTGACCGCGTACGGGCGCGCGCGGCGGCAGCGCGGGCAGATCGCGGAGATGTCGGAGCGCTACCGCGCCGAGACGATGCGCGGACTGCGGGTGGCGTTCCTCTCGTCGCTGGCGTTGGAGCTGCTGGCCACGCTCTCGGTGGCGCTGGTCGCGGTGTCGGTGGGGCTGCGGCTCGTCGGTGGGGACCTGGACCTCGCGACGGGGCTCCTCGTGATCGTCCTGGCCCCCGAGGTGTATCAGCCGCTGCGGGCCGTGGCCGCCCGTTTCCACGACAGTGCCGAGGGCGCCGCCGCCGCGGGAAGCGTCTTCGCCGTGCTCGACACACCCGCCGACGCGCCGGCACCGGGACGGGCGGTGGCCGCACCCGACCCGTCGACGGGGCCGGTGCGGCTGGACGCGGTCGGGGTGAACGGGCGGTCCGGCCCGGTCCTCGACGCCGTGACGATCGCGATCGCCCCCGGTGAGGTGCTCGGCATCACCGGTCCCAGCGGGGCGGGCAAGTCGACGCTGCTCGACCTCCTGCTCGGCTGGCGGCGTCCGGACTCGGGGGTCGTGTCCGTCGCCGGGACCGACCTCGCCGACGTCGACCGCGACGCCTGGCTGCGCCGTGTCGCCTGGGTGCCGCAGCGCCCGGTGCTGGTCGCCGGCACCGTCGCGGAGAACCTGCGGCTGGGTGCCCCCGACGCCACCGACGCCCAGCTGGCCGCCGTCGCCGCGACAGCCGCGCTGGACCTGCCGCTCGACACCCCCGTGCACGAGCGCGGCGAGGGGCTCTCCACAGGGCAACAACGGCGCGTCGCTCTCGCCCGGGCGCTGCTCGCCGACCGTCCGCTGCTCCTGCTCGACGAGCCGACCGAGGGTATCGACGCCGACACCGAGTCGGCACTTCTCGCAGCCCTCCCTGCGGCGCTCGCCGGGCGCACCGCCGTGGTGGTGAGCCATCGGCCAACGGTGCTCGGCCTGTGCGACCGGGTGATCGCGCTCCCCGGCTCGCCCGCTCCCCCGGATCTGGCTGCCCGCGAACCGGCGCCCGCTCCGGACACGGCGGCTGCGGCCCGCCCGCCGGATCCGGTCCTCGCCGTCGTCCCGCCCACCCCGGACGCACAGCGAGCGGGCCGGAACGGCCTGCTCGCCCTGGTTCGCCCGCACCGCGGGCGGCTCACCGTCGCGGTGCTCGCAGGCAGCGGCGCGCTGGGGAGCGCCGTCGCGCTCGCGGCCACCTCGGCATGGCTGATCTCCGCCGCAGCCCTGCACCCTCCGGTGCTCACGCTCATCGTGGCGATCGTCGCGGTGCGCACGTTCGGGCTCTCGAAAGGCATCCTCCGCTACGCCGAGCGGCTGGCCTCGCACGACGTCGCGCTGCGGGTGCTCGCCGGCCTGCGGATCCGGCTGTGGGACGCGCTCGTGCGGATGGGGCCCGCGGTGAGCGCCCGGCAGCGGTCCGGCGAGCTGCTGTCGCGGATGGTCGGCGACGTCGACGCGCAGCAGGACGTGCTGGTCCGGGCGCTGGTGCCTGCGGCGTCGGCCGCGGTGGTGGGCGTCGGCACCGCGACGCTCCTGGGCGTGCTCCTTCCGGAGGCGGGAGTCGTGCTCGCGGCAGGCCTGGTCTGTGCCGGGATCATCGCGCCCGCCCTCACCGTGGCGCTCGCCCGGCGGGCCGCCCGCCGGACCGCGGCGGCCAGGGGCGCGGTCGTGGGCGCCGTCGTCGAGTTGCTCGACGGGAGTCCCGACCTGATCGCCTTCGGCGCCGCGGGCGAGCGCCGTCGCACGGTGGCCACGCTCGACGGTCGGCTTCTCGCGCTCCATCGTCGGGCGGCGACCGCCACCGGCCTCGGGATCGCGCTGACAGTGCTGGCCGTCGGGGTCGCCACCGTGTGCTGCACGGCGCTCGGGGTGGCCGCGCTGCGGGCAGGTGTGCTGCCCGGCACGGCGCTGGCCGTGCTGGCCCTCACCCCGCTGGCCACCGCTGAGCTGGTGGCGGCGTTGCCGGACGCCGCGATGCGCCTGGCCACGGCGCTCCCGGCGGCGCGTCGGCTGGCCGAGCTGGAGCGGGCCCCCGCCGCCGTGTCGGAACCGGACGACCCCCGTCCCGCCCCGCCCGGGCAGCGGCTGGACACCCGCGCCCTCGCCGTCCGATGGCCCGGCTCGGATCGCGACGCCGTGACCGGTCTGGACCTCCGGCTCGGCCACGGCGAGCGATTACTCCTCACCGGCCCGACGGGCAGCGGCAAGACCACCGTGCTAGCCGCGCTCCTGCGCACCCTCGACCCGTCGGCCGGGGCCGTGCACCTCGACGGCGTCGACACACGCGAGGTGCTCGGGGACGACCTGCGCGCCCGGATCGCCTGGTGCGGCCCCGCCACGCACCTGTTCGACAGCACGCTGCGGGAGAACCTGCTGCTGGCCCGCCCCGACGCCCGCGAGGACGAGATCACCGACGCCCTGCGCCGCGCAGGGCTCGGCGACTGGTCCGCCGGCCTGCCCGAGGGACTCGACACCCGGGTGGGGCTCCACGGCGGCGCCGTCTCCGGCGGGGAGCGGCAGCGGATCGGGCTCGCCCGGGCGCTGCTCGCCGACCGCCCGGTGCTGCTGCTCGACGAGCCCACCGCGCACCTCGACGCGGACACCGCCGCGCTCGTCTGTGCCGACCTGCTGCGCGTGACGACCGGACGCACGGCACTCGTGGTCACCCACCGCCCCCAGGAGCTGCCCGGACTCCCGAGGGTGTGCCTGCCCGTCCGACACGACGCCCCCGCGGGGATCGGCCAGGGACACCACTAGCGTGCGTCCGCGAGTCGGTGCTTCAGGCGCTGGAGGTGCGTCGTCCATCGGGAGCGGTCACCGCTGCATCCGCGACGCGGCCGCCGATGCCCTGCCGGTCGCTGCAGCGCGCCAGTGAGCGTCTCGCAAGATCCGCGAAAGCGGTGTCGACGCTGGAGTCCAGCCGTCGGAGCTCGTCGAGCACGGCGGGACGACGGTCGGGCGGCACCGTGTCGAGCAGGCCGTCGAGCAGCGCCCGCAGCCGCCTGCACACCTGAGTGGACGCGGCGCCGTACTCCCGGATCTCGGTGACCGCCAGCTGGAGGTACTCCGCCCAGTCGCGTCCCGGCAGCACCACCCGTGCGGTCCCGTCCCGACCGGCGAGCACGTACTGACGGCGCAGCCGGGTGCCGGCCACGGCCTCGAGGAACGCTTCGATGTGGTCGAGCACCTGGACCGCCGTCGTGGGGTCGTTGATGGCCGGGGAGAGCGCCTTGATCGCGATGTCGACGAGGACGCGCAGCGCGAAGGACGGATCCTGCTCGATCGTGCGCTCCCGCCCGAGCGCGAACAGGCCCTGGAGGTGACCGTCCGATGGGGGCGCCGCGCCGTGCACCTCGATGAGTGGGGTCCCCCGAGCTACGAAGTCCCCGACGGTGCGGACCAGCACGAACGTGCAGTCGAGCCGCTCGGCCATGGCGACCAGCGCCGGCACGTTCACGGCCTGCACCGCTCCGGCCCGGCCCGCTGGCACCACCAGGACCGGCTCACCGCGCGGTGCCGCAGCAGGCTGGTCGACGACGGGCCGCGCGTGGGCGTGCTCTCCCAATCGGGCCAGCACGTCCTGTCCCGCCTGCCCGACGATCGCAGCGACCGCGACCGGCCGCAACCGGTGCGTGAAGCGGTCCAGGTAGATCAGCAAGAGCGCGAGGCTCGCCGCCACCGCGACGCCTGCCGTGGTGACGCCGATGTCCGGAACGAAGTCGGTCTCAACGCGGCGCAGCAGTGAGAACGCGAAGGCGAACGTGCCCGCGAACGTCGCGAGCACCACCTTCTGCAGGCGGTCGCGGTACCAGAGCCGCATGTACCGGGGGGACAGCGTGCCCGTGGCCTGCTGCACGACGAGAACGCCGATCGTGACGACGAAGCCGAGCAGGGCGACCATCGCCCCCACGATCGCGGTGAGCACGCCACTGGCCGTCGACGCCGAGTAGGTCCAGCCCGGCGGCACCCGCAGCGAGCTGTCGGCCAGGATGGCGGCCTGCGCGAGAAGGGCTCCGGCACCCAGGCCGAGCAGCGGCAGCACCCACATGCTGCCCTTGACCGACTGGCGCAACTCGAAGCGGGTGGCCCAGGACAGCGCCCTGGGCATCAGCGCACTCCCACGCCCCGCTCCGCCGTCGTCACGTCATTTTTTCCCGCGCGACCGCGGCGAGTAGCCGGACCGCTCGGCATCGCTCCACGCTCCCGCGCCTGCCCCCATCGCCGCTCTCGCCTGCTGCCACTTCAGGTTCGCGATCTCGTGGGGCGGCAGGTCCACTCGCTGGTACCAGCGTCTGCTCGCGGTGATCGCCGCGATGCCACACATCACGAACCCGGCCAGTCCGGCGAGGCTCGCCACGGCGAGCGCCACCCCGGCACCGAGCAGCAGCCTGCCGTCGAGGTCCTGCAGGGACGGGTCGGTCCTGCGGTCACTCATCTCCCGCCTCCTCTGTTTCGGCACCATCACGACGCGCGGCAGACCCGCTCCGCCGGTCCGAGCCTCGCAACGTCTGCCGCTGGTCCGCATCACCCGGCAGGGATGACCAGCGCAGCGACGGACGGGTGGGCGAACGTCGCAGCCCGAGCCCCTCGAGCCAGACCACGAGCTGGTGATGCACGGCGTCGGCCCCGACGAGGGACCAGTCGACCGGCCAGTCCGCCGGGTGGATCAGCACCGCGCGGGACTGCCAGCCGCCCAGCCCGCCGTGACAGCCGACGAGCTCCTCGAACGCGGCCACCTCGGCGGTGGAGGGGTCGATACGGCTGTTCACCAGGATGTCGCCGACGTGCGGAAGCCCGTCGTGGCGGCGCAGGTCATCCGCTGCGTAGAGCCCGAACGGCGCGAGTGGATCCACGCCCTCCACGTGGTCGTCGTCGAGCCTGCGGAGGCCCGCCGGGCCGAGCACGAGCGGACCGTGGGCGCGGGAGCGCACCATGACGAAGCCGATCCCGGGATGCGCCGTCAGCCCGCTGAGCAGTCGCGGATGCGTCTCCTGGATGTCCTCGAGCGTGAGGCGCCCCGGCACCCGGGGAAAGTAGACGAGGCCGAGGTTGCCGGACGCGGCCACGACGAGCTCCGGGAGCGGACCGTCCGGCGACCGCTCCGCGGGCGCTTCCGGCACCTCTTGCGGGCGGCGTCGCCGCTGGACGCGCCGGGGCAAGCCGGCCGCGACCCTGCCCTCCGCGCCCAGCTCGTCGATCAGGGTGTTGACCCGTCCTTGCTGTTCACTCGTCCCCTCCTGCGCCGTGGCGAGCACGTCGGCCTCCGTGCTGAGCAGTCGCCGCACGACATCCTCCAGCCGCTCGCCGAAACGCTGCAGGAACGTGGCGCCCTGGCTCTGCCCGTGGTCGGACAGCACGACGAACCGGTACGGCCGGGGCGCGGCCAGGGCGATGCGCTCCAAGGTGCCGAGCACCCGGTCGATCCCTTCGAGCGAGGCGAGCGACTCCGGACGTGTCGGACCGGCGTGATGCGCGATCTCGTCGTAGTCGACGAAGTCGCAGTACAACACCGGCACGCCGCGCCGGATGTGCTCCGCGACGAGGTAGGTGTTCAGCTCCCGCAGCAGCACGTTCGTCACTCCGCGCAGGAGCACGTAGGTCCCGCCGCGGTGGACGCGTGGCTCGATCCGATGCACTCGCTGGCGACGGCCCTGGTAGACCTCCTTCATCATCTCGCCGCTGGTCAGCACCAGCGAGCGAGTCAGCCCGAAGGGGTCCATGACGTACGCCGAGAGCGACCGGGCAGGTCCGCGGCGCGCCCGGTTCGCCCGGACCGTGCTCATCGTCAGCATGCTGGTGGCCGCGTCGCCGGAGAAGATGTTGGAGAGGCTCACCCCGCCGTCGGCGAGCAGCCCGCGTCCGTTGGACATCCGTGACTCGAGCAGCGCGCTGTCGCGCGGGTGGTTGGTGACGACGAGCCGCCCCAGACTCTTCTCCCACCATCGGAACGCCGGGACCTGCGCGCTCGCACCGTGCAGGAGTCCCGCCTGGCTCGCCGGCGTGGTCGCGGGCAGCTCGGCGTGCCACTCGGCGAGCTTGTGGCTCCCCGACCGGATCCAGCGGCTCAGCGTCGGCAGATTGCCGGCCTGCACGACCCAGCGGGCGAGCGGCGCGGAGAGCCCGTCGATCTGGATCATGACGACACCGGGGACGTCTGTCCTCGGGGCTGTGCGGGTGGACCTGCGTGTGCTGCGCAGCAGGTGCGCCGCGACAGCGCCGTCGTCGCCGGCGGTGACGAACCAGCTCACGATGCTGACCACGAACGCGTACAGCCACGATGCCCAGAAGGCGTCCCAGAACCCGCCGACCCGTATGCCCGGCGTCACGGACAGGACCAGGTACATCAGCACGGCCTGGGTCAGGAGCCAGCCCACGAAGACGCCGGCCCACCCGAGCCACGCGGCGACCGCCGTGAACATCGGCCGCAGCGCGGCCGCGAGTAGTCCGAGGAGCGCGGCGGCGAGCAGGACGTCCTGTTCCGCCCGAGCGGACACCCCCGGTATCACCGCGATCGTGAGTGCGAGTGCGCCCCATCCGGCGAGGAGGAGCAGGACCACCCGGAACACCGCGGCCCCGAACTCGCGCCGCCCCGGCCACCCGTCGGAGCGCACGGTCAGGTCGCCCCCACGCGACACCACGTGAAAAGGCACACGGCGATCCTCCCCGGGAGTGGCGCGCCGATCGGCCACGCGCGCTCTGCGACCGATGTTGGGGCGCTGGAGCGCTGAACGCCTCATCCCTGGCGGATGAGGCGGACCGGGGCCGTGCTCAGTCCACGAACCACACGTCGGCCAGGTCGACGGCCGCCATGCCCTGCTCGGCGGCGATCCGCTCGAGGGCGGATGCGAGCTCCAGCGACAGCCCGACGACGACGTCCGCCAACGCGACGGCACCGGCTTCCGCGACGACGGCGGCGGCGACGCGACGCGCCGCAGCGACCCCTTCCGCGTAGTTGTGGTCGTCGGAGAGCACAGCCCGCACCGACTGGTAAGCCCGTGCCCGGGCGTAGACATCGACCGACACGTTCCGACCTGTGCTGTTCTCGCTCACGGTGCGCTCCTTAGGGCTCTGCCATCCGGCCGGCCCTGACCACCGGCCCGGCGCGGGCGTCCCCCGCGCCGGGCATCGGGACGACATACTCACGGTGGACGTTGTCATCCTCCGAGAGCGGCGTTCACGCGATATCGTCAGGAGCGCCTGATCCCGCGAGATGCGGCATGGCGGACACGGCGTCGGCGGATGAGTCGCTCACCCGCGGCGCCTGCTCACTCGCCGGGCAGTCCTTCGCGACGTGCGTCGCGCGACCCTGCGTGATCCGAACATGTTCCACCTCCTCTCGAGTCCCGTCGGGCCGGAGCCGGGCGAGGCACTCAGGAACTGCCGACGCCGGCCGTCTCCATGGCGTGCATCTCCGCTGCTTCCGCTGCGGACACCAACCCGACCGCGACGAGGTCGAGCGGGCTGATGAAGCCGTCGCCGATGCGGAAGCCGCCCGCGGCCACCACGGCGTTCCGGAGCGGGATGGCCCAGGTGTGCTCGAGCAGCACCAGCGCCGCCGCCGAGCCGTTGGGGATCTCGTCCATCACGTCCCATGCGTCCTCTTCGGAGAAGACGTCGGCGCCGCCCTCTGCCGCAGCCATGGCACCGGCCTCGGCACCGGAACGCATGCCTTCCTCGCCGTCGATCCCCAGGCCGATCAGGGCGCCGACGACACTGCCGAGCTCGATCGCCTCGTCCTCGGTGAGGTTGCTGAGATGGGCCACTTCGACCTCGCCGTCGGCGTCCTTGTGCACCGCGAGCGCGTCGATCACGCGAACGGTGTCGGTCTCCCGCAGGCGCTCCAACTCGGCGATGATCTCGCCGTGGAAGTTCGGCTCCGGGAAGCCCAGCACGATCAACTGAACAGGTCCGATACTCATATCTCTCCCCTCCATCGGGCCGGCCGACAAGAGCCGCGAGATCGGGCGGCCGGCGCGGCCAGGGTTGCCGAATACCGCCATCCACGCCTCATCCACGTCAGGTGAGACCCCATCGGCAGCACCCGTGCCGGTCGTCCCGAAACGTGACAAAAGGAACTACGCAGCGAATCGTCAAGCACGCAAAGTGTTCCCGTAGTGACAGAGAGGGCAAGCGAGGAGGGGTCCCACCGTCGAGTAACGCACCCGCTCCGACCTGCGAGTTCACAGCGAACGCCCCGCACTTCCATGTCGACCAATAGGCCGAACGTCGCAATTTTCTGATGCATGGACATCACTCCCGGATCGCTATAACCTGCTCGCTGGGGTTACCGCTCGTAGAGATCGCTTTTCTGATCCGGACCGCCGAGAGATCTATTCGAAGGCCGCACCACGGGATTGCACCGACAGCGGGGCCGGACGATCAGTCAGGGGATGATCGCCGTGCCGCACGTGCCGCAGGCAAAAATTGCGGTTCCACCACTTCCTTCCGAGTTCGTCGTGCGCGCAACGCTCCGTTCGGCCCTCGACGCCGGCGCCGCTGCCGACGTCTCCCTCGTCTGCGCCCCCGCGGGTTACGGCAAGACGCTGCTGCTGTCGGACTGGTCGCGCTCGAGCACCGATGTGGACACCGCGTGGGTGTCGCTCGACCGCGACGACAACGACCCGGGGCGGCTCTGGGCGGCGATCGTGGCGGCGCTCTCCGCATGCCCGTCGATCCCTGGCGGGAGCCGGCTCCACGCCCCGTGGGTCTGGCGCCACGACGAGCTGCCGGAGTGCCTCGCCGAACTGGTCCAAGCCATCGGGGCCTTGCCCCGGCCGATCCGGTTGATTCTCGACGACGTACACGAGCTGGTCGAACCCGATGCCCTGCACAGCATCGGGGCCCTCACCCGCAACCGCACCGCGGGCCTGCAGCTCGTCCTCTCCAGCCGACGCGATCCCCCGCTGTCCCTGCCACGGCTGCGGCTCGCGGGTCGGCTCTGGGAGCTGCGTGCGTCGCAGATGCGGTTCACCCCCGCCGAGGCAGCCACGCTGCTCGAGAAGTCGGGCCTGCGGCTCACGCCGACCCAGGTCGAGATGCTGCACCGACGCACCGGCGGGTGGGCGGCCGGGCTGCGCCTGGCCGCGCTCGGAGTGGCCGAGTCCGCGGATCGTGACGCGTTCCTCGCGCAGTTCTCCGGCGACGAGCGCTCCGTCGCCGACTATCTCGTCGGTGAGATCCTCTGCGCGCTACCGGAAGACGTGCAGGAGTTCCTGCGGGTGATCAGCATCAGTCAGCCGGTGCCCACCGGCCTCGCCACCGCGCTGTCGGGCCGCGAGGATGCGGGCTGCCTGCTCGACCGACTCGAGCACCAGACGTCCCTGCTGTCGCCGATCGGCCGAGGTCGTGACTCCTACACCATCCAGGAGCTCCTCCGCACCTACCTCCTCGCCGACCTCCGCAGGCAGGGCATGAACCGCGCCGAGGCGCTGCACGCCGTGGCAGCACGGTGGTGGGCGGCCGAGCCCGATCCGGTCCGGGCCCTCGATCACGCCTCACAGAGCCACGACAGCGACCTGTTGACGGAGATGCTGCGTCGGCTCGCGATTCCCCTCATCCTCTCCGGCGGCCACACCCCGCTGCGAGAGGCGCTGACCTGCGTCAGCGCCCAGACCGTGGCGGCGGACCCATGGCTCGCCCTGACCTCGGCCATGGTCCGGCTCGAAGCAGGAGAGCTGTCGGCTGCCTGTAGCGATCTGCGGCGCGCCCGGCAGGTGTGGCCCACCGACGGCCCGGCCGACCTGGCGGTACTGCGCGCCGTGGCCGAGCAACTCACCGCGGGCGTGGCCGACCCCGCACCGGGCTCGTCGCATACCGCTGTCGGATACACCGGCGAACTACCCGCCGAGCCCGAACTGGAGGCGCTCGCCCGCCTCAGCCAGGGCACCGCCCACCTCGAGTGCGACGACCGGGTCGGGGCCCGCGTGGAGTTGGAGGCGGCGCTGTACCTGAGCCGCATCCACCATTTCGACTACTTGACGATGCAGAGCCTGGCTCTGCTGGGCATCGTCGAGGGCGGCACAGGAGACATGCACTCGATGCGGGAGGTGGGCATCGAGGCCTCGGCCACCGCCGCCGAGCACGGCTGGGAGAACACCATCTGGGCCGCGGTCTCCACAGCGATGCTGGCCTACACAGCTCTGATGCGCACGGACACCGCCGAGGCCGAGCGATCTGCGGCGGAGGGGCTGGCCCTGGATGTCACGGCGTCCTCCCCTCGGCTGCGGTTCGCCCTGAAGGCCGTACACGGCGCCGCTGCCTTCGACGCCGGTGGCCGTGCCAGCGGGCTGGCCGAGCTGCAGCAGGCCCGCTCGGAGTTCGGCGGCCGTCCGGCACCGGCGGAGCTGGTCGCCGCGCTCGCCATGCTCGAGTTCCGCACGGCCCTGCTGCTCGGACACTCGGCGGCGGCGCGCACCGTGCAGAGCTGGCTCGCCGATCGCACCGGCGACACCGCGGAGCTCCTGATGATGCAGGCATGGGCCGAGACGGCCGGATGCCGCCAGGACCACGTGCGATCACTCCTCATGCCGGTGCTGGAGGGGGTAGTCACCATGGTGCTCCCCCAGACCGTGGTGGAAGCGTGGCTGCTGGAGGCGTCACTCGCCGTCGCCTCGGGCAAGCGATCTGCCGCCCGCGCGGCCCTCCGCAGGGCGCTGGCCGTGGCCGAACCGCTCGACGCGCTCCGCCCGTTCGCGTACGCCGGGCCGAACATCCGGGAGCTTCTCGTGCACCAACGGGGCAGCTTCGGGGCATCGGACGCGTTCGCCGAGCGTGCGGTCGTCGCAGGTGCGGGTGGCCGTGGGAAGCGTGAACCCATGCTCAGCGAGCGCGAGCTCACCGTCCTCGGGCTGCTTCCGTCGTTGCTGTCGCTCGACGAGATCGCCACCGATCTCGCCGTATCGGTCAACACCGTGAAGAGCCACGTGCGGTCGATCTACACGAAGCTCGGCGTGAGCAGCAGGCGACTGGCGGTGCTCGCGGCCCACGAGCACGGCCTGTTGAGCGGCAGCGTCCGCCAGGCGTGACCCGCCCGGCCGCTCGTGGTCATTCGACTCCTGTCATTCGAGGTGCGGCTCGCTCGACCCGGCGATCGCGTGATGGATCCAGCGGCAAGCACCGGGCTCCAGCGTCATCGCCTCGACCTGCGCCGGTTCGAACCAGCCGGCGTCGGTGGTCTCGATCTCGTCCGGGCGGGGCGATCCCCATTCGGCCACGCCCTGGAAGCACACGACGAACGGCTGGCGGATCTCGCCCGCAACGGGCTGGATGACGAATGCCGGATCGCTGAACAGCCCCACCAGCCCGGTGATCCGCACGCGCATGCCCGACTCCTCGGCGGTCTCGCGCACCGCGGCCTCGATGGCTGTCTCCCCCACGTCCATGCGGCCTCCGGGAAACTCCCACGAGCCGCTGTCGCGGCGCTGGACGAGCAGGAACCTGCCCTGCCCGTCCTGGACGGCGACGAATACCGAGGGCGTGACGATGGTGGCCGCCGGAGCGTCGGGGTCGTGGAAGTGCACGCTCCGCACCGCCACCTGGTCGTCCCACACGAACTCGGGCCCCGCGTCCATCTCCGTCATCGCCTGCCGCCTCCCTCTGGTCGACACGAGGCTGTACTGCAACGGTCGTCCGGAGAGCGAACCGGGACATCCCCTATCTGAGGTGACTCTCCAGCTCATTCCAGCCGGGTGACGACGGAGGGGATCGGAGCCGCCACGGTGGGATCCGGTAGCAGCAGGGGCCCGCGACGGGCATCTGTGGCATTCGGACCGAGGAGGTCGGCACCCATGCAGATCGGCAAGGCGGGCCGGACGCCGGCCGCGCCCCCTGATCTCCGACGACGAGCGGCAGCCGCCCTGGCGCTTGGCGCGCTCCTCGCCGCACTCCTGGTCGTGATCGTGCACATCCTGCAGAACCCCGGGCGAGTCCTGCTTGCGCTGGCGCTGGTCGTCATCGCGGTGGTCGCCGGATGGACCGCGTTGGTGAACCGGGGCTGGCGCCGGATCGCGGCCGCAGCCGCGGGGGTCCTGGCGCTCGCCGGGATCGTCGTGCTGCTGATCGGCTCGGTGGTGGAGGTCGCGGTGCTGATCGGCCTGGTGATCCTCTCGACGGTCTCCGCCCGGGTCGCACTCGGCCGAGATCTGGCTCCCGTACGGAAAGGTGCCCGGTCGGTCGGGCCGTCCCGCCACGGTGTCCTCCTGATGAATCCGTGGTCGGGCGGTGGGAAGGTCAAGCACTTCGCCCTGGAGGACGAGGCGCTGCGCCGCGGCATCAGGCCGGTCGTGCTGCACCACGGCGACGACCTCCGGGCACTGGCCGAGCAGGCCGTCGCCGACGGGGCGGACGTGATCGGCATGGCGGGCGGTGACGGCTCACAGGCGCTGGTCGCGGACGTGGCACGACAGCACGACGTGGGATTCGTCTGCGTGCCCGCGGGCACCCGCAACCACTTCGCGCTCGACCTCGGGCTCGACCGCGAGGACGTCGTGGCCGCGCTGGACGCCTACGACACAGCGGTGGAGTGGCGCGTCGACCTCGCGATGCTCGGCGAGCGCGTCTTCGTCAACAACGCCTCGCTCGGCGTCTACGCCACCGTCGTGCAGTCCGACGCCTATCGTGACGCCAAGCTCGCGACCACGGCGCAGCTGCTCCCCGAGCTGCTCGGACCGAACGCACAGCGCTTCGACCTGCGCTTCACCGGCCCCGACGGTGCGGACACCCGCTCGGCCGACATCGTTCTCGTCTCCAACGGGGTCTACCGGCTCGACCGGCTTGCCGGCTTCGGCACCCGGGAGCGGTTGGACGCGGGCGTCCTCGGGATCGTCTCGATGACGGTCGACCGCGCCCGGGACGTCCCTGGCCTGATCGCGGCCGAGGCCACCGGACGCATCGCGGACTTCCGTGGCTACAACGAGTGGACGGTGCCGGAGTTCGTGGTGCGTTCCGGCGACGAGCTTGTCAACGTCGGCGTCGACGGGGAGGCGCTCGCACTGCCACCCCCGCTGGTCTTCCGCACGCTTCCGGGCGCGCTCCGCGTGCGCACGCCCCTGCATGCACCGGGTGCGTCCCCCGCGGCCGTTGCGGCGCCGGGGGTCTGGGGTGCAACCACCGCGCTCACCCGAGTGCTGGCCGGACGCCCGGCGGGACGGCCGGCTCCGACGGGAGCCTGACCTCGTCGAGGACGACCGCCAGTCGATCGAGCGCATGATGGCGTCGTGGGACCCGAGGAGAAGTTCGATGGACGAGCCGGGCTGCGAGCTGCGGAGACGACACACGGTCAACGACCGGAACCGCGCCGGGACGGTCACCTGAGCGGCGGGACGGAACGCACGATCGCGCACCTGCGCACCCGCGGGCTCCGCGAGGCCGTGGCGCATGCGGAGCGGTTCCTCCTCGGACTCGACGAGCGACCGGTGGCCGCGGCGGTCGATGCGAGCGCGCTACGTCCCGTGCTCGGCGGGCCGCTGCCCGACGAGGGTGCTCCCGCCGAGGCCGTGGTCGATGCGCTCGCCGTCGGTGCCGACCCGGGCATCGTCGCGTCCGCCGGGCCGCGGTACTTCGGGTTCGTCGTCGGCGGAGCCCTGCCCGCCGCGCTGGCCGCCGACTGGCTGGTCTCCGCGTGGGACCAGGATGCCGCGTTCCACTCGCTCTCCCCGGCGGCCGCGGCCATCGAGGAGATCACCGCGGAGTGGGTCCTCGACCTGCTCGGGCTGCCTGCCGGCGCAAGCGTCGGCTTCGTGACGGGCGGGCAGGCGGCGAACACCACCGCGCTCGCCGCAGCACGGGGCGGTGTGCTCGCCCGCGCCGGCTGGGACGTCGAGCGCCAGGGTCTCGCCGGCGGCCCTCGCGTGAACGTCGTGTGCGGCGAGCAGGCACACGCCACCATCTTCACCGCGCTGCGGCAGCTCGGCCTGGGCTCCGACACCGCAGTCCTGATCAGCGCCGACGACCAGGGCCGCATGAACCCCGCCGACCTCGCCTCCACCCTTTCCCGGCTCGACGGGCCGACGATCGTCTGCGCGCAGGCCGGCAACGTCGCAACCGGCACGTTCGACCCCTTCGAACCCGTCGTGCAGGCGTGTGCGGCGCACGGAGCCTGGCTGCACGTCGACGGCGCCTTCGGGCTGTGGGCCGCGGCAGCACCGGCCACGCGTGCGCTGGTGCGCGGCGTCGAACGCGCCGACTCGTGGGCCGTGGATGCCCACAAGTGGCTCAACGTTCCCTACGACAGCGCGATGGCGATCGTCGCCGACCCACTGGCCCACCGAGCCGCAACGGGCATGGCCGCGGACTACCTCGTCACCGACGGCGAGCAGCGCGACTCCACGAACTACGTGCCCGAGTCCTCGCGCCGGGCCCGGGCCGTGCCCGTCTACGCCGCCCTCCGCTCCCTCGGCCGCACGGGCGTGGCCGAGCTCGTCGAGCGCAACTGCGCGCAGGCCCGGCGGATGGCCTCCCGCCTCACGCAGTTGATCCCGGGCGTGGAGATCCTCAACGACGTGGTCCTCAACCAGGTGCTGGTCCGCCTGCCCGGCGACGATGCCGCCAACAGGGCAGCGGTGGTGGCGATCCAGCGCGACGGAACGTGCTGGCTCGGCGGCACCCGCTGGGGCGACCGGGACGTGTTGCGCGTCTCCGTGTCGAACTGGTCCACGTCAGACGCCGACATCGATCGCTGCGCCGACGCGATCGCCGCCGCCCTGCCGGGATGAGCGGCGCGCGATCCGCTCCGGACGCTCCGAAGGTTTTGTCTGATTTGTTCTCACTGCCCCGTTGAAGTGACTTGATCCGTTCGTTCGTCTGTAACCACACAGTGTCTCTCCGGGCACGCGACCGCTCCACCCTCGCTGCCGTCCGCCTCCGGCGCGCCACCAGCGCGCAGCGGACGTGGAGGAGCCACGATGAGATTCACTGTCCGACGTACCGTCGCCGCGGCAGCAGGCGCTGCGCTACTCGTGCTGAGCGCCTGCGGTCAGAGCGCGGTCGAGAGTTCAGGGGCAGCCGGGGGCGAATCTGGCACCTTGGTGTTCGCTGCCGTGCCGTCCGAGGAATCGACATCGCTGCAGCAGAGCTATCGGTCGGTCATCAGCATGCTCGAAAAGGAGACCGGCCAGAAAGTCCAGTTCCAGAACGCCACGGACTACGCGGCGGTCATCGAAGGCATGCGCGCGGGTCAGATCGACATCGCCGGGTTCGGCCCCTTCTCCTACGTCCTCGCCAAGAACCAGGATGCCGGCATCACGCCGGTGGCAGCCCAGGTCGACAACAAGGGCGACGAGCCGGGCTACCAGTCCTACGGGATCACGGTGAACGACTCCCCCATCACCGATCTCGCCGGATTCGCCGGACAGACGGTTTGTTTCGTCGACCCGAACTCCACATCCGGATACCTCTACCCCACGGCCGGCCTGATCGAGGCGGGGGTGGATCCGGCCACGGGGGTCACTCCCGTCTTCGCCGGCGGGCACGACGCGTCGGCCCTCGCCGTTGCGAGCGGGCAATGTGCGGCGGGCTTCGCCTACGACTCGATCGTCGACACCCAGCTCATCGAGTCCGGGCAGCTGAAGCCCGGCCAGCTGCGCACGGTGTGGAAGTCGGAGACGATCGCCGGATCCCCCGTGGCGGTTGCCAGCGATGTCGACCCGCAACTGCGGCAGAAGATCGCCGACGCATTCACGCAGAAGGCGAACGTCGACTACCTGACCGCCAACGGATTCTGCGCCTCGGCCGACACGTGCGAGGTCGGCGAGGAAGGCGGCTGGGGCTACGTCACCGTCGACGATGCCTTCTACAACGGCGTGCGCCGCGTCTGCGACGTCACCAAGGCCGAGTCCTGCACGAGCCTGGGCTGAGCCCGGTGCCGCAGGAGGGGATTCGCATGCACGGCGACAGCATGATCGAACTAACGGATGTCGGTAAGCGATTCGCGCGGGACGTCATCGCATTGGACGGTGTCACGCTCACCGTCCGCGCCGGGGAGATCGTGGTACTGCTCGGGCTTTCCGGCTCAGGAAAGTCAACCATGCTGCGGCACATCAACGGCCTGCACGAGCCGACGACCGGGACGGTGCGGGTGCTCGGCAGCGATGTCGGCCGCGCCCGAGGGGCGGAGCTGCGCCGCTTGCGCACTCGCATCGGGTTCGTGTTCCAGCAGTTCCACCTCGTGGGGAGCGCGAACGTCCTCGAGAACGTCTGCACCGGTGCACTGGGCGGGCTGTACGGCCCGCGTCTCGGGCTGCTGAGCTACCCACGCCGCATCCGCCGCGCCGCTCTGGAGCAGCTCGACCGTGTCGGGCTCGCGGACCAGCGGTTCCAGCGCGCCGACACGTTGTCGGGCGGGCAGCAGCAACGCGTCGCAGTGGCGCGGGCCCTGCTGCAGCGGCCCCGGATCCTGCTCGCCGACGAGCCCGTCGCCTCTCTCGATCCGGAGTCCTCCGCACAGGTCATGCAGCTCATCGCCGACGTCAGCCGCGAGGACGGTCTCACCGTGCTCTGCAGCCTCCACCAGGTCGAGGTGGCGTTGGCGTTCGGCGAGCGGATCGTCGGGTTGCGATCAGGACGGGTGGTGCTCGACCGGCCCGCCGAGGACGTCGACCGCTCCGACGCGATGGCCGTGTACGCGGACGCGCCGCTGCCCGCCGTGCTCGCTGGTACGGAGCGATCCGGCCCGTGACCGCCCTCGACACCTCGCCACCTGATCCCCGTCCCCACCATTCGGGCACGACGGTCGCGCCGCCCTCGCGGACGGGCACCGCAGCCGCCCTCGTTCTCCTCGCACTGCTGTGTGCGGCCGTCTGGTCGGTCGGCGAGCTCCGGCTGAATGTCGCCACGCTGGTGGACAGCATGGGCAACGCCGCCGATTTCCTCTCCCGGACCCTGCCGCTGGACTTCCCGCCGCTGGGCGAGCTCGTGGCGCTGACCGGGCAGACGATCGCGATCGTCGTCTGCGCGACCCTGCTCTCGGTGCTGGTCAGTGTGCCGATCGCGGTACTGGCGGCACGCAACACCACGCCCGCGCCCACCGCCCGCTACGGTGCCCGCACCGTGATCGTGGTGGCCAGGGCGGTGCCCGACGTCGTGCTCGCGATCGTGTTCTTCCGCCTCTTCGGACTCGGTGCGCTCGCCGGCGTGCTCGCGATGGGGCTGCATTCGGTGGGCATGGTCGGAAAGCTCTACGCCGACGCGATCGAGCAGATCGACGAAGGCCCGCGCACCGCCGTCCGTGCGACGGGAGCGCGCCCCCTGCAGGAGCTGGTGGCCGGCGTGCTTCCCCAGGTGCTTCCGGCGTTCGTGGCCACGGCCCTGCATCGGTTCGACATCAACCTGCGGATCTCCGTGCTGCTCGGGTTCGTCGGGGTCGGCGGCCTGGGCTTCGAGATCGCGAACGCGCTGCGCCGGCTCGACTACCAGCGGGGTGCGGCGCTCGCGCTGGTCGTCCTGGCCCTGTGCGTGGCCGCGGAACTCGTGTCCGGAGCCGTCCGCCGGTCCCTGCTCGGTGGGCACGGTGAACGGGGCCACCGGCGAGGCGGTGCGGCCCGCGCCGTGGCGCGACGCATCGACGCCGTGCGCGCGCACGGGCTGTCAGGGCCGGGTGAGACCGTGCCCGATGCCCGACGGGTGACCCCGCCGTGGACGCCGCACCGCGTACGGGGCGCGCTCTTCGGCGGGGTGACCGTGCTCGTCATCGTCGCGTCCGCGGCCGGCGCGGACCTCTCGCCGTGGCGAATCGTCACGGGCCTCCCGGACATGGTCGCCACGCTCGCCCTGTTCTGGCCGCCGACGACGGGCGGGATTCTGCCCACCCTGCTCGCCGAGCTGGCGGTCACCGTGCAGATCGCGCTCGCGGCGACTCTCCTCGGCGCCGTTCTGGCGCTGCCCGTCGGTGCGCTCGCCGCGCGGAACGTGAGCCCCACTCCGAAGACCGCCGCCGTGTTCCGGATGGTCATCGTCGTGGTGCGGGGCGTGCCCGAGCTCGTACTGGCCATCGTCTTCGTCGTGATCACCGGTCTGGGACCGGTGGCCGGGGCGCTCGCGCTGGCGATCGGCGCGATGGGGTTGCTGGGCAAGCTCGTGGCCGACTCCCTGGAGGAGACCGACGTGCGCGTGCAGCAAGCGGTGCGGGCATCGGGCGCGTCCCGTTCGCAGGTGTTCGTCGCGGTGACGCTGCCCCAGGCGGCGCCCGCCATCGCGGCACACCTGCTCTACCAGCTCGACGTCAACATCCGCTCGGCCACCCTCCTGGGCATCGTCGGCGCGGGCGGGATCGGTTTCTACCTGCTCAACGCCTCGCGAGTGATGGAGTTCGGCGTCGTCACCACGATCACGTTGATGGTGTTCGCCACGGTCATGGCCGTCGAACTGCTCGCGCTGTGGCTGCGCCGTGCGGTCTCCTGATCCTGCGGCGCTACGGAGTCGCGGACCCGGCGCGCACGCTCTCGATGATCCGATCGATGTCCGCCGCGCGCTCGGCGGTGGCGCCACCGTCTCGGGAATACGTGTCGAGCTCGCGAGCCGCGTAGGTGACCAGGTCCTCGACGTTGCGCGGGTCGCCCGCACCATCGCCGACGCCGTGAGTGACGGCATCGAGGTGGAGCCGCCAGCCGTCGAGTTCGAGCCGGGAGCAGTGGACGAAGAGCACCTTCTCCAGCTCCGCCCCCTCATCGCCGGGGTCGGTGCTCCGGGCGATCTCGGCCCGCAGGTCGTCCAGGCCGATGTCGAGACGCGTCCGATAGTCGGCCCAGTCCCGGTCCGCGACGTCCTGGCAGCGGTCGTGGGCCCGCACGAGGTGCGTCAGCAGGGTGTCGAGGGCCGTCCGCACATGCTCGGCCACCCTGGTGCCGGACGACCCCTCGGCTGCACCCCGGACGGCGCGTGTGACCTCCGCCAGTCGATGTTCCCGCGGGTCCGGCGGTGATGAGGAAATGGTCACGAAGCGTGAGATTATGACGACCGCACGGGCAGATGCCACGAGGGAAAGCTGAACAATGGATGACAGGAAGCGTCCGATCAGTACACGTAGGACTGTCCGGCTGGGGTAGTACCAGTGGCGCCGTTCGGACAAATTGTGCTACTCCGCCTGTCCGTGGCCGGCAGGTCCGTGCCAGATCGCCTTTATGTCGGTCATCGGACCCGACGGGAAACGGCCATGGACGCCGGCGCGCCCGCTGTTGACAGCGCGGCCGTGGTCGTCACAGGCTCTGCGTCGCCGGCTCAAGCAGCGAGGATGGGATTCGATTGACTTCCGTTGACCAGATCGTGAGCTCGTTTCGCCAAACGCCGCGGGCCGCGGGTCACTCCGAGCGGACCCGCCGGGAGCTCCGGGAAGCACTGGCGGCCGTCGACCTCCTCGACGGCCTCGACGACCTGACGATCCAGGAGCTCGACGACGACGAGGTTCTTCTCATGTCGCGGGACGGGCGCGAGGTCGCCACCTGGCAGCAGGACTACCCCTACGACGAGCGGATGACCCGCGACGAGTACGAGATCCGCAAACGCGCGCTCCAGATCGAGCTGCTGAAGATGCAGTCCTGGGCCAAGGACACCGGGCAACGGATCGTGGTGCTGTTCGAAGGCCGCGACGCCGCCGGTAAAGGCGGCACGATCAAGCGATTCATGGAACACCTCAATCCGCGTGGCGCCCGGGTGGTGGCCCTCGAGAAACCGTCGCCGCGCGAGCAGTCGCAATGGTACTTCCAGCGCTATTTCAGCCAGCTGCCCTCAGCCGGGGAGATAATTCTTTTCGACCGCTCCTGGTACAACCGCGCCGTCGTCGAACCCGTCATGGGCTTCTGCACCGACGACGAGTACGAAGAGTTCATGCAGCAGACGCCCGCGCTCGAGGAAGCGCTGGTGGGCACCGGCATCCATCTCGTGAAGCTCTGGTTCTCCGTCTCCCGCGCCGAGCAGCGCACGCGATTCACGGTTCGGGTCATCGACCCGCTGCGGCAGTGGAAGCTCAGCCCGGTCGACCTGGCGGCTCTGGAGCGCTGGGACGATTACTCGCGGGCGAAGGAGAGGATGTTCGCCCGCACGGACACCGCAGTGGCGCCGTGGACCGTCGTGAAGAGCAACGACAAGAAGCGCGGTCGGATCGCCGCACTGAGCTGGGTGCTGTCCAACCTGGACTACCCGGCGAAGGATCCGGACGTCGTCGGCACCCCCGACCCGCTCATCGTCGGGTCGCCCGCCGATGTCTACGAGGTCAGCGAACGCACCTCGTAACCCGCGCTCACCGTCGGGCCGGTTTCGGTTTGGTGCCGTTGTTGCGCAGCGATCCGAGCCGGTTCAGGACGTCGAACCAGAACGGGGCGCCGAAGGCGGCCGCAACCGCGGTGAAGGCAAGTCCGAGTGCCGCGGCGAGCCAGTCGGTCACGGCGGGTGCCGCTGCGGGGCTCGTTCCGGGAGCGCGGACACACGCGGCAAGGTCCAGGGGGCAGCCCGCGGGCCACCCGACAGGAAGTCCGACCGCGTCGAGCTGCTCCAGAACGCCCCGCGCGCACTCGGCCGCGCCCGACCCGGCGATCTCCTCCCCCTCTCCGCCGACGGGGTCCGTGGCCGGCGCGCTGTCGGTTGACGCTGGGGGCGGGGTGCCGCACACGGCCGGGTTGGCCGCCGCCTGTGCCACGGCTTCGCGGACGATCCCGTCGCCGTAGAGGGCGGAGGCGATCCGAACCGAGTCGACGTTGAACGCGATCGCGATCAGCACCCCGACCACGACGATTCCGCGTTTCGTCCAGCGCTTGTACCAGCCCGACACCCGCTCCATCTGCGCCTCGTACCAGTGTTCGAGCTCGGTCAGGAACCGTTCCGGGTCCCCCTGCGCGCGCTTCCACAGCCCGTCGAGCGAGCGGGCCAGCGCCGGCGGATGGAGCCCGGCGATCCGCTCGCCGATACGGCCATCCGCCAGCCCGCCCAGCAGGACGTCCACGAGGGCGGTCGCCACATCAGCGGCCGGGAGGTAGGACGGGAGCCGGGTGTAGCGGCCGTCCGGACCGCTCTGCCGGCGGGCCCGCAGCAGGGGATGGGCCATCACCCGCACCAGATCCGACTCCGCCGCCTGCCCCACCGTCGGACGGAGCACCGACTGGTAGAGGGCCTCCTCCGCACGGGCCGCCTCCCACAACGCGAGCGGTGACCACCAGTACCGCGAGCGGTGGCCGCGATCCTCGACGAGCATCGCCTGCACGCCGCGCAACAGGAACTTCGCACGTTTCCGCTGCAGATTCGCCCACCACTCGATGACCGCCGAACTCAGCAACGCCACCAGGAAGAACACGAACGACAATCCGATTACGGTGTCCAGGACCGCCGAACCCAGCACACCCACCCCCAGCATCCCCCGCGGCCGGTTCGATGAGCAGAGCAGACGCGGGTGCGCGCCGAGAAGGCAGGTCTCGGCCCGCCAACGGCTCGTTCACGCCTGTACACCTGCACACAATGAATCGGCAATCTGTGCTGATGCGGGGCGGAGTTTCACCGTGTGGGCCGCCAGTAGGAGCGCCCGGGTCACGGTTGCGGAGTGCGGTCGATCTCGGGTAGCCAGTCGCGTCTCGCGTCGAACCGCCGGTCCGCGCGGCCGACCGCGAGCAGACAGCGCAGGAAGCGCGCGAGAGCCGGGTCGGCGTCGTCGCGTCGCCACACCACGGACCAGGGATACCGAGGCACCGGGTCGACGAGCGGAACGACGCGGCATCCCGACCCGGCCGGTACGGGAATGTCGGCCGGTACGAGCGTCATCATGTTCGTTCGCTCGCCGAGCTGCATGATCACACGGTCGATCCCCAGGTTCGTGCCCGTCGCGTCGACCCGGGCCCCGAACGAATCGGCGAACCGGCGGATGTAGCCGCTGTATTCCGGGGCGTCCCGGGTGGCGGGCGCCCACAACGTGGTGCCCTCGAGGTCGGCCGGGCGCAGGCTCGTGCCGGCGAGCGGATGTTCGGCGCGTACGAGAACCCCGAGAGCGTCCAGGTGCACCAGGGCGTGCCGCAGTGACCGTGGCCATGGTGTGCCGAGGTCGTGCACCCGGCCGAAGGCGGCGTCGACCTCGCTGCGCAGGAGGGCGGCAGTCGCCGCGGCGAGCCCACGCCGCATGCTCGGCTCGACCTCCAGACCCTCGTCGGCGTCGAGCACGCGTCCGACCATGCGCAGCGGCGCGTGAAGCTGGCCCCACACGTCGACGCGCAAATGCGCGTTACCGTTGCGTGCCGTCGCGGCCGCGGACTCGGCGAGAACGAGGAGCCTGCGCGCCTCGGGGAGGAATCGTCTGCCGGCGTCCGTGAGCTCGACGCTGCGGCCACCGCGGGAGAAGAGCGGACCGCCCAGCGCGTGCTCGAGGCGTTGCACCCGCTTCGACAGCGCTTGCTGGGTGAGGTGCAGATGAGCGGCCGCGCGGCTGAAGTTCAGTGCATCAGCGGCCGCGACGAAAGCGCGGACCTGTGCAAGGTCGAGATCCACCTGGCCGTCGCGCACGCTGCTGCTCCCCCCGCCACCGCCCGGCGGATGTCTACGCGGACAACCGTTGGTTGTGCAAGCCGCCGGAGATCTGTTGGACGCCGCGCATTCACCGTTGCTTCGCTGGACGCGGCGGTCCGGGACGGTCCGCCCGACCCGCGAGGAGGTGGCCCAGTGGCCGAGCGAGGCGAACGTGTCCACACCGTGGTGCTGGGCGCCGGCTACACCGGAACGCTGACGGCGATCCGCCTGGCGCGCCGTGTGCGGAGGGGAGCGGTCACGCTCGTGAACCCGTCGCCCCTGTTCACCGAACGGCTGCGGATGCACCAGCTCGCCACCGGCCAACAGCTCGCCGAGATCGCGCTGCCCGACCTCCTTGCCGCAACGGGCGCCACCTTCGTCCAGGGCCGGGCACGAGGCATCGAACTCGCCGCCCGGCGTATCGACATCGACACCGACGAGGGAGTCACGCAGATCGGCTTCGACCATCTCGTCTGCGCGACGGGCAGCGCAACCGACCGTGCCGCCGTACCGGGGATCTCCGAGCACGCACACACGCTGGACGGGCCGGGGGCCGCCGCAGCCCTGGCCGCCCGCTTGCGGGGTCTGCCCCGGGGCGGGTCCGTCGTGGTGTGCGGCAACGGGTTCACGGGCGTCGAGGCGGCCACGGAGATCGCAGAGTCGTTTCCGCACCTGCGGGTGATGCTGCTCGGCCGCGGAGAAGCCGGCGCGACGATGGGCGCCGGTGCGCGCGCCCATCTCGACGCGGCTCTGAACCGTCTGCACATCGGCGTGCGCAGCGGCGTCGAGGTACGGAAGATCCTCCCGGACGCGGTGGAGCTGGCAGGCGGCGAGCTCGTGCGGTTCGACGCGTGCCTCTGGACGGGCGGGTTCGTCGCCCCGCCCCTGGCCCGGGAGGCGGGACTCCACGTCGACGGGCAGGGTCGGGTGATCGTCGACGCCTTCCTGCGCTCCGTGTCACATCCGGAGGTCTTCGCCGTAGGCGACTCCGCCGCAGTGGCCATGCCGTGGGGCGTGGTGCACGGAACCTGTCAGAGCGGGATCCCTTCCGCCGCCCACGCGGCGGACAACGTGGCACGCACGATCGCCGGCAGGACTCGGCGCCCGTTCCGGTTCGGGTACATCCATCAGCCGGTGAGTCTCGGCCGGCGCGACGCGGTCATCCAGTTCACCCGCCCCGACGACAGCCCGCGCCGTTGGTACCTCTCGGGCAGAGCAGCAGTTGCCTACAAGGAGCTGGTGACGAGCAGCCCGCCGATCACCTTCCGGCTCTCCCGCCACTTCCGCGTTCCACAGCGGCTGCTCGCGTCCCGGGGCGGGACAACGACCCGCTGAGTCCTCTCGCCACTCTCACGGGATCAGGACCGCCGCCCCGGTCACACGGCCCCCCGCGAGATCGGCGAGCACGCGGTCGGCCTCGGCGAGGGGATGCGGCATCACGGTGGGCCGCACCCCCAGCGCGACGGCGAGCCGCAGGAACTCCTCCCCGTCCGCCCGCGTGTTGGCTGTGACGCTGCGCAGCTGCTTCTCCCGGAACAGCTCCTCGGCGTAGCTGATCCGCGGGATGTCGGACAGGTAGATCCCCGCCACCGCGAGGGTGCCGCCCTGGTCGAGGGCCCGCATAGCCACCGGCACGAGCCCACCCGCCGGCGCGAAGAGCACGGCGGAGTCGAGCGGCTCGGGCGGTGGGTCGTCCGACGATCCGGCCGAAGCGGCTCCGAGTTCGAGAGCGAGCCCCCGTGCCTGCGCCGATCGCGTGAGCACATGGACCGTCGCTCCCTGCGCGATCGCCACCTGCGCGACGATGTGCGCGGACGCCCCGAAGCCGTAGATCCCCAGCCGCCCGCCCGGAGGCAGCTCAGCGCGCCTCAGCGCCCGGTACCCCACGATCCCCGCGCACAGCAGCGGGGCCGACTCCGTGTCCCCGATCCCCTCGGGCATCCGGTAGGCGAACGCCTCGGGCACCACGGCGTGCTCGGCGTAGCCACCATCGGCGTCCCAGCCGGTGAACGTCGCGAACGGGCACAGGTTCTCTCGGCCGGTGCGGCACCACCGGCAGCGGCCGCACGTGCTCCGCAACCAGGCGATCCCCACGCGGTCGCCGACCGCGAACCGATCCGCGCCGGCGCCGAGCGCGTCGACCACTCCGACGACCTCGTGGCCGGGCACCGTCGACGGCCGTCGCGGCGGGAGATCACCCTCGGCGAGGTGCAGATCCGTGCGGCACACCCCGCAGGCCAGCACCCGCACCCGTACCTCTCCCGGCCCGGGCTCCGGCTCGGGCAGATCGACGGGACGTAGCGGGCGGGTCTCGATCGGCCCGGGCTGTTCCACCACCCATGCACGCATGTCACCACCATGCCCGGTGATGCCGCCGCGCTGTATCACCGCAGGCAGCAGTATCAGCGCCAGGCCGTGGGTCGATCACGCCGTTAGAGTCGCAACCCGTGAATCTCGATCGATGGGTTCCGGCATGACCGGCTACGCGACCTACCCGAGCCTCCGCGACACAGTGGTCCTCATCAGCGGAGGTGCGAGCGGGCTCGGCGCGGAGTACGTGGCCCAGTTCGCGGCGCAGGGCTCGCGTGTCGGATTCGTCGACATCCAGACGCAGGCCGCGGACGCGCTCGTCGAGCACGTGACCGCGCACGGCCACCCGCGGCCCCTCTTCCGCGAGTGCGACATCCGCGACCTCGACGCCTACCGCGCGGTGATCCGGGAGATCGCCGCCGAGCTGGGCGACGTGCAGGTACTCGTCAACAACGCGGGCAACGACACCCGCCATGCCGTCACCGAGGTCGAGCCGGCGTACTGGGACGAGCGGATGCGGGTGAACCTCGACCACATGTTCTTCGCCGCGCAGGCCGTCGCCCCCGCGATGCGCACCGCGGGGCGCGGATCGATCATCAACATCGGCTCGATCAGCGCTCACATCGACCTGCTCGACCTCACCGCCTACATGACGGCCAAGGCCGCCATCGAAGGCCTCACCAGGTCCCTGGCCCGCGAGTTCGGCGCCGACGGTGTGCGCGTCAACTGCGTGCTGCCCGGCTCGGTGATGACACCGCGCCAGCGGGAGACCTGGCTGACCCCCGAGGCGGACGCCCACCGTGCCGCGGCCCAGGCCGTGCCGCACGTCCTTCATCCCGACGACATCGCGCGCATGGTGCTGTGGCTCGCCGCCGACGACAGCCGGGCCTGCACGGGCCAGCGGTGGATCGTCGACGGCGGGTGGATGCACATGTGAGGCCAATTCGGTCGCGGCGCCGACGGTGGCCGCCCTAGCGTCGCGGCCATGACCTACCGGCCCGCCATGTCCTCCGAGCGGATCGCGGAACTCCGACACTGGCACGAGCGTGCCTACCGCGAGCTGAGCAACGTCGGGGAGCAGCGGTTGTCCTACCTCGGCCTCGACCTCGTGGTCCCGCCCGGCGTCTTCGCCCCGACCCCCACGTCCGACCTGCTGGGCCGGGCCGTGCTCGACGAGGTGCGCCCCGGCGACCGCGTGCTCGACATGGGCACCGGTTCCGGTGTCAACGCGATCCTCGCCGCCGGCGTCGCGGCGGACGTCGTCGGCGTCGACGTCAACCCGGCCGCTGTCGAGGCGGCGACGGCGAATGCCGCTCGCAACCGGGTGCGCGCCGCGTTCTGCGTCAGCGACGTCTACTCGGAGGTGGAGGGCAGCTTCGACCTCATGGTCATCGATCCGCCGTTCCGCTGGTTCGCCCCGCGGGACCTGCTCGAGTGCGCGATGGCCGACGAGGGCTACGCCGCGGTGGGCCGCTTCTTCTCCGGCATCGATGCACGCTTGCGGCCGGACGGTCGCGTGCTGCTCTTCTTCGGCACCTCCGGCGACCAGGACCATGTGCTCGGCCTCGCGACGGCGGCCGGGCTCTGGGCCGAGGTGGTCGCGTCCCGCGACCTGACGCTGCGCGGGACGACGGTGACGTACTCCACCTTCCGCCTCGCACGCTGATCCCCGGCCCGGGGCTTGACCTTGTCGCAGCGTCAGGGTTTGTGATTGCGGCATGCGCATCGGCGAGCTGGCGGAGGCGGTCGGGGTGTCCACCCGCACCGTCCGCCATTACCACCGGATCGGGCTGTTGCCCGAGCCCCCACGGCGGTTCAACGGGTACCGGACCTACGGCGTGCGTGACGTGCTGCGGCTCGCCCGGGTGCGGCGCCTCACCGAGCTGGGACTGAGCCTGGACGAGGCGGCTGACGTGCTCGCCGACGACGAGGGCCGGGAGCTGGGCGAGATCCTCGCCGAGATCGACGCCGACCTCGCCCGTCAGGAGGTGGAGATCCGGCGGCGTAGAGAGCGGCTGGCGGAGCTGCTGCGCCGGGCGGCCGATGGCCCCCTGGACGCCGACGACGCCGTGTCGATGCCCACGGCCGAGCTGCTCGACCGGATGACCACGGCGTTCCCCGGCAGCGACGCCGCCCGGCGCGACCGCGAGTTCCTCGCGCTCCTCGACGCCAGCGGGGCCGCCGCGCTCGTCGCTGAGCAGTATCGAGAGGTCCTGCACGATCCGGAGGTGGTGGCGCGCACGGCGGAGCTGTACCGCCGCTTCGACGAGCTGGCCACGCGGTCGGTCGACGACTCGGACGTCACCGAACTCGCGCGCGACTTCGCCGCGGCCGTCCCCGCCGAGCTCGTGGCGGGAATCGACCCGGGCCTGGACCTCGACGCCCATCCGTTCGCCGCCGCCTTCCTCCGCGACCTCGCCCCGGCACAGGCCGAGGCCGTCCGCCGCGTGTACGGGATCTGGAGCGGGCGATGACTCCCCTACCGGTTCTCGCGAAGCGCGCTGCAGAGTTCGAGGCCGCCGGGTGGCGCAGCCTCGCCCGTTGGGTGCTGCGGCGCCCCGACACCGGGCCGGGCGACGCGGCCTTCGCCTACCACGCTCCGATGCTGGCGCCGATCGTGGTGATTCTCGCCCTGTCGGTCATCGAGGTCGTGGCGCTGGACCTGATCGTGCCGTGGCCGTGGCAGTGGTTGCGCATTCTGCTGCTGGTCCTCGGCGTCTGGGGCGCGGTGCTCGTGCTCGGGATGCTCGCCGGGGTGATCGTCCACCCGCACACGGCCGGGCCGTCGGGACTGCGCGTGCGATACGGAGCAGGCCTCGACGTGCGCATCCCGTGGGAGGCGGTCGCGGGCGCCCGGCGGGTGCGCCGCAGCCGCGACGGCCACACGGTGCAGGTCGACGGGGACACCCTGCACGTGGTGGTGTCCAACCAGACCACGGTGGAGGTCACGCTGAACCGGCCCGTCACCGTCGTGCTGACAGGGGGCCGCACGGCGGAGATCACCGAGCTCCGCTTCCACGCGGACGATGCTGCGGGCCTCGTGGCGGCGGTCCGGGCGCAAGCTGACGTGATTCCGGGCCGAGCCGTCTGAGAATTCCTCGCCGCATCTGTCGAACGGGCCCGGAACCGTTCGTACAGAGGGTGGGACGCCGGCACCGGGCCGGCGCCACAGTGCGAGGAGGTCCCACCCGTGGGCATGCTCACCGTGGTCGGCAACCTGACGCTCGACGGCGTGATGCAGGCGCCGGGCCGCTGCGACGAGGACGAACGCGACGGCTTCGCGCACGGCGGCTGGGCGCAGCCCTACAGCGACCCTGTCATGGGCCGTGTGATGGGCGAGGGCATGACCGCCCCGAACGTGTCCCTTCTCTTCGGCCGGCGGACCTACCAGGACTTCGCCGGCTTCTGGCCGAAGCAGCAGGACAACCCGTTCACCCCGGTGCTCGACGCTCGGCGGAAGTACGTCGCGTCGAGGACCCTCACCGAACCGCTCCCCTGGAACAACTCCGCGCTGCTCCACGGCGACGCGGCGAAGTCCGTGGCCGAGCTCAAGGCCGAGTCGGCGGACGACCTCGTCGTGCTCGGCAGCGGAGAGCTGTGCCGCACCCTCATCCGGCACGACCTCGTCGACCAGTACGTGCTCTCGATCCACCCGCTCGTCCTGGGCTCCGGGCGGCGCCTGTTCACCGACGGCGCCTTCACGGACAACGCCGCATTCGCCAGACTGCGGCTCGTCGACTCCGTGCCGACCACCACCGGCGTCCTCATCGCGACCTACCGCCGGATCGGCGCTGACGCCTGAGGGGGCTTTCCGATGAAGCAGTACCTGCTCAGCATCTACCAGCCCGACGGCGAGCCTCCCCCGCCGGAGGTCTTGGAGCCGATCATGCGGGATCTCGATGCCCTCAACGAGGAGATGAGAGCCGAAGGGGCCTGGGTCTTCGCTGCGGGGTTGCACCCGGCAAGCACGGCCACCGTGCTGCGCGCCCGGGGCGACGACGTGCTCATCACCGACGGGCCGTTCGCCGAAGGCAAGGAGCACCTGGGCGGCTTCACGATCGTCAGGGCGCCCGACCTGGACGCTGCCCTCGTGTGGGGCCGCAAACTCGCCCGGGTGCTCACGCTCCCCGTCGAGGTGCGGCCGCTCTACGGCGAGGACTGATCCTCCGTGCCGGTGCTGTCCACGGCGGAGATCGAGCGTGTGTTCCGCGCGGAGCACGGTCGCGCGGTGGCCGTCCTGGTGCGCGCCTTCGGCGACATCGACGTCGCCGAGGAAGCGGTGCAGGACGCGTTCACCGCCGCCGTGGCGCGCTGGCCCACGACAGGGCCCCCTCCGAGCCCGGCCGGCTGGATCATCACGACCGCCCGCAACCGTGCCATCGACCGCCTGCGCCGCGAGGCGTCCCGTGAGGACCGGCACGCCCAGGCCGCCCTTCTCGACGCGCCGTCGGAGCAGTCCGAGGAGGGACCCGTGCGGGACGATCGTCTGCGGCTGATCTTCACCTGCTGCCACCCGTCGCTCGCCACCCCGGCGCAGGTCGCGCTCACGCTCCGGCTCCTCGGCGGGCTCAGCACGGCGGAGATCGCCCGCGCGTTCCTGGTGCCCGAGCCGACGATGGCGCAGCGGCTGGTCCGGGCGAAGGGCAAGATCCGAGACGCACGGATCCCCTACCGGGTGCCGCGCGAGCCCGATCTCCCGGAACGTCTCCACGCCGTGCTGGCCGTCGTGTATCTGATCTTCAACGAGGGCTACACGGCCGGCTCCGGCGACCGGCTCGTCCGCGAGGACCTCTGTGGCGAGGCCATCCGCCTCGGCCGGCTGCTCGCCGAGTTGATGCCCGACGAACCGGAGGTCGACGGCCTGCTCGCACTCATGCTCCTCGCCGAGTCGCGCCGTGCGGCCCGCACCACGGCCGACGGTGGCCTCGTCCTGCTCCCCGACCAGGACCGCGACCTCTGGGACGCCGACCTCGTCGCCGAAGGCCAGGCTCTCGTCCGGCGCTGCCTGCGGCGTAACCGGCCGGGCCCGTACCAGATCCAGGCAGCGATCAACGCCGTGCACAGCGACGCTCCGTGCGCCGCCGCCACCGACTGGGGACAGATCCGCACGCTCTACGACCAGTTGCTGGCGCTGACGCCGAGTCCGATCGTCGCCCTCAACCGCTCGGTCGCGGTCGCAGAGGTGGACGGACCGCAGGCAGCGCTCGGGCTCGTCGACGATCTCGGCCTCGACGGCTACCACCTGTTCCACGCCATCCGCGCCGACCTGCTCCGCCGCCTCGGCCGCGAGGCCGAGGCTGCGGAGGCGTACGAGGCCGCGATCGTCCGCACCGGCAACGAGGCCGAGCGTGAGTTCCTGCGACTTCAGGCTGTCGCGCTCTCCCACGTAGACGTCGAGCCGGAGCTCGGCGGCGACGTCGGTCAGGGTGTAGAGGCAGGGCCTGACGTGGTGATATGTCGAGGCCGGCCCCGGCGCAGACGCCGCGGCCGGCCCCGGTGATCCGGTGAGGCGGCTCTCAGGCCTTCGGGCCGCCGGCCGCGTACACGACCTGCCCGGAGATGAACCCGGCGCCTTCGCTGACGAGGAAGGACACCAGGTGGGCGATGTCCTCGGGCTGGCCGACCCGCCCCACAGGGATCTGCTTCGCGGACGCGGTGATGAAGTCCTCGAACGGCACACCCAGCCGATCCGCGGTGGCGCGGGTCATCTCGGTGGCGATGAACCCCGGCGCGATTGCGTTGGCGGTGACGCCGAACTTGCCCAGCTCGATCGCGAGCGTCTTGGTGAAGCCCTGCAGACCGGCCTTGGCCGTGGAGTAGTTCAGCTGGCCGCGGTTGCCCAGCGCGGACGTGCTCGACAGGCTGACGACCCGGCCCCACTTCGCCTCGACCATGTGCTTCTGCACGGCCCGGGTCATGAGGAACGCGCCACGCAGGTGCACGCCCATCACGGTGTCCCAGTCGACCTCGGTCATCTTGAACAGCAGGTTGTCGCGCGTGACGCCCGCGTTGTTCACCAGCACCGTGGGCGCGCCGAGCTCGGCCGCCACGCGGTCGACGGCGGCCTGCACCGCCTCGGGGTCGGACACGTCGACGGCCACCCCGAGCGCCCGCCCACCGGTGGTGACGATCTGCTCGGCCACGGCCTTCGCCCCGGGCTCGTCGAGGTCCAGCACAGCGACGGCCATCCCGTCGGCAGCGAGCCGCTGCGCCGTCGCGGCCCCGATGCCGCGCGCTGCTCCGGTGATGATGGCGACACGGTTCGTCGCAGTGGTCATGCTCTTCCCTCTCGTCCTCCCCGCGCGCCGTCGCAGCGGGGGTCCAGCCCCGGTGGTCGCAGGCTCCAGCACAGCTCCAGGCGGCCGTGTTCGATCTCGGCCGTCCACGACATGATGATGCGCGAGACACGTGCCTCGCATGCCGGTATGTCCCGGATCAGACCTTGCACTGCGCCGCTGGTCCATATGCCGTGGTCGAGATCACCGGTTTCGTCAGCGCGCAACGACCACTGACCGACGGGACCGCGAGATCCGGGCACGACCTCCGGGAGCAATCGCCGGGCCGGAGGCGACTCGTGCCCGGCATCCGGGCGACTCGCGGAGTTACTCAGCGCCGGTGAGGCGGGCGAGCTCGTGGCGCCATGCGGTGGACTCGGTGAACCCGCTGCCGAGGTCGGGGAGCTCGGCGAGGTCGGCGTCGGGCAGATCGACGGGTGTACCGCCCGCGTTCGCGACGGCGAGCGCCATGCGGGCGAGGGTGTCGACGCTGATCGCGCGCAGCACCGCGTGTGCCGGGTTGTCCCCCGTGCTGGTCAGCCCGTGCCCGCGCAGCACGACCACGGGCCGGTCGCCCATCGACGCCACCATCTCGGCCGCGAGGCGCCGGTCGCGCACCAGGACGGCCCGCGGATGGACGGGCACGCCCCCCGCGGCCAGATGAGCGCCCGGGATGTCGTAGGCCCCGAGCATCGGCCGGATCGCCAGGCCTGCAAGGTCGGCTGCCACCACCGCGAAGGGGTGGGCGTGCACCACCGAACGGACCTCGGGCCGGCTGCGCAGCACCTCGGTGTGCAGCGGCAGCTCGTTCGGGACGCTGTAGCCGCCCTCGAGGTCGCCCTCCCCCTCGAGGTTCACGAGCCGGATGTCGGCGGGCTCGGTGAACGCCAGGCCCCGCTCGCGCGGGCCGCGGCAGCGCACGAGGAGGTGCTCGGCGTCGACGCGCACGCTCACGTGTCCCAGCACTCCGTCGGCGAGCCCGCGGGCGGCCATCACGCGACAGGCGTCAGCGATGTCGTGGCGGACCGCCTCCAGATCCATCGTCGCCGTCCCCATCAGATCACGTAGCTCTCGAGGGTCTCGCGGGCGAACAGCTCGTCCGGCGCGAGGCGGCGTGCGGTCAGGCCCTGCTCGTGGGCGTAGCGCAGGAACACCTCGAGGGTGGCGCGGTTGCGCTCGAGCCCGTACGGCCAGAAGTCGGGGCCGAGGACCCGCCGGGTGCGCTCGACCTCGTCGTACTGCCACGGGAGCATGTAGCGGTTGGCCGCGGTCTCGGACATCCGGCTCTCCGTCAACGCCTTGGCCTGCTCGAACGCGGCGAACAGCGACTGCGCCACCCACGGCCGTGCCTCGTACACGTCCCGGCGCACCACCACCACGTGCATGATCGGGAAGATCCCGGTCTCGGCGGCGTACTGCTCCTCCACGGCGCGGGGGTCGGCGAACAGGCGCCGGACCTCGGGCCGCCCCTCCAGCAGCGGGCGCGGCATGCGCGGGGCGTAGAGGGCGTCGATCTCGCCCGTCACCAGCATGTCGGCGAGCGTCCGGTCCGGCGCGATGGGCGCGATGTCGATCTCCGGCGGCAGGTTCAGCGCCTGCTTCTCCACCCGGCCCGGCTGGTGCATCCCTCCGGTCCGGTACTTCACCGAGGACACCGGCACGTCGTGGTGGTCGGCGAGGATGCCGCGGATCCACACCACGGCCGTGAGCTGGTACTCGGGCACGCCGACGGTGCGGCCCACCAGGTCGGCCGGCTTCTCGATACCGCTCCCGCTGTGGATGTAGATCCCGTTGTGCCGGAACGCGCGCGAGGGGAACACCGGGATCGCGACGAACGCCGTGCCGTCGGGATCAGCGGCCAGGTTCGTCACGTAGGACCCCAGCGACATCTCCGCCGCGTCGAACTCGCGGTGGCGCAGCATCCGGAAGAAGGTCTCCTCCACCGGCAGGCACAGGTAGGTCAGGTCCAGCCCGTCCGGGCGGACCGATCCGTCGGCGAGTGCCTGCGTTCGGTCGTAGTCCCAGCAGGCGAGGGTCAGCGGGATGCGGCTCATGCGGCTCCTTCGTGAAGGGGGGAACGGGAGGGGGGTCCGGCGTCAGGGGCGGATCGGAGGGCGGCCGCCGCACTGCCGCCCACCAGGCAGGCGGCCGCGAGCACGGCGAACACTCCGGCCACGGCCCACGCGGCGGCAGCGAGCGCGCCGACGACGAGAGGGCCGGCGAACGAGCCGACCCGGCCGATGCCCAGCGCCCAGCCGACACCGGTCGAGCGGATCGCGGTCGAGTAGGCCACGGCGGCCAGGGCGATCACTCCCGAGCTCGCGCATCCCAGCCCGAGGCCGACGAGCACCTCCGCCGAGGCCACCCCTGACGCCGACGGGGCGAGCACACCGACCCCGACGAGTCCGATGGCGGCGAGCAGGAACGCGGCGGGCAGCACGCGGCGCGCGCCGTAACGGGTGATCAACCAGCCGCCTGCCGCCGTGGCGATCACACTGCCGGCGTTGAACAGGGCGAGGGCCAGTGCGGTGCGGGCGACCGGCAGCCCGAGGGGTGCGAGCAGGGTGGGCGCCCACGACGTGTTGACGACGAGCACGCCGAACGCCACGAAGGACGCGGTCCACAACAGCGCGGTACCGAGCCGGCGGTCGGCGGCGAAGAGCCGGCGCACCGGAGCGCCGGCGGTGCGATCGCGGGCGTCGGCCACGAGCAGCGAGGGATCGACGGAGACGTCGGGCGCCACCCGGGCCATCGAGCGCGCGACCCGCCTGCGTGGTGCCCGGCGGGACACCAGGAAGATCAGCGACTCGGGGAGCGCCACCACGAGCACGACGGCCGTGAGAAGCGGGCCGACGCCGCCCACCACGAAGAGGCTGTGCCAGCCGCTGACCGGTATGAGGGCGCTGCCCAGCAGCCCGGCGAGCACCCCGCCGAGGGGGAAACCCGCGAAGAGCAGCCCGGCGACCGCGGCGCGCCGCCGGACCGGAACCACCTCGGAGGCGAGACTGATCGCGCAGGGCACCGCGGCGCCCAGTCCGAGACCGGTGAGGAAGCGGTAGACCAGGAGCGTCGTCACCGTGTTCGCGGTGATGGTGGCGAGCGTGAACACGCCGAAGGTCACGACCGCGGCCACCAGCACCGCCTTGCGACCCAGGCGGTCGGCCCATGGCGCGATCACGAGACCACCGACGGCCAACCCGGCCAGAGCAACGGAGAAGACGGCGCCCAGGGCCCCCACCGGGATGTGCATCGTCGCGGCGATGGACGGGGCGGCGAGCCCGATGATCTGCAGATCGAGGCCGTCGAAGAGGGCGACCAGCGCGCAGAGCGCGACGCAGAGCACTCGGACCGGGTTGAGCCGGGCCTTCTCGATCACCTCGCCGACGTTCACGGTCGCCGTTCGTGTCATCGTCGACCCTCCCGTTGCCGTCGCCGATGTACGTCACCGTATACGTAAAGACGTACATAAAATAGTGCGGCGGAGCACCCGCGACCACGGCGGAATCAGGTGGTGGACCGTTTCGGTGGGGTCGGGTGGTAGACGGTCTCGTCGGCCGGCAGTCCGGCCTCGCTCTCGAGCCGATCGACCAGCTCCAACCCCTGCCGGGCCCACCGCACCTCGGTGTGGGCACGCTCGGTCAGGCCCCGGTACACGTGCACCTTGAACGCGACGATCGCCGCCTGCGCATGCCGTGGCGCATGCGCGAGGCGCTGGCGCAGCAGCAACGTGTCGCGCCGTTCGAGCTGGTCGGCGTGCAGCTGCCACCGCACCGCCATCCGCTCGTAGTGCTCGAGGTGGCTGCGCAGGTGGCGACGGACCAGGTCGAAGGAGCCGAACTCGAAGTAGGTGGCCTTGAGATACGCGGCATCCCGTTCGCGGGCGGGCTCGACCACCTCGGAGACCCATCGCAGGAGCTCGTCGCAGCCGGGGTCGGTGATGAAGTAGTGCCGTTTCGTCGCGCCGGCTCCCCGCGGCGCCTCCTCGGCCTCGACCAGGCCGTCGGCCTCCATCCGGCGCAGCTCCGTGTAGATCTGCGGATGGTGGGCGTGCCACACGTAGGCGGCCGAGGCGTCGAACTGCCTGGTCAACTCGTAGCCGCTCATCGGCGTGGCCTCGAGCAAGGCCAGCAGTGCATACCGCAACGCCACGGGGTGAACCTCCTGCACTCGCGCGTGGGCCACGATCCTGGCACGCGAGCGACATCCACCCATGTTGCCCACAGCCGTGTGACCGGGCTTTTCCCGCCACGACTGCGTGACGCCGCACCACGTCGGCGGGCGACCGAAGCCCGCGACAAGATCGCCGACCCGCCCGATTGACCGGGGATCGGAGCCGGGCTGACCTCTGCCAGGTGAGTGTGGCCTTATCATCAGGCCATGAGCGCTCACTCCGACGCACCTGACACGGCGGCGCCAGACCGATACGGCGACATGTTCAACCGCGTGAACGCAGGGCGGGTGTCGAGGCTCATCGTCGACCAGATCCGCCTACTGATCCGCGACGGCCAACTCAAGGCGGGCGATCGCCTGCCCTCCGAACGGGAGCTGGGAGAGCGGTTCGGCGTGAGCCGGGTGACCGTTCGCGAAGCGCTGCGAGGGCTCGAGGCCAACGGTCTCGTCACCATCCGCGTGGGCGCCCGCGGCGGGGCGTTCGTCACCGCACCGACGAGCGCCCTCGTGGGAGAGGGCATCTCGGACCTGCTGACGTTCTCCGTGATCGAGCCCGGCGACGTCACCGAGGCCCGGCAGGTCTTCGAGGTCGGGATCGTGCCCCTCGTGTGCCAGCGCGCCGACGAAGCGGACATCGCCGACCTGTTGGAGATCTGCGATCGCGCGGAGGCCCACCTGAAGGCGGAGAAGACCTATCCCGCTGCGCTCTCCGCCGAGTTCCACGTCCGGGTCGCGCGCGCCACCCACAACGCAGCCGTCGAGATGCTCGCCCGGTCGTTCCACGGACCGATGCTGATGTCGCTGATCCGCGCGCAGGAGGAGGACCCCCACGTCGGGATCCGCGGCACGGCGGAGCACCGCGAGTTCGTCCTCGCCGTGCAACGCAGGGACGAGACCGCAGCCGTCGCCGTGATGACCGAGCACCTCGCCCGCACGGCCCAGCGCCTGAGGCACAACGACCGCTCGGCCGTGCAGGACGGGGGCTCGGTCAACGGCGGTTAGTGCCCCGCGGCTTTGAGTTGGGCGTCGAGTCGGGGGTAGACGCGGCGGGTGTTGAGTTCGAAGAT